>DATELK010000033.1:0-33328 GCA_035276685.1 Pyrinomonadaceae bacterium | reverse complement strand
AGACCCGCCCGCTACCGCAGGCGGTACTGACCTGCGCTATAATGGCCGCGCTGTTCCTTAAGACAGGCAGAGCAAAAGGCTTTCTTCGCTTGCGTCAGGATTTGGCCGGGAGAGCAATCCCGCCAACTATTTAAGCCGCCCGGACATCTTAAATGAGTCCGGGAGACAGCGCCCCTCGCTCCGGTAAAGATAGAAGACCATGCCCGACCAGAAACGTTATTCCCTCTTTGGTTACCTGCTCTCGATTCTGCTAGTCACGGCCAGCATCGTCATCACACTGCTGCTCTGGCCGGAGATGCGCGAGACGCCGTTCGTGCTGCTCTTTTTCGCGGTGCTTCTGAGCGCGTGGCGCGGGGGCTATGGGCCGGGCCTCTGGGCGACTGCCCTGTCTGCTGTTATCAGCAAGCTCTTTCTCGTACAGCCGCACTACAGCTTGAGCTTCGCAAGCCCCGCGGACGCTCTGCGGCTGCTCGTCTTCGTCTTCAACTCGCTGCTCTTCGTCTGGCTATTCTCAACGCGCAAGGCCGCCGAAGAGAAGCTCAGAAGCTCCGAAGAGAGCCTTCGTGAGCTTTTCGAGAACGCCAACGACATCATCTACGTGCACGACCTTGAGGGCAACTACACCTCCATTAACAAGGTAGGCGAGCGCGTCACGGGCTACACGCGAGAAGAGGCTCTGAGGATGAACGTCGTTCAGGTGGTCGCGCCCGAATACCTTGAGCTTGCACGCCAGATGCTCGCGCGCAAGGTCGCCGACGCGAAGCCTCAGACCTTCTACCAGCTTGAGATAATCACCAAGGACGGCCGCCGCGTCCCGCTTGAGATAAGCACGCAGCTCATCTACGAAGACGGGAAGCCAGTCGGCGTGCAGGGCATCGCCCGCGACATCACCAGACGCAAGCAGGCCGAAGAGGCGCTGCGCGAATCGGAAGAGCGTTACCGGGAGCTTTTCGAGAACGCCAACGACCTAGTCTACACGCACGACCTTAAAGGCAACTTCACTTCACTGAACTTAGCGGGTCAGCGCATCACGGGCTACACGCAGGAAGAGGCGCTCGGGCTCAACATAGCGCAGGTGGTCTTGCCCAAGTATCTGAAGACGGCGCGCGAGATGATGGAGATGAAGACCACGGACGACATGTCCACGCGCTACGAGCTGGAAATCTTCGCCAAGGACGGCGGCCGCATCCCGCTCGAAGTAAGCACCCGCGTCATCATGAAAGGCGGCGAGCCCGTCGGCGTGCAGGGCATCGCTCGCGACATCACAGAGCGCAGGCGCACGGAAGAGACGCTCAGGAGCCTCTCTCTTTTGGACGACCTCACGGGCCTTTACAATCGCAGAGGCTTTCTTGCTCTGGCAGAGCAGCAGGTGCGCCTTACACAGCGCACGGGCCACGGCTTCACGCTGGTCTTCGCAGACCTCGACGGCCTGAAGAAGATTAACGACAGGCTGGGCCATCAGGCCGGAGACGAAGCGCTTCGCGCCGTGGCCGAGATTCTAAAAAAATCCTTCCGCGACTCGGACATCATCGCGCGTTTGGGCGGCGACGAGTTCACCATCCTGGCACTTGAGGATTACGAGGCCCCTGAGCCGCGCGCCGTCACCTCGCGCCTCTGGGAGAACCTCGAAGAGTACAAGCGGCAGGCGTCCCGTCCCTTCGATTTGTCTTTGAGTGTCGGCGTGGTACATTTTGACCCTGAAGAGAGCGGCTCGCTGGAAGAGCTAATCGCGCAGGCCGACAAGGCCATGTACCGCGACAAGCAGGCCAAGCGCGACAGGCAAAGCAAGAGCGAGCTTCATTCCGAATTCGTCCTATAAGTTTTAAGACAGATTCAAACAGGATGGACAGGATATGCAGGATAAAGAAGAAGTATTGCTTTCTCTTTCATCCCGTTCATCCTGTCCATCCCTGTTAATTTTCCGATTTTTATATAAACGATGAACAGAGAGAATCCTCGACTGGCTAAGCGTGCGGCGTTTGCTCTGCTGCTCATGTCTCTGCTGCTTGCGCTCGCCATACCGCGCCCGGGCGCGCACGTTCTGGCCGAGCAGCAGCAGGCGCAGACAGCTTCTTCTTCATCTTCGGCTCAGCCGCAGCGGGACGAGCGGCTGTGGCGTCGCGCGCTTGAGATACATCGCAAGGCGATTGTCGTAGACGGCCACAACGACATCACCTCGCCCATGATTGACGAGGGCTATGATTTAGGGACGCCTTCCGTGGGCAAGTATCACACGGACATCGCGCGCATGAAGCAGGGAGGCATCACGGGACAGTTCTTCTCAATCTATGTTGACCAGAGCTACGCCAAGGAGGGGGGCTCTGCGCGGCGCGCCATGGACATGATTGACAGCGTCTATCGACTGTCGGAGCGCTACCCGAACGACTTCATGATGGCGTCTTCTACGGCCGACATACGACGCGCCAAGAGGCAGAAGAGAATCGCCGCGCTCATGGGCATAGAAGGCGGCCACGCCATAGAAAACTCTCTGGCCGCTTTGCGCGACTTCTATCGCTTAGGGATACGCTACATGACGCTGACGCACAACAACACGAACGACTGGGCGGACTCCTGCTGCGACACGGCTCGACACAACGGCCTCTCCGAGTTCGGGCGAGAGGTCGTGCGCGAGATGAACCGCCTGGGCATGTTGATAGACATCTCTCACGTCTCCGATAAAACCATGTCGGACGTGCTTGATGTCTCCACAGCGCCAGTCATAGCGTCTCATTCATCTGCGCGTGCGCTCGCCAACCATCGCCGCAACATCCCGGACGAATTGCTGCGCCGCATAGGACAGAATGGCGGCGTAGTGATGGTCAACTTCTATCCCGGCTTCATAGACCAGAAGGTGATTGACGCAGCAGCCGAACGCTCGGCCCGTCTCAAGCCGCAGCTTGACGCCTTAAATGAGCAGTACAAGAACGAGCCTGAGCGGCTGCGCGAAGAGCGCAACAAGCTGCTCGCGCCGAATCCTCTTCCCGCGACGCCGCTCTCCGTCCTGATAGACCACATAGACCACATAGCCAAGGTCGCTGGCGTAGACCACGTTGGCCTCGGCTCGGACTTCGACGGCGTGCCGAGTCTGCCAGAAGGCATGCAGGACATAGCGCAGCTGCCGAACATCACCTATGAGCTACTGAGGCGCGGCTACTCTGAGCAGGATATAAGAAAGGTGCTTGGCGAGAATCTGATGCGCGCCTTCGCGCGTGCCGAAGAGGTCGCGCGCCGCTCAAGCCGAACCATCAGCGGCGAAGGCAGCCAGCGAAAGTTAGAGATAAAGAAGTAAGTAGAGAGGTCGTTAGAGGAAGATTCAAACAGGATGGACAGGATATGCAGGATAAAGAAGAAGCAACACCTTCCCTTTTATCCTGTCTATCCTGTCCATCCCTGTTAATTATCGCGCTTAGCGATTCTGTCCGCCCTGGTTGCCCTGCGGGCCGCCCTGTTGTGAGCCGCCCTGCGGGTTGTTCTGCTGTGATGAGCCCTGAGGGCCCTGGCCCGTCTGGCCCGTCGGCTGATTGCTCTGGTTATCCTTCTGCTGTTCGGGCATCTGTCCCGTCTGCTGTTGCTGGGTGCCGCCGCCTGCTTGAGCATTAGCGCCTGCGCTCGCGCCCTGTGCCTGATCCTTATTCTGATTCTGTTGATCTGCCATCTGAAAAACTCCTCCCTTTCAGTTCATAGTCCATAACGCACAGCCACGTCTCCGGGAAAGCCCCGGCTCGTAGCTCTTATTAGTACATCCCCTTGTTCTTCCAGCAGTAATTAATCAACCGCTATGCCGCGTCCCGTTTTTACCGCAAGCACGCGTTTTCCTTAGAAATTCACGAGGCGCGCAGGATTAAGCGCGTGCTTCGGTCGCACAAAATTTATACACACCGTAACGATTCATACACCTGCGGCGGCGGCCGTGCAGTTTCGCCTCTCGTTCGCCCCTCAAATGCCCGCGTGTTATAATCCGGTTTTCCACTATGAACCCGGCAGGTATTTACATACACATCCCGTTTTGTCGTGCGCGCTGCTCCTACTGCGACTTCGCCACGGGGACTTATGCCGCGCCACTGGCGGAGCGCTACGTGCGCGCCTTATCAAGCGAGATAAGAGACTTCTCAAGGCTTGAGAACGAAGCACAGGAGGCCGACACCATCTACTTCGGCGGCGGCACGCCTTCGCTTCTTTCGCCCGCACAGGTCGAGACGATTCTTGAAGCCGTGCACGACCGCTTCCGCATCTCGCCGCGCGCGGAAGTGACTATGGAGATGAATCCGGGCACGCTGACGCCCGCGAGTTTGCGCGAGTTCCGTCGCCTTGGCATCACGCGCGCGAGCTTCGGCGCGCAGACCTTCGACGACGCGGAGCTCAGACAGCTTGGCCGCACGCACACGGCCGAGGACGTGCGCCTGACCATCGGCTACCTGCGCGAGGCAGGCTTCGACAACGTGAGCTTTGATTTGATAGCGGGCCTGCCGCGACAGACGCTTTCACAGTGGGCGCGCAATCTGGACGAGGCATTGAAGCTCAGGCCTGAGCATCTCTCCTTCTACCTGCTTGAGGTTCACGAAGGCACGCCGCTCGCGGAGCAGATAAGTCGCGGGCGTCTGCCCATGCCGGATGATGACCTCGCGGCCGAGATGTATCGCCTCATGCTTGACGAAGCGGCGAGCGCGGGTTACACGCATTACGAGATTTCAAATCTCTCGCTCCCCGGCTTTGAGTCGCGACACAACTCTAAATACTGGCTCGGCCACCCGACCTATGGCTTCGGCTGCTCGGCTCACTCTTTCGACGGCGAGCGACGCCGCTGGTCTAACGAGCGCGACGCCGCGCGTTACACGGAGCTAATCGAAGAGGGCCGCTCGCCAATGGTGGAATCCGTTGCGCTGAACGAACAGGACGCTCAGGCCGAAGCGGTCTTTCTAGGCCTGCGGCTGCTGAGTGGTATAAGCCTCAGCGAGCATCTCGCGCGCTTCGGCGTTGACCTCAGGAAAGAGCGTGCGGACGACCTCTCGCGTCTTGAGGAAGCGGGATTGATAGAGCTGAAGGACGACCTACTTAAGCTGACGCCGACGGGCGCTCTTCTTTCCAACGAAGTATTCGCCACGTTCGTTTGAATACGCGGTGCATTACACTGACTCTTATTATGATTGATTTACGAAGTGACACGGTGACGAAGCCTACGCCCGCCATGCGGCGCGCGATGATGGATGCGGAGGTCGGGGACGACGTGTACGGCGAAGACCCAACGGTCAACCGATTGCAGGAGCGCGCGGCTGAAATCTTCGAGAAAGAGGCGGCGCTCTTTGTCCCTACGGGCTCTATGGGAAACCAGATTGCCGTCAAGCTGCACACGCGCCCCGGCACCGAAGTCCTCATCGAAGAGCGCGGGCACATCTACAATTTCGAGATGGCTGCTATGTCTGCCGTGGCCGGAGCGCTCGCGCGTCCCGTCAAGAGCAACGACGGGAGCGGCATACTCTCATGGCAGGACATAGAAGGCGCGCTGCACACGGGCGGAGCCTATTACGTCGCGCCTACGGGCATGATTGCGCTTGAGAACTCGCACAACCTTGCGGGCGGGACGCTGTTGACGGCCGAGAGGACGGAAGAGATTTGCGAGCGCGCTCACTCGCTCAAGATTCCCGTGCATCTGGACGGCGCGCGAATCTTCAACGCCGCGTGCGCGCTTGAGACCAATGTCTCAAGCCTTGCGCGGCCCGTTGATTCGGTGATGTTCTGTCTCTCAAAGGCGCTCGGCGCGCCCGTCGGCTCAATGCTTCTGGGCTCGCGCGATTTTATAGAAGACGCACGCTGCTGGCGAAAGCTTCTGGGCGGAGGCATGCGACAGGCGGGAGTGCTCGCGGCAGCAGGCCTTGTAGCGCTTGAAGAGACGCCGAAGCGATTGCCTGAAGACCACGCGAACGCTAAGCGTCTCGCTTTCGGGCTGGCCGAACTGTCCGGCATTTCGATTGACCCCGAGCGCGTTGTCACCAACATAGTCCTCTTCGACGTATCCGGGACGGGGAAGACGGCGGACGAGATTTGCGCTCGTCTTCAGGAGCGGGGCGTGCTGGCTTCCGGCTTCGGCTCGTCAATTCGCATGGTCACGCACTATGATGTCTCAAGCGAAGATATAGACAGGGCGCTTCAGGCAATAAGGCAGAGTCTGGACTCAAACTAAAACGGATGATAATCGCTATTGACGGCCCGTCGGGCGCGGGCAAATCTACTCTGGGGCGCATGATTGCGCGCGAGCTTGGCTACCTGTACATAGACACAGGCTCCATGTACAGGGCCGTGGCGCTGGCGGTCATAGAATCGAACGTGCCTCTGAATGATTCGCAAAGAGTTGCAGAGGTCGCGGAGAGAGCGGACATCAAGCTCGAAGGCGACCCGGACTCGCTGCGCGTCAGCCTGAACGGCCGAGACATCTCCGAAGAGATAAGGACGGAAGAGGTCAGCCACGCCTCATCCGTCATCTCCACCATTCCTGAAGTGCGTCGCACGCTCGTCGAGCGACAGCGCAGGATGGGCCGCCAGGGGCGAGTCGTGCTTGACGGGCGAGACATAGGCACGGTCGTCTTCCCCAACGCGGACGTTAAGTTTTTCCTGACGGCTCAGCCGCAGGAGCGAGCCTCGCGCCGCTACAAGGAAGACCGCTTGAGGGAGCGCGACGTGACCTTTGAAGAGACCTTGACCGACATCACTTCGCGCGACCAGCGAGACTCCACGCGCGAGGACTCGCCGCTCGCCATAGCCGAGAACGCCGTCGTCATAGACTCCACAGACCTCTCCATAGAAGAGGTCGCGGGCCGCATGCTCGCCGTCATACGCGAGAAAGAGTCAGGCAGGGAAAGACACGCGACTTAAAGGCAGTGCTTAAGGAGGGAATCATGAGATTGCCGCGCTCCTACTTCAAGCTTGAGGCCGTCTGGATTCTGGCGACGGCGCTCGCGCCCGTCCTCATTGGCCTCTTAATCGTCGCGCTCGTGCGTTCTTTACGCTAACCTTCACGACATCCGAAAATTATGAAAAAGGTTCTGGTAATCGGGCCGGGCGGCGCGGGCAAGTCTACGTTTGCGAGGCGACTGGGCGAGCTGCTCGGCATTGAAGTCCTGCACCTTGATAAATTCTACTGGCATCCCGGCTGGGTCGAGACGCCCAAGCCCGAATGGCTCAAGCAGGTCGAAGAGATGGTCAAAGGCGACGCGTGGATTATGGACGGGAATTACTCCGGCACGCTGGACGTGAGATTAGAGGCGTGCGACACGGTTGTCTTCATGGACATGCCGCGCACGCTCTGCCTGCGCCGCGTCATCAAGCGTGCGCTCATGTACCGCAAGACGAGCAGGCCCGACGTGGCCGAAGGCTGTCAGGAAAAGCTGAACCTTGAGTTTCTACTCTGGATATGGAATTACCCGCGCCGCAGCAGGCCTAAGATAGTCAGGATGCTGGAAGCCCGGCAGGGAGAAAAGAGAATCGTCTGGCTGCGCTCACCCGCAGAGGTGGAAAGCTTTCTGGCGACGTGTGCAGAGACCAACGACCGCAGCAGTTCTCATCTGTAAGAATGTTTCGGACTTTTCGGTATCTTCGCAGGCAGTTCAAGCTCGTCATCAACTAATACTTCCATGCAGATACCCGCCACGCGAGCATATTGTAAGAGAATTTGCAGTGGCGGCTCGCGGTTCCCTGACTCATATCCCGAAATCTGGTGGTACGTGATGAAGTCCTCGGCTTCCAGTCTTCTAAGCATCTCGCTCTGAGAAATGTCGAGCGTAAGGCGAATCTGTCGCAGCTTCTCGCCCAGCCGCTCAGGCTTACGGCGTGGGTTGCCCATCAGGAATACCCTCCCGATAGGTCGAGCTTGACAAAATTCCTCTTGCAATTGTTAGCAACTGCTAATGGAATATGCTCGCTCAACTTGTTCGCCGTGAGTAAGACCTTCTTATCTCGCACGGCGATGCTCATTACTCAAAGTTGAGGTGGAAGCAGCGCATTGGCCGTTGCCCTAATTTTCAAAGACTGGAACTCGGGGATAATAACAAACAGGGCTTGATTAGCTAAAGGTTGAAGAGCAGGTCAGTACCGCCTGCGGTAGCGGGCGGGTATTACTTAGACTAGAGGCACAATGCACGTTAGACCCGCCCGCTACCGCAGGCGGTACTGACCTGCATTAAAAAGATTGGCCGCATGGGCCTGGTTAATGAGGTGCCGGTCATGTGCGGTCAGGGGGCAGGGTCGTCCGACTTGCTTGGGAGAGCGGTCACGGGCGGCCTTGCTCTTTATACAGGACACTGCCTGCCCTGTCCACCTCTGTTAATTTCTTCGCGGATTTAGTAAGTTACGTTTATGTTCACGGGCATCATAGAAGAGCTGGGGCGCGTGCGAAGCATGGAGAAGCGCGGAGAGGGCGCGCGTCTCGTCATCGAAGCGCGCTCCGTCACGGAAGGCACAAGTGAAGGCGACTCAATCGCTGTCAACGGCGTCTGCCTGACTGCGATTGATGTCAGGCGTGACTCGTTCGCGGCGGACGGCTCGGCCGAGACCTTGCAGCGCTCGACGCTGGCGCACTTGCGCGCGGGCGCTGCCGTCAATCTTGAGCGCGCCGTCACGCCCGCGACCCGCCTCGGCGGCCACATAGTTCAGGGACACGTTGACGCGCGGGGCCGCTTTCTCTCGGCCACAGATGCGGGCGGCTCGTGGACTGTCCGCATCGCTTACCCGCGCGAGGTGGCGCGCTACATGGTCTTCAAAGGCTCCGTCGCGGTCGAGGGCATCAGCCTGACCATCGCCGCCCTGACCGAAGAGTATTTCGAGATAGCCATTATCCCGAAGACCTGGGCTGTGACGAACCTCTCTCACCTGCGGCCGGGCATGGAAGTCAACCTTGAGGCGGACATCATAGCCAAGTACGTAGAGCGCATCCTCACAGCGCGCGGCGAGACCGAGACGGACACTCCTTCAAAGCTTACCCTTGAGAGACTGGCAGAGCTTGGCTACGAATAGTTTCGCCCGCACCCTCGGACAACTGTTTGCCACGCGCGGTGAATCTTACGCTCGCCACACACTGAAAAAGAGCGCTGACCAGGCGCATCTACTAAAATGGAAATCATACGAACGGGCTTGTGGGCCGGGGCCTGCTTTCGGTGATTGCCGCATGGGCTTCGGCCATCACATCTTCTCAGGAGGAATACAAGAATGAAGAAAGCTCTTCCCCTTCTGCTGCTCCTCTGCACAACAGCTACTGCGCTCGCCCTTCAACAAAGAATCTCCGGCTCGTCAGACCTAGAAGCTCTGGTCGCAGCCGAGCGCGCCTTCTCGCAGAGGGCGTCCGAGGTCGGAACGCGCGACGCCTTTCTGGCCTTCATGGCCGACGACGGCATTGTCTTCGCGCCCGGCCCCGTCAACGGTAAGAAGAGCTGGGAGGCGCGGGCCAAGCGTCCGGGTCTTCTCTCTTGGGAGCCTAGCTACGCGGACATCTCTGCTGCGGGCGACATGGGATACGACATGGGGCCATGGGAGTTTCGCCCCGACGGCGCGGGCGGCAAGCCTGTCGCTTTCGGCCATTTCATGACCATCTGGAAAAAGCAGCAGGACGGCTCGTTCAAGTTCGCGCTTGACCTTGGCATCAGCAACCCGCAGCCGACCTCAAACGAGACTCTCTCCTTCTCACGCGTCAAAACAAAGTCTGTCAAGAACGCTTCCGAAACGGACATGGACGCGGGCCGCGCGAGCATCCTCGGCATGGAGCGGGAATTCTCGAAAGCTTCTTTTGAGAAAGGCGCGCTTCGTGCTTATCTCTCGTACATGTCGGACGAGGTTCGTCTGCTGCACGAAGGAAAGTTTCCCTTCATAGGCAAACAGGCGGCGCAAGGAGCGCTCGAATCGAGGGGCGGGAAGATGAGCTGGCAGCCAGAAGCTTCCGACATCTCGCGCTCTCTGGACGTGGCCTACACCTACGGCGCTTACAACTTGAAATCGGCGGACGGCAAGGGGGACGAGCAAGGCTACTACGTTCACGTCTGGAAGCGACAGCCGGACGGAAAATGGAAACTCGTCATAGAAGTCCTCAACCCGCTGCCTAAGAAAACCTAAAAAGAGAGAGGTCAGAGGTTAGTAGAAAGAAAAGTAATCAGTCCCGCCGGGACTATTGAAAATAGCCCAGTGCTTTAGCACTGGGAACAGTTGCGAGAGAAATAGAGAGTCCTGTAGGGACGGCTGAACTATCTCATTCAGCCGTCCCTACGGGACTCCATGATTTTTTTGCGTCTTCTATCCCCAGCCATAAATGGCTGGGCTATTATCAGCAAGTCCCTGGCGGGACTATAACAAACGTGCTTGGGCTCAATCACTGACCTCTGCCTTTTTCCTAGTCGCAAAATTGAGGGCTTTCGGGTAACATAGAACCCGGTTGACTTCTACTCTCCCGACAGTCGAGTGAAAACAGAGATGCCTTTTGCTTCCATCGAAGAGGCCGCCCGCGACATTCTGGAAGGTCGTATGGTCATCATCGTTGATGACGAAGACAGAGAGAATGAGGGCGACCTCGTCTGCGCTGCCGAGAAAATCACGCCTGAGATTATCAATTTCATGGCGACGCACGCGCGCGGCCTCATCTGCATGCCGCTGACGGAAGAGCGCTGCGACGAGCTTCACCTGACGATGCAGGTGGCCGACAACACCTCTTTTCTGGGCACGGCCTTTACCGTCTCAATCGAGGCTCGCCGGGGCGTGACGACCGGAATCTCTGCCGCAGACCGCGCGACAACTATCCTGACGGCCGTAGACCCTAAGACGCGCCCGCAGGACCTGGCTCGTCCGGGCCACATCTTTCCGCTTCGCGCTAGGAAGGGCGGCGTGCTTGTTCGACCGGGCCAGACGGAGGCTTCCGTTGATTTGGCTCGCATCGCTGGGCTTTATCCGGCGGGTGTCATCTGCGAAATCATGAACCCGGACGGCACAATGGCTCGCATGCCTCAATTGGAAGAGTTCGCGGCCCAGCACGATTTGAAGATTATCTCGGTCGCGGAGCTTGTGCGCTATCGCATACGCAAGGAAGTCTTAGTCAAGCGCGTGGCGGAGACGGAGATGCCTACCGTCTACGGCCACTTCCGCGCCATAGCCTTCGAGAACGTCGTCAACGGCGAAGTACACGTTGCCATGGTCATGGGCGACGTGACGGGCCCAGAGCCCGTGCTGGTTCGCGTGCACACCGAGAACGTGACGTTCGCCATGTTCGGCTCTCTGGTCGGGGACACGGGCTTTCAGCTTCACACGGCGCTTGAGAAAATCTCTGCCGCAGGTCGCGGCGTAGTTTTGTACCTTCGCCAGCGTGAGCACAACCTTGACCTTGTGCACCAGCTGCGTACCTACCAGTTGATGCAGGAGCGAGGGCTGAATCAACAGGAAGCGAGCCTTGAGACGGGCTACGGCACGAGCCGCGATTACGGCGTGGGCGCGCAGATTCTTCATGAGCTGGGCCTGGGCCGCATAGTGCTGCTGACCAACCATCCCCCTAAGGTGGCGGCGCTCGAAGGCTTTAATCTCGAAGTAGTCGGAAACCTTCCCTTGGGCTCTCCTGCGGGGGAAGAGAGAAAAACAGTGGCGAGTGATGAGTGATAAAGACAGTTTTCAGTTTTGAGTTTTCAGTTTTCAGCAGAAAGCAAGATGTGTCTTCGGCTGAAAACTCAAAACTGAAAACTGCTCTTCTCTCCCATTAATTCCAAAGAGCCTGCGAGGCGTCTCATGTTTCACGTCTCGCGTTTCCTTTCTTATGCCAGTTGACGAACGCAACGACGCGCCCCAGGATGGTCGTCCCCCGGAAGGGGACGAGCCTCTAGCTACGGAAGCCGCGCCAGAACGAGAGCCCGAAGCTAGCAGTCCCCCGCCTTCGACACCGCAGGAGGCGCGCAGAAGGCGGCGATGGGTGACCAGGCGCAACGCCGTCATCCTGACCATCTCGCTCGCCGTCATAGCGGTCTGCGTGATTCTGATAGCCTTCATGGCCTACAGGCTAGGCTACGTTGACCGCTACATTGCCCGCCAGATTCAGACCACCTTCGCGCAGTACGGCATTCGCGCAGAGATTAGAGAGTTTCACACTTCGGGCGCGCGAAACGTCGTCATGAATGACGTTGAGCTTTACGACGCGACGACCAATGAGAAGCTCGGCAGGATTGATAAGCTCACGGCCGTCGTCCGCATAGAAGACCTGTACGCTCTGAACCTGCGTCGCAACATCAACCTGAAAAAGCTGACGATAGACGGCGTAGAGGTCTGGGTCAGGTTCGACGCAGATGGCAACTCGAACTTTCACAACATAAAGCTTCCGGCTCCCGACCCGAACCGCCGTATTCTCTTCTCTTACTCGACCGCACAGATTCAGATTAACAACGGCGTCATTCACTACGGCGACGAGCGGCACGACATCTCGGGCGAGGCACGCAACCTGGTGGCGACGATTCAGCCTGACGACCCGAGCGCTCCCGCCGAAAGCTGGATGAACACGGTCAACCTGTCCATGACGAACTCGACCTTCGTCTACGACGGGCGGCCCGTCAACAACATAGATGTCACTGCGCGGGCGCGCGTCAATCAAACGCGTGCGGAGATTCAGGAGCTCGTCGTGCGCTCGCCGCTCGCTGAAGCGCGCATGACGGGCGTGATGGATGACTGGCGAAACCTCCGCTACAACCTGAACGTCACTTCTACGGTAGACCTGACGCAGGCCTCCGACATATTCCAGCCGGACACGGCGCTCCGTGGCGTGGGCAACTTCGCAGGGAAAATCACGGGCGAAGGCTCGCGCTACACCGTAGAGGGCGAGATTAAATCGGACGCTATGGCGGCGGACGGAGTGCGCGTGCAGGCTCTTCAGCTTAACGCCAAGGGCACTGGCGACGGCTCCGCGTACGACGTGCAGGGCCGCGCGGTCGCGGAGATGCTCACGGCCGGAGATTTTCAGCTCAACACGGTGCAGGTCGCTGGCGGAGTCGTTGGAACGGGCACGGACTTTCGCTGGCTCGGGGATTTGCGAGCCGCAGCCGCGCGCTATCAGGGGACTTCAATCGCCGGACTGATTTTGAGCGACACCGTGGCAGAGATGCGCGAAGGAGTCCTGACGGCGAGAGCCGCACGCGCAACGGCGGGCAGCATCAACACCGCCGACGCGCGCATCACCGGAGCGCAGGCTTCGGACGTTCGTGTCAGAAGCGAGAACGGCGTGACGACCGCTACGGCCGGGACAGTTCAAGCCAGCGCAGTCAACGCGCAGGGCGCGCAGGTTCAGGGCCTCACGGCAAACGGCGTTGACCTGACGGATAGAGACGGCACGACGAACGTCGCCGTGAATCAGCTTCGCATAGGAGGCGTGCGGGCATCCGGCGCGACCATAGGAAGCCTTAACATAGCGGGCGTGCGTCTCTCTATTCGCGGCGGGCGCGTGGAAGGCACGAGCGGCGACATCAACGCCGGAAACATTCAGGTCGCTTCGACCAAAGATTTTGAAGGAGGCACGATTCGAGACGTGAGGCTGGCCCGGCCCGTCTTCGTCCTTGAGCCTTCCGGTCGATATAGAGCGAGCGCGGACTTGAGCCTTGGCGGGGGCGTGCTGGCGAGCGTTCAGCTCGGCGCGGCACGCGCAGCCCTCACGGCTTCAAACAATCAGGTCGAGCTACGCAACTTCAACGCGCAGATTCTTAACGGAAACGCCACGGGCAATGCCGTCATCAACACAGGCAGCGGCTCATCGCGCGTGACGGCCAGCTTCAATGATTTGGACGTGGGCCAGATTGTGGCGCTCACGGCCAAGCGCAACGTGCCTATCTCCGGCAAAGCCACGGGCACGGCAGACCTCGCGTTTCGCGGCACGGACATCAAGAACACCGCCACGGGAACCGTTCGCGCAGACTTTACGGGCGAGACGGGCACGGCCGCCACTGGCACTAACGCTCTGACAGGCACGGTCGCGCTCAACGCTGCGAGCGGCCTCTTTCAGATAGAGCGAGCCAACCTTCGCACGCAGTCTTCGGAGATAAACGCGACGGGCCGTTTCTCCTTCGCAAGAGATGAGTCAGACCTCGCGCTTGACCTTAACTCGTCTGACGCGGCGGAGCTTCAAACAGTCATAGCCTCAACGGGTCTGCTGCCGACTTTGGAAGAGCAGCTTAACACCTACAACGTGCGGCTTGACGGCCGTCTCACCTTTAACGGGACTGTGCGCGGGCGGCTCGATAACCCGAGCGTGGAGGGCCGAGCGTCGCTTGAAACTCTGATAGTCAACGGGCGAGAGCTGGGCACGCTGACGGCTGCGCTCAACATGACTCCGGCGGAGATAAACGTGACCGAAGGGAGGCTCACGGAGCGAGACGGCGGCGGTCTTCAGTTTACCTTGAACGCGCCGCGCGAAGGCCAGAACAACATCTCCATCGACGCCACGCTAGATAGAGCCAACGCGGGCAACCTGCTCGCGGCTTTTCAGTCCGAGAACACGAGCATCACAGGAAGCGCTGCCACGCCTTCGCAGCTCAGCAGTCTTGAGGCGGACGTGTCGGGCCGCATAAGAATCTCAGGCTTCCCAGACGCCATGACGGGCGAAGCTAACCTGCGCGTCGGGCCCGGCTACGTGAGCGGCGAGCACTTCGACTCTATAGTCGCGCAGGCCACCTTCGCGGGCTCCAAGGTGAACCTGAGCCGCGTGGACGCGCGCTTTGACGCCGGGACGATTGTCGCGTCCGGCAATTACGACACGCGCACGAGAGAGTTCGACATGACGGCCAACGGCACGGGCATTCAACTGAGCCGTCTGTCGGCCTTTGCAGGAAAGACTGGCGGCGTGCCGCAGCTGAACGGCACGGCGGACATCAACGCACGCGCCACGGGAATCTTCACGGACTTTTCCACCTATCAGGTGACGATTGACGGCAAGGGCCAGAACGTCACCATCAACGGGCGCGAGGCCGGAGAGTTAGCGCTCGTGGGCCGCACGGAGAATCGACAGTTCAACCTGAGCCTGAGGACTGGGATACTTGGACAGCCGCAGGTGATAACGGCCAGCGTCGATTTGAGTAACAAGCTGCTGCCCGCGAAGATTGAGACCAATTTTGACAACGCGGATTTGACGGGCCTCTTTGCGGCGCTGCTGCCGCCGGGCACGAACGTCGCCGTGGCAGGACGCGCGACGGGCCGACTGAGCGCCGAGGGCAACCTGTACGATGAAGACGAAGGCGCTTTCTCTTTCAGGGGACTGCGCGGCACTGCCAACTTCACTAACCTGACCGTGCAGGTCGAGGACGTTCAGCTTTCTGCGGTCTCGCCGCTGCTGGTTCAATTCTCGGGCGACGAAATCTTTTTCGAGCGGACGCAGTTCACTGGCACGGGCACGAACGTTCTCTTCGGCGGCACTCTGGCCGTGGGCCCCGGAGGCCGACAGAACCTGAACGTCAACGGCCAGCTCAACCTGCGCGTGCTGAACGGACTCTCGCCGGACTTCTTCCTCGCGGGCACGGCGGACGTTCGCGTGCAGGTGAGCGGCAGCTACGAGGAGCCCAGACTGAACGGCTCGGCCTCTGTCGCGGGCGCGTCTCTGTCGGCGCTCATCACAGACCAGCGCCTTCAGATGTCTAACATAGAGGGGCGCGTCATCTTCAATTCCAACTTCGCGCAGATAAGCTCGCTGACGGGAAACCTGGGAGGCGGGCGCGTCTCTGTCACGGGCGGCGCGCAGCTGGCGGGCTTCATGCCTTCGAGCTTCCGCTTCAGCGTGCGCGGAGACCAAGTGACCGTGCCTTATCCCGAAGGCTTCCGCACGACTGCCGACGCAGACCTTGAGATAAACGGCACGCGCGCCCGCACGACGGGAGTGATTACGACCTTCATCTCCGGCCCTGTCACTCTGCGCCGCGCAGAGTACACAGAGGACATAGACATAGCTAATTTAATCAACCAGCGACAGGAGGCATCGCTCACAGAAGGCGGAGGCGAGGGGGCGCTCGCCGCCACCACTCAGCTTGACCTGAGGATTGAGGGGCGCGACGCGCTCGTCGTGCGCAACAACCTCGCTGACGTTGTAGGCTCTGTCTCGCTTCGCGTGACTGGCCCAGTGGAAGACCCCGTCGTGGCGGGACGCATCTCGGCTTCGCGCGGCACTCTGAACTTCCGCCGCCAGCGCTACGAGGTCACGCGCGGCTTCATAGACCTTCCCGCGCAGCGCGAGGCAGACCCTATCCTGAACATTCAGGCGGAGGCGGAGATTCGCGGCTACAGAGTAATAGCGGATTTGACCGGGCCGCTCTCGCAGCCTTCGGCCACGGTGAGGTCAGACCCTGCGCTCCCGCAGGTTGACGTGGTCGCGCTCATCTTAACGGGCGAGCTTTCACAGGAAGGCACAGGCACGTCCGTTCTGGCCCAATCGGGCGTGGGCACGGCCGCGAGCCTTCTGGCCAACACGATTATCAACGAGCCTTTGAGGCGCGCAACCAGTAAGCTCTACGGCCTGAGCCTTGAGCTTGACCCGCTGGTCGCGGGACGCGGCGGCGCAAGCCCCACAGCAAGGCTTAGAGTAACGCAGCCGATTAGCAAGGAGCTTTCCGTCACTTATTCGACTAACGTGACCTCTGACCAGAATCAGATACTGGCCGTGGAGTATAGAGTTTCGGACAGGCTCTCTTTCGTGGCGCAGTACGAGCAGGGCTCGGCCAACGGCTTCACTTCTCGCAACGACAATTTCAGCTTTGAGATTCGTTTCCGCAAACGATTCTGATTAATTAGAGCATAAGGTTGAGGCTTCGTAACTTCGTTCTGAACATCTTGTGGCTCGCGGCCTTCCTGATAGCCGCAGGCGGCTGTGTGTCTGCTGCTCACAGCGCTGCGCCGCCGGACGTGGGCGATTACGACGGGCGCGTGGTGTCGGCCGTAGAGGTGGTGATAGAAGGCTCTCCGCCAGACGCCGCGGCTCAAGCGGAGTTCGCGTCCATCCTGACTATAAGGGCCGGGGAAGAGTATCAGGCGGTGCGTGCGCGCGAGTCGCTCAAGGCGCTCTTTGACTCAGGCATGGTCGCTTCCGCCCGCGTAGAGGTCTTTGAAGCGGCGGGCGGCGCGGCTTCAACAGCTCGCGGCGGCCCCATACGCGTGCGCTTCGTCGTTCGTCGCGCGACGCGTGTGAGCGAGGTCGTACTTGATTTGGGCGTGGTGCCTCCGGGCGCTCCTGTCTCGGAAGACGAGATGCGCGCCCGTCTGAACATGCTTGAGCCGGGGGCGCGTCTCTCGGAATCAACCATCAGGACGAACGCAGACCTGATTCAGGCTTACCTGCGCGACCGTGGCTTCGTGCGCGCCGAAGTCGAAGCGCAGACTCAACCCGACACGCGAGACCAGACGGGCACGCGCGTCATACTTACTTTCCAGATTCGACTGAACGAACAGGCTCGTGTCAACGCTCCGCAGTTCGACGTTCAAAACTTCGACATCGCGCCCGTGCTGCCTACTCTGAAGCTTCAGCAGAACGCTCCATTTACGAGACAGGCTTTGGCGGACGATGTGAATCGCATACGTCAGGCCATCATAGCCAAAGACTTCCTCGCGCCGCAGGTAGATGCGCGCACGATTTACAACCAGCAGACCAATCGCTTCGACATCTCTTACAAAGTCAGAACCGGCCCTTACGTAAACGTGCTGGTTCGCGGCTATGAGCTAAGCGATAAGAGGCAGCGAGAGCTTCTGCCCATACGACGCGAAGGCACTCTTGATTTCGGCGCAATCACCGAGGGCGAGCGCCGCCTTCGCAACCGCATACAGGAAGCCGGTTACTTCTTCGCGCAGGTGACGCCCGTCTGCACGGTCACGCCGCCCACGCCCGCGACGACTCCGAACAGCACGCCCGACACCTGCCAGAACCTGAACCCGGAAGAGCTGTCGGGCCGCAACGTTCAGGTAATCTACGACGTGGAGCTTGGCCGTCGCTTCAAGCTCACGGACGTTCGCCTGACGGGCACCGACAAACTGACGATTGAAGAGATACAGACAGAGCTTAGGACGAAGAAGGCTTCGGCGCTCGGCTTCATTCCACTCTTAGGCTACGGGCGCGGCTACACGAGCCGCGAGCTGCTGGCGCAGGACGAGCGACTGATAGAGGCGCGCATGCGCGACCTTGGCTACAGGCGCGCGGAGGTGGAAGTCCGTCAGGCCGCCTCGCTCGACGGCGAGAATCTAATCATCACGTTCGTAGTGCGCGAAGGCCCGCTGACGCGCGTGGCCGGTGTCGAAGTGCGCGGCAACAAAATCTACACGGAGGCGCAGGTGCGCGACCAGTTGCAGTGGACTATTCTGGACGGCCCCTTCTCTCGCTCCGCCTCGCGCGCCGACGCAGACCGCATCGCCAGCCTCTACGCCACGGAAGGCTACATCAACGTGCAGGTCGACTTCTCTATAGTTGAGCTGCCGCGAAAAATCATCTCCGACCAGGTTTACGAAGAGCAGGTGAAGGTCGTCTACACGATTACACGCGAAGGCGACAAGGTCTTCATCGCGAGCATACGCGTCAACGGCAACGTGCTGACGAAGAAGGAAGCTATCCTAAACGCCATCCCGCTCTTTGAGAACGAGGTGCTGCGACTTGATAAGCTGACAGAGAGCGAGCGCATACTTTATCAAACGGACGCCTTCCGGCAGGTCATCATCACCACCGAGCCTGCGGGCGAGACGGCCTCGGGCTTCAAGAAGTACGACGTTATCATTGACGTGGAGGAGCTAAAGCCGCGCATACGAGAGTACGGCGGAGGCTATTCTACGGACAACGGCCCTCTCGGGTTCTTCGACATACGCAACGTCAACCTCTTCGGACAGCTGAAGCAGGGCGCGGCGCGTGCGCGCTTCAGCCGCCGCCAGCAGCTTCTCAGATTGGAATACTTCGACCCGCGCTTTCGTCGCTACGGCGACAACCAGTTCATGCCGCTCGCAATCAGCGCGCAGTACCAGAGGGATTCGAGCATCACTCGCTTTTTCCGCTCAAGGATTGACCGTGGCAATCAGGGCATAGTGCAACGGCTGGACGAAGAGGGGAATCCCATCAACGAGTTCGGCGAGCGTGTGGGCGAGCCTACGATTAACCGCTTCACCTTTAACCTTGAGACGCAGCGAGTGCTTGACCGGGACACGCGCAGCATCATCTTCGTCCGCTACAACTACGAAGACGTGCGCCTCTACAACATAGAGAGCCTGCTGCTTCAGCCTATACTGCAACCTGACCGCGCCATACGACTCTCTCGCTTCGGCGCGGCCTTCGTGCGCGACACGCGCGAAAAGTGCGACGCCAACAACTCTCGCCTTCTGCAACAGAACCGCCAGCCGGGAGCGCCCACTAGAGAGCGCTGCGAGTACTCCGCGACCGACGCCACCAACGGAGATTTTCTCACGGTCGATTACAGTCTGGCTCTGAAGCAGTTGGGCAGCAGCCTTTCCTTCAACAAGTTCTACGGCAACTACCGGCGCTACTATCGCGTGCAGAAGGCTCGCGGCACTGTCCTTGCCGGAAGCATCACGCTCGGACTGGCCAACGTCTTTAACCCGTCCGACCGCAACAACGACGGCGTGATAGACGACACGGACAGGACTCTTCCCATCAGCGAGAGGTTCTTTTCGGGCGGCTCCACAACCTTGCGCGGCTTCGGCTATGAAGAGGCTGGCCCGCGCGAGACCATCGTGCCCGTGGGACAGTTCCGCAACCGAGAGGGCGAGCCCGTTGAGATAAATCCTTTCCTGGTGCCGACGGGCGGAAACGCCGTCGCGGTTGTAAACCTTGAGGCGCGCATCCCCATCGTCAACAGCTTTCAGATTGTTCCCTTCTACGACGGCGGGAACGTCTTTCGCTTCGTGAGCGAGCTGTTCGGGCGCAAAGCTACCGAAGAGTCGTTCTTAAGTGAGGCCGAGCGCATCAGGCGTCTGAACCTGCGCGCCAACTGGACGAACACCGTAGGCTTAGGCATTCGCATCAGGACGCCCATAGGCGGGGCGCTCGCCGTAGACTACGGCTTCTTCCTAGACCCGCCGGAGTTTCTGGTGCCGCAGGCTCCCGGCTTTGCGCCCGTCATAACGAGGCTCAAGAACGGCCAGCTTCATTTCCGCTTCACGCAGACCTTCTGATGAAGGAAGCGTAGAGGCGCGTGATTGGTCAGAGTGCGATGAGTGTGGAGACAATCTCCGAGGATGCGTTTAAAAGGCTCTGCGATGAAATTTACAGAGACCGTTTTGAGATTTACGAGTTTAATCCGGCCGCGACTCGCAGAGATGCGCTGCTCTGGATGCTCATGGGATGTTTGATTAGTCTCCTGAGCATAGATTTCGAGGAGCTTGAGTCTTTGACTGCGTCCTCCAGAGATTACAGCGAGGTCGTTTGCAGGCTCGTCAGGGAACACGCCGCGTCGCCGCCGTTTGACCCTCGCCTGCTCGTTGAGGAGCTGGCGAACCGGGCCGGGAATGAATAGAGAGGGAGAGAGAAGTATGAAGAGAGATGAGAATAAATCCTTTGGCTTGATGCGATGCCTCTGCGTGTCGCTCTTTCTTCTTCTCTCATTCTCAACCTCTCAGGCGCAGGAGGTCGTGGACAAGATGGTGGCGACCGTCAACGGAGGCGTCCGCACAGACCTCATCACCTATTCAGACCTGCTCTGGCAGATGGCTCTTCAGCCGAACACGCCGATTGACAATCCAAGCTCCGAGGCTCTGAACCGCACGCTACAGCTCATCATCAACCAGCGGCTCATCTATCAGGAGGCGGAAAAGCTTCCGACCATTACGCCGACGGAGAAAGAGATAACAGACCAGCTGAACGGGCTGATAAATCTCTTCCCGTCGAGAGCGGATTTCATGGAGCGCGTGCAGCGCGTAGGCTTGACCAGCGAGCAGCTGCGCGAAATCATACGCCAGCGCGTGGCCATAGAAAAATATCTGGACTTTCGCTTCCGCTCCTTCACGGTAGTCACGCCGAAAGAGGTTTCCGATTACTACCGAGACGTTTACACGCCGCGCTTCCAGCGCCAGTATCCGGGCCGCATAGTCCCTACCTTCGAGCAGGTCAGCAAACAGCTCGAAGCGCAATTGACCGAAGACAAGATAGAATCCGAAACCACCTCGTTTCTGGACACCGCACGCGAGCGCGCTGAAATCACCATCCTCAATCCTGTATAATACGAGCTGCCGACCGTTATGTGGCGCAAGCGCGTGGAACAATCTGAAAGGCCTAAGGTGGGGCTGGCGCTCTCGGGCGGCGCTGCGCGCGGGATTGCTCACGTGGGCGTGCTGAAGGTGCTGGCGGAGCATAGCATCCCTGTTGACTTTGTGGCGGGAACGTCGGCTGGTTCTATTGCCGGGGGCGCGCTCGCGGCAGGCATGAACCTTGAAGAGATTGAGAAACTGAGCCGCTCGCTCAAGTGGCGGGATATGGGGCGCATGACGCTCTCAAGGCTCGGCGTTCAATCGAACGCGCGCATGGAAGAGTTCTTGAGAAAGCTTCTGCCCATCACGCGCTTTGAAGAGCTTCGCATCCCGTTCGCGGCCGTCGCCACAGACCTTCATTCCGGCGAAGCAGTGGTCATGTCCGGCGAAGGCGACGTGCCCTTTGCCATACGCGCCAGCTGCACCATCCCCGGCTGGTACGTTCCCGTCACGGACGAGCGCGGCCGACAGCTTGTTGACGGCGGGCTTGTGGCCAACGTGCCTGCCGCTGCCGCGCGCTCGCTCGGCGCGGACGTAGTCATAGCCGTGGACGTGAACGCCGAAGGAGCCAAGTTCTTAGGCCCGCCTCAGTCAGCCATAGGCGTCATTTTTCAATCCATGATGGTCGTGCAGCGCACAGTCTCCGTGCTACAGCTACAGGACGCGGACATAGTCATTCGCCCGCGAGTGGGCCACATTCGATGGGACGAGATGAAGCGCGCGGACGAGCTTATTGCGGCAGGCGAAGAGGCCGCACGCCGCACCGTAGCCAGAATCCAGCGCCTGCTTGAGCCGCAGTCTGAGCCTCCCAAGTGGTATCAACTGCGACGCAGACAAGCTGAGAAACGCGAAGACCGCCGCAGGCTCTCTCCCTTACGCTAGAGAGCGTCCAATTTCAGAACACACCCGAGACGCCGAAACTCCGAGCCCGCGTACTATTATCAAGCAACCTCTGACTACAGGGCAGCCGTCCGTCATGCCCGCGCTCCCGCGTCAGGCCTCATAACTCTTTTTATATACTCACCTTCCGCACCTCGCTCGCGGCCTCTCGTCTCTTTCATCCTTGCTGGCATGGTCATTGCACAACATCTTTTTGGGATTGTAGAACGAACCGTTTCCAAAGGGGGAAGTAGAGATGAAGGAAGTAGCTAACGGGTTTGTGCAACTGGCAGCTATCATCATGATACTGATTACGCTCGCCGTCTCGACAGCCGCCTTTTCGCAGATGAGCTTTTGAGGGGATACGAGTCAGGCGCTCAATAATAGAATCCGTCACTGATTGAGCGTTTATACGAAGCACAGGAAAGTAGTCAGCCCACGGCACGGCAACGTTGATTCACTCGACGCGAAGAAGGGTCTTTTTGTTCTCAGGCGAGGAAGCAAATGGCGATTGAAGTTTCATCCATACACAAGCCTCGTCGCGCCAGGTTCAGGCCCCGCATCAGGGTGATGAAACAGGATGAAGCGGCCGCTCCGTCCAGAGCGCGCCGCATTCTTTTTCGCTCCGCGATAGCGCTCGCGGTCTTGATGACTGCGAGCCTCGCCTTTCTAATCTATTCTTACATCTCTTATTCGAAGATAGTTGACGACCGGCTGGCGAGCGGTTATCTGACGAGCCGCGCAGGCATCTATGCCGCGCCGCGCTCCCTTCGCACGGGTCAGGCGCTTTCGCGCGACCGGCTGGTTGAGCTTCTGCGTCGCGCGGGCTACGTCGAAACGGACGCGAGCGATGTCTGGAGCGGGAGCTTCACCGTATTAGACGACGCTGTGGAGATTCTGCCGCGACACGCGAGCGCAGGAAGCCCTCTCTCGACCGTGCGCGTCAGCTTTAACAAACACGAGCGCATAGCTGAGATAAGAGGCGACGGCGTGCAGCTTGAGTACTACCAGCTTGAGCCCGAGATTCTGACGACAGACGCAGGCATGAAGTCCGGCAAGCGAGCGGCGCTCTCTTACGCAGACATTCCGCCCACTCTTGTGCGCGCCATTCTCTCGATTGAAGACCGGCGCTTCTTCGAGCACAGGGGGCTGGACGCGTTCGGCATAGGCCGCGCCATCTTACGCAACGCGGGCGATAACGAATTGGGCCAGGGCGGCTCTACCATCACTCAGCAGCTTGTCAAAAACACCTATCTCTCTCCCGAGCGCACCTTCCGCCGCAAGTTCGCGGAAGCCATGCTGGCCTTCACGCTTGAGCGTCGTCTTTCTAAAGAAGACATCTTCGCGCTCTACGCCAACGAGATTTATCTGGGCCAGCGCGGCTCTGTAGGCGTGCGAGGCGTGGAGCAGGCCGCGCGCATCTACTTCGGGAAAGAGCTGAAGGACTTGACGCTGGCAGAGAGCGCGGCAATCGCGGGGATGATTCAAAGCCCGAGCCGCTATTCGCCAGAGCGCCACGCTGACACGGCCATCGCGCGCCGCAACACTGTGCTCGGGACTATGGTGCGAGACGGCGCAATCACACTGGAAGAAGCCAGAGCGGCTGCGAGCGAGCCTATGAATTTAGCGCCCGCGCAGGAGGGCGGCACTTCTCTCGCGCCCTACTTCGTGGATTACGTCAACCGGGTTGTAGAGTCTCAGCTTGCGGAGTCTTCGTCGCAGGATGAAAGAAGCCTGCGCGTTTACACCACGATTGACCCGGAGCTTCAACAACTGGCGGAGACGGCCATCAGGCGGCAGCTTGAGCGCCTTGATAAAGCCTACAAGGGAAAGGCGATGCCGCAGGCAGCGCTCGTGGCCCTTGACCCCAAGACGGGCGACGTGCTGGCCATGGTCGGCGGGCGTGATTACGCTTCGTCGCAGTTGAATCGAGCGACTGACGCGCGCCGCCAGCCGGGCTCTGTCTTCAAGCCCATAGTCTACACAGCCGCGCTTGAGAGCGGGCTTTCGCCGCTCTCGCTCTACATGGACGCGCCGCGTGAATTTAGTTACGACCGCAGGGCAAAGTACCGACCGGCAAACTACGGCGACCACTACTCCATGCAGGACGTGACGATGCGCACGGGACTAATCAAGTCGCTCAACGTGGTGACGGTTGACGTGAGTCTTCGCGCAGGGCTACAGCGCGTGGCGCAGACGGCTCAAACTCTGGGCCTGCCTAAGCCGGAGCCTTATCCGGCTCTTGCGCTCGGCACGACGGAAGCGACGCCGCTTGAGATGGCCGCCGCTTACACTGCCTTCGCAAACGAGGGCCGCAGAGTCTCGCCCCGAGTGATTGCACGCGCGACGGACGCGGAAGGCTCTGACATCGTCAACACCATGCCAGTGCCCACACAGGTTATAAAGCCCACGACCGCTTACATGATTACGGACATGCTGACGGACGTGATTGACCACGGGACTGCGCGTGCGGCTCGCGGCGCGGTGCGCGGGACTGTCGTGGCAGGAAAGACCGGAACCTCTCGCGACGGCTGGTTCGTGGGCTACACGCCAAATTTAGTCTGCGCCGTCTGGATAGGCTTTGACGACAACAAGCAGTTGGGACTGACGGGCGCGGAAGCAGCGCTGCCCGCGTGGACTGAGTTCGTCAAGGCGGCCGTGGAGCAGAGACCGGAGCTGGGCGGCGAGAAGTTTGACAGACCTGCTGGCATCACTACCGTAGAGGTAGACCCTGAGACGGGCATGGTCGCGACGCCCGCCTGCCCGCAGCGAGAGCGCGTAGCCGTCACCAGCAACTTCGTCACGACCGCAGAGTGCTACAAGCACAACCAGATGTTTGAAATCATCGCCTCTGACGACACGGAGAACACGGAGCCGCCTGTCGTTTACGTGGACGAGATGCCGCGCAGTAGTAGTAGCAGCAGTAGCTCGGAGCGAGATGCGGCCGCGAGGCGTAGAACGTTCCAGCCCACCACGCCGCCCGCCATCACAAACGATGTGGAGTACACCACGCCCTACGGCTCGACCAGAGTCGAGAGCGTGCGCGGTCGCCAGACGCTCGTCAACGAGATGCGCAAACGTCCTTAAGCCCGGACTTCAATCACCAGTCTTTTCAAGAATCACCTGCGCGATAGCGTGCTCTGTCGTGTGTGAGATGGAGAGGTGCGCGGCCGTTGCGCCGGACTCTTCATAGAGCTGGCGCACGAGGCCGTGGAATTCTATGGCGGGCGCGCCCGATTCCTTTGAAGAGACTTCCACGTCCTGCCACGCCACTCCGCCAGACCAGCCCGTGCCGAGCGCTTTCAGCGCCGCTTCTTTGGCGGCGAAACGTGCGGCATAATGTTGTGCGGCGACCGCTCCGCGCGAGTCGCAATAATCACGCTCTCTTTGGGTAAAGACGCGCTCACAAAAGCGCGGCGTGCGCTCCAGAACTTCGCGCACGCGACGGACTTCTATAATGTCTATGCCAATGGAAATAATCACGGAAACGACTGAGCTTGAGCGCACGGGCTTCAAGTGGCGCGAGCGCGACCATGTGCGCGCCCTCTCGTGCCTCGCTCTTGAGCGCGACGGCTTCACAAACGGATTTTCAACACGCATGGGCGGCACGAGCCCCATGCCGCAGGACGCGCTTAACCTAGCGGGCTTTAACGAAGACGCAGCCGAGAATATACACGAGAATCGCCGCCGCTTTCTACGCCTCTTCGACGGCGACTGGGCACTCGCGGCAGTCTGGCAGATGCACTCGGCGGATGTCAGAGTCGTGCGTGATAAAGAAGACGCGCGCTCGGACGAAGAGCGCTGCGACGCGCTTACGACAGACGCGCCCGGCGTTCTGCTGGCCGTCAAGAGCGCCGACTGCGTGCCCGTCATCATAGGCGACAGTAGAACGGGCGCGTGCGCGGCGATTCACGCGGGCTGGCGCGGAACGGTCGCGCGCATAGTCGAGCGCACGATAGAGCGCATGAAAGAGCAGTACGGAACGAAGGCTGAAGACCTGCGCGCGGCGATTGGCCCGGCGGCAGGCGCTTGCTGCTACGAAGTAGGCGCGGAAGTCATAGAAGCGTTCCGCTCAGGCTTTGAAGACGCGGACTCTCTCTTCAATCACACGCGCGAAGGCCACGCCCTCATTGACCTTCAAAGAGCAAACCGCAGCCAGCTTATCCATAGCGGCGTCCCGGCAGACCGCGTACACACCGCGCCCTTCTGCACCATGTGCCGCACAGATCTCTTCTTCTCCTACCGCCGCGAAAAGAGCGTGCACGGGCGCGTCGGACGACTGATGTCCGTGATTGGCAGGAATAAAGATTGATGCTCTAGCTTCTTCTGCCGCCGAAGATGTTGCCGTTGATGCGCTTGACCGGGTCGTTTGCGCCGACGACGGCTATGGGCATGCTGATGTCTCGGTTCTGAGGCGGGAAGCAGACCTCGTTGGTGCAGCTTTGATAGCGGAGCCGCACGCGCAGTTGCGTCACGCCTTGGTCATAGCCCGAAGGGACGGTGATGTTAAAGCGCATGACTACGCGCCCCTCGTAGACGGCCAGCCGCTCCTCCGAAAAGCTGAAGCTCTTGACAGAAGCGCGCGGGTACGTGACAGGCCCCACGCGTATGCCTCCGCTCGCGTCAACCTTGAGCGTCGTGGGCACCGCGTACTTGCCCAGAGGCTTGTTGCCGTTGACGTGGAAGTCGCGTGGAATCTCCATCACGACCGCCGCCTGAATGGTTCGGCCGCGCTGAGCCTTGTCTGTGGCAAAGAAGCCGTTGACGCTGATGTTCGGCTGAAGCGCGACGGTCGCGGGAGGCGCAGCCGTGGTGCGCGCCACACTGTTTGAGTCGGCGTAAAAGTTTACCGGGAAGGTAAAGAGCGCCAGGGCCAGGGAAGAGAGCAAAACAACGCGGAGGTAATTCTTTCTTCTCATCTCAAACTTCAATCCATGTCTTTCCTGAATTTAATGATAGCCAGCGATTTTACCTTCACACGTCCGTAAATCCCAAATGATTCAAACAGGGATGGACAGGATGAGCAGGATAAAATAAGAGCTATTGTCTTTTCTTTATCCTGTCCATCCCTGTTAATTTCTTTCTCAGGCGATTTTGTGAAGCAGCGAGTGCCCGGCGTCGTCAGACTGGCGCGCGGCCAGCTGACCGCAGGCGGCGTATATGTCGCGGCCCCTTGGCCTTCGGACATACGCGCTCACGCCCTTGGATGCGAGAATCTCCTGAAAGCGCTCGACCCTCTGCCACGGAGACGGGCGATAGGGCAAGGGGTCGGCCGCGTTGTGCGGGATGAGATTCACTTTCACGCGCTGAAGATGGTGGCGATTGAGAAGGTTGGCAAGCTGTCTCGCCTGCTCGTCCCCGTCGTTCACGCCGTCCAGCATCACGTACTCGAAGGTGAAACGCTCGCCCGGCTTTAAGGACTTCTCAAACTCGCTGCAAGCCGCGAGCAGCTCTTCCAGCGGCCACTTCTTATTAATCGGCATCAAGCGGTTTCGCAGCTCGTCCGTAGGCGCGGCCAGAGAGATTGCCAAGTGCGGGCGGGCGGGAACCGTAGCAAGCTCAAGTATGCGCGGCACGATACCTGCGGTCGAAACCGTCACGCGGCGCGGAACTATGTGAAGCCCCTTCGGGTCGGCCATGATGCGAAGGGCTTTCATCAAGGGCTCGAAGGCCAGAAAAGGCTCGCCCGCTCCCATCGCCACGAGGTTCGTCCCGCGCGGCAATTTCTCGCCGACGCCGTAGGCATCGTTGAGCGCCACGATTATCTGCTCTACCATCTCGCCTGCCGTCAATGTGCGTAGCAGGCCGAGCCGTGCCGTCAAACAGAAGTCGCACTGAAGCGGGCAGCCCGACTGAGACGAAAAGCAGATGGTGTCGCGCCGCTCTTCCGGGATAAAGACTGTCTCAACGGGAAGGTTGTCGTGCGTCTTCATAAGGTAGCGGCGCGTGCCGTCCTCTGATATGTAACGCGACTCCACGCGTAGGGTCGTGGTGCTCGCACGCTCCTTCAGCTTTTCACGGAAGCCTTTGGGCAGGTCCGTCATCTCGTCCCACGAGCGCAGCCGCCGCGCGTGGAGCGCAGAAAAAATCTGCCGCCCGCGATAGCGTGGCTCGCCCTGCTCTTCGACCCACGCGGACAGCTCCGCCTGCGTCAGCTCCGTTAAATCTATTCTCTCTTCCATTACAGCCCTATTTTATCACCCGCGATGCATATACAATAGCGACCGTGAGCGCCTGTCTAAAACGCAAGCGACCCCGACTCCGCGCTTTCACTTAAGCTTGCCCGCCTCGCGCCGAAGTGTTCGCGCAAAGTCAGACCAAATCGAGGTGATTCGATGAAGATTGAAGACATAATCGGCATGCTTACCCTCTACACTTTCGCCGCCGTGGCCGTCGTATTCCCCCTGTACGTAATCATCCGCTCCGTCATCAACTTCGCGCACGCAAAGGACGGGCGCGCCTCAATCATTCTCAAGGCGTTCGTGGTGCTCGTAATCTGGGGCCTGCTTTCGCTGGTCTTCGTATTCCTCCCCATCATGTATCTCTTTGAGCCCGGAGAGGGAGTCGACCGGGACACGGCCAACCACCGCATAACGGTTTTGACCATCGTGCTCACTCTAATCTATATCGCGGTCGGGCTGGCCATGGCCTACTGGGTCAGGCTTCAGCCCGGGTGGAAGACGATGGGAAAGACTAATAGCGGAATCTAGCCGAGCTCTCTTCGCCTTAGCGCACATGGCCGGAGGGCAAAAGAGAGATTGAAGGCGCGTCCAAATGTCCGGCTGCAAGAAGATGTAAAAGCTACAAGCATGAAAGCCCGGCTCCTTAGAGCTTCAGAATTTAACTTG
Source organism: Pyrinomonadaceae bacterium (assembly GCA_035276685.1). Lineage (GTDB taxonomy): Bacteria > Acidobacteriota > Blastocatellia > Pyrinomonadales > Pyrinomonadaceae > JACVRN01. Next base: position 4,397 of record DATELK010000033.1, on the reverse strand, counting down.
CCGGAACTTTTCGCAAACAGGCGCGTCTAACCTTTGAGAGTAGCTTAAACGAGATGATAAATACGCTTGGGCTCACGAAATATTACGACACGAGGCCCGCCGTGCGCGACGTGTCGCTCTATGTGCCTGAAGGCGAGATTTGCGGGCTCATAGGCCCGAACGGCGCTGGCAAGACTACGCTCTTGAAGATGCTGGCAGGACTTCTCAGACCCACGAGCGGAAAGATAGAGATAGGCGGCATAGAGGTAGGTGCCGAACCGAAACAGCTTCACGAGATTGTAGGCTACGTGCCCGACACCTTCGGCCTCTACGACGAGCTGAGCGTGCGCCACTTCATGCAGTACTTCGCACGCGCGCACAAGGTACAGAAGGAGCAGATTGAGCGGCGCATAGAGGCCGTGCTCGGGCTGACGAATCTGACCTCTAAATTCGACGAGCCCGTCGGCGCGCTCTCGCGCGGCATGCGGCAGCGGCTCGTGATTGCCAAGACGCTCCTGCACGCGCCGAAGGTGCTCCTGCTGGACGAGCCTGCGGCGGGCCTTGACCCTGTGGCGCGCATGGACTTGTGCGAGCTGATAAGGGAGCTTGGCCGATTGGGCACCACGCTCATCGTCAGCTCTCACATCCTGACGGAGCTTGCGGACTTCTGCACCTCGGTCGTCATAATGGAGCAGGGCCACGTCATACGCTCGGGCCGCATAGAAGAGCTGGTAGAGAATCTCTCGGACGGATTGCCCGTGCGTATTGAGCTGACGAGCCCGCAGGCCGCGTCCGTCCTCGCGGAAGAGTTGCGCGGCAGAGAAGATGTCGGCGGCGTGGAGGCCGAAGGCTCTGCGATTGACTGCTCTTTTCGCGGCGACCGCGCGGCGCTCGCAACTCTTCACAGGGAAATCGTTCTCAGGCATGAGGGCATCGTTTCATTCTACGAGCGGCGGCTGACTATCGAAGACGTTTTTATGGCCGTAGGCAGCCACGCAGTTTCCTGAAAAGCATTCTTTGGAGGTTTTATGGCTTTGAGCTTTTATCTGGCGGGCAATCCCGAGCTTGAGCGCGTACTGAGAACCAATCTCCCGGCGCGGCGGCTTCTCTTCATAGGCGGCTTTGCGCTCTGCGCCGTGCTAGTCATAGGCGGCGTCACGTGGAATCACTACGCGGGCAAAGAATATTACTCCGAGTTCGAGGAGCTGACTCGCACGGGGCAGGACGCCTACTGGGCGATGACGGTTCTGCTCTTCGGCCTGCTATTTGTGCTCGCGCCCGCCATGACGGCGCTCTCTTTCATTCAGGAGAAGCTGCGCGGCACGGCCATCTTCCAGCAGATGATTTTGATAAAGCCCTTTGACATAGCACTGGGTAAATTCTTCGGGAGCGGCGCGGCCAGCTACTTCGCGGCCATGATTATAGTGCCGCCCGCACTGCTTGCGGCGGTGCTGGGGGGCGAAGAGCTTGACAATGTCGTCAGCCTCTTCATGTTTCTAATCGTCGGCGGCTTGAGCTTTCAGGCCATAGGCCTCTTCATCTCTGCCGCCATCTCAAGCCCCACGGAGAAGGGCTTGCGCGGCGGCCTGCTCATAGGCCCGGCCGTCGGCGTCATCGGAGCGGTCACGGCCCTCTTCTTCTATCGTTACTTCACGGACTACAAGGGAAAGCACTATTACTTCTGGAGCTTTTACGGGATGAAGGTGGAAGGCTACGTGGTCATACTGGGCCTTCTGATATTCCTGGGCCTGTGGGCGTTCGCGGGCGCTGTCCGAAGAATCAAGGCCAGCCAGCTTGTGCCGCTCAAGCCGTGGCCTGTCTGGCTCTTCTTCGCCACAGCCGAAGCGCTGCTCGTAGGCATACTGTGGGGCTGGCAGCCCACCACCAGCTATTATGAAGAGCACGCTTACGGCACAGCGCCGATTATGTATCTGATGTTCTACATGACGGTGAACTGGGGCGCGCTCCTGGCACTGGCCGGAAGCATGGCGCTGAGCCGCAACCGGCTGCGCGAGTGGTGGAGCGCCGCGAGCGACGACCCCCTGGGGCTCTTTCATCAGGAGGAGATTAGAAGCAGCTTCAAGACGTTTCTGATTGCGCTCAGCGTATCGGTCGCGGGGCTCGTCGCGCTCTGGGCCAGCTATCACATGGACGCGCCGGAGTTTCCTCTTAACATATCCCTTTTTCAGCTTGGGCCAACCGCCCTCGGCTTCGTCCTCTCAATCGCCGCCGCGCTCTCGTTCGTGCAGTACTCTGCCATGCAGCGCTTTCGCGCACGCGCGTGGGCCGGTGTAGGTCTGGTCGTGGCCTTCTACTTCGTGATGGGTGTCGTGGGCTTTCTCTTCGAGAGCAGGAACAACACGCCTTTCGTAGCCAACCCTGCCTTCTTCGCGCACGAGCTGATGAGGAAAGACAACTACATGGGCAGGACTTCCGTGAGGTATAGCTCATACGACGACCGGAAGATTGTCTACTTCGGCAAGCCCAACGACGCGAAGGGCTCAGACCCCGCGAGCCTCATCATCCACGCCCTCTTCACCGAGGGGCTGCTGGCGCTAGGCTGCTTCGGCCTCGCCTACATGAAGTGGCGGAAGATAGAAGAAGAGATGCTGGAAGGATAGGTCAGTACCGCCTGCGGTAGCGGGCGGGTCGTGCTTAATCATGATTCTAGACAAGCTATAACCCGCCCGCTACCGCAGGCGGTACTGACCTGTTATGCGGAAGCACGCTCTTGCTCCATCAGCTCTATGAAGCGGCGGAAGTGATGCTCGGCGTCGTGTGGGCCGGGAGCGGCCTCAGGGTGATACTGAACAGAGAAGACAGGCAGGCGCTTGTGTCTCATCCCCTCCACGCAGTTGTCGTTGAGATTTACGTGCGTCACCTCAACCTCCGGCGGCAAGCTCTCCGCCTGAACGGCAAAGCCGTGATTGTGAGAAGTAATCTCGACCGTCCCTTTGAGTAAATCCTTGACGGGCTGGTTCCCGCCCCTGTGTCCGAAGAGCAGCTTGTAGGTCGTGCCGCCGAAGGCGCGGCCCAGAAGCTGGTGGCCGAAACAGATGCCGAAGGTAGGCACGCCCGCTTCCAGCAGCCCTCGCACTTCTTCCACGACTTTTGTCATAGAGGCGGGGTCGCCCGGCCCGTTCGAGAGAAAGATTCCGTCGGGCCGCATCGCTATCACGTCCCTTGCGGGAGTGTTGGCGGGCACGACCGTCACGCGGCAGCCCATCGCGGCAAGCTCCCTGAGGCTGTTCATCTTCACGCCGAAGTCGTAACAGACTACGTGAAAGCGCTCCGAGCCCTCTGCCTGAACGGTGTAAGGCTCGGCGCACGTCACCACGCTCGCAAGCTCCCTGTTCTCCATCGGCACGCCTGCACGAGCCTTCTCCACGACGCTCTCTTCGTTTGTATCAATGCTTGAGATGCAGGCGCGCATGGCTCCCTTGTCGCGTATGTGGCGGACGAGTGCGCGCGTGTCAACGTGCTCTATGGCAGGAATCTTCCAGCGCTTCAGGTAAGCATCAAGCGTCTCTTCCGAGCGCCAGTTGGAGGCCATGCGGCTCGCCTCTCTGACCACGAAGCCTTCCACCCACGGGCGCGAAGATTCCGAGTCCGAATGATTGACGCCGTAGTTGCCTATGAGCGGGTAGGTCATGCAGACAATCTGCCCCGCGTAAGATGGGTCTGTCAGCACCTCCTGATAGCCGGACATGGAAGTGTTAAAGACCATCTCGCCAATAGCCTCGCCGTCCGCGCCCCAGGAGCGCCCGCGAAACACTCTTCCGTCCTCAAGAGCCAGCAGAGCCTGCTTTATGCCGCTAATGTTCATCAATTAGTCGCCTGAAGATTTTCGCCCGTCTGTAGCTGTTTTAAGAATTGCTGCGCCTCGTTGAGCCAGCGTTTTTCAGTCCGGTACTTGTAGGCAGGCGCGGTCTTCACGGCCTCTATGCAGGCCTGCATCGAGCTTGCGGCCTCGCGCCTGCGGCCCAGGCCCGCGAAGGCTCGTCCCATCAGGTAAAGCCCTTCCGGGTCTGACTGCCTCTGCGTCAGAAAGCGAGAGAGGGCTTCGCGCGAGTCGTCGAATTGCGCTGCGGCCAGATAGGTCGCGCCTATCTCGCGCCAGATTTCATACTGAGCGTGCGCTTCATCACGTTGAACCACTTCCTGAAAATGCTTTATGGCGTCAGCGAGGCGGCCTTCGGCACGAGCAATCCTTCCAAGCTGGTAATAAGCATCCACTTCGTCCGCGTCTATCTCTATGGCGCGCTCGAAACGCGCGCGTGCTTCCGCCAGTTCGTTCCTCTGCTGGTGTATCAGTCCCAGATTGTAATGCGCCGAGGCGTCCGCAGGATTGAGCGTGGCCGTCTCAAGATTCTTCTTGAACGCGGCGCGAGCAGAGGCCGCGCGCGTCAGTTCGCCTA
>DATELK010000032.1:0-4253 GCA_035276685.1 Pyrinomonadaceae bacterium | reverse complement strand
CTCCGGCGCGTTTAGTATTGGTTGGCGTAGGAACGACAGAGTATTTGGAGAATGATTTGTGAAAGTCGAAAAGAGAAAGCTCGGGAAAGTAAGAATAGCCCTCGTCGCGGCGGCGATTATACTGCTCTTTATATCAGGCATACTCTATTTTCAGATACGTAAAAGGCCGATCGAAGTTAATAGCGGTATTGCAAAGCATCACCTCACGTTCAGGGAGCATTCAAGCACGGTCATGCGCGTCAGGTTCAGCCCCGACGGCGAACAGGTGGCGAGCGGGAGCGTTGACGGTACTCTTAAGCTCTGGCTGAAAAGGGACGGCAAGGTGTTGCGTAGTATTGAGCATCCGTCAGGCGTCACGGGTCTGGCATTCAGCCCCGACGGAAGGTACATCGCCACGAGCAGCTATGACTCGAACGTAAGATTGTGGGGCGCAGCGGACGGCCAGCTTCTGAAAACCTTCTCCGGCCATTCGGGAACCGTCTGGGCTCTTGCGTTCAGCCCCGACGGGAAGACCATAGCGAGCGGCGCTGAAGACACCACCATTAAGCTCTGGGATGTAAACGAAGGCAGCCTGCTGCGAACTCTAAACGGTCACACTCTCAACGTCTGGTCTGTGGCCTTTAGCCCTGACGGATTGAGTCTCGCCAGCGGAAGCTTTGATAAGAAGATAATCCTCTGGGATGTCAGAGACGGAAAGCCAATCAGGACTATCACGGGCCACACGGAAGCTGTCCTGAGCGTGGCTTTCACGAGCGACGGGCGCTACCTGGCGAGCGGCGGCGACGACAGCACCGCTAACCTCTGGGAAGTTGCGAGCGGAAATCTGATACGCTCCTTCAAGGGAGATTCCGAGCACATCTATTCTGTCGCTCTGAGCCCTGACGGTAAGCGGCTTTTAACAGGCGGGCGAGACAGAAATACTCTCGGAGAGCTCTGGCAGAACATCTTCGGAGCCTCCGCTTCGGATAAGCGCGTTACCGTCAGGCTCTGGAACGTGGAAGACGGCAAACTGCTTCAAACCTTCGCAGAGCATTCCAATGATGTCTTCTCCGTCACGTTCAGCGCGGACGGGAACTGGATTGCCAGCGGCAGCGAAGACAGCACCGTCAATCTCTGGCAGTTGGGCCAGAGTTAATAAGCCGCCGCAAGTGTTATAGCTCTCTCTTCTGTTCAGCGTGCGGCGTCCTGTATGAAAGCTACTATTCGCAGGGGGCCGCCGCTTCCGCCTTTAATCTTAATCGGCAGAGCTATAATCTGCGCGCCGCGCGCAGGCACTTTATCAAGGTTCGCCACGTTCTCGAATGCAGGGATGTTCTGTCCCATGAGGGTGACGTGGCTGCCATAGGCCTGCGATTGCCCGTAGTCTATGCTGGCCGTGTCTATGCCCACGGCGCTGACTCTGCGATTCCTGACCAGCCACTCTGCCGCTTCCGGCAGCAGACCGGGAAAATGCAGCTCTGCCACTCCTTCCGCGCCTCGCTTATCGGTTCCCAGATACTTCATCCTGTCCGGCCAGTAACGCCCATATCCGGTTTGCAGCAGCAGAATGCTCCCGTCGGGTATGCGGCCATTCGTAGCTTCCCAGCCGGTCAAATCTTCAACGCTGATTTGATAGTCACGGTTGGCAGAGGCCTTCTGCGAAACATCAATCTTCACCGCAGGTGCTATAAGCTGCGTGAGCGGAAGCTCGTCCACGGACTTACGGCCTTCAGCGAAATGCAGTGGAGCGTCAATGTGTGTTCCGCCATGCTCCGAGGCGCAGAACTTATAGGCAGAATAGTAGTAGCCCTTCTCCGTCCTCCCCGCAGCAACAGTGTCTAACCGGAACGGCTCGGACGTGGGCCAGTAGATGGTCTCGGCAGAGAAGTCGTAGGATAAGTCTATCCACTGGCCCGAGGGGAAGCCGGACTGCTTTGTGCAGCCGAGCGTGAAAAGGCAGGCAAGGGTTATAAGCGACGCTATGCTGGCTTTCATTGGCTTCGTCCTCCGTTTGGCTGGTCTCTGCGTTTAGCTTAGCAGCAAACGGGGAACATAGATAAACAGTATTTTCAGCCAGCCTGATTGGCTACGGCGACCTCGCGAAGGACTGGCCCATGAAGGACAACGCGACCGCCTTTGAGCTCGGCTCTAGCTTGAAGCTCATCTTGTTAGTTTGGCCTGCAAGAAAGCTGGCCTCGAACGTGTCGCTTGTGAGAGGCATAAGGGGCGAGGAGAGACTGCCGAAAGAGGCCGACAAGGTCTTACCGTCTGCCGTGACGATAATCTTTCCCCATTCGCGGTTCTCGTAAGCGCCCGTGTAGATTCCGGGCTCAAGTGTAAGTGTAGCTGGCTCTTTTCTCTCGCCCTGACGGGCCGCAAGCTTTTTGGCTCTATCTTTTTCCAGACCGGCTATGTACTCCGTGACTTTCGGATTGGCGTCCGTCTGTAGAGGCTTTCCGTAAACCAGATAGTCGTAGATGTCAGAGGCAATCAAATCCGGCAGCAGGAAAGCTTCTGTGCTTTCGTTGACGAGCACCACCACGCCCGTCTTGTGCTCGGGCATGAAAGAGACGTGCGGGCGAAAGCCCGGAAACTCTCCGAAGCAATGTATAAGCTTGTCGTTGTTGTAAGTCCCAAGATTCCACCCTAAGCCGTAGCCGTATCGCTTGAACTTATAGAAGTCCCGCTTCTGATTGATTTGAGGCGCGAGGATTTCTTCAAGCGACGTAGGCGGAATAATCTGCTTGCCCTCAAAGCGCCCGCCGTTCATGTTGACGACGAGCCACTTCGCCAAATCTTCAGCGCTTGAGACCATGCCTCCTGCCGCGTGCATGGTGCTGTCGTCTTTGTATGAAAGCTCCCTGAAGCCGCCAGCCTCAGCCAGATAAGGCAGCGCGAAATCTCCGCTCGCCTTCGCCTTCGAAGCGAAAGCAGATGTAGCGGTCAGATTCATAGGCGCGATGATTTTTCGCTCTATAGTCTGCTGCCACGTTTCGCCCGATGCCTTCTCCATAGCGACGGCCGCGACGATGTAGCCAATGTTGGAGTAGCGGAATTCCGGCGACGAAGCCTTCCCGTAATTGGCCAGTAAGTCCAGCACAACGTCATTGTTGATTTGTCCCGAATAGGCTGAGCGAAAATTTATGGCTTCGTTGACTATCCCCGAGCGGTGCGTCAAAAGGTCTCGGACGCTTATCTGCTCCGCGGACAAAGGAGCCTTCAGGGAGAGTGTGGGGAAGTACTTTTTGATGGGCGCGTCCAGGTCAAGCTTGCCCTCGTCTGCGAGAAGCCTCGCGGCCGTCGCGGTGAAGGATTTGGTAGTCGAAGCTATGTAGAACTGTGTTTTCGCAGTGACGGGAAGCTTCGCTTTGACATCCCTGTAGCCGAAGCCTTTGGCGAAAACAATCTTGTCCCCGCGCACAATCGCCACAGAGAGGCCGGGCGTGACCGGCAGCTTTTTCAGAAGGGCCGTGACGTATTGACTGACTTCCGTGTCGATAGCTTTGTCCTGCCGCGTTTCTGCTTTGGAGAGCGCGCCGGAAACCAGAGTCAAAATTAGAAACAGGCTGAATGAGCGATTGAACCGACGCGCCCCCCTGCTCAATCCAAAGGATTTCATGATTCTGCCTCCAGATAATTTCATCACACTGAAGCGATATTATTACCCGTCGGCGCGCAGTTAATCTTGGACAAATAAAACTTTTTTCCGGGCGCGACCGCGCCTGTGGAAGATGGCGCGGTACTGTACGGGAGTCAGGCTGGTCACGCGCTTGAAGGCGTTTGAAAAGTGGCTCTGGTCGTAAAAGCCAACGGACAGGGCTATGTCTGCGAGAGGTACGTCGGAGCCGGAAATCTTGCGGCACGCGGCTTCGATGCGCAGGCGGCGCACGTACTCGCCCATAGTGCAATCGAAGGCGCGGCGAAACTCGCGCGCGAGATAGACCGGGTGAGCTCCTACCATCCGGCCAAGCGCGATGGACGAAATGTTCTCCGTAAAGTGTGCGTGCAGGTACTCACGCGCACGCTCAAGCCAGCGCGGTATGACTCGCTCGCGTAAAGCGTCGGCGCGCGTGGAGGTCGCGGCCACAATCTCCAGCACGAGGGATTCCAGCATCAACGCGGCTACGCTATCGGTCGTCTTAGACGCCCTGTAAAGCTGTGCGGCGAGCCAGACGGGCGGGCCGCCCCTCAACGCATGGGGCGCGTCAAGAATCTTTGTGAAGTCACGAATGCGCTCGTGCATGCCGGGCTTGACGTGAAAGCTGAAGACGCGC
>DATELK010000031.1:0-17908 GCA_035276685.1 Pyrinomonadaceae bacterium | reverse complement strand
ACCTGCAAGGGTGAAAGGATTAAGCTCACGCGCAAGGAGTTCGCGCTGCTCTCTACACTGGCCCGCAGCTCCGGCCGAGTGGCCACGCGCCAGTGGTTACTCGACGACGTCTGGGGCCATCAGTACTACGGCGACACGCGCACCTTGGACGTTCACATACGACGCCTCAGGCAGAAGCTGGGCGTGTGCGGCGACGCCATAGAGACGGTCGTGGGCGTCGGCTACCGCTTCATAGGATGCTCTTCACTGCGGTCGGAGCAGGAGCGGCAGTACGCCGCTGGCTCCGCTTAATTTGAGAACTCTCTGAAATTACCTCTCCGCGCGCTCGATAACCCGGCGCACCAATATCATGCTATATTAGAAGATATTGATTGTGTGCTCTATATCAGCTCGGGAGAGGTAAATGAGTGTAAAGAAGTCTGCCATTATACCTTATCGTTTTGGCAGGGAGGGGCTGGAAATCCTGCTCGTCACGAAGTCCACGAGCGACGAGTGGGTCATCCCGAAGGGGAAAATCGAGCCGCCCCTGAAGCCTCTCATCTCGGCCACGAAGGAGGCCTTTGAAGAGGCAGGAGTCCTTGGCCGCCCTCACCCCATACGCGTCGGCAGCTTCTACGACAACTCTTCCTCGGAGCCCATCCCGACCTTCCTTCTGGAAGTAGAGGTGGAGCTGGACGATAAGGACTGGCTTGAGAAGAAGCAGCGCTCGCGCATGTGGATTGAAGCGGACGACTGCGCCGATTACATCAAGGACAACGACCTGCTGGCCGTAGTCAAGCGCGGCATCAAGTGTCTGCGCTCGAACGGCGACTATTTCAAGCGCGCCGTGAAGACCTTCTGCGAAGAGCATCAGCTGGAACTGGCGGACGTGGACGCGGACTACGCGGAGGTGACGTTCGTCATCCCCGTCGACCGCGAGAAGCGGCTTCACCTGGCGCGGTATGATTCGACGGTAGAGTTCTCTCTGCCCGGCTTCACGGCGAGTGAGTCGGAAGATGAGCTATCGGGCGTTCTCTCGACGCACCTGCTCATGCGTAACGCGAGGAAGAAGGTGGGCTTCTGGTGCATAGACAAGGTGAAGGACAAGTTTGTCTACTCCTTCATGCACAACGCGGAGCTGAAGCTGCTGGACAGCGAGCACTTCTTCAGGATAGTTTCCGGCCTCGCGGCCGAATGCGAGGCGCTCGAAGAGCTGATAATAGAGGTGACGAAGAAAGAGGCACGCAGGCGAAGCAAGGGCGTTGTTAACGAATAAAGTGATTGGCAAATCTTTCAGCCTGGCCGGTCGTGGGGAAGGGGCGAAGTAAGACCATAGATGACAAATACTGATACCGAAAAGGGCGCTTCTCAAGGGGAGAAGGGCGGCAAAGGGACTGCACCAAAAACGATTAAGCCGGGAGAGCCCGCCTCACTTATCAACCGCGAGCTGAGTTTGATTGAGTTCTTCCGCCGCGTGCTGGAAGAGGCAGAGGACGAGACGCAGCCTCTTCTTGAGCGGCTGAAATTCCTCTCCATCTTCTCTTCCAACCTCGACGAGTTCTTCATGATTCGTGTCTCGGGCCTGAAGGAGACCTTCGAGGAAGGTGTCAGAGCCACCTCGCCCGACGGGATGACGCCCGAAGAGCAGTTGAAGGAGATACGCTCGCGTCTAATCCCCATGATTAAGGCGCAGTCGCGCTGCCTTCAGGCGGAGGTTCTGCCACGGCTCAAAGACGAAGGGATAGAGATTGCTCCATTCGGGACGCTCTCCGAGACGGAGCAAGAGTCACTCGAAGCCTACTTCATGCGAAGGATTTTCCCTGTGCTCACGCCGCAGGCCGTAGACCTCGGGCATCCGTTTCCCTACATCTCCGGCGCGAGCCTCAACATAGGCTTGATGGTCGGCCCTGTGCGCGAGCACGGCATCACGCAATCCCTGACGGGCAGCCCCGAGCCCCGGTTTGCGCGCATAGAAGTGCCGCCGCTCGTGCCTCGCCTCATCCCCGTAGGCGAGAACGGGACAAGGTTTGTCCTTGTCGAAGAGCTAATCGCCGCGAACATCGCCGCGCTCTTCCCTCGCATGCACCCTAGCCGCTGCTACACCTTCCGCGTCACGCGCGACGCGGACGTAGAGGTCAGAGAAGACGAGGCCGTAGACCTTCTGCACGTCATGGAGCAGACCTTGAGGAAGCGGCGCTTCGGCTCGCCCGTGCGCCTAGAGGTGACGCGAGAGATGCCTGACGAGATGGTCGGCTATCTGACAGGCGAAGTGGAGGTCGGGGACGAAGACGTTTACAGGATAGACGGGCCGCTGGACATGACGGGGCTGATGGCGCTCTACGATTTGGAGAAGCCGGAGTTGAAGGACAGGCCGTTTGAGCCGAGCGTGCCGCCCGTCATGAAGAAGAAAGAGTCCATCTTCGACATGATAAAGCGGCAGGACTTGCTGCTTCATCATCCTTACAACTCTTTTTCCGTCGTCACCAATTTTATAGAGTCGGCGGCCCAAGACCCGGATGTCGTGGCCATCAAGATTTGTCTTTACCGCACGGGCAAGAACTCGCCCATCCCTCAGTCGCTGATTGAGGCCAGCAAGAGCGGCAAGCAGGTCACCGTGCTGATTGAGCTTAAGGCGCGCTTCGACGAAGAGAACAACATAGAGTGGGCGAAGCAGCTGGAAGAGTTCGGCATACACGTCATCTACGGGCTCATAGGCGTGAAGACGCACTGCAAGCTGGCGCTCGTCATACGGAACGAAGGCGAGAACCTGCGGCAGTACATGCACATCGCCACGGGCAACTACAATCCCGTCACCTCTCGCTTCTACACAGACCTCAGCTTCTTCACCGCAGACGAATGGATAGGGGCCGACGCCATAGACCTCTTCAACTTTCTGACGGGCTTCTCAAGGCAGAAGGAGTATAACAAGTTGATGGTCGCGCCTGCTTCGCTGCGTCAAGGCATACTCGGCCTCATCAGGCGCGAGACCGCGCACGCCAGGGAAGGTCGTCCGGCTCGCATCATAGCCAAGTTCAACCGGCTGGCCGACACCGAAGTCATACGCGCTCTCTATGAAGCGTCGCAGGCGGGCGTCTCCATAGACCTCACCGTGCGCGGCGTCTGCATGCTCAGGCCAGGGCTGGAAGGCCTGTCGGACAACATACGCGTCCGTAGCGTGGTCGGCCGCTTCCTTGAGCACAGCCGCATCTTCTACTTTATGAACGGAGGCGAGGAAGAGGTTTACACTGGCAGCGCCGACTGGATGCCTCGCAACTTCGACCGCCGCGTCGAGGTCATAGCGCCCGTGGAGGACGCGCGACTGAAAGCGCGTTTGAAAGAGATACTGGAAATCTACCTTGCCGATAACGTGAAGGCGCGTAGGCTCCTGCCAGACGGCAGCTACGAGAGAATCACCCCTGCGCCGGGCGAGAAGAGAATCAACAGCCAGACCTACTTCATAGGAGCATAGATTCGCCGTCTATAGGTGGTTCCACTCATGACGGCAGTCGGGCGCGTTAGGTACAATGCCTTGCACTCGGATAGGGGACAAGGCGAGCCCCTTCGTCGCAGTGATTGGGGAACTACGGCGAGTGCTCCTTAAGGTAGACGGGTAAAGGCGGTGGCAGACGGGTAACTGCCACCGCTTTTTTTCTGCGCCGTCTCCCGCCTTTCAACGCATCTTCTGTATGGTGACGGTCACTAGCGGAGAGTCGCCCGCCGTGCGGCTGTAAGCCACCCAGTAGCCTGCCTCAGGGTATCGCACAAGGCTGTAGACGGAGCCGTCCTGCTTAGCCTCAGCATCTTCGCCAAGCACCTCTTTAACCGAAGGCGCTTTCGCGCTCTTCACTGGGAAGTCCACGGAAACGGCGGTCACCTGACCGTCCGCGTCGTAGTATATGACGGCTGTCTCGCCGCCCGAGAAGGCGTACAAGTCCTGAGCGTCGCTCTTATCCTTGAGCGAGTCTTTGAGCCTCCCTCTCACGTCGTCGGCCTTCATGCCAATCTCAACGCCCCTGTAATCCTTGAAGACAGGCATGAGCGAAGGCTTGGCTTCCCTGGCCGCGCCGGGAGCCTCATTGTTCGCGGTCACCTCGCTGGTTGCTTCCGTAGCCGTCGGCTGTGATGAAGTCTGTTCTGACGAGACTGTTTGAGCGAAAGCATGTGCGGCTGTAAAGAGTAGAAGCGCCGCGCCGAGCACGAGCGCGAATGACCATCTTAGAATCTGAGTAGATTGAATCCTCATAGTATTAACTCCTTTCCTGAGCATAAAATCTTCCGTATAGATGGTAAGAAAATCCCGCGCTTTTAGCATCGGTGTCATCACTCAGGCCGAGTAAGTGATAACACTTATGCTCTGAAAGAGAGAGAAGATGTGTTGAGTGGAAAGCGCCGTAGCTTAATCGGTCTGCTGCCCGCGCTCCATGACGAAGCGCGCTATCTCGACGCGGTTGCTGAAGCCTTTTTTGGAGAGGATGTGGCTGATGTGGTTCTCTACCGTGCGGACGCTGATGCCGAACTCCGAGGCAATCTCCTTGTTGGAGAGGCCGCGCGCCACGGCACCCGCCACGCGCTCCTCAGCCTCTGTTAAATCTTCGTCGTGAATAAGGAGCTGTTTGTCCGTGCGCGCCTGCTGCTCAGCGCCCGCGAGTCTTGCTATCTCGGCGTGCGTGCGCTCGACGCGGCTCAGTATGCTCTGTATGACCGCGACCAGCTCGTCCGGCTCGAACGGCTTGACGAGGTAAGCGTCCACGCCCGCGCGAAAGCCTTCTATGCGGTCGCCAGTTTCGTCCTTGGCCGTGAGGAAGACTATGGGCACAAGGGCCGTGCGAGAGGAGGCGCGAATTTGACGCGCGAGCTGGTAGCCGTCCATGCCCGGCATGCGTATGTCGCTGACTATCAGGTCTGGCAGGGTTTCGGCGATTCTGACGAGCGCCTCCGCGCCGCCGCGAGCGGTCGTCACCTGATAGCCTTCGCTCCTGAGGCAGACGGCGACTGCCCTGAGCAGGTTCACTTCGTCGTCAACTACCAGCAAGCGCTTCGACATCGCTCTTCTCCTCTAAGGGAGCGTCCGGCTCCTCTTGCCACGCGGGCAGGTAGATTTTGAAAGTCACGCCGCGCTCTGTTTGCTCGTTATTTTCGACCGTGATGCGCCCGCCCAAGTGCTCGACGATGGTGCGCGTCAGGTAAAGTCCTAGCCCCACGCCGGGAGCCTCAAAGCCCGCGTCAGGCGAGTCCTCGCTCTCGTTGCAATCGGCAGCCGGTCGGCCGCGATAGAATTTTTCAAAGACGTGCGGCAGGTCTTCCAGCTTGATGCCGCAGCCGTCGTCGCTGACGCTTATGACAACTTCGCTGCCCGCGTCGGCACGCGCCGCGACGACAATCCTTCCGCCCTCGGGCGTGTACTTGATGCCGTTCTCTATCAGGCTGGACAGCACGCGCCGCAGGGCGTTGCGGTCGCCTAAGGCGTAGGGCAAGTCATCTGCCACGTCCGCCGAGACGTTGAGGCTGCGAGCCTCCGCAGCGTGACGCTCCGTGACCAGGCACACGTCTATGACTTCCCGGACATCCACCTTCGAGAAGGAGAACTTGTAAGCGCCGGACTCTATGCGCGAGAGGTCTAGGAGGTTGAGCACCAAATCAATCTGCCGGTCGCATTCGGCCGCTATGGTGCCTAGGTATTCCTGCCGCTCTTCTTCCGTCTGCCCGCCGCGCTGAAGCACACGCGTCAGCGTCTTGATGGTCGTCAAGGGCGTGCGAAGCTCGTGCGAGACGCTTGAGACGAACTCCGACTTGAGACGGTCAAGCTCCTTTAGCCTTTCCTCTCGCTCGGCAATCTGTCCGGCCATAGTGTTGAAGACGGCTCCAAGCTCGCCTATCTCGCCGCCTCCGCGCACGGGCGCACGAGCCCGTAGGTTTCCCGTGCCTAGAGACTGCGCCGCGCTTCTCAATCGTCGCACGGAGAGGACTATGCCGCGCGCAACTATGAGCGAGGCTATGACGGCGGAGCCCAGCGCCAGCAGGCTGAAGTACAGGTGGCGCGTCAACTGTCTCTGGGCCGGTTCATAAAGCGCCGCGCTAGGGATGCCTACAATCACCACGCAGTCCGTCACCCCGGCGCGCGAAATTCCGTAGACGCGTCGCACGCCGTCATAGGGGCTCACGACTTCTACGACGGCCGCGCGCTTATCGCCGAGCGCCCGTCGTCTCTCATCGCCTAAAGCGTTAAGGAGCGACGTGCCTGTGACGCTCGTGTCCACGGGCGTCTCGTTCGTCTGCTTTCTGTAGAGAACTCTGCCCTCGGAGTCGAAGACGCCTATGACGCTTCGCTCCGAAAGATTCACGTCCTGAAAAAGCTCTCGCATGGCGGCCCCGTCCACGCGCGCCACTACCGCGCCTCCGCCTTTGACGGGAACGGCGACGGCGAAGGTGGGAAGAGCTTCGTCCGGCGTGCGGTCTGTCGCCACAGTCCACGAGCCGCGCCTTGTGACTTCCGCCAGCAGGTGCTCCGCGAGAGCCTTGGGAAGCGGCTCTCCGCCCGCAGGCTGCGTTGTAAGGTTCTCGCCCCCGGGGCCAAGGATGTGCAGGTCAATCCAGTGAGGCCGCGTCTCCACCACGTAGCGCAGGTATTGACCGAAAGCCTCGCTCTCAAGACGCTCGTCGGTGGACATGGCGGCGAGAGTTGCGAGCGGCTGTCGCTGCGCGTCCACCCACTTCTCGAAAGCCACGGCCGCAAGCTCCGCCTGCTGCTCCACGGACTCGTCCAGCTGCGCGCGGCTGACCCTCCACATCCCCCTCAGGTCGGCTATGCCGACGAGCATGAGCGGAACTGCCACTCCGACAGCCAGTATGATTAATCGCCCGCGTATGCCCATATGAAAGCTCCAGTCTCAGGGGAAGTATAATTGAGCGGAAGTGGCAGTCAATGCGGAACGGCCCTTTCCGTGCGCCCGTCACGGGGCTATAGTAGCGTCTACAGTCTGAAGCTTCGGAGACACTCTCATGAACAACGAGCGAGCCATCTTTATTCCTGTCATCCTCGGCACGACGCGAAAGGGGCGGGCCAGCGAGAACGTAGCGCGCTTTGTCCACGGCGAGCTTGAGAAGCTGGCGGGTGTTGAAACAGAGCTTGTCGACGTGCGCGACGTAAAGCTTCCCGTGGATGACGCGGGAGAGGATATTAAAGACTCCGGCTTTTCCGCGTTAGTCGGGCGCGCGGACGGTCTTGTGATAGTCACGCCAGAGTACAACCACGGCTATCCGGGCATGCTCAAGCACCTGCTCGACACGAATTTGAAGGAGTACATACACAAGGCCGTAGGCATCTGCGGCGTCTCTGCGGGCGGCTTCGGCGGCACGCGCGTCATAGAGAATCTTCTGCCCGTCATGCGCGAGCTTGGGCTTGTGACGATTTTCTGGGACGGAAATTTCTCGGGCGCTCAGAAGCTCTTCGACAGCGATGGAAAGCTTCTGGACGAGGCTTACGTCAAACGGATTGAGAAGTTTTTGAAGGAGCTGGTCTGGATGTCTAAGGTGCTGCGCTACGGGCGAGAGAACGTGTCGCTCGATTAGCTCTTAAAAAAAATTCGGGGGAAAGAGATGAAAGCAGTAGAGAAGATGATTTGCCCGGACTGCCATGTTGAGATGAACCACCACGCCGACAAGGTTGATTACTCTGCGGCGCTCGAAGACGGCGCGGAGGCTGACGCGGACTTCGGCGGCGTAGTCGAAGAGGCGCACACCTGCCCCTCGTGCGGCCGCACGCGCACGCGCCGCGCCGCCAAAGAGCCCGCCGCGTAAGAAGCCGTGAGCGAGAATATTATCCAAGGGGGCGTGATTCATTTCGGAGCTTCTTTCCGCGTTAACTATTAGAGCTAAATTTATCTACAGACTAAGGGAATTATTTATGACGGGGAGAAGCATTCGTATCAATCTGAAATCGGGTCTTTCCACTCTGATGCACGTCCTGCCCTTCAGGCTAAGAGGCCGCGCCGGGACGAAGCAACATCAGGCGGGCCCGGCCAACTGGGCCCAGACCTCATGGGGCCGGAAGTTCATCAAGAGCGCGACGCTCGTGCTGGCGCTCTTCTGCTCTGCTTCGCTGGCGCTCGCCGACATGAAGATAACGACTAAAAGCTCCGCGAGCGGCCAGAGCACGACCATGACCACTTACATCAAGGGCGCACGCCAGCGCATAGAAGGCGTCGGCTACATCACCATCTACCAGTGCGACCTCAAGCGCATGATTCAGATAAACGACAAGACGAAGAGCTATCTTGTCACGCCGTTTTCGGGCGCAAGCGGCGCAGCGGCGGCTTCGAGTGGCCAGCAGAAGTCGGGAGCGAAGCGCGGCGGTGTGGTCACTTACACGACCACCGCGACGGACACGGGCGAGCGCAAGGAGATACTCGGCATGAAGGCCAGGCGCGTCAAGTCTAAAATGGTCGTGCAGTCGTCCGAAGGCGCGTGCAACTCCATGAACATGGAGATGGAGACGGACGGCTGGTATATAGACATGCCGGGCGGACAGAACTGCCAGTCGCAGACTGCCTCAACCTATGACACGGGCCAGTCCGACTGCGTGGACGAAGTGCGCTACAAGACGGAAGGATACGCCAACACGGGCTATCCTGCCTCGGCCACGACCACGATTAAGTTCAACATGGGAGAAGGCGCGCCTTCTATTCCGTCTTCGACTTCGACGCAGGAGGTCACGGAGATTTCAACCTCTGCGCTTGAGCAGTCGCTGTTTGAGGTTCCGGCGGGCTACAAAGAGGTGAAAAGCTCGCAGGAGCTTGGCAGCCCCTACTAAAATCATAAAGCTCGGTTGTTAACCTTTACGGCGTGCGCCGCCTGACTTTGTTCCGGCGCGCACGCCTTCGTTTTGTCTCCGTCTGCTTTCCGGCAGAGCGCGCGGGTTGGGCCTGACCGGCGCTGCTCGTCGGCTGTGACGCGGTGGCGGCAGAAGTGCTCGTCGGCAGCTCCGCGCTCTGCTGGTAGGCCGCCGTCTCGGCTGCGGACAGTGCCGTCTGAGTCCGCGTGCGGCTCGTCGCCAGCTGGTCAAGCTGCGACTGCACGCTCGTCCTCTCCTTCTCAAGCTGTCGTCTGCGCTGCTCCCTCAACTCCTCCGGGCGCGTAGAGCCCGTGAGGTTCAAAGACCGCTCTATGTTCTCGGGCCGCATCTCTTCGTCAAGCTGTTTGAGCCGTGTTTCAAGCGCGGCCTGTTTCGCCTCTATGTCCTGAAGCTGAGAGCGAAGGCTCTCGACGCTCTGCTGCGCCCTTGAGCTGTCCTGAGCGCGTGACAGTGCAGGCCACATCAAAAGTAGAAAGAGAAGCAGCGCGGCCGATAGCTTATATTTCATCCGAAGCCCCCTTCGATATTGACTCAAGAATATCACACAGGGATAAAGCAAATTAACAGGGATGGACAGCGATTGTCAGGATAAAGATAAAGAGAATACTTCTGCTTTTATCCTGTGCATCCTGTCCATCCCTGTTAATTTGACTTTTCTCAAAATTATAGGTTAATGAGGTATGAACATACACTCATTCCCTTTAAGATTAATAGCCTGTTTTACGTTGGCCTTCGTCCTGTACGCTCCCGTGGCAGCGGGCTCCTTTCAGGAGGCGGCGATGCGCGACGTTCATTCCTACTCGAACCCGCAGGAGGTCAGGGTGCGACACCTTGACCTTGATTGGAGCGTGGACTTCGGGCAGAAGATGCTTAAAGGCACAGCCACCCTGACGCTTGAGAGAGTTTCGCCGTCGAGCGAGCAGTTGATTCTGGACACGAGGGCGCTCAACGTCTCGAAGGTAGAGGCGGCGGGAGGCGCGGGCGCAGGCTTCAGGGATACGGAGTTCAGTTTAGGGGCGAACGACCCCGTGCTAGGCGCTCCGCTCACTATCAAGCTGCCGCGAGGCGCGACGCGCGTGCGCGTGCATTACTCTACGAGCCCCGGTGCTTCCGGCCTTCAGTGGCTCAATCCGCAGCAGACGGCGGGCAAGCGAGAGCCCTTTCTCTTCACGCAGTCGCAGGCGATTCACGCGCGTAGCTGGATTCCTTTGCAGGACACGCCGCAGGTGCGAGTCACCTACACGGCGCACGTTCGCACGCCAGCGCGCCTGCTGGCCGTGATGAGCGCGGAGAATGAGCCGAACGCGCGGCGCGACGGCGATTACAGCTTCCGCATGACGCAGCCCGTGCCTTCTTACCTGATTGCGCTCGCCGTGGGCGATTTGAGGTTCCGCCCCTTGGGCCGCCGCACCGGCGTTTACGCGGAGCCTTCCGTCGTGGACAGGGCCGCGCGAGAGTTCGCGGACACGGAGAAGATGATTGCCGCGACAGAGCGGCTTTACGGCCCTTATCGCTGGGGGCGTTATGACCTGCTGGTGCTGCCGCCTAGCTTTCCCTTCGGCGGCATGGAAAATCCTCGACTCACTTTCGCCACGCCGACTATTCTTGCGGGCGACAAGAGCCTCGTCTCTCTGGTCGCGCACGAGCTTGCGCATTCGTGGTCGGGCAATCTTGTGACGAATGCTACGTGGAGCGACTTCTGGTTGAACGAGGGATTCACGACCTACATAGAGCGGCGCATCATAGAGGCGGTTTACGGGCGCGGGCGTGAAGAGATGGAGGCTTCGCTGGGTCGTCGCTCGCTCGAAGAAGAGATGGCGGGCCTCGAAGAGCGAGACCAGATTCTTCACGTAGACTTGAAGGGCCGTGACCCTGACGCGGGCTTCACGGGCGTTCCTTACGAAAAGGGAGCGCTATTCCTGCGCGCTCTGGAAGAGGCCTTCGGTCGCGCACGCTTCGACCAGTTCCTCAGGAGCTACTTCGCGCACTTCGCCTTTCGCAGCATACGCACGGAGGACTTCCTCTCATACCTGAAAGCGAACCTGCTCGATAAGTATCCGCAACAGGCGGCGCGTGTGCCTGTTGACGAGTGGATTTACAAAGCGGGTTTGCCTGAGAGCGCGCCGCGTCCCGCCTCGGACGCCTTTAAGCGTGTAGAGGAACAGGCCGGGCGCTGGCTCAAGGGCGAGATTGCCTTGACGGGAATTTCCGCGGCCCGCTGGTCTACTCAGGAATGGCTTCACTTTCTTCAAAGCCTGCCGCAGGACTTAGGCAGTGCGCGCATGAGCGAGCTGGACAGGGCTTTTCGACTGACGGGCTCAGGCAATTCCGAGATAGTTTTTCAGTGGCTGCTGATGGCCATACGCAACCGCTACGAGGCGGCATACCCCAAGCTGGAAGAGTTTCTCATGGGCATAGGGCGCAGGAAATTCATCAAGCCGCTTTATGAAGAGCTGAACAAGACGCCCGAAGGTCGCGAGCGCGCAATCAACATCTACAGGCGCGCCCGTCCCACCTATCACCCTATAGCTGTCACGACCATAGACGAGATTCTCAAGTGGCAGGGTTAGCCGAACAGGTCAGAACCGCCTGCGGTAGCGGGCGGGTATTAGTTAAGCTAGAGTCATGCGGAACTAGTACCCGCCCGCTACCGCAGGCGGTTCTGACCTGCTCTTATTTTCTAAAGCGAAAGAGGCGACTATGCTGATACATTCAACGGGCGTTCAACCGCCAAATGCCTTGAGCTACGGGATGTTCGTGGAAGCCGCGTATCAGGCTTACGCGGCGAACCTGAACAACCTGAACCCTTCGCAGAGCGACTATCCCTCCTTCCCCGAAGGCTACGAGCTGTACCTTAACGTGCAGATGACGGACTTCTTCCTCGGCAATACATATCCGAAGTATTACGGGTTCATTGCCAGAAACACCGCGAATCCAGGCCAGCTTGTGATGGCTATTCGCGGCACGCAGACGTGGCAGGAATGGTGGGACGATTTTGACTGGGCGCTGGTGCCGTACCCCTACGCTCAGAGCGCAGGTAAGGTGGCTAACGGCTTTCTGAAGATTTATAAAACATTCGCGGTCACGGTGCCGGGCTCGGACGCGCCCGCGACGCTACTGGAGAATGAGACGAGCCTGCCGGAAGGCACAACTTCAATTGTCGCCGTGGGGCACAGTCTGGGCTCAGCGCTCGTCACGCTTTACGCGCTGAACGTGGCCGCCAGAGGCGCACTCAACCCGACCGTCTACACGCTGGCCTCGCCGCGCGTCGGAGACAGGTCGTTTGCGAATGCTTACGACAACACCGTGGCGACGAACTTCAGAATCTACAACTGGCCAGACCTGGTGCCGGATTTTCCGAAAGACCCGTTCGATAACTACTATCACGTCAAGGGAGCCTACGAGGTGGACTCGCTGGACCATCCCCTGACGGTGAAGATGACGGTGGACTGCTTCCATTCCGTGCTGACGTACCTGTACCTGCTGGGCGCACCGTCAAGTATCCTGGGCGGCTGGGAAGGCTGCGGGTACTGATTCCAATAACACTATTCGGCTTCGCCCGCTTTGCCTAAGGACTGTTTGATGAGCGCTTCGTCGGGGCGCGTGCCGTCTATGAAGGCGAAGACGTGAAAGTGGTCGCGGTTCTCGCGCAGGACTTCTATGCGGCCAGCGTCTTCGAGCCGCGCCAGCTCGTCCATCACGTACTGCTGCTCTTCGGCAGTCATGTACTTGTTGAAGATGTCGAAGGCGAGGCCCGTGGAGTGCGGCGGCGTCTGCATGCGAATCGCGTTCGGGTTCACCTTGCTCAGCTCCATCTGGTACTCGTGCGGGCGCACGAGCGAGCTGATGGGAAGCGGGCGGTTGAACTTCCGGCTGTAGGAGTCGGCCACCTCTTCCAGCACCTTGAGCGCCTCGGGCCGCAGGTGGCTGAGCATACGCACCTTCATCTGCTTTCGCGAGGCAGCATTGGACAAGTTATACTCGCGCCCTTCGAAATCCTTCGCCAGAGCCTCAAGCTTTTCGCGCCTCTCGAAGAGACGCTCCTCGCCCTGTGAGCTTCCGTAGAAAGAATCCAGAGACTCTTTTTCGGCCAGCGCATCTTTAAGCGACTTCTCCTTGGCGGCAACCTTTTTCTGAAGCTCCGCGCGACGCGCACGCTCTTTTTTAGAGAGGGATGAAAGCTCTGCCCTGAGCCCTGAAATCTCGTCTTTCAAAGTGGACTGTGACTGCGCTATGCGCTCGTACTCGGCGGAAACTTCCGCCCGGTCTAGGAGCGGGATGCTCTTGCGGGCCGCTGTGTCGTAGACCGTAAAGGGCTCGCCTGTGGCGCGTCCGCCCACGCCGTAGAGTATGTAGCTGGAGCTTACGGGCTTGACCTCCACCATCTCGCCACGGCTTATCAGGCCCGCCAGGTCTGCATAGTCCTGCGGGGTGTCAAAATGGTGCTTGCGCCACTCGGCCACCTGTATCGCGAGGAAGCGGCGCGTGTCCTTGTAGTGGCGAAGCTCGTCAGGGACAGTGACCTTCGCCTGCTTGCCCACGGGCTCGCCCCTGTCTTCCGTGACCCTTTGGACGGCCCTCGTCCACGAGGGAATCTCTGCGGCTTCGGCGCTCGTGACGGGCGAAGGCACAAGGCTTTTCTGCCCGACCCTTAAGCGAGCGCGACCGCCCAGAAACAGACCGGCAAAAACCGCAGCCATCACGAGCGCTGCGGCCAGAATTGCGCCTCTAGCCTCTTTCTTTTTCACTCCGGACTCCCTCTTAAAAATAGAAGCGCCCGTCAAGGGGCTTAAAAGCTTAAGTTGCCGACCTCGACAGGCTGACCTAGCATTTGATGTCGCAACGGGGGAATTGGTGTGCCCGGAAATAAAGATTTACGCTTTTATATACATCTATTCAGTTGCTATTATCATCACTATTCTCTATGACACGTAGAGCGAGCAGATTGAAGCCGTCTGCCATGCGCGCACTTATAATCATTGGCGCGCTCGTCTCGCTGTGCGTCTCTAACAATGTGGGCACGCGCCTTCTGCCGCTGCCCGCCGCAGCCCAGGCCTACGCGGGGCACCTGAGCCCCAACCCTGCCGCTTCGAATCTTCCCGCGTCGAGCAAAACTGCTGCTTTCCGCGTGGCGATTGCAGCGCCAGCGCAGAAGCGCGCTGGCGCAGAGCGTCAACCCCTGTCTGTTGCGGCCCACACTCCAAAGGGCGTCTCGACAGGGCCTGCCGAAGCGCGAATCTTCAAGCGGCCCGTTTACACGCCTCTTCAAAGCACTTCCGCGTACGCGGCTCAGCCTCCTGGCCGCGCGCCGCCCTGCTCCGTCTAATCCTGATTAAATAGACCTCCGGCCTCTTCTGTCGCTCGCGCATGAGAAGCGTGCGTGGAAGTTCGTCTTCGTGCGCCAAACGGACGGGGCCTTTCATGGAGCGGGACGGACGCAAAAAAAGCGTGTCCGCCCTCTGGATACGAAACTTATAAAGGAGAGCATCATGGAAACCAGCACTATTTTCTTAGTGGCTATACCCGCCATCATCGGCATCATCGTCCTGTTCGTTATCTATTCTGGCAGACAGCACCAGAAGAATACGGTCGAGACGAGCATCAAGTCGCGCGAGCGCAACTCGAAGAAGCAGCAGGCGGCCTGAGCCGCATGACAATGGACTTTTGCCCGCCGCAGCGTCTTTGCCGTTGCGGCGGGTGAAGAGTCCGGAAGCTTTAGCTGTGGGGGACAGAGTTTATGTGGCTGCTCATAGCTGCACATGCGCTCGCTGCCGGGACGCTGATTATCACTTGTGCGGTCGCCCTTCAACTCATTGCGGCCATGCCCTTATGGGTCGGCGGCCTGGCAGGACTTCTCTTTTATCTGCTGACCCTGTTTCTCTACGGACTTGCTGAAGACGCGGACGAGTGACCGGGCAGCTTTGCGCGCCTGCGAAAATAAGATATACAGCCGGTAGTCAAATTAATTATTAAGAAGCCGGGAGATGAACGATGTATGTGATTCTCGGAGCCGCAACGGATGCAGGCACTCAGGTGCTTGTGACGCTCTTCCTGATGCTGGTGGCGGCCAAGGTCATGGCGGAGCTGTTCGAGCGGCTGCGCCAGCCTGCCGTGGCGGGCGAGATACTGGCCGGGATAATCATAGGGCCGAGCGTGCTGGGCTGGGTCGCGCCTTCGGAGATAACAGGCACGCTGGCCGAGATAGGCGTCATCTTCCTGCTCTTCACAGTCGGGCTTGAGACAAAGCCTGCGGCCATCTTTCGCGTAGGCCGAAGCGCTATGATTGTCGCCGTCCTGGGCGTGATAGCGCCCTTTCTTGGCGGCTGGCTGCTGATGCGTCTATGGGGCGCGACCACCGTCGAGGCGCTCTTTGTAGGCACGGCTATGGTCGCGACTTCAGTCGGCATCACGGCCCGCGTGCTCTCAGGGCTAGGGCTTCTGGACGCTCCCACGGCGCGCATCATCCTCGGCGCTGCCGTCATAGACGACATACTAGGGCTGCTGGTGCTGGCCGTCGTCTCAAGCCTCGCCGCAGGCTCTATCAACTACGTGGAAATCATCACGACGGCCGCGCTGGCCATAGGCTTCACAGCCTTCGTGGCGCTCGTGGGCGCTCCCGTCGTGACGCGCCTTTCGCCCCGCATAGGCCGTCTACGCATAGGCAGCTCCCTCTTCATCTTCGGGCTCATTCTATGCCTGGGCCTGAGCGTCGCGGCCGCCTACATAGGAGTCGCCGCCATCATAGGAGCTTTCCTCGCGGGCATGGCTATGGCGGAGGCGTCGGAGGACGACCACGCCATGCACAGGCAGACGGGCGGGGTGATGGAGTTTCTGGTTCCGTTCTTTCTGGTCAACATAGGGATGCAGCTTCGGCTAGAAGTCTTCCGCGACACGTCGGTTATCCTGCTCTCAATCATGGTGACGGTCGTGGCCGTGGCTACGAAGCTTCTGGGCTGCGGCGCTGGCGCATGGAATCTGGGAGCGAGACGAGCGGCGCAGGTCGGCATGGGGATGGTGCCGAGAGGTGAGGTAGGCATAGTCGTCGCGCAGATAGGCCTGACGATGGCCGTCATCAACGCAGAGCTTTACGGCGTGGTGCTCTTCATGGCCGTGGCGACAACCATAATCGCGCCGCCCTTCCTCAAGTGGCTCTATGCCACGGAAGAAGCGGCCCGCACGGAAGTTGATACCAACGATGCCGGAGGAATAGTCTCCAAAGACAACCTCTCAAGCATCAGTTAAGGATTAATAGAGAGCTTATGTCTAGTTGGCGAGCACGCGGCTTGAACGCGAGCGTGCGAATGCTCATACGCAGGAGACGCTGGGGGCGCGACGAGCAGGAGGTGGCGCGGAGGGCGCGTCGTCTCTTCGGCTCCACTCCCTTTTACCAGTGGCTTCGCACGCGCGGGATACGTTTGAGGCAAGTGGAGACGCAGAGGGTGCGCGGCGAGTGGCTTGAGGTAGACAGTGCGGCGGAGGGAGTCGTTCTGTACATTCACGGCGGAGGCTACGTCTCATGTTCCGCCGCGACGCATAGGCCCATCACGGCGGCTCTCGCACGTCTCAGCCGCCAAAGGGTCTTTAGCATGAACTATCGCCTTGCCCCTGAGCATCGTTACCCGGCGGCACTGGATGACGCGTTGGCCGCATATCGCTGGCTGCTGGATGAAGGCGTGCCCGCGCGTCTTATCTCTCTGGCCGGAGATTCGGCTGGCGGAGGGCTGGTGCTTGCGACGCTCGTGCGTGCGCGAGACGAAGGGTTGCCGCTTCCGGCATGCGCTGTCTGCTTTTCGCCCTGGACTGATTTGGCAGGGACGGGCGAGTCTGCGCGCCTCAACGACGGGCTGTGCGTTATGTTTCGGCCGAGCAACGTGACGGAGTTCGCGGGGGCTTACCTGGGCGAGGCTTCTCCTCTTGCTGCTTATGCCTCGCCGGTCTTCGCCGACCTTGTTGGATTGCCGCCGGTTCTCTTGCAGGTGGGCTCGACGGAGTTGCTGCTGGACGACTCGCGCCGCGTTCACGATAAGATTCAGGAGGCCGGAGGCGAAAGCCGCCTTGAAGTTTACGAAGACGTCTTTCACTGCTGGCAGATGATGGACGGCATCCTGCCCGAAGCCAGAACCGCCCTTAGACAAGCGGCGGAATTTATACGCGAGAACACCACACTTACTGAATAAGAAAGTCAGTACCGCCTGCGGTAGCGGGCGGTACTGTCCTGTCTACTCAACCCCGCTTCTTGCTGGTGCCGCTTGTTTCACGCTTTGAGAAGCCGCGCTTTCGCATGAGGGCTTCTATCTGTGGGTCGCGCCCGCGAAATCCCCTGTAGCCTTCGGCCGGGTCAATCGTGTTTCCGACGGAGAAGATGTATTGACGCAGGCGGCTTGCGACAGCCCTGTCATATGGGCCCTTGGCTTCTATGAAGGCTTCGTAGGCGTCCGCGTTCAGCACGTCAGACCACAGGTAGCTGTAGTACCCGGCTGAATAGGCGTCGCTTGAGAAGACGTGCCCGAACTGCGGCGTGCGATGGCGCATGACAATCTCTGCGGGCATACCCAATTCTTCCAGAGTCTTTCGCTCGAAGGCGTCCGGGTCAATCTTCTGGCTTCCGGCCAGGTGAAGCTTCATGTCCACGAGCGCGCTCGCCAGGTACTCAACCGTCGCGAATCCCTGATTGAATGTCTCAGCGCGCTCTATCCTGTCAACGAGCGACTGCGGGATGGGCTTGCCCGTCTGGTAATGCACTGCGAAGCGTTGCAGGACTTCCGGCGTAGAGAGCCAGTGCTCAAGCAACTGCGAAGGGAACTCCACGTAATCGCGCGGGACTGCCGTGCCCGAGAGCGAAGGATAAGTGACGTTTGAAGAGAGCCCGTGAAGCGCGTGGCCGAACTCGTGGAACATCGTCGTGGCGTCGTCCCACGAGATCAGCACCGGCTCGCCGGGCGCGCCCTTCACGAAGTTCGAGTTGTTCGAGACGATCGTCGTGATCGGATGGTCCACGCGCTCCTGGTTGCGGTATGCGTCCATCCACGCGCCCGAGCGTTTTCCGGTGCGCGCATACGGATCGAAATACCACAGCCC
>DATELK010000030.1:0-15123 GCA_035276685.1 Pyrinomonadaceae bacterium | reverse complement strand
CTGTGCCGAAGCATTCGCGGCTTCCGGTATTGACTCGCCGCTCCCGCAGTTACTAAAAACCTTGTCCTGAGCCTGAAGCCAGTCCGTGACTTCCGCGCTCTCTGCGCCGAACTGTTTGATGCGGGCATCCAGAGTTGCTGCGGCGCTCTCGAAAGCATCGTTGGGGCAGTTTAGAAAGCTGTCGTACTGCTCTTTGCCTGTGGCCCTGAAGCTCTCTACTGAAGGCTCCGAAGTCGATGCGCTTTTGACTCTCTTGCGAGCGGCCAGCCACTTTGTCTTGCCCTCTTCGGCCGTCTCCTGCCAGTCGTATGCGAAGCGCTCCTTCCACAGGCTTGCCAGCACCGCCTGCTCTTCCGCCGTGAAGCTCATGCCGTTCATGTGGCGGTAGGCTACGTAGAGATAAGAGCGCGCGTATTCGGGTCGAAGTATGCCAAGCTGGCCTCGCGCGAAGCCTTCGAGGGGAAAGTCCGGGTGCTTGACGTAAGAGAAGATGGCGTCTCTGGCGAACGGGCCGCAGGCGTAAGCGGGCCCTTGCGCGGATAGGAGCACGGACACTATGGCTAAGATAACAATCAGGCTCTTAAGCCGGGGGATTCTCATTTACTGTTCCTTTCTATGGCGCGGCGCATTGAATCTTCCGTCCAGGGCTTAGCGTTAAAGAAGTAGGTGCGACGCGCTCTCTCAGGCACAAGCTCTATAAGCTCATCCGTCGAGACGCCTTTGCTCAAACGACAGACAGGGCTCTGAAGCTCTCCGCCCTGTTTCAAATAGCTCTTGATGCGCTGTTCATCCAGCCCCATCTGGAACAGCATCGGCACGGCTTCGTCTATGGGGAGGCCGTCGAGCCAGTTGTCGTCCACGCACCATGACGCGAGCGCGGTGATGGAGAGCGGCATCTCTTGGGGAAGCCTCTGCCTCACGTCTTGCAGCAGCTTTGTGTAGAACGCGCGCTCGGATTTCAGCGCGTCGAAGTCTATCTGAAGCGCACGCACCTGCGGCGCGCGAGAGGCTTCCAGAAGCGCCTCTGCCACCTTCGCGCGCGTCTCGTCCGAGAGAGTCGGCGGCTCGTCGCGCACCGTCTCTATCCTGACGACCGCTATCAGAGTCGTGCCCGGCGAAACTTTAAGAGGCTGCATGCGCGGCCTCTCAATCACCTTGTCGCCGCGCAGGTAGATTGTTCTGGACAGGAAAGCCACGCCCACTTCGCGCGGGTTGATGAATTCCAGTTGCTCCGGCCGCTCCCATGCCCAGAGGAAGAGTTTGGGAAAGCTCGCCATGCGAGCGCCCGGCGCAGGAGGCGCACCGCCGCCGCGCGCCAGAGCCCTCTCGCTCTGCAATCGCGCAAAGAAAAAGAGCGCCAGCGCAGCTATGAGCAGCAGGAGCGCGCAGGCGATGATGAAAGCGAAGCTTTTTTTAGAGGTGACCGGCAGATGCATTCGCTCGACAGTATAAGGCAAAAGTAAGATGGTAAAAGGAAAAAGTTGTGACGCTCATCTTGAGCCCTTACGCCTTTTTACTCTGTCGCCGCGTCTGATATACTCGACTGAGTGAATGGTCATTCATTTTTAAGTTAACACTATTTCGAGCCTTTCTTTGAAAGGATTCCCAGAGGTTTGTATGAGAGAGAAGATTGAGCGAGAGCAGCTTGAGATGGACGTGGTGTTCGTCGGCGCGGGGCCTGCGAATTTGAGCGGCGCGCTTCACCTCGCAAGACTCGTGCGCGAGCACAACGAATCGGTCGCGGGCGGCAAGCGCGAGGGCAAGCCGCTCGGCGAGATTGAGATAGGCGTGATTGAAAAAGGCTCAACGGTGGGCGCGCACATTCTTTCCGGCGCGGTCATGGACCCGCGCGCTCTCAGAGAGCTTGTGCCGGATTTTGAAGAGCAGGGAGCGCCGCTCGAATCACCCGTCAAAGAGGACTACTTTCTTTATCTGACGAAGGGGCGCGCGATTCGCTCTCCGATTACGCCGCCGCCGCTGAAGAATCACGGCTATTACATTGTCTCTCTGAATCGCCTGACCTCCTGGCTCGGCGAGAAATGCGAAGAGGCGGGCGTCAACATCTTCCCAGAGTTTCCGGGCGCGGAGATGCTTTATGACGAGCAAGACCGTGTGATAGGCGTTCGCACGGGCGACAAGGGAATTGATAAAGAGGGAGAGCCGAAGGAGAATTTCGAGCCGGGCGTAGACCTGCTGGCGAAGGTGACTGTGCTGGGAGAAGGGCCGCGCGGGTCGCTTACGAAAAAGCTCTCGGAGCGTCTGAATCTGAATGAAGGACGCGAGCCGCAGGTCTACTCTCTCGGCATCAAGGAGCTTTGGGAGTTGCCGGACGACCGTTATCCCGCGGGCCGCGTGACGCACACGCTCGGGTATCCGTCGGACACGAAGACCTATGGCGGCGGCTGGATTTACGGGATGCAGAATCGCATCATCAACATAGGCTACGTGACGGGACTGGATTACCGCGACCCGCTGCTTGACCCGCACGCGGAGTTCCAGCGCTTCAAGCAGCATCCCTTTCTGGCAAAACTTCTCGAAGGCGGGAAGATGATTCGCTACGGCGCGAAGACCATAGCGGCCGGAGGGCTCTACGCCATGCCGCAGATTTACGCGGACGGAGTGCTGCTCGTAGGCGACTGCGCGGGCTTCCTGAATTCGCAGCGCCTGAAGGGCATACACACGGCGATTAAGAGCGGCATGCTCGCGGCCGAAGCCATCTTTGAAGCGCTCTTGGCAGGCGACTATTCGGCCAACAAGCTTAAGCGCTATGAAGAGCTGGTGCAGGGAAGCTGGGTCATGCAGGAGCTTCGAAAGGTCAGGAATTTTCACGCAGGCTTTCGCCGGGGACGCTGGCTCGGGATGGCGAACGCAGGACTACAGTTCATCACGGGCGGCCGCTCGTGGGGCCTCTTTGACCGCGCGAGCGCAGAGCCTGGACACGAGGCGCTTGAGAAGCTTTCGGAGTACGGCTACAGGGGAGACGACATCTCGCAGCGCTACAACGGGCTTCGCTTCGACGGCAAGCTCACCTTCACGAAGCTGACGGACGTTTACCACGCGGCCGTCAAGCATGACGAAGACCAGCCCGCGCACCTTCACGTGCTTGACACGAACATCTGCT
Source organism: Pyrinomonadaceae bacterium (assembly GCA_035276685.1). Classification (GTDB taxonomy): domain Bacteria; phylum Acidobacteriota; class Blastocatellia; order Pyrinomonadales; family Pyrinomonadaceae; genus JACVRN01. The sequence goes on along the minus strand of DATELK010000030.1, from coordinate 12,002 downwards.
CTACGCGCTGCGCGGAGGAGTACGGCAACCCGTGCCAGCGCTTCTGCCCGGCTGCGGTTTACGAGATGGTGGAAGACGGCTCGGACGGACGCCGCCGCTTGCAGATTAACTTCTCAAACTGCGTACACTGCAAGACGTGCGACATAATGGATCCGTACCAGATAATCAACTGGGTGACGCCGGAAGGAGGCGGCGGGCCGGACTATAAAGGCATGTGACGGAGGCGCAGCTTTCCAACGCGGCGTTATCTGATTTCTATGGCCGCCCTGTTGCTCACTCTGCCGTGGGCTTTGACGCTTAGCCAGACCTCGCCAGCGCCTTTCATCTCTGGGGGCAGCTTGACGACAATCTGTGTCAGCCGCGCCGAATCTATCAGCGTTCGAGTAGATTCTATTTCAAGCTGGCGAACGTTGCCCCGGCAGTCCTCGGCCTGCACGCTTATGTCAAGCGGCTGGCCGCTCAGCGTGGATTGAACGTTGGTGGAGAAGAGAACTATGCGGGCCTGCTTATCCTCGTTCAGAGGATTATCCGAAGTGACTAGGAAGGGGCCGCCCGTCATACGCACTGAATCGAACGCGGCCGCGCGTTTCGTATTCTCATCAACCAGCAGAGACGGCGGGGCGTCTGGGTTAAAGGGCGGGCCGGGAGACTTCAGCACTGTCCAGCCGTCACGCTCGAACACCTTCGCGTAGCCCCTCTCCTGCTGCCGCCGCAGATAAGCTTCTATCTCTTCAAAGCTTCTATAAGGATAAGAGGCTACGCTGCGGCTCGCTATGATGTAATCGGCGTCTGGCAAGTCCATGTCCGGATTAAATCTGAAGATGTAAGGTCTTTGAGTTAAATGCGGCATGATGGGCTCCTGTGCCAGCACGCTCGCGCCCGCAGGTATCAAAGAAAGCGCGTCGTAACCGGCACGCTCCGTCTGGCTGAAATGCAATAGGTCGCTCGTGGTGAGAGTCCAGAGCGGCATGTCGCGCAGCATTATCAAGTTGATTGCCAGAATAATCGAGCACGCTATGTAGATAGAGAGAGCGCGCGCACGGCTCGCCTTGATTAAGCTCGTGAGTCTATGAAGAGCATCCACTGTTGCCATCGCTAAGACAGGCGAAATGGTGGCCGTGTAATGATACGTATCGACCCAGAAATTGGGCTTGTCCGAGAGAAAGCGCTCAAGCAGCAGTGGGATTGCCAGAATGAATAATGGCGACGCCAGAGACAGAAGGAGGAAGGGCGAAAATATCAGCCAGATGGTTTTGAGCTTGACGCGAGGCGTGACCAAAGTGCGAAAGAGAAGGCCGGGCTTGAGGATCAGCGTTTTAGCAGCGCTCAGGGGGCCGGGGCCGAAGTTTTGATACGACCAGTAAGTGTACTGCCGCCCCGCTATGTATGGAATAATCGCTTTCGTGATGAGCGGAAAGCTCAAAGCGCCCAGGGCCACCGCGATGATGCCGTCCCTGTAGAGCTTCTTTGAGAGAAGGTAGATGCCGAAGAAGGCCACCAGAACGGTCAGGTTCTCCTTCGTCAGTATGAGCAGCAGAAAGCAGATGAAGTAGGCGGCACGCTTTCTGATGTCAATGAAGTAGACGGCGAACGCTATTAAGGGGACGGCAAACGCGACTTCGTGAAACTCGAACTCGACGGTTCGTTGTATGCCCCAGAAGAGCGAGTAGGCTAGAGCGATGATGCCAGCGCCCGCTCTGCCAATCCTTTGACTGGCGAAGAAAAATATGGGGATGATGGAGAGGGCTATGAGGACGGCCTGGGCTATGAGCAGCACTTCTGCGCGCCCGGCAATCCAGTATAATGGGGCCAGTGAAATTAGTATCGGGTGAAAATGGTCTCCTAAAAGATTTTCGGCGGCGTTTAATCTAACGGTGCAGAGCGGGGCGGAAAACCTGCTGTAATGCCAGATGCTCTGGTCGAAGATAGCTATGTCGAGCCCCGTGTTGAAATGCAGGTGGCGCAGGATTGACAGGGCGGAATAAAGAGCGGCGCAAGTTGCGACGAAGAGCCACAAAACGGCGTGACGCTTCAGAGATACGTAGAGACGGCTGAGCCGTGGAAAGATTGAATTGAGGATATAGGCCGGTACTTTCATCCCTTCAAAGACAGCTCTACTTATATAAGCCTTGAAACTTGCTGCGCCGTCACACGAACATCTGGAAAATTTCCTGCGCGAATTTTATCAGGACTCCACGCTTAGGCTGCCAATCATACGCTTTCACGGGGGCGCGCTCGCCCGCCTCGTGACTCGCGCTTTAAGGATAGGCGCAATCACCTTCGGCAGGCATGTCTTAATATCACCTGAGCTGATTAAAACGGACAGTAGCGGGCGAAGAAGCGCTCCGGGATGGCTGGTAGCGCATGAGGCCGTGCACGTTCTGCAATATGAGCGCGAAGGCTACGCGCGTTTTCTCATGCATTATCTCATGGGCTACTGGCGCGCTCTGCGTGAAAGCGGAAAATGGGGCAGGGAGGCGCGCATGAATGCCTACCTGTCGATTGCAGAAGAGCGCGCGGCACAGGAGGTCGAGCGCGCCTATCAGGCCCGGGGCAGAGAGACAAAGCCCTAGCTTCCCCTTTGAGAAAAAGTGTAGCGACGCTTCATCGGCCCGACTCGAAAGAAAAGCTTCCTGCGGGCGGGCTCTGTCTGTGGCGAAGAGTCTATCCCTGCTGGCCCTTGGTCGAATCTATGACTGAGAAGCTGACCTTGCCGCGCTCGACCTCTTCGAGCGCGATACGCGTAGGCTTGTGCTTCTGCGGGTCTAGCTCCACGCGCGGACGCGCGCCGCGCTGTAGCTGTTTGCTTCGCTGAGCCGCCACGATTATCAAGCGGTATTTTGAATCCAGCTCAGGCGATTCGTTCTTCTCTTCCGCAGCATCACTTGCTTCTACAACTCTAGACATATTTTAGTATCCATCCTCCGCGCCGTTGCGTCTGGAAATATGATTGCCTTTGCTTACAGGGGGAAACTGTTGAGCACCTCTTCGGCGACCTGCTCCTGTCGCTCGCGCCTGGCCCTCTCGGCGTAAACGACCGCAGCCAGCTGAGCCGCAGCGCTTTCGGCATCGTCGTTAATGATGACGTAATCGAACTCTCTGTAGCGCGCGACCTCGCCCCGCGCATTCCTCAAACGAAGCGAAAGCTCCACGGCCTCTTCGGAGCCGCGCGCCGTGAGCCGGTCGCGCAGAACCTCGAACGACGGGGGGAGAATGAAGACGCCGACCGCGCCGGGCACATCGCGGCGGACGCTCTCGGCCCCCTGCACGTCAATCTCAAGTATGATGTCGCGCCGCTCCTTTAATTCCTTCTCGACCTGAGCCCGGCCCGTGCCGTAGAGATTGGCGTGTACGTGCGCCCATTCCAAAAACTCTCCGGCGACTATCATCTCGCGGAATCTCTCTTCGGAGATGAAGAAATAGTCGCGCCCGTTCGTTTCACCCTCGCGCGCGTGGCGCGTAGTAAACGATACAGAATAGCCAACATTAGGCACAGTTTTCAACACGCGGCGAATCAAAGTGCCTTTGCCGCCGCCCGAAGGCGACGAGACTATGATGAGCATGCCGCGCGCATCCCTTGGGCCCGCAAGGCTTTCCCCGTTCACAATCTCTTCCGTCTCACTCGACATTTTGAACCTGCTCGCGCAGCTTTTCTATCTCCGCCTTTATGGAGAGCGCGGACTCCTTGATGGTCATCTCCGTTGATTTCGAGAGCACGGTGTTGGCCTCGCGGTTCAATTCCTGAAGGAGAAAATCGAGCCGTTTCCCGACCTCTCCGCCGCTCACAATCGCTTCACGAAACTGGGCCAGGTGGCTTTTAAGGCGCGTCAGCTCTTCCGTGATGTCGCTGCGGTCTGCAAGGTAGGCAAGCTCCTGAGCCAGGCGGCCCTGGTCAAGCTCAACCGCCTGCCCGTCGCGCGCCAGAAGCTCTCCGATGCGCTTTTGCAGTCGCGCCCGGTAGGCTTCAACGAGCCCGTCCGCAGCAGCTTCGATGACGGGGATGTGACGCTCTATCTCGACGAGGCGTCCGAGCATCTCTGCCACGAGCGACTGCCCCTCGCGCTCGCGCATGCGCTCCAACTCGTCCAGAGCCTCTTCCACGGCGCGCTCTATGCCGCGAATCATTTCGTCGTCGATGCCGTCGCGCACGGGCTGCATAGCGCCGGGCAGTCGCGCCAGCACGTTTATGTCAGGCTCGCCCGTGATGTTGAACTCCTGCTGCATGGCGCGCATGGCCGAGATGAAGCCAGCAATCAACGGGCGGTTCAATTCGTAAGAGACTTCGCCCGTGCGCTCGAAGGTGAGATTGGCATCAACGCGCCCGCGAGAGAGTCTTTCGGTGATGCGCCGCTTGATGAGCGGCTCAATCGCGGAAAGCTCCGACCCTAAGCGCAGGTGCACGTCCAGAAACCTGTTGTTGACGGTCTTGAGGTCAACGCTGACGCTGAAATTATCGCCGGTCGCCGAGCCGCGACCGAAGCCTGTCATGGATTTCATAAGATGGGTAAACAGTAAACGGTAAATGGTCAATGGAAAGAACTGTTTCGTCTATTTACCATTTACCAGTACCTCCTCCTCTTCATCTGCGAACTGTAGCTCGTATAGGCGTCGATAAAGTCCGCCCTGCGAGAGAAGCTCTTCGTGCCTGCCCGTCTCGACGATTCGGCCCTTCTCCATGACTACTATGAGGTCTGCGCGGCGTATGGTCGAGAGGCGATGAGCTATGACTACGGTCGTGCGATTCTGTATGAGATTCGTCAAAGCCTTCTGCACGAGCCGTTCGGATTCGGCGTCGAGCGCAGAAGTGGCTTCGTCCAGCACCAGCACGGGCGCGTCCGTCAGGACTGCGCGTGCGATGGCTATGCGCTGTCGCTGCCCGCCCGAGAGAAAGATGCCGCGCTCGCCTATGACCGTATCGTAGCCCATGGGCAACTCCATTATGAAGTCGTGCGCGAAGGCCACGCGCGCAGCCTCTTCCACCTCTGCCTCGGTCGCGTCCGGTCGCCCGTAAGTGATGTTGTAGCGAACCGTGTCGTTAAAGAGAACCGTCTCCTGCGTGACGAGCGCTATCTGCTGGCGCAGCGAAGCAAGCTTCACGTCGCGCAGGTCTGTCTCGTCCCACAGCACCGCGCCCTCTTTCGGATCGTGAAAGCGCGGGAGCAGTTTCGTCAGCGTCGATTTTCCGCCGCCTGATTCGCCCACGAGCGCGACCATGGAGCCTTTCGGGATGCTTAAAGTGATGTTGCGAAGCACGGCCCGCGCGTCTTTCGAGTATCCGAAAGAGACATCGCGAAGCTCTACGGACTTCTTTAGCGGCTTAAGCTCGACAGCGTTCGGCTTCTCTAAAATCTCCGCGTGCTCGTCCATCACCTCCCAGACGTGGCGCGCTGCCGCGAGCGCCTGCTCCAGATTGTTGTGCAGACGGGAAAGCTTTCGCATGGGGTCGTAGCTGCGGAAGAGAAAGATGAGGAAGGTCAGAAACTGAGCGGAGTTCATGCGCCCGACCATGATTTCACGCTGGCCCAGATAGAGCAGCACTATCACTTCCAGCATGCCAATCATCTCTATGGTCGGGGGCGACAGCGCGGCTATCTTGGCCGAGCGCAGGTTGGCCCGGACAATCTGCATGGCCACGTCACGAAAGCGGCGCTGCTCTCGCTCTTCCGCGCGGTAGGCTTTGACAATCGCCTGATTGGCCAGAGCCTCCTGCGCCGTGTCGGTCAGAAACTTGTTGCCTTCGTAGGCGTCGCGCGCAAGGTTGCGAAGCGTGCGGCTAAAGCGAGCGGTCAGGTAAGCGATGATGGGCGTAATCATCATGGCCGCGACCGTCAGCCGCCAGCTATAGTAAAAGCTCGCCGCGAGGAAAAAGACGAGCGTGAAGCTCTCGCGCAGCATGTCTCGCAGAGTGTTCGAGACGGCTTGCTCTATGGCGGCGGCGCTCGAAACAAGTCTTGAGACGAGATAGTTCGTGCGGTGGCGCTCAAAGAAGGATGCCGATTGCGACAGGACGTGACGGTACAGGTCTTGGCGCAGGTGAAGCACAGACGCCTGACCCACTCGCGCCATCAGGTAAGTGGAGAAGTATTCGGTTATGCCTTTCGAGACGGTGAAGATGACGAGCAGGATGCTTATGTTGCGCCAGGCCCCTATGCCGGAAGCCGGTATCAGCTTTTGCAGGCCGTAGAGCGTGGGCGTCTGCTGGCCCGTCTGTGAAAACGCCTGGTCAAAGATGGGGACGACGAGCGCGTTGGTGGCGCTTTCAAGCACACCGACCAGTACCATGCAGATGGTCGCAAGTGTGAATATGCCCCAATGTGGCTTGAGGTATCTTAAAAGTCGCCGCAGATCGTGCATTTGTTACTCGCCGGGACAAAGCGCCCTCGCGCCAGTGGTCGCCGGTAGCTCTCGGAAAGGGAGGACTGGAACCGATGCCCGCAATCGGTAAATCGAGATATTACTTACCCACAGAGCGCGGCGTCAAGCTCAAGCCATGATAAGCAGTAGCTCAATTAGAAGAAGAAAATTAGCAGGGATGGACAGGATAAGCAGGATAAAAGCAGATTTTTCCTTTACCTCGGCTGATGCGTTATAATCCGGCGGTGTTGCCATGGAGTCCCTTCGCGCTCTATTATTTTAGCCCTTCCTTTGAGTGAAAGTTTTGACGGCAAAAGACCATTCGCATTAAACTGCCCGTGTAATCTAGTAGAGTAGAAGCTTTGGTTATAGATTCTTTCGGCCCGAAAGGTGCTAGAGAAAGATTTGGAACAACAGACTGGTAACAAGTATAACGGCAGGCGTCTCTTAATCGTCGACGATGATTCGAGCATGAGGCTGCTGCTGGCAGAGTATTTCCGGCGGCTGGGATTTACGGTTGAAGAGAGAGAAAGCGGCGCTGAAGCGCTTGAGCCCGCGACCTCCGGGCGCTTCGACTGCTTTATCTTCGACGTGACGATGCCCGAGATGACGGGCCTTGAGCTGCTCCGCCGTGTGCGCGAGCGCGGCGTTCAAACTCCGGCCATGTTCCTGACGGCGCACGACGAAGTGGAAGCTAAAGTGGCCGGGTTTGAAGCGGGCGCGGACGATTACCTGGCGAAGCCTTTCAGCCCGCGCGAGCTTGAACTGAGAGTAGAGGCACTGCTTCGTCGCTCCGGGAACGCCCCGCAGTCGGGCGACTCCGAGCGCATAGAAGTCGGAGACCTTGTCATAGACAAGCGACGCCACGAAGTTATACGCCACGGCGAGCGGGTTGATTTAACTCCGCTTGAGTTTCAGATTCTGGAACTGCTGGCATCGGAGCCCGGGCGCGCGTGGTCTCGTAACGCGCTCCTTGACCAGGTCTGGAGCACGGACTACGAAGGCTACCAGCGAAACATAGACCCGCACATCAACCGCTTGCGAAAGAAGATAGAAGAAGACCCGAAGAACCCGCGCTACGTGCTGACGGTGCGCGGCGTCGGGTATAAACTTAACGAGTCTCCCTGAAGTTCACAGAGAAGACTTTCGAGTCGAACAAACTGCCATGCCCCAAATTTCACTTCCCTCGATACGCTCAGCCCTGCTGTTGCTCTTACTTCTTGCCGCTACAGCGCCTCTGCATGAAGCCCGGGCGCAGAGCGGCGCAAGGCCCGAAGCCAGACAGGTAGGGCCGCCGCTTCGCATCAACTGGAAAGAGCAGCCGGGTGTCCGCCGCTATCGCTTGCAGATTGCGCGCGACCCGCAGTTCGCGGACATAGTCTTCGATAAGCTCGTCTATGGCACAGAGTACACGGTCAACGTGTTGCCGAACGGCCGCTACTTCTGGCGCATAGCTCCCGCACCGTCCGAGGCAGGACAGTACACGCAGGCCACGCCCGTAGATGTCGGAGGCTCTTCGTCAACGCAAACGGACACTTCCATGAACAACAGGCCGGACGATAGCCGCGCGGTCGTGGCTTCCGACACTTCGGGCTGGCGCACGGCCACAGGCAACATCTCTCAGCCTCTAGCAGCGCCTCTTCGCACGGGAGCGAGCGTTGATTTCGTAGGCGTCAACGAAGAGGGAATGGTATACGCGCTTGACGGCACAACCGGCGTCGCTATCTGGACTGCTCGCTTCCGTCCGCGCGCACTTCGCGGCGAGACCACTGGCAACGGCGGCGCGCGTCCCTTCACACCGATAATCTTCGCGACGGGTCGCGGCAACTCGAACGTGGTCGTAGCATTCGAGGGCGGCGTGCGCGCTCTTGAAGGCGCTACGGGCCGAGAGCTTTGGAAGCAGCGCGTCGAGGGCAGAGCCGCGAGCGGCGCGGCTGCCGACATGGACGGCGACGGCAAGGCCGAGGTTTACGTGGTGAGCGACGGCACGCCTACTCTGACAGTGCTTGCGAGCGACACGGGAAAGGTCATTGCTCAATCGAAGCTGGACGCGAACGTCGTGGGCGCTCCCGCAATCTTCAGGACGCAGGGCGTGCGCGGCGTCGTCATGGCATTTGAAGGCGGGCTGATTGAAGTCAGAGGCGGAAACGCGGAGCGCACTCTCTCAATCAAGCTGGACGCGCAGATGACCACGCCGCCTCTCTTCGTGCAGGCCGCGGGCGGAGCAGTCGTGCTGATTGGCACGGAGCGAGGGCTGATTGCGCTCAACGCCAACGACCTCAAGCCGCTCTGGCGAGTTGCGACGGACGAGGACGCGCCGCGAGGCACGCTCGCTTCGACAGACCTTGACGGCGACGGGATGCCTGACGCCGTGATGGTCACAAGACGCGGGCGCACAGTGGCCGTCAACACCGCCAACGGAAAGATTATGTGGTACTCGACGGGCGCGACCGACGCTGCTTCGGCCACCTTCGCGGATTTGGACGGCGACGGCGCGCAGGATGTCATAGTAGCCGCCGGGCCTGCCTTCGCCGCGGGTTATTCGGGCCGCAGCGGCGAGATGATTTGGAAGGCAGAGGACGAGAGCCGCCGCACAGCCTCGGGCGGGCAGGGAGAGTCTGTGCGAGGGCTTGTGACCGTGCCCGTTAGCTCAGGCTCAACGGGCTTTCTAATCGGGAGCGACGCCGCGCGCACGGGCCTTCGCGCCGTCAGTCTTCCCAGAGGGTCTAGCCGCATGAGCGCGCGTTAGATGAGAATGAAAGTTTCGAGGAGATAACCTTTAATGCTCTGGGTGATTGCCGTTCTGCTTGCAGTGGCGTGGTCTATAGGGATGGTGCTTCACAAGGGAGGCTTCATACACATACTGCTGCTATGCGCCATCGCGCTCATAGTCGTCCAACTGGTCGCAGGCCGCCGCGCCGTAGGCTAAACATAAAAGCTTGAGCCCCGCGAGGGGCGGAATATTCATAGCCCCTGAAAGGGGCGGCATAACAGTAGCCCACGACGCCAGTCGTGGGAAACCATAAGCGAAAAAGTTAAAGCCCCTGAAAGGGGCGACATAAAACATTCATTATGTCGCCCCTTTCAGGGGCTTATTGATTTGTTCTCGCTCTGATTCCCATGACTTACGTCATGGGCTACTGATATATCGCCCCCTAAGGGGCTTTCGTCTCTTAGTTTCTATTGCCCAGTACATCTCTGAGCACACGGTTGACGGTCTTCTGCGCGTCCTTGATTGTCTTGTCGCTCGTGTTGCCGTTGTTTGAGGTGCGCTTGGCCGTTCGGTTGCTGTTCTGCTCGCGGTTGCCGGAGTTTCGTGTAGAGGCACGCTCTGCGCTAGATGAGCTGCTCTTGTCGTTCGAGTCGCCGGAATCAGACGCCGAGGGCTTGCTCTTATTCTTGCTCTTGCCGGCGGAGCTGTTGTCCGTCGTTTGAGAATCGGTCTGGGTTGTATCGGTCGCCGTGTTGCTGCTTTCCGTAGCGGTGTTCGCTGTGTTGGCCGTGTTGGCGTTGGCCTCCGTCTTGGCCTTCTTCGTGCAGCCCGCCAGCGACAGCGCGGCCATCATTATAATTGCGAAAAGCTTTGCATACTTCATTGCTGATAATTCTCCTTGAGAGATGGGGGAATTGGCCCCTTCGGATTGCTGTGTACCTATAAGCGAAGTCCACGCGGAAATCAAGGGAAGATTTGATGGAAAACCGCCTGCTTTCGCTTCCTGCTCTTGTTTTAGCTTGATTCATGGCTCTTCCTTCGGCAACAATGCCCGCGTGCGGCGCATCCATTGCTAACAGCAGGGGCAAGCTTGCCGACAAACATTAGACAAAGGAGCAACCAGATGAATCATAGCTCTCCTTTACGCATCTCATCTTCGATTTTTGCAGTCTTACTTGCTTTTACTCTGGCGGCATCCGTGCTGGCGCAGGGCGACGTGCCGCGCCAGACCGTAGCCATCACCTACCCGCTTGACCAGACGGTCAACGTCAAGTTTCGAGGCACGACGCGTCTGCCGCGCCTGAAGGGCGAGGCCAAAATCAGGCGGCAGGGAAGACGCGGCACTCGCGTCGAGCTGAACATAGAGAATCTGCCACGCGCCATGGAGCTTGGCGGAATTTATACGACCTACGTCGTGTGGGCCGTCTCGCCCGAAGGCCGCGTGGATAACCTCGGCGAGATAAAACGAAGCGGCAGCCAGTTCGTAGATTCAAAGCTCGACGTGACGACTCCGCTTCAAACCTTCGCGCTGCTCGTCACGGCCGAGCCGCACTTTCTTGTCCGAGTCCCGTCCCGCATGGTAGTGCTCGAAAATCTGCCGCCCCTTAGGCCGGGCGACGCAGAGGTCGCGACCGTCAACGTGCAGTACATGGGAAACACCAGCGACTACTTCCGTGACGCGCGCGTGCCGGAGGTGGCCGACCCCGACTATCTTAAAACGCCGACGACGCTGCTCGGAGCGCGTCAGGCCATACGGCTCGCGCGTTACGCCGGGGCGGAGCGAGACGCGACCGAAGAGTTGAGAGACGCGCAGGCGCAGCTTGAGACCGCAGAGAACGCATGGAGGCTCAAGCAGTCCGAGGCAGAGATTGACGCCGCCGCGCGCAGGGCCATAGAGCTTGGAGCTAAGGCCGAAGAGATGGCCGAGTCGCGCAAGGTCGCACGAGCGCGCCGGGAAGAGATTGCCGAGCGCGACCGAGCCGTGCGCGAGGCCGAAGACAACGCGGCCACGGCCAACCAGCAGATTGCCGATATGAAGGCCGCGCTCGAAAGAGAGCAGCGCGCGCGCGAGCTGGCAGAGCGCGACGCCGTCAACACCTCTCAGCAGCTGAGAGACGCCCGCGTCGAGATTGCACGGCTGAGGGACGAGCTGGCGCAGGTTCGCACAGAAGGCGAGGATGCGAAGATAAAGCTTGCGCGCCTCGAAGGCGAGCGGAGCGCGGAGCAGCAGAGAGTACAGACGGCAGAGCGCGCCGAGCAGCAGCGGGCCAACGCCGTCACGCTCAAGCAGACGCTATCCAGCTTTGGTAACGTGCGCGAGACTGCGAAGGGGCTTGTGCTGACTCTGCCCGAATCAATCTGGGCTGACATGCGCGCCAGCAGCCTTTCGCCCGCCGCAGCCGCAAAGCTTGAGCCGCTGGCCGCGCTCCTTGCCAATAACCCTGACTATCGAATAGTCATAGAAGCTTACACGGACAATCGCGGCAACACGGATGCTCTTCAGCAGCTAACGCAGGAGCGCGCACGCACTCTGGCCGAGCAATTTGTGAGCGCAGGCGTTGACGGCGCACGCATAGAAGCCAACGGCTTCGGCTCTGCGCGTCCCGTCGCTTCAAACACCAAGAACGCGGGGCGGCTTCGCAACCGCCGCGTGGAAATCACGCTCGTCCCCTCCGGCGGCGCATCACAGGCGAACATAAGCAGCAACTAGAAATAATGCAGAAGGCAGAGTGCAGAATGATGAATTAAAGAACTATTCAAGTTGAATCTTTTCTTCATTCATCATTCTGCACTCTGCCTTCTGCATTGCCTTTATCATGTCCTTATTAGAAGTTCTACAGCTCATAGGCTACAGCATGGGGGCGGCGCTGCACCTGTGGATGGGGGGCTTGCTGTGGAAGAGGCGCAGCCATCTGGGAAAGATGGAGCGCGTGCT
>DATELK010000029.1:0-2864 GCA_035276685.1 Pyrinomonadaceae bacterium | reverse complement strand
TACCGCCTGCGGTAGCGGGCGGGTCTTGGCTGCATAAGAACCCGCCCGCTACCGCAGGCGGTACTGTCCTGCTTTATGAATCATAAAGTTGACAAAATGGCTGTTGGTGCTATATTTTTAGCACTCGCCGGAAAGGAGTGCTAATCTTTTGACTCCCGGAGGCGTGTGCAATCCATAAATAAATTATCGTTGGAATTCGAAAGGAGTTTTGCAGTATGGCTACTAACATCAGACCCCTGCACGACCGCGTTATTGTTCGCCGCATTGAAGAGGGCGAGCAGGTGCGCGGCGGCATCATCATCCCGGACACGGCCAAAGAGAAGCCGCAAGAGGGCGAAGTGATAGCAGTTGGCGAAGGCAAGTACAGAGAAGACGGCACGCGCCAGACGCTCGACGTAAAAGTGGGCGACCGCATTCTCTTCGGCAAATACAGTGGCTCCGAAATCAAGCTCGAAGGCGAGGAGTACCTGATTATGCGCGAGGATGAAATCTTAGGAATCATAGAGCGCGCGGGCGCAGCATCCGGCAGCAAAAAGGGCAGCAAGTAAGAGACTCAGTCTCACGTAGCTGCCTTTTAGTTTGAGTATCTGAAAATTTTTCAGTAGGAGAAGAAAGATAAAATGGCAAAGCAAGTAATTCATGGTGAAGAGTCGCGCGCGGCCATCCTGCGCGGCGTCAACCAGCTCGCCGACGCTGTGAAAATCACGCTCGGCCCCAAGGGGCGCAACGTAGTCATAGACAAAAAGTTCGGCTCCCCCACGATTACAAAGGACGGCGTGACAGTCGCCAAAGAGATTGAGCTGAAGGACGCTCTGGAAAACATGGGCGCGCAGATGGTCAGAGAAGTCGCCTCCAAAACTTCTGACGTTGCGGGCGACGGAACTACCACCGCAACCGTGCTCGCGCAGGCAATCTTCCGCGAAGGCGTGAAGACTGTTGCCGCCGGGGCTAACCCTATGGCTCTCAAGCGCGGCATTGACAAGGCCGTCGAGCGCGCAGTCGAAGAGATTCATCGCCTGTCGAAGCCCGTCAAGGGCGACGCCATCGCTCAGGTCGGAACAGTTTCCGCCAACGGCGACACGACCATAGGCTCCATCATTGCCGAAGCAATGAACAAGGTAGGCAAGGACGGCGTCATCACTGTCGAAGAGTCCAAGACGATGGAGACTTCTCTGGAAGTCGTCGAAGGTATGCAGTTCGACCGTGGATACCTGTCGCCCTACTTCGTGACAGACCCCGAGCGCATGGAAGCTGTGCTGGACAACCCGCTCATTCTCATCAACGAGAAGAAGATTTCTTCCATGAAGGATCTGCTTCCTTTGCTTGAGCAGGTAGCCAAGATGGGCAAGCCCATGCTCATCATCGCGGAGGACGTGGAAGGCGAGGCTCTGGCCACTCTGGTCGTCAACAAGCTGCGCGGCACGTTGAATGTCGCTGCGGTCAAGGCTCCGGGCTTCGGAGACCGCCGCAAGGCCATGCTCGAAGACATAGCGATTCTGACGGGCGGCAAAGTCATCTCGGAAGACCTCGGCATCAAGCTTGAGAACGTCAAGCTGGAAGACCTCGGACGCGCCAAGAAGGTAACGATTGACAAGGACAACACCACGATTGTCGAAGGCGTGGGCAAAACCTCCGACATAGAAGGCCGCGTCAAGACCCTTCGCGCTCAGATTGAAGAGACTTCTTCCGACTACGACCGCGAGAAGTTGCAGGAGCGTCTTGCCAAGCTCGTCGGCGGCGTCGCCGTGATTAAAGTCGGCGCTGCTACAGAGACCGAGATGAAGGAGAAGAAGGCGCGTGTAGAGGACGCCATGCACGCCACTCGCGCGGCCGTCGAAGAGGGCATCGTCCCCGGCGGCGGCGTGACGCTGGTGCGCGCGGCCAAGGCTCTTGAGAAGCTGGACGTGACGGACGGCGGCGAAGGCGACTCTGACGAGCAGATTGGCGTGACCATCGTCAAGCGCGCTCTGGAAGAGCCCCTGCGGCAGATTGTCCAGAACGCAGGCAAAGAGGGCGCGGTCGTGGTTGAGCGCGTCCGCTCCGAGAAGAACGAGAATCAGGGCTTCAACGCTGCTACTGAAGAGTACGAAGACCTGGTTAAGGCTGGCGTCATTGACCCCGCCAAGGTCACTCGCACGGCGCTTCAGAACGCGGCTTCAATCGCGGGCCTCATGCTCACGACCGAAGCCATGGTCTCTGAGCTTCCCGAAGACGACAAGACGCCCGCCATGCCCGGCGGCGCAGGCGGAATGGGCGGCGGCATGGGCTTCTAAGTCCGGCCAGAGATAATCAGAGGGAAATTCAAACAGGGATAGACAGGATAGACAGGATAAAAGAGAAAGAGTTATCTTTTCTTTATCCTGTTCATCCTGTCTATCCCTGTTAATTTTTCTTCTCGCGGCCTAACAATCTTAAGAGCCGGAGGCGGCCTGTCCCTGCGTGCCGCCGATGTGGCGTGCGAGCAGTTGCTTGGCTCTCTCTGCGCGGCGCGTATATTCGTCCTTGGTCTCCTGGAAAAACTGAACCAGCTCTTCGTTCCCTTCCTGCTTCGCGTCGGCTATGTAGAGCGCGACGGTCTCGGCTCCCTGAAGCAGATGGTAGGCCGTGCTGATTAGGTCGTAGGTAATATCGCGCGTCCCCGTATCGCCCTGGCTGTTGTCGCTCCTGTTGCTGGACATAGGATTCCCTCCATGAAGATGAAATTTGATGTGCAGGGGGCTTTTGTTTGAGGGAACGCTCTAATTCTAGGAAGGAGAAGCCACGAGGTCAAGAAGAGCAGGTCAGAACCGCCTGCGGTAGCGGGCGGGTATTGGTCTGAGTAGAGTCACGATGTATGTTAGACCCGCCCGCTACCGCAGGCGGTT
>DATELK010000028.1:0-6833 GCA_035276685.1 Pyrinomonadaceae bacterium | reverse complement strand
TTGAATACCATCCTTAATGGTACATTCCCCGCAGCTTGCTGCGGAACTATACTGTACGAATGAGCGACCTCATTCGGAAAAAGCACAATGTTAGCCTTCTGCTTTACCACATCGTCTGCCCGGCGAAATACCGGAGGGCTGTTTTTACGCCGCTGGTAGATGAAAAGCTCAAGGAAATCTGCGAAGAGATAGCTCTCAGGTACGAGATAGAGTTTCTGGAAATAGGGACGGACAAAGACCACGTGCATTTCCTCGTACAAAGTGTGCCGAAGTACAGCCCGAAGAAGATCGTGCAGACAATAAAGAGCATCACGGCGAGGGAAATCTTCAAGCAGATGCCTGAAGTAAAGGAGCAACTGTGGGGAGGGGAATTCTGGTCGGACGGATATTTCATCAGCACAATAGGCACACACAACAACGAGGAGGTGGTAAAGCGATATATCAAAGAGCAGGGCAGGTCGAAGGGAACTACTCAACTCGACCTCTTCTGATACCCCGCAGCTTGCTGCGGGCGAGATTCATTATCACTCCAATCCAAAATCCAAAATCTAAAATCCAAAATCGTTTCAGTCTCCGGCTCCTGCCGCCGATTGCGGCGAAGCGCTGCTGTGATAGATAGCGTAGACATCTTCCTTGACTTCGGCGGGGAAGCATACGCGGTGCAGGTGATAGCCGCGCGCTAACCCGCGCACGGCGTCGCTCACCTCGCTTATCTCTCGTATGCGAGGCCGGGCGTAGCCGTCCTCAACATAGATGCGCGCCTTCGGCTCAGCGCCCTCAGCCGTGTAGTAAGCGTAGTAGGGAACGTCGCCCGCGTGGTCTTCTATGAAGTAGTAGTCCGGGTCGAAGCCGCCCCGCGCCGTCACCTCTCTGGCGGCCGCGAGGAAGCTGGCGTGCTCTTCATTCGGCATGTCAACGTCAATCGCCTTGAAGAGACGGCGCTGCACGAATCTCCGGCTCAGGTCGCTCAGGATTGTGTCCTTGCTCATCTGCCACTGCTTGACGTGAAAGATAACGTCCGAGTCGTCCATTGCCAGATGCTCCGTGAGCGTCAGGGGCTCGCGCCTGAGCATCTTCTCGAACGCGGTGCCGGGCGCGCACCAGACCTCTTCACCTGCTTCAAGCAACCTCAGCGCGCGTCTCAGGACAGAGCGCAGCACCGCTTCGGCAGACCTCAACGTGCGATGAAAGTAGACCTGACGGAACATGTAGTAGCGCGCCTGTAGATACTCTTCCACCGCGTAGAGCCCGCGCGCCTCCACGTAGATGCGGTCGTGTTCCTTATCAATCGCCAGCGCGTTGATTATCCACTCAAGGTCATAGATGCCGTACTTCGCGCCAGTCATGAGCGAGTCGCGCAAGAGATAGTCCATGCGGTCAACGTCTAGCTGGGACGAGACGAGCTGCGCGAGCGCCGCCGGTTGAAACCTGCCTTCGATGATACCGGCTATGCTCTCAGGCAAATCTTCCGAGTAGGCGCGAAGCTCACGGCCCACTTCCGTCTCTTCGCTCAAGACGGCACGCACAGTCCAGGCTTCGTGATGAAACCCGAGCACCTTCTCCATCACGTGAGAGAAGGGGCCGTGGCCTATGTCGTGCAGAAGCGCCGCAGCACGAGCGGCGGCACGCGACTCCTGGCTTATCTCATACCTCTCGCCAAGCTTGTCCAGCACGCGCGTCATCAGGTGAAGCACACCGAGAGAGTGCGCGAAGCGCGAGTGCTCTGCGCCCTGATAGGTATAGAGCGCGAGCCCGAGCTGCTTTATGCGGCGCAGCCTCTGGAACTCGCCCGAGTCAATCAATCGCACCATCAGACGGCCCTCTTCCGTCTCGGTGCGAAGGCGTATGATGTTGTGAACGGGGTCGCGGTAGATTCGTTCGGCCACGTCTGGCGGCTCCTTTGGGCTCCCTTATGCTGCCTTCTAAACCTGCGGGCGCGAGCATTCTACCACTGCTTGGCTCGGCGGGCCGAAAAGCCGCCAGGCCTGACATAAAATAGCTGCGCTCGGCAATGGGTCGCCCGCCCCCGCCCGTCATAACAAATTACCTGGGACTTCTGGATTATGGATACTCACCAATTTTTTGGATTTAATGTATTTATCCGCGCTCGCGGGCCGCATGGCTAAAGTTAAGAAGAACAGTAGCTTGGGCGTTTTGAGGCGACTGGGCATACGAGTTGCAATTATTGCGGCCGATGAGGTTTCTCAACTTCAAAAAAGGTTTTTTGCCAGACGCTGTCATGCCTAACAGCAAGACCAAACTAAAGCCCGCACTTTGTTGGCCGGAGTCATAGGAAGCTCCGATGGCGGCGTTACCAGCATAAAGGAATTGTCAATTCAGAAAGGAATAGCCAGCATGAAAATCTCCATGCGAATTGTTACTCTGGCGTTGCTCGCCTTGTGCATGGCGCTCATGACTTCGGGCGCGATGGCACAGACGACTACGACGGGTACGATTGAAGGCAACGTTGTCGATACAAACGGCAACGCCGTGCCTGGCGTGACTGTGACTGTGACCAGCCCGAATCTAATCAGTCCGCAGTCGGCCACGACGAACGACGAGGGGCGCTACCGCATACTGAATCTTCCGCCGGGAAGATACAATGTATCGGTTGCCTCTTCACAGGGGTTCGCCGAGTTTAAACAAGAGAATGTTGAAGTCAATCTCAGCAGAACCACGTCTGTAGCGGTCACGCTTCAGCCTGCCGGGACGACAGCAGTCGTTAACGTTACGGATACTTCGGGCGCTAACGTTGACGTAACCACCAACACCACGGGAACCAACGTCTCGACAGAGCAGTTCTCGAACTTCCCGACACAGCGCACGGTGCAGTCGCTTTACAACATTGCTCCGACCGCTACCCAGTCGGGTCTTCGCGACGCTGCGGGACGCCCCCGCGACCCGTCGGTTGCCGGCGCGTCCGGCCCTGAGAACAATTACATCCTCGACGGTGTAACCACCTCAGACCCGGCCTACGGCGGCGGCGGCGCGAACCTGCCTTTCGAGTTCGTGCAGGAAATTGAAATCAAGACCGGCGCTTTCGGCGCTGAGTACGGCAAGGCGACTGGCGGTATTTTCAACGTCATCACCAAGTCGGGCGGTAACGAGTTCAGCGGAGACCTCTTCGGATACTTTACCGCCAAGAGCTTCGTGCGCGAGACGGAGAACTTCTCCTTCTCGACCGCTTCCAACAACGGCTTCTCCGAAGTCGACGCAGGATTCGACATCGGCGGGCCTATCGTTAAGAACAAACTCTGGTTCTTCGGCGCTTTCAATCCGCAGATGCGCAAGAACTTCTACCTCGGCCAGTCAACGAGGGCTCCCTTTGAGAACAAAGTGACGACCCCGTTCTACGCTGGCAAGATCACTTGGGCCGTCAACCAGAACAACACGGCCACCTTCTCGACCTTCGGTGACTTTACGACCATCGACGGCTTCCAGATTAACCAGACCGGCTCGACCGGCGGTTCATCCAACGGCTTCGGCTCCGACCCGAACAGCTTCCTCGGCACGACCAAGTCGGGTGGCCACAACTACGCGGCCCGCCTGAACTCGGTGATTACGCCGAACTGGATCGGTGAGTTCTCTTTCGGCCTGCACTTCCAGCGCTACAACAGAACTCCGACGGAAGGGTTTGAGAACCAGCCCGCCACCTTCGACAACTTCTCGATTCTGACGAACACCCAGACGGTGGCTCCGATTGTTCAGACCGGGTTGTTCTTCGGCGGCGGCACGGGCTTCATTGATTACTCCTACTCGCCGGGCGGCAGCCTGCAACGCACGGTTTTCCGCAACGGCTATGCCCCGATTTTCCAGGGCAAAGAGGATCGTAATCGTTGGGAAGCTGCGGCACGTCTCCAGAACATCTGGGGTCGCCACACCTTCAAGTACGGCTTCGAGATAACTCGTAACATCTACGACATCAACAACACCTCGACCGGCCCGACGCTTACCTTCAACAACACGCTCTTCGGCCAACCTGTCGGCAGCGGCGCAAGCCTGACGGTCAGCGGTTTCCGCGTTGACCATCGCTTCCTGCTCTGCACCGTCAGAGGCACTCAGATTGTCTGCCCGAGCCAGGCCGCCACAGACCGTGCCGCCCTGCTCGTCGGCTCGACCATCCCCGGCGGCACGATCATCACGAGCGCGGCCACCGGCACATTGACACTCAATGAAGTCACCAACAACCCGTTCCTGATTCGCAATCAGACGCGTATTCGTGACTTCAGAATCATCGCCAACACGAAGACCAACGTAGAGAGCTTCTACTTCCAGGACGACTTCAAGATTTCGAAGGACGTTCAGCTCAACGCAGGCATCCGCTGGGACTACCAGCAGGCCTACGGCAAGCCCGGCGAAGGCACGCCGCTGAAGTTCAACAGCTTCATGGATAACCTTCAGCCTAGAATTGGTCTGATCTGGGATTTCACGGGTCAGGGCAAAGGCAAGCTCTTCATCAACTACGCTCGCTTCGTCGAGACGCCGATACCGCTCGATATCAACGTTCGCGCACTGTCCGACACGGCCCAGACGGATAACAACATCCGCCTTGACCGCTACGGCTTCCCCGCGAACCTCGCCGCCGCGCGCGTCGTGACGGGTCTCTCAGGCGCGACCACTCCTGGCGGCCCGACAGTGGGCATTTCCGCTCAGAACCTGGGCCACGACCACACTCCTCCCGACCCGGACCTGAAGCCGCAGACGGTCAACGAAGCGACTGCCGGTTTCGAGTACGAGGTTGTTAAGGACTTGGCGATTGGCGCTCGCGGTGTCTACCGCGCGCAGGGCTCCGTCATCGAGGACGGCTCGTTCGACGATGGCGACAGCTACTTCCTGTTCAACCCCGGCGAGAGTCTTACCGACGTGCTGGCGCGCCAGCAGTTCGGCGCGGGCTTCGGCCGCGCTCGCCGCTACTACCGCGCTCTTGAGTTGACGGCCACGAAGCGTTTCTCGAACAACTACCAGTTCATCGCTTCCTACGTCTTCTCAAGCTTGACGGGTAACTACGAAGGCTTGTTCCGCAACGACAACGGCCAGGCTGACCCGAACATCACCTCGTTGTTTGACCTGGTGAGCTTGCTCGGCAACACCTACGGCCGTCTGCCGAATGACCGCCCGCATCAGTTGAAGTTCGACGGCTCTTACCAGACGCCGTGGAAATTCATGATCAGCGGTTCGTTCCGCGGTCAGTCGGGCACGCCTTTCAACGCGTTGGTGCCGCACCCCGTGTACGGTAACAACGAAGGCTTCGGCGTGCCGCGCGGCACGGCGCTGTTCCCGAATGACGCTCCTGGCGGCATCCGCAAGAACACGAACCGTGGGCCTTTCACGTGGCAGGTCGACCTGGGCGGCTACTATCCGATTAACGTCGGAGAGAACAAGCAGCTCCGCTTTACGGTTGACTGGTTCAACGTCTTCAACAACCAGCGTGCGCTTATTTACGACACCACGTTCACGCTCGGTACGGGTCTGGCCGGTGTGCCGGATGTCCCGAATCCGTTCTACGGAACGGGCACGGTCTACCAGTTCCCGTCTACACTCAGATTGGGTGCTAAATTCAGCTTCTAAGCTGATTAATTCCTGGGTGCGCGCCTGATGAGGCGCGCGCCCGAAGGAACTTCGGGGAGAAGCGTTAACATTGACGCTTCTCCCCTTTCTTATTTGTGGTATCATCCCGCAATCAATTAAACCGCCATTTCTTCCGTCTCGACCTACATGGGCCGTTTGAGAAAGGAGTAGTCTCTAATGTTTATCCTTTCAGGTCGGATAGCTGCTCGCACCCTTATACTCAACTCCGTTTATACGTCGCTTCTCCTGTTACTGCTGTTGCTGGTTACCGCAAGCGTCGCCCGCGCCCAGGGGGCCGGGACTGACAGCACCGGGACAGGCGGATTGAACGCCATATCTGGGCGCATCTATTTCCCCTCTGGCCGCGCGGCAGATATGCGCGCCAAAGTCTCGCTTGAGACAATGACCTCAAGCCGCCTCACGGTGCTGGCCGACACAGACGGCGCGTTCCGTTTCAAGAATCTTGCGGCGGGCTCTTACACGGTCGTCATAGAGGCTGGCGAGGATTACGAAACGGTCAGGGAGCCTGTCTTCATAGAGGGAAACAGCAACCTTGGCAGAGGCGTGCGGATTCCTATGGTGCCGCGCACCGTGATGGTTCCGATATACCTGAGGCCCAAGAGGGCCGCTGCCAAGGCTGAGGCTAAGCCGGGCGTGCTCGATGCAGCGCTGGCCAACGTGCCCAAGACCGCGCTTGAGCTTTACCAGAAGGCGCAGGATGCGATTCAGGCAAACGACAGCAAAAAGGCCATAGAGCACCTGCGCGCAGCCCTCTCCCTTTATCCGGAATTCGCCCTCGCGCTCAATAGCCTGGGCGTCGAGTACCTGAAGCTCGGCAACGCGGATAGGGCTCTGGAGGCGCTGCGCGACGCCGTGCGCCTGAGCCCGGACGCCTTCGTCCCGCGTCTTAATTTCGGCATAGCCTATTTAGAGAAGAAGCAGTTCGGGGAGGCCGAAAGCAACCTGCGGCTGGCTCTACAGAAGAACGACGGCTCGCCTTCGGCCCACATGTACCTGGGGATTACGCTCATCAGCCTGCGCCGTTATGAAGAGGCGGAGAAGGAGCTTGAGCGCGCCGTGAGCCTGAAGGGCGGCGAGAGTATGGCGCAGGCGCACAAGCTGCTTGGAGGCCTCTACTGGCAGAGGGGGCAGTTCAAGCAGGCGGCAGAACAGTTGGAGGTCTACCTGAAGCTGGCACCGAAAGCGCCGGACGCCGAGAGGATTCGTACCACTGTCAAAGAGCTACGCAGCAAGGGATAAACAGA
>DATELK010000027.1:0-14034 GCA_035276685.1 Pyrinomonadaceae bacterium | reverse complement strand
AGGCCCCGCCCGAGCGCGTCGTGCAGCTCCTCAACCACTACTTCACGGCGATGACCGACATCATCTTCACGCACGGCGGCACGCTCGACAAGTACCTCGGCGACGGGCTGATGGCTCTCTTCGGTGCGCCCGTCAAGGGAGACACGGACGCTCTGGACGCTGTGGCCGCAGCCATAGGCATGCAGAAGCGCATCAAGGCCGTCAACATGCAGCTCACTGCCAAGCAGCTGCCGAACGTCATGTTAGGGATTGGCATCAACACGGGCGAGGCAACGGTCGGCTGCATAGGCGCGGAGCAGCGCCTTGAGTACACGGCCATAGGCGACACGGTCAACGTAGCCTCGCGCATAGAAGGCATAGCGAGCCCCGGAGAGATTCTGGTCACGCAGGAAGCCGCAGACGAGCTTGGAGGCCGCTTCCCCTTGAGCGAGCCCCGCACGGTTCAGGTCAAGCACATAGACGACCCCGTCACGGTCTACAGCGTCAGCTACGACGAAGTCAGGGAAGACGACACGGCAGAGCCCCTGAAAGGGGCGGAATACCAATAGCCCCGAAGGGGCGGCATATTAATAGCCCACGGCGCTAGCCGTGGGACGAGTCGAATCAAATCCGACAAGCCCCGCGAGGGGCGACATAAGAAGTTCTCCACTTAGATAACTGCTTGGCGCAACTGATGCGTTAAGTACTACATAGCTAAAATTGACCAAGACACGCCTGAAGTCGCTCAGGACGGTCGCAAAATCCGCTCCCCCAGGCTGAAAACCGGCTCAGTCACTCTGTAAATCGACTCATCCAGCCGCAAAATCGCCTCCGACAGGGTGAAAATCGGTTAATACAACGAAAATTAAGGGTTTAGCGGGGCGAAAGTAGTGGGTCAGTGTGGAGGATTCAAAAAGGATGAGCAGGATAAAAGCAGAACTATTTATTCTTTATCCTGTATATCCTGTCCATCCCTGCTAATACTTCTTCCTTGCCCGCGCCTGAACAGCCGCAGCCGGCCTCACAGGCCGTGGCGCTGCGCTTACTTAAACGGAAGGAGCGCAGGCGAGAGAGTGCGCGCCGCCCCGCGTAAAGCAGCGCGGCGATTATGATGAGTGCGACGAGGATTGTCTGCCAGTCAAACATGGCTGAAAAATTTTTAAGTGAAGCCTAAGAGTCGTCCGCCCTGAAAGGTTATGAGCGACGCTATGTAAGCGAGCGCCAGCATGTATCCCACCATGAAGAGCGGCCAGCGCCACGAGTTAGTCTCGCGCCGAACTATCGCCACCGTTGACATGCACTGAAGCGCCAGCACAAAGAAGACCATCATGGAGACAGCCACGAGCGGCGTCCACGCGGGCGAGCCGTCCGGCCTCTTTGCCTCCTTCACTGCCTCTATCAGCGAGCTCTCGTTCTCGTCCGAGCCCACGTTGTAGATGATGCTCAGGGTGGAGACGAGCGTCTCGCGCGCCGCGAATGATGAGATAAGAGCTATTCCAATCTTCCAGTCAAACCCGAGCGGCGCAATCACAGGCTCTATCAGATGCCCCAGCCTGCCTGCAAAGCTGTTGCGCAGTTGCTCGCCCTCCTGACTCGCTCCCTCCTGAGTCGCTTCGACCGCAGCCGCGTCACTGTTGCTCTTAACTTCCGTGCGCGGAAAAGTGGCAAGCGCCCAGAGGATTATGGAGATGGCCAGGATGACCGTGCCCGCGCGTCGCAGGAAGAGCCAGGCCCGCGACCAGATGGTCTGGAAGATGGTCAGAAAATTGGGCACGCGGTAGGGCGGCATCTCAAGCACAAGGGGCGGCGGAGGCGATTTCAGGATAGTCCGCTTGGCTATCCACGCGACGCAGATGGCTACGGCTATGCCCAGCAGATACATCGCCAGAATCATCAGCGCGCCGACAGAGACAAAGCCCAGCACCTTCTGCGTGGAGAAGAAGGCCGCAATCATCAACGTGTAGACCGGAAGCCGCGCCGAACAACTCATAAACGGCGCAATCATGATGGTGGCTATGCGGTCTTTCGGATTCTCAATCGTGCGCGTGGCCATGATGCCCGGAATGGCGCAGGCGAAGCTAGACAGAAGCGGCATGAAGGCTTTGCCATGAAGGCCTACGCCGCGCATCAGCCTGTCCATGATAAAGGCCGCGCGTGCCATGTAGCCCGTGTCTTCCAGGATGGCTATGAAGAAGAAGAGCAGCAGAATCTGCGGCAGAAAGACCAGCACGCCGCCGACTCCCGCAATCACTCCGTCCACCAGCAGGTCTGTGAAGAGCCCTTCGGGAAGCCCTGCGCGTGCCGCATCACCGAGCGCCCCGAAGCCCCTGTCAATCAAGTCCATGGGCAGAGAGGCCCAAGAGAAGATTGCCTGAAAGATTAAGAGCATGACGAGAATTAGAATCACAGGCCCGAAGAGCCTGTGCGTCATCACCCGGTCGATGCTCTCGGTCGTAGAAGGAGCGTGCGAGTCCTCGTTCTTAGCCTCGCGCGAGACCCGCTCAATCCAGTCGTAACGCGCAAGCAAAGGCTCCTGCCACCAGTTGCCGTCCGTCTCCGCCAGCCGCTCTCTAGCGCGCCTGATGGCCTCGCGCCGCTTCTCGTCCTCCGGCAACTCGTCGCCGTAAAGCTCCCTGAGCGCCGTGTGCCTGTCCGCAGATTCGCCCGTTGGATTAACGAGCGCGGCCAGTTCTCGCTCCGCCTGCTCAGACAGGCACCAGCCAGCTACAAGACCTTTGCGAGCGCTCGCGGCGATTATCGCCCTGCGAAGCTCTTCCAGCCCGCGCTTCTGCTTTGCCGTCACCGGCACGACCTCTACAGAGAGAGCCTCAGACAAACGCTTTATGTCCA
Source organism: Pyrinomonadaceae bacterium (assembly GCA_035276685.1). Taxonomy (GTDB): domain Bacteria; phylum Acidobacteriota; class Blastocatellia; order Pyrinomonadales; family Pyrinomonadaceae; genus JACVRN01. The sequence goes on along the minus strand of DATELK010000027.1, from coordinate 11,205 downwards.
CCTTCAGCCCGCGCCGCTCCGCCAGGTCGTACATAGTGAGCGCCACGACCATGGGCCGACCGTACTCAAGAAGCTGCGTTACCAGATAAAGATTTCGCTCAAGGTTGGTGGCGTCTACTACTGCGACTATGACGTCTGGGGCGGGTAGGCCAGCTATGCGACCCGTTATCACGTCGCGCGCAATCTGTTCATCAAGAGAGGCAGCGTCCAGACTGTAGAGTCCGGGGAGGTCAATCAGGCGCGCTGGCGGCGCTCCTTCGGCAAGCTGCCAGATGCCTTCCTTGCGCTCGACCGTCACGCCCGGATAGTTCGCCACCTTCTGGCGAAGTCCCGTCAGCGCGTTGAAGAGCGTGGTCTTGCCAGCGTTGGGATTGCCAGCGAGCGCTATCACGAGCGGGCGCGCTTGTCTCTGGGAAGATTGGTCGCTCGTCTGAAGCGAAGCAGGGGACTCAAGGGTGGTGCTCATTACTTGAAGATTACTTACCGGGCATGACTGTTATCGTCTGCGCCTCTGTGCGGCGAAGAGCCAGGTGATAACCACGCACGCGAACCTCAATCGGGTCGCCCAAAGGCGCGGTCTTGATGACGCGCACCTGTGCGCCGGGGACGACTCCCATCTCCATCAGCCTGCGCGCCACCGCGCCCGTCCCGTTGACGGCAATGACTCGCGCGTGAGCGCCAATCGGCAGGTTTGCCAGAGAAGAGCTTACGCCGTCCACACCAGTCTCTATTGCTCTGAACATGGCTCTGATTGTTCCGTCCCGATAAAAGATTAAAGTGCTTAAAAGAAAGTTGAGCCCGAAAGCTTGCGGGGGCCTCTCTTTCATCTACGGACGCGATTATAGGCTAATTGAAATTAGATTTCAATTTCATGTACCCGCTTTTTGATACTCCAGCCCTTTTATTGTTGTGCTACGGGGATAATGGCGAGGTCTGCGCGGACGGCTCCGATTTCCGTGGTGGCGGTGATGCGAAGCGGCAGGCGGCGGCGGTCGTCAGAGACCCACAGGCGCAGGCCGTAGCGGTCGTTCTGTGCCTCGTCGGTCGTCAGCGAAAGCTGCACGGCCGGGACTTTCTGCGACCCTAGCTCTATGGTCTCGCGCTTGAGGGCCGTGATGAAGAGCGTGAGCGGGCGATTGTTGACCAAGAGAGAGACGGCCGTGCGTCTGGGCGGCACAAGGTTAAAGGAGCGCAGGGCGTAAAAGACCGAGATGAGGTCGTGCGTGCCCACGGGAATCTCTATCCTTGTGCCTTTGTCAGCCACGGTCGCGACGCCGCGCTCCTGGTCAATGGAGAGCGTCTGGTTGGTGCGGTATTTTCCTTCCTGTAGATTCAGCTCCGTGCGAAAGGGAATCAGCGTGCTAGGGTCAACGTAGGAGTTAATCTGGTCGTTGGCGGTGAAGACGCGCTGAATCAGGCCGGAGGTCTGCCCGCGAAAGGAGAGCAGCAGCCCGTCGCGCCCGAAGTAGTTGGCGCGGGCTCGCACCTGAAAGGTGCTTGTGCCCACAGGCTGCGGGCTGTTGCCAAGATAAAAGTTGAAGTTAAGCTGCTCGCCCACGGCGAAGGGAAGCCCGGCAAGCGTTGCTCCTGTTGTGCCGCCTCCGGTCGTCGTTGTAGAAGGCGGCTGCGGAGTAGGGCGCGCGGGCGGCCTCTGTGGCGTGACGGGCGTGGGCCGCGCGGCAGGCGTCGCGGTGGTTGTCGGCCCGGTCGTCGTCACAGGCGCGGTATCCGGCAATTCGGAGCCGACAAGCTCGGCGCGAATGTCCCCGGCCTTATGTCTGGCAGTCATCAGCACGGGGACGTGGCGCTCGTCGTCGCTGAAATAGACTCGAAGCTTGTAGTCGTTGAACTTGGTGTCGGCGCTGGTGCGAACCTCCGTGATGATGGTGTTGAACGACCCGACCTTTGTTCTGATAAGCTCTTCGCCGACGACCTTAAGCTGCGCCTTGTACTCCACCTGGTCGTATACGACGTTGAAGTAATAGGTCGCACGCGGCAGAAGCGGCAGGGCGCGCAGGCGGTAGACGGCCGAGAGAAAATCGAACCTGCCCGGAAACTCTCCGAGCCGCAGCTTGTTCGGGATAGCATCGGCTCCTAAGGGCGCGTTGTACTCGCTGGTGCTGTCGTTAGTCGTGCCGCCTTCGCGTATGACCTGCGTGGAGCGGAAGGGGATGCCTGTGGCCGGGTCTATGTAGGTGGTGTAATCGTTGTTGATGCTGTAGAGCGCCACGTTGACGACCTCTGTGGTCTCTATGTGCGCGCGAAGCTCCATCGCGGGCCGGTCGAACATCGTCCCGCCGTTTGCTATGAACACCTCTATGTGGGCGGCGTTGATGAAGCTGGAGAAGGAGACGTTGTAGGTCAGCCGCTCGCCTACGCGATAGATGCCCGGAGAGAAGGAGATGTCCGCGACATCCCTCTTGTTCTGCGCCGCGAGCGGGGCAAACAGGAGCAGCGCCAGAAGGGCTGCTGCCGGTAACGTGAGCTTTCGTTTCAACACTCGATTCCTCTTCTGATTCAGTTTCGGGCTCTCCGAAAAAGCGCTTCTGTACGGGCAGAGGCGCTGCCAGTCATACACGCGCGTGCTTCAGGGTTGTTCCTTATCCTTTCGACACGACGCGCGGACAAACTTACGCCTCAACTCGTGACCAAAGCGCTTGCTCCTTCTATGACATCTTCTACTGCGAAATGCAAGCTAGCTCTATCTCTCTGATAATCTGTTCGGCGGCGCGTGTCATGTCGGGCGCGTCAAGGATGGCGCGGCCCACTACAAGGTAGCTTGAGCCTGCGCGTATCGCTTCACCGGGCGTCATGACTCGCTTCTGGTCGCCGTGCGCTGTACCGGCGGGGCGGACGCCCGGAGTCACCACGAGGAAGTCTTTCCGCGCTTCGGCGGCAGAGCGTACGAGCGAAACCTCGTGCGGCGATGCCACCACGCCGTCCATGCCGCTATCGGCAGCGAGCCGGGCCAGCCGCCCGACCTGCTCTTCGACATTTGACGAGACGCCGACTTCTGAAAGAGCCTGCTTGTCGGCGCTTGTCAGCACCGTGATGGCTATGATGGAGGGACGCGGGAAGTCTTCGCGGGCGGCCGCTTCACGGACTTCCGTGACCGTCCGACGCATCATCTCGCTTCCGCCCGCGGCGTGAACGTCGAAGATGGAGACGCCGAGACGTGCAGCCTCGACGCCTGCGCGTGCGACCGTGTTGGGGATGTCGTGAAATTTCAAGTCTAGAAAGACCGGCGCGCCCGCTTTTATCATCTCGCGCACAAACTCAGGGCCAGCGGCTGTGAAAAGCTGCGAGCCAATCTTGAACATGCCCGCGTAATCCTTAAGGGCCGCAACGACCTCTCGCGCACGCGCCGCCGTCTCAACGTCCAGCGCGACAATCAATCTATCCTTAGCAGATACTTTCATCATCTATCATCCGGTGAAGCTTCAAGCCGCTGCTGGCGTCGCTACACGCGAGCCCACGGCTTCGTCCAGCGAGCCGAAGCCATGCTCAACCATCTTCCTGTGCAGGCCCTCGTTGATGGCGCGGACAATGCCCGGCCCTTCGTAAATGAAGCCCGTGTAGATTTGTACAAGGCTCGCGCCCGCGCAAATCTTCTCCCAGGCGTCTTCGGCGCTGAAGATGCCTCCGACGCCTATGATGGGGATACGCCCGCGCGTCAGGCTGTAGAGTAAGGCCACGACTTCCGTAGACCTTGCGCGAAGCGGAGCGCCGCTCAAGCCGCCCTCGCCGCAGGCCTTCACGACTTCCGGCGAGCTACTCAGCCTCGCGCGCTCCGTAGTAGTGTTGGTGGCAATGATTCCGGCCACACCGGCACGCTCTACCGCGTCAACGATAGCCTCCAGTTCATGCTCCTGCAAATCCGGCGCAATCTTGACGAGCAAGGGAAGCGCCTTGCGTCCTTCGACTCGCCCGGCAAGCTCGCGGTTTCGCTCTTGCAGTGCATGAAGCAGAGCATACAGCGCGTCCGCGTGCTGCAAGGCGCGAAGCCCGGGCGTGTTAGGAGAGCTGACGTTCACGGCGACGTAATCGGCCACCTCGTAGATGCTCTCGAAACTGGCTAGGTAATCTGCCGTGGCCTCTTCGACCGAAACCGCGCGGCTCTTTCCTATGTTGACGCCTAGCACGCACGCGGGGCGATGAAGACGCAGGCTCTCAGCCACCTTTCGCGCCCCGTCGTTATTAAAGCCCATGCGATTGACGAGAGCCCTGTCGGGCGCAAGCCGGAAGAGTCGCGGGCGCGGGTTGCCCGGCTGCGGAAGATTCGTCACCGTCCCGGCCTCTATGAAGCCGAAGCCGAGCGCCGCCAAGCCTTCCGCCGCCACTCCGTTCTTATCAAAGCCCGCCGCCAGCCCGACAGGATTACGAAAGGTGAGATCGAAGCGCTTCAGGTCGCCGAAGGGCTCCGTCTGAAACCTGCGACTGAGAACGTTCCTGAGAGTGTTCCGGCGCAAAGTGGTCTCGCAGAAACGAAGCGCCATCTCGTGTGCGGCTTCAGGCTCTAGTCTGAAGAGAATGGGTCTTAGTATGGAGCGATAGAGCATCAAGGACACTAACTTTAAGCGACAGGTGACGGACGAAAGACGCTCTTAAGTTTACAGTGTTAAGTTTTCAGTGAAAAGCTCGGAAAGCCTCAATTGAGCGGACAAAATTTTGGCGATAATATAGTTGACTCACTTGGAGAGTAGCTACTTTTGAGAAAGGCTCTGCATCTCAAGGTAAGTTACCTTGTGCTTCATCGCACGCTTCCAACGGCGCACACTTCACCCTAGCTGCGAGTGAGCAGCTTTCGGCCTACCTAACTAACCGATACTGCTAAGGTACTAGAACAACCTCAATCAGTATCAGTAAAGCATCTCTGACCGCTATATCAGTCGCGCTCTGTGTGTCGCTTATTGTCTCTTCCGGTGGCGGTTGAGTGATACCTGGACAGTCCATCTGACCAGCAAAAGCAGTAGAAGTTAGGGCGAATGTTAGGATAAGCCCCGCAAAGAGTTGCCGTAAGTTATTCATTCTATGTCTCCTATATGGTGCTTGCAAAATTCTTTGCAAGTAAGGCCATTAGCAAAATATTTTGCAATCAGCAATAGACCAGCTTTGAACTTTTCTTGCAAGGGCTTGTTTAGGCGTCTATGATGGCGGGCGGTTATGCAACATTTTTTGCAGCTACCCCGAAAGGTCTACCCCCTATGACTTTGCTAACCTCACTCTTGCGACAACTGGAAAATCCGATACTCAGCCACGACCAGAGGGCAGAGCTTCGCTGCCAACTGGCAAAGGAACTTGAGGACAAGGGAGAGCATGATGAAGCTAGGCAGGCAATGGGTGACTTGTGGCAGCGACTTGGGGAGCGCCCGAAGCTTGAAGGACTAGAGCGAAGCACAGCCGCAGAAGTCTTACTAAGGGTCGGAGTCTTGACCGGATGGATAGGTAGTAAGCGGCAGATACCGGACGCACAAGAGACAGCGAAAGACCTCATTAGCGAAAGCATACCTACCTTTGAAGGGATAAGTACCGTGAAGGTAGCAGAGGCGCAAGTTGAGCTTTCCCTGTGTTACTGGCGAACGGGTGATTATGACGAAGCCCGCTTGATACTGAATGAAGTATTGGCAAAGCTCTGGACGGAAGATGAGTTAAAGGCTAAAGCATTGATTCGCCTTTCTATGGTTGAGCGTTCTGCGACTCGCTATAAAGAGGCTCTTAAAGTCCTGCTTGATAATGCAAGGCTGTTCGACAACATTACCAACCAGACATTAAAGGGCAGCTATCACAATAACCTCGCTAATCTTTGGGAGAACATAGGGAAAGCCGAAAACAGAGAAGATTACACAGACCGCGCCTTTGTGGAGTATGCGGCGGCAAGTTATCACTTTGAACAATCAGAGCATAAGGCATACAGAGGCAAGGTCGAAAACAACTTAGGCTTTCTCTACTTCAAAGCGGGTAGATTCAAAGAAGCGCATGAGCATCTTGACCGCGCCCGTCGCTTGTTAGCAAGCATCAAAGATAGCGCTTCTGTCGCAGAGGTTAATGAAACTCGCGCCCGCGTCTTTCTAGCAGAAGGACAGAACGTAGAAGCAGAAAAAGCGGCGCGAGCCTCTGTCGTGATGCTTGAGCAGGATGGACGGCAAGATTTATTAGCAGAGGCGTTGATAACTCACGGGACGGCGCTAGCTCGACTAAAATTTTACAGTCAGGCATACGCTACACTTCAACATGCTATCGAAGTGGCTCAAGATGCGGGCGCGACAAGCCACGCCGGGAAAGCTGCCCTGATTATCATGGAAGAGTTAGGAGAGCATCTTAGCCCTCGAAAGGTTAAGACCGTATCCAAGAGAGGTCTAACTGAAGAAGTGCATAGCTATGAATACGACCTGATAAAGCAGGCGCTTATTCTATCTAAGGGCAGAGTGACGCATGCCGCCAGAATGCTAGGCATCTCGCATCAAAGACTCATCTATAATATAGAGAAGCGCTACAAAGACCTGCTTGCTTTAAGAAGACCGCCGCAGCGCCGCCCTAAGAGTCTCGCCAAACGCCGCCCGAAGTCTAAGTAAGCCTTTTAGACTTTTCGTATAGGTGCTAGACTTTTCGGATAGAGGTTACTTTTCGAGCAAAGCCCTTATTCCCAAAGTTTTCTCTGGCGTTTCGTGAGGCGGTTCGGCTAGACTGAGGCCGCTTTCGTCTTCCAGACCCTCGCCCGTTTATCGTAAAAGCCAATCCAGCTTCCGTTTCAAACCCGAAAAGGAGAACGAGCTTGAAAAATATCGTCATCATCGCTCTGCACATGGTTCTCGCCGCAGCTCTGTGCCCGGCGCAGCCCACGCCCGCGAGTAAGAGCGTAAAGTTCTCAAGCGTCTACACAGACCTCAAGACCCAGTGCCGCAGCGCATTGACTAAAGCCGAGGAGAAGGAATCCGAACGAATCGGCGAAGACATCCCAATGGTCTGCAAAGGCTACGGCGATTACGAAATCTCTCTGGCCTCGCACGGGGCTATGACCTTCCTCAGCGTGCGAAGGAAGGCGGCGAAGGATGATGAAAAAAGTCCTGTTCAGGAGACGCTGTTTATCAGCGACCCCATCTACCAGCGGAAAGTAGAATGGCGGCTGGCCGACGGCGTCCCCTTCGCAGTGATTTTCAGGCGCGACGTGTATGACGATGCCACAGACCCCTCCGAGAAAAAGAAGATAGGAGAGGTGCTCAGAGTTGTCGGCCTCAAAGACGACAGGATTGATTTCGAGGTTGACGTGAAGAAGAGCGCCAACCCCAACGAAGAGGCAAGGCTCCTGGCCGACAGGGCATACGATGCGGCGAGATAAGCAGAGGGCTAAAGCAAAAGAGACTGAGGCGCGGCGTCAGATGCTCGGCACGCGAGTTTAACGAGGATAGAGATGAAAAAGAGTTTGCGATTGGTGACGAGCATCCTTGCTCTGAGCGTAAGTTTATATTGCGCGCAGGCGGCTCCGGCGCAGCAAGAGGTTATCGCGGGCGGCTACACACAGATTTCAAACAGCAGTCAGGAAGTAGTCTCTGCCGCGAGGTTCGCCGCCAGAGAGCAGGGCCCTAAGCAGGGCGACATAATCTTCGTCGACTCGATTAAGAGCGCGGAGCGTCAGGTCGTGGCAGGCGTCAACTACAGGCTGCTGATGAAAGTGTGGCTCAGCACAGGCAAGCTACAGGATGTCAGGGCCGTGATTCACAAGAACCTTGACGACGAGTATTCGCTCACGAGCTGGGACACGGTGGGCAATCCCACCGATGCTAAGCAAGGCTTCAACTCGATCTATGCCAGCTCGCCCGTAGAGCAGCTTATGAAAGCTATAGACGACGCTTACGCGTTCGGAAAGCTCGCCGGTCTTGACGCGCGCCGCCCCTATCTGGGCAGAGTGAGAATCGTCATAGAGCATTCGCTCGCGGCGGACGGCGAGAAAGGTCAGTTCGAGATAAGAAGATTCAGAACCCTCGCGCAGGCCGACCGCTGGCTCAAAAGCCGCGAGCGGGAAGGGCTGCCCGCCAGGGAGACGAGGCCGCTTTATGACTGCGGCGGCGGGTCGTGTGAGTTCGATTTAAACGGCGGGATTCTTCACAACCACTTGTACCTTACAAAAGTCACTTACGGCATGAGACGCGGCCGCCCCTACATCAAGACAATCTACCTGCTCGACGGCGATTAATCAGGAACGCGGTCTCCTCACTTGTCACCCGCCACCGTTCTTGTTAGTATCCAACGCCGATGGATTTTGTAGAGAAAGCACGCATCATGGACGGGGCGCGCATCAACCGCGCCTTGGCGCGTCTCGCCTCAGAGATTGTCGAAGAGAATCACGGCGCGACAGACCTTTACCTCGTAGGCATACGCCGCCGAGGCGTCCCACTTGCAGAGCGCATGGCCGATAAGATTGCAGACCTTGAAGGCAATCGCCCGCCCGTAGGCATACTGGACATCACGCTCTACCGAGACGACCTCTCGACCGTGGGCGTCAACCCCGTGGTCAACCGCACGGAGCTTCCCGGCGACATAGAGGGACGGAACATCGTCCTGATTGACGACGTGCTCTACACGGGGCGCACCATACGCGCCGCGCTTGACCAGTTGATTGACTTCGGTCGGCCGCGCCGCGTGCAACTCGCGGTGCTGGTAGACCGTGGCAAGGAGCACAGGGAGCTGCCTATTCAGGCGGACTACATAGGCAAGGTCGTGCCCACGAAGAAGAGCGAAATCATAAAAGTGATGCTCACGGATTTTGACGAAGAAGAGGGCGTCGCCATCGTTGAGCGACCCGCCACGGAAGAGAGTTAAGCGAAAGCGGTCAGCGATGGCCGCTTTTTTATTGCTGTTCTTATGAGCGCGAATTTCACACGCAAGGATTTGCTCGGCATTCGGGAGCTTTCTCCGGCAGAGATTACGCATATCCTAGACACGGCCGAGAGCTTCCGTGACGTGTCGCGGCGCGAGATAAAGAAGGTTCCCACGCTTCGCGGCCGCACCGTGATAAATCTCTTCTTCGAGGCTTCTACTCGCACGCGCACCTCTTTCGAGATTGCCGCCAAGCGTCTCTCGGCAGACGCCATCAACATCTCTTCCTCCGGCTCAAGCGTCGCCAAAGGCGAGACTCTTCTGGACACTGCGCGCAACCTTGAGGCGATGGCTCCCGACTGCATCGTCATTCGTCACTCTTCTGCGGGAGCGCCGCACCAACTGGCGCGCATCTGCCGCGCTGGTATCGTCAACGCAGGCGACGGCTCGCACGAGCACCCGACGCAGGCGCTCCTAGACGCGCTCACGATACGCGAGCACAAGGCCGGAATCGCTGGCCTCAAGGTAGCCATCATCGGAGACATTCTTCATTCGCGGGTGGCGCGCTCGAACATACACCTGCTGACAACCTTAGGCGCAACCGTGTCGGTCGCGGGCCCCGGCACTCTCGTCCCGAAAGACTTCTCCGAGCTTGTGGAGCGCGGGCTGAAGATAGAGCGGCGCATAGTCGATGCTATAGAAGACGCGGACGTGGTGATGATTCTACGCATTCAGCGCGAGCGGCAAACCTCGGCCTTCTTCCCCTCCATGCGGGAGTACGCCGTGCATTACGGCCTGCACTTAGACCACCTGAAGCTGGCAGCGCCGGACGCGATTGTCATGCACCCCGGCCCCATGAATCGCGGCATAGAAATCAGCTCGGAGGTGGCGGACGGCGCTCGCTCGCTGATACTTGACCAGGTGTCGAACGGCGTGGCCGTGCGGATGGCGATTCTTTACCTGCTGGCGGGCGGGGCGCGCTCCGGCGTGGAGGCGGAAGAGACTGCTAAGTAGAACGGGCATAGAGTGAGATGAGATTGCTAATCACAGGCGGCTACCTGATTGACCCGACGCAGGGAGAGAATGCGGGTAGAAATCTGCTCATAGAAGACGGCCGGGTCGCGGCAGTCCTGAAGCGCAACGAGGAAGCTCCGCGCGACGCAGAGGTCTTCGACGCGACGGGCCTCGTCGTCGCGCCCGGCTTCATAGACATGCACGTTCACCTGCGCGAGCCGGGGCAGGAATACAAGGAGACGATTGAGACGGGCGCGGCTGCTGCCGTCGCAGGCGGCTGGACCAGCGTCTGCGCCATGCCCAACACAGACCCCGTTAATGACAATCCGGCCGTCACTCGCTTCATCATAGAGCAGGCTGAGCGCGCGGCGCTTGCCAACGTCTTTCCCATAGGAGCGATTACAAAGGGCTCTGGCGGGGCGGAGCTTGCCGAGATGGGCGAGATGAAGCGCGCAGGCATCGTCGCCGTCTCGGACGACGGGCGGCCCGTGCCTTCTTCCGGCATGATGCGCCGCGCTATGGAGTACGCGCGCGGCTTTGACCTCGCGGTCGTTGACCACTGCGAAGAGCGCTCGCTCGTGGCGGGCGGCGTCATGCACGAAGGACGAATGTCTTTGCTGCTCGGGCTTCGCGGGATGCCTGCCGCGGCTGAAGAGATTGACGCCGTGCGCGACTGCATGCTGGCCGAGTTGACGGGAGCGCGCGTGCATCTGGCCCACGTCTCCACGCGGGGCGCGATTGAAGCCGTGAGACGCGCGAAAGAGAAGGGGTTGGACGTGACCTGCGAGGTTGCGCCGCATCACTGGGCTCTCACTGACGAAGCGGTGGAAGGCTACGACACCAACACCAAGATGAACCCGCCGCTTCGCAGCCGCGAGCACGTCTCGGCAATTCTAGAAGGCTTAAGCGACGGAACCATTGACGCCATAGCCACTGACCATGCCCCGCATCACGCGGACGAAAAGGCTCTTGAGTACGACCACGCGCCCTTCGGCATCACGGGGCTGGAAACGGGAGTCGCCCTCGCGCTAGACCGCCTCGTCCACGAAGGCGTCATAGGACTTGAGCGGCTGGTAGAGCTCTGCTCCGTCAATCCTGCGCGCATCTTCAATCTCGCGGACAGGGGCACGCTTAAGGCGGGCGCAATCGCGGACGTAACAATTCTTGACCCTGACTTGAGCTGGACTTTCGACGCGAGGCGGTCGAAGTCTAAGAGCCGCAACACGCCCTTTGACGGCCGGACTTTGCGCGGCTCGGCGGTCGCCGCAATCGTCGCCGGACGCATTGTATACGAGCATCCCGAATTGAAGCAGATAAGAGAGAGGCAGAGGTCGGAGGTTAGTAAATAAAGAGAGACCCGCTTGCGCTCTTCCCTTC
>DATELK010000026.1:0-2736 GCA_035276685.1 Pyrinomonadaceae bacterium | reverse complement strand
ACCCGCCCGCTACCGCAGGCGGTTCTGACCTGTTTATAGCTCCATCAGGTTTTCCAGATTCAGGTTTTCGAGCTTTCGCAGCTGCTCCACCTGCTTCGGGGAAATCTTTATTTTCGGGAGCGTGATGGGCTTAATCTTTATCGGCTTTATCTGCCCCACGCCTATGTCTATGGTCGGGAGCGCTATCTCAAGCGGTTCCAGCTCAAGCTCCAGAAGCTCAGGCGAGACGGCTCCAATCTCTCTCTTCTCGGGCGTGACCGTCACGTTCATGGAGTTGCGGTCGCGTATGATTTTAAGGTTCACAGAGCCGTCGTTCTTGCGACTGATGGCGCGTGAAAGGTCGCCGGAGCTTTCCACCTTCTCGCCGTCCACTTCCGTAATCACGTCGCCAGCCTTGAGGCCTGCGCGCGAGGCGGGGCTATTCTCCGACACGGAGGTGACGAGCAGGCCCTGTCCTCCGGGGATTCCGAAATATTCGGCCAGCTGTTTAGTCAGGGGCGTCGTGTTGATGCCTATGCGGCGGCCGGGGTAAAAGCTGAAGGCTCCCTGTGCCGTCCTCAGGTCTTCCATCGCGCGTCGTGCCTGCTCTGCGCCCTGCTGCTGCGCCGGAAAGGACTCGAAGATGCTTTGATAACCGCTCTGGCGTCGGCCAATCGTGATGGTTACCTCCTGCTCCGAGCCGTTGCGGCTAATGCCTAAGCGCACGCTCTGCTCCGGCGCGGCCTCGCTAATCAATCGTTGCAGCTTGTTATGAGTCGTCACGGCCTCGTTGTCGAATCTCAGGATTACGTCGCCGACCTTGAGCCCTGCGCGTGCGGCGGGGCTGTCTTGCGCGACCCGCGTGATGACCAGCCCTACAGGCTCGCGCAGGTTATAGCGGCCCATGTTCTCGCGCGTGACCTCAGTCGTGACTACGCCAAGATAGTTGCCGCCCTGTGCGCCGAAGGTGTAGGCGAAAGGGGTCTCGGCTATGGCAACCGGCGCTACGGCGGCGACCGGCGCGACCGGCGCTACGGCCACCACTGGCGGCGTGGCGGGAGTCGCGGGTGTTGCGGGCGCGGGCGGCGTCGTCTGCTGCGCCTGCGCGCTCAAAGAAGCCGCGAGAAGTAGGGAAGCTGAAAAGAGAAGCGTTCTTTTGGGAATCATGGCGCGAAAGTTCCTCCGGTAAGTTTTGCCGCTTACACGCACGAAACGCGCGAGGGTTCCAAAATCAAGAAGAAAATTAACAGGGACGAGAAGAAATGCAGAAGGCAGAGTGCAGAATGCAGAAGTAAAGAAGCTCTTTCTTTTCATTCATCATTCTGCACTCTGCCTTCTGACTTGCCTTCCCATCCCTGTTAGAATTTTTACAGTTGATTCCTCGCGCCACCTGATGTATTTATAGCTTTGGGCTGTGCTCCCGGTGCGCAGCCTGGGCAAAAAGTCTCCAGCCCGGTCTCATCCATTAACGACAGGGACAGTTTCCCCTTCCCTCTTTCAGAAGGCCCGGCCTTCAGAAAATCGAAAAATATGTCGAGACGCCTAATCCCCCTGTGGCTCTTCTTCGTGCTGTTGTCGGCATTTGTCGCCGCTCCCCGTACTGCCAGCGCCGTTGAATCCCTTCCAGAACTGATACGGCGGGTCAAGCCGTCGGTCGTCTCCGTCATCACCTACAACGCCAAAGGCGAGCCGCTCACGAGCGGCAGCGGCTTCTTCATACGTCCGGGCGAGGTCGTCACGAACCTGCACGTCATAGAGGGGGCCGCGCGGGCAGAGGTGCGCACGCTTGAAGGCAAGGGGAAGACTTACAACGTTAAGGGCACGCTCAGCGCGGACGAAGAGGGCGACATAGTGCTCTTAGGCGTGGACATGCCCGCCGAGAGGTCGCGCGCCGTCACGGTGGCCTCGGAGACGCCGGAAGAGGGCGAAGACATCTTCGTCATAGGCAACCCGCTCCGTCTCGAAGGCTCCGTCTCGAACGGCATCGTCTCGGCTATACGAGAGGTGCCGAACCTGGGCAAGATAATCCAGATTACCGCGCCCATCTCGCACGGCAATTCAGGCAGCCCGCTCTTCAACATGAAGGGAGAGGTCATAGGCGTTGTCACCATCAAGGTGACGAACGGGCAGAACATCAACCTTGCTCTGGGCTCGGCGCGACTCTCAGCGCTCAAGGCAGAAAAGCTCCTGGCATTTGACGAGCGCTCGTCTAAGCCACGCAGCGGCCAGCAGGCGGAAGTCCTGGCCGAATGGTGGTATCGCAACGGGCTCAACTCGCTCTGGCTAGGGAACTACGATTCGGCGCTCGGCTCTTTCGAGAACGCGGTGGACAAGAACCCTTCGCGCGCCGAAGCATGGATTCAGGTGGGCTTCTGCAAGGTCAAGCAGGGCAAGAACGAGGACGCCATACGCGCCTACACACAGGCCATACGCTTGCGTCCCAGTTCCTACGAGGCCTACAACAAGCTCGGCGACGCCTACTATTACTCTTCGCGCTACGAGGAAGCGATTGAAGCCTACCGCCGCGCCGCCGCGCTCAGGCCGGATTTGGCCGAAGCCTACTACAACCTCGGCATGACCTACCTCGAAGTAGGGAACCGCGCCGCCGCCCTCGCGCAGAGCCGCGTCCTTCAACCCCTCGACGCCAAGCTCTACGCGAAGCTCATGGGCGAGATAAAGAGGTAGGGAAAAGAGGGTAGAAACAGGAACGTTCAAGCTTAAAGCTCGGGAGTTCGTGCTCTGAGCTCGACAGGTCGA
>DATELK010000025.1:0-4277 GCA_035276685.1 Pyrinomonadaceae bacterium | reverse complement strand
TAGGCAAGGGAGCCTTCTGGTTCTCCGGTCTTTCACACCTTGCGAGGTGGAGACCCGTGCCCTTTGAAGTAGAAGTGGAAGGCAAAACTTTTCCCGCGACCTTCGCGGCCGTAGGCAAGTCTTCGCGCTACGGCGGCGACCTCGCCATCACTCCGCGCGCGAGGCTGGACAAGCCTGAGTTCGAGATTTGCCTGATTAACTCCCAGAGCCGCCTGCGCTACCTGCACCTGCTCTCCTACGCCATGCGAGATGGCATAGGCGGCAATCGCCCCGGCGTTCACTACTTCCGCACGACCCGCGCACGCGCCACGGGCCCCGCGCTCGTGCAGGTGGACGGAGAGCTTCTGGGCGCGCTCCCCATGTCATTCGAAATCGCGCCCTTTCACATAAACGTCATCAGGTAAAGAATAGAGGTCAGAGGTTAGCAGCTGAGTTTAAGGCACATTGTCTTTAGTCCCTTTAGGGACGGTGTGATAATAGCCCAGTGCTTTAGCACTGGGTATAGTTGCGAGATAAAGAAAGGAGTCCCGTAGGGACGGCTGAGCATCTCATTCAACCGTCCCTACGGGACTCTTCAATTGTCTCCGACTTATTCCCAGCCATAAATGGCTGGGCTATTATCAAATGTCCCTGGCGGGACTAAAGATTGCTCTTCTCTTATTGGCCTCTAACCTCTAACTTCTGTTCTTTACTTCCCTTCGAGCCACGCCGCGCGCAGAGCTTTCATTTGTGCCGTGGCGTCGGCGCGCTCTTCCACTCGATACTGGAAGCGGTCGGGCGGGCCCAGTGTGATGTTCGTCTGAATGTTGCGGCGGTCGCGTTTTACTGTCACGGGCACGCGCTCGCCCTGCTTGAAGCGTGCGAGCAGCTCTTTCCAGTTATTGCGCGTCACCTTCTCTGTTCCGATTGTCAGAAGCAGGTCGCCCTGCGAGAGCCCCGCCTCTTCTGCGGGAGAGTTGTGGCGCACGCTCGCTATGGTCACTTCCTCGCCTTCGCCCCAGTTGACGGACATGCCCGCGTTAAAGGGCTCGCTCGCAACCTCTCGTATAAGACGAAGGCCAACGTAGCCGAGCGCTTCGTCGTAGGGCGGCGTCTCCGCGCGGCGCACGTAGCGCTCGAAGAAGTCGTGCAGGTCGAAGCCCGCGACCTCCGTCGCCACGCGCTCGAAGTCTTCTCCCGTGTAGCCTCGCCCGCGCAGGTAATAGGTGGCGTTCGGGCTCTCAAGATAAAAGCGCCTGTACATCTCGCGCATCACGTCGTCCAGAGACTTTGCCCCCCTCGTGCGTCCGCGAATCAAGAGGTCTAGGACTATGCCTATGGTCTCGCCCTTCGGATAATAACTGATGGCGGTGTTCGATAAATCCGCACGCTGCGCGCTCATCGCGCCGTCAATCAGGGGCGCAACCAGCGAAGACTCTTCCGGGCTCATCAAGCGGCTGCCGGGCGCGTTCTCTATCCCGCCTATGACTTCGCCCACGCGGGCTATCATCTGCTCTTCGGTCCAGAGCCCCGCGCGGTGCAGCATCATGTGGCCGTAGTAGTTGGTGAGCCCCTCTGCAATCCAGAGCGAGCGCGTGGCGAGCGGACGCGTGAAATCCCACGGCCCCAATTCAACTGGCCTCATGCGCTTGACGTTCCAGACGTGAAAGAACTCGTGCGCGACCGTCCCGATTGCGCCTTGATAAGCCTGCTCTTCGGCGAGCGCGCCCGGCTCTATTATCTGCGTGGAAGTCAGATGCTCCATGCCGTCGCCCGAGCGGTCGTCCGCCGCGAAGTGTATGAGGAAAGTATAGCTCTCGAAATCCGGCGCGCCCCACATCTTCGTCTCGGCGCGCACTATCTTCTCTACGTCTCGCACAAGCTGCGGACGCTTGCCGCCTTCGTCACCGAACGAATGCACCACCACTCGATAGGTCTTGCCGCCCACCTTGAACTCTTCCATAGTCCAGTCGGGCGCAACCTCCGTAGGCGTGTCAATCATTATGTCGTAGTTAGGGAACTGCCACTGGCGCTGGCCCACGCGCTCCGTGCGGCCGTTGATGATGCGCCACCCTCTCGGCGCGTCAATCTGAAGCGAGACGGGCGTGGGCTTGTGGCCCACTATGTACATGAAGATGGACGCGCCGTTAAAGTTGGCGTGCCGCTCGTCCAGTTGCGAGAAGGTGCCCGAGAGGTCGTCCGCAAAGACCTTGTAGCGTATGAGCAGCGTCTGCGTGCCGCGCGCGTCCACCCGCCAGGTCTGGTCGTCCACTCGCACGGCAGTCAAAGGCAAGGGGCCGCATCTTTGATTGATAGAGCAAGGCCTGCCCTGAGCCTGAAACTCCTGCACGTTCTTTGAGAAGTCGAAGACGGCGTAGCGGCCCGGCGACCATCTGGGCATCTGAAAATCGACCGCGCCTGCGGCCCGCGCGGCCAGCTCCGCTTCTATAGTCACCTCGAAAAGATGCGACTGCGGGCGCGACATCCCCAGGCGGTAATTGATGCTATTAAACTTCTGCTGCTCCTGCGCGCGTGTCGTAGCCGTCCACGCCGCGCAGATAAGAGTGAGCGCGAGCAGAGCGCGCAAAGCTATAGATTTCCGAGGATTCATAAAAAAGCTGCTCTCCATGACGCCGATTATCAGCGTTTCCCACGAAGAAGGCAAAAGCAATTAACAGGGATGGACAGGATAAGCAGGATAAAAGAGAAGGTGTTGCTTCTTCTTTATCCTGACAATCTCTGTCCATCCCTGCTAATTCTCTTCTTCCGCTCTTTCGCCTTGACTCCCAAGCTTCGGGTTCGTTAGCTTTGAGCTAGTGTATGAGCATAACTGAACGTCTCTATTATAAGGATTCTCATCTGACGGATTTCGAGGCGCAGGTCGTTGAGGTGACTGACCGCGTGAGCGGTTGGACGGGCGTGACGCTCGACCGCACGGCCTTTTATCCCACGGGCGGAGGCCAGCCGAGCGACACCGGCATGCTCGCTGGCTCGCGTGTAGTCGAGTGCCTTGACCGCGAAGACGAAGGCGTCCTTCACCTGATACAGGGCCGCACGCCGCAGGTGGGCGAGACCGTGCGCTGTCACGTGGACTGGCCGCGTCGTCTTGACCACATACAGCAGCACACGGGCCAGCACATTCTCTCGCAGGCATTCATACATCTTTTCCAGGCCGAGACGCGCAGCTTTCGCATGATGACGGAAGCCTCCGAGATTGACCTGGCTCTTGACGACGCTACGGACGAGCGCATCCACAGGGCCGTGGAGCTTGCCAACCGCGTCATCTGGGAGAACCGCCCCATACACGTACGCGAGGTGACACAGGAAGAGGCCGCTAGTCTTCCTCTTCGCAAAGACTCCGAGCGTGACGGCCTCTTGCGCCTGATAGAGATAGAGGATTACGACCTGAGCCCCTGCGGCGGCACGCACGCCTCGCGCACAGGCGAAGTCGGCATCATCTGCGTACGCTCCTGGGAGCGCGCCAAGGGGCTTGTTCGCATAGAGTTTCTAGCGGGCGGGCGCGTTGCACAGGATTACCGCCGCGTCAATCAATCGGCGCGCACCGTCGCCACGCTCTTCAGCGCCGGACGAGACGAGTCGGCGGACTCAGCCACACGACTGATTGAAGAGAACAAGAGCCTGCACCGACGCATGCGCTCTCTGGAAGAGATAGCCGCGCGCGCAGAAGCCCACGAGCTTCTCTCTCAAGCTGAAGCTCTGGGCGACCACGCGCGCCTCATCAAACACATCTTCGAGGGCAAAAGCGCAGACGAGCTTCGCCAGCTTGCGCTTCATCTCTCACGTCAACCGAATACCATAGCGCTTCTAGCCTCAACCGACGCGGAAGGCGCGCGGCTCGTCTTCGCACGCTCGGAAGACGCGCCCGGAAACATGAGCGAGCTGATGCGCGAGGCCTGCCAGCAACTGGAGGGGCGCGGCGGCGGTCGCCCCGAAATGGCCCAGGGCGGCGGACGCGCCACACAGCACCTGCCCGACATAATCGAAGCCGCCGCGAAAAAGCTCCACGAGAGCCACCACTAAGAAGCAGTGCTTTACAGCTTGACACCCACCCAAGCACTCTCTAATATTTTACCCCGAGCATGTGGGGCAGTAGCTCAGTTTGGCAGAGCGCCGCGTTCGCAATGCGGAGGTCAGGGGTTCGACCCCCCTCTGCTCCACTTTCAGAATCCAGAGTTTACGGCCAGCCTTAGCGCTGGCTGTTCCTCTTTTGGCGCAGGTCGTGCCGGTGCAGATTAACAATCTTAGCCCTGCTGCACGCACAGGCAAACGTCTTCTTG
>DATELK010000024.1:0-2402 GCA_035276685.1 Pyrinomonadaceae bacterium | reverse complement strand
GGCCCGGCAACGTGCGCGAGCTTGAGAACGCCATTGAGCGCGCGGTCGTCTTAGGCTCAAGCGAGCAAATCCTGCCGGAAGACCTGCCCGAAGCCGTGCTCGAAACCTCCGCGTCTCCGAAGGGAGCGCAGCCCGCCCAGTACCATGAGGCCGTGCGACAGGTAAAGAAGCAGCTCATACTCGACGCCATGGAGCAGTCGGACGGCAACTTCACGGAAGCCGCCAAAATCCTCGGCGTACACCCCAACTACCTGCACCGCCTCATACGCAACATGGACTTAAAAGACGAGCTGAAGAAGTAGTAAGCGGATTCAAACAGGATAGACAGGATAAGCAGGATAAAAGAAGAGCTATTGCTTTCTCTTTATCCTGTTTATCCTGTCCATCCCTGTTAATTCGTTATTTCATCTTCATGATGATGAAGGTGAGGTCGTCGTGCTGTGGGGCGGTGGCGCACCAGAGGCGTAGGGTCTCAAGGATTCTTTCGCCGAGCGCCGCGACTGAGAGATGCGAGTTCTCTAAAAGCAGCTCTCTGAGGCGAGTTTCACCGAACTCCGCGCCCTCTTCGTTGAAGGCTTCGGTGATGCCGTCCGTGTAGGCCACGAGCAGGTCTCCGCGCTCAAGCTCTATGGTCGCCTCCTCGTAGACGCAGTCGGCGAAAAAGCCTATGACGGGGCCGCCCGCTTCGAGGCGTTTGACCGAGACTTCCGGCGCGACTCCCGTCGCGAAGGGAGTCTGCGCGCTGGCCATAGAGCTTGCGCATCTTCTGCGAAGCAGGAGCGGCGGGTTATGGCCCGCGTTGACGTAAGTCAGGGAGCGTCTCTGTTCGTCAACCTCCGCGTAGAAGAGCGTGGAGTAGCTGGTCGCGTCGGCAGAGGTGCGAAAGTGCTCGTTGACGGAGGCTATGAGGCCCGAAGGGCGCACCGCTTCGTGGCGGCGCGCGTGGCTGCGAAGCGTCGCCTGCACGGTCGAGGCGAAGAGCGCCGCAGGCATTCCCTTGCCTTCAACGTCGGCGACGACGAAGCCCGTACGCTCCGCTCCCAGCTCTATGAAGTCGTAGTAGTCGCCGCCTACGTCTCGCGCGGGCTGGCAGACGGCGAAGAACTCAAGGCGGTCGCTCAAGGGCACGCGCTGAGGCAGGAGTTGGCGCTGCGCTTCGGCCGCCATCAGGGCTTCGCGTCTCTTCTCAACTTCGGCCTGCTGCCTGCGGCGCAAGAGCTTGCAGGTGGCGACCTGTTTTCTCAGGAGCGCCAGAAGCTGCTCGTTGTCCCAGGGCTTCTGCACGAACTCGCGTGCGCCGTGGCGCATGGCTTCGACAGCCACTTCTATGCTGGCCCAGCCGGTCATGACGATTGTAGGCAGGGCCGCGTCCAGCGCCTTGACGCGAGACAGAAGCTCTATGCCTTCGCGGCCCGAGGTGGTGTCGCGCGCGTAGTTGAGGTCTATGAGGAGCGTGTCGAAGCAGCGCTCCGTGATGGCTTCCAGAACGGCTGAAGGCGAGGAGACGGTCTCGACCAGATAGCCCTCGCGCCTGAGCAGCAGCCTCAGGGCTTCCAGTACGTCCGGCTGGTCGTCCGCAATCAGTATCTTTGCGCTTTCCGCAGAGTGCGCGCTCATATCCGGCCACCTTTAGTCAATATGTGTCGTGAGCTTTCATGTGGCGGAGGCCGCCGAGCTAGAGAGACGGGAATCATTCATCTCTCTGCTGTCAGCCCCCGCCAATCTTCCCTTGAGGAAGACCCGGTGCGCCGTATAGGAAATCCCGTGCCGCATGTGATGAAAGCGGGAATGGCACGATTTTCAGGGTGATTTACGCTTTCAGGCAGGAAGGAGAGGCCGGCTCGCGCCCATTTTCGGAATCACAGAGTCCCAGGATTGAGAAGGCGGCTACTTCTTCTTCAGGCGAATCTCGAAGAGCTTGGGCCAGCGCTTGCCCGTGACGTAGAGGCGCTCGTGCGTGAAGTCGTAGGCGATGCCGTTCAGCACGTTCTCCGTGCTCGTCATACTCTCTTCGGGGCGCAGGCCGGAGAGGTCTATCCACGCGACGACGCGTCCCGTCGCGGGGTCTATGCGCGCGATTTTGTCCATCTTCCAGACGTTGGCGTAGATTTCGCCGTGTATGTACTCAAGCTCGTTGATGTCAACGAGCGGTTCCTGATGATTCATGACCTGGACGGTCTTAACGACGCGGAAGGAGGCGGGGTCTATGAAGCGCAGGCGGTTTGTGCCGTCGCTCAGGATAAGCGACTGGCCGTCCGTGGTGAGGCCCCAGCCTTCCCCTTCATAACTGAACTCGCCTTCGAGCTTGAACTCCTTGAGGTCGTAGATGAAGCCCTTGCCCTGCTGCCACGTCAACTGGTAAATCTTCCCGTTCAGGATGGTCATGCCTTCGGCGAAATACT
>DATELK010000023.1:0-20165 GCA_035276685.1 Pyrinomonadaceae bacterium | reverse complement strand
TTACCCCAAGCCTTGAGACTGCACGCTACAGGGGCCTTTTTCACGCCGGGCAGATAAACGGGACTACCGGATATGAAGAGGCGGGTTGCCAGGGACTTATGGCTGGGATCAACGCTGCCTTCTTTGTGCAGGGTCGTGAGCCCTTCCGTCTGCGACGGGAAGAGTCTTACATAGGGGTGCTCATTGACGACCTTATAACGCACGGAGTCGACGAGCCCTATCGCATCTTCACTTCCCGCGCTGAATATAGGCTTGCCCTGCGTTATGACACAGCAGACGCGCGTCTCACCCCTTATGGCCGCGAGCTGGGGCTCCTCGGCGATTCCGACTGGGAGAGATTTAATCACAGGCGAGATAGACTGGCACGTTTACGTGAGACCCTGAAAAATACGCGTCTAAAGCGTTCTGATGCGGCTTACACCTCTCTTTCCCGCATCCTGGGGGCGGATTTGGGTGATTCCGTCACCCTTGCACAGCTTGCGCTGCGACCAAACGTGAAGCCAGACCTTATTCAGAGGCTTTTGCCGGCTGATATTGAGGCCGAGATTGGCCCGGATGACCTACAATCTGCCCTGGCCGATATACTCTATAGCGGCTATATTGATTCTCAAAAAGCCACGCTCGACCGTCTATACCAGCATGATAGCCTTCGCCTGCCGCTTGAGTTTGACTTCCATTCTATCAGCGGCCTCTCTCACGAGATGGTGGAGCGCCTTGAGCGCGCCCGACCCCAGACCTTTGGTCAGGCCCGCCGAATCCCCGGAATGACTCCTGCTGCCCTTTCCACTCTTCTTGTCCAATTAAACCTGCGCCAGCGGGCCGCTTAATAAAAATTCTGCACGATGTTTCACGTATCCCCTCCGGCCATGATAAGGCCACCGGGACACGTGAAACATCATTTTCCTGAAAATCCGGCCATTTTGTTACGTGAAACACTCTTAGTAGGATAAAAGTGTGGCGCGTCGCCGTGGGTTATGTTAGTTTAGGCGGGTTCTGAGAGGGTTCTGAAGGTTTTGGGCTGGAGATAATGGCTAAAACCATCGCTGTCGCAAACCAGAAAGGCGGGGTCGGCAAAACTACCACAGCAGTGAATTTGTCTGCTGCCCTGGCGGTGTCGGAAATGCGCGTTCTGCTGGTTGATGCTGACCCGCAGGCTAACGCGACCTCCGGTGTGGGCGTGCAGCGTGGAACCTTTCGACGCAGCCTCTACCACGCGCTCGTACTCTCCGAGCCGCTTCAGAACGTAGTCCAAGCCACTGAAATCCCGAATCTAAAGGTTTTACCCTCCGACAAAAACCTTATTGGCGCAGAGGTCGAGCTGGTAGACGCCGAAAAGCGTGAATACAGGTTGAAAGACCTGCTTGGGACAGTAGAAAACGATTACGACTTTATCATCATAGACTGCCCGCCTTCTCTGGGACTTTTAACCTTAAACGCCCTGACATCTGCGGATTCTCTGCTGGTTCCGATTCAATGCGAGTACTTCGCGCTGGAAGGCGTGACGGAGTTATTCGACACGCTGGCGCGAATACGCCGCGTGCTTAACCCAGGATTGGCCATAGAGGGCTTGCTCCTGACTATGTATGATGAGCGTACGAATCTCTCGTCGGCCGTCGCAACTGACCTGCGAGACTTCTATGGACAGCAGGTTTTCGAGACAATGATCCCGCGAAATGTTCGTCTGGCCGAAGCCCCCAGTTACGGTAAGCCTATTATTTTGTATGACATACGGTCGCGCGGGGCGGAAAGTTACCTTCAATTAGCAAAGGAGGTTATGGCTCATGACAAGAAGAGTGCTGGGGAGGGGCTTGAGCGCACTGCTGTCGGATACGGCGGCGACAGTTAGCGAAGAGCTGCTGGAGCTAGACATAGACCTGATAGAGCCAAGTCCAGCGCAGCCGCGAACCCACTTTGACGAGACGCGGCTGGAGGAACTGGCTCAGTCCATTCGCTCTAACGGTATTGTGCAGCCTCTACTGGTGAGACGGCGAGGCGGGCGCTATCAGCTAGTCGCGGGAGAAAGGCGTTGGAGGGCTGCCCAGCGCGCGGGCCTTCAGCGCGTGCCTGCCGTAGTACGAGAGATTCCCGACGACAAGCTTCTGGAGCTGGCGCTTATCGAAAACATTCAAAGGCAAGAGTTAAACGCTATTGAGGAAGCACACGCCTATAAGAGGCTGATAGAGACTCTGGGGCTCACACAGGAAGTCGTAGCCCAGCGTGTAGGGCGGGACCGCTCCTTTGTAACTAACCACCTGCGCCTGCTGCGACTTCCAGATGATATTCAGCAGTTGGTGGAAGAGGAAAAAATCTCCATGGGCCATGCTCGCGCGCTTCTGGGCGTGGATGACCCTGACATACAGCGTCGTGTCGCTCGTAATGTCATAGAGCAGTCGCTTTCAGTGCGTGAGACCGAGCGGGCCATCAAACGTATTATAGCCGGGGCCAGTCCTGCCACAGCGACGCTGCCCGCGCCAAAGCGTAATGACGCCAACATAAGGGCTGCGGAGAGCAAGCTTCGCAGGCGCTTCGCGACGCAGGTTCGCGTGATGCCTAGCCAGACGGGAGCAGGTGGAAAAATTGAAATCGAGTACTACAATGACGGAGACCTGGATCGTTTGTATCAACTCCTGGTAGGGCCGATTCACGAGGTCTCGCCCGGTTAACTTATCCCTTGTCTGATAGGCTTACCACAGTTTCTGAAAGGATAAAAACGCTACCATTTCGTTATGACTAAATGGTAGCGTTTATCTCTATAATTTAGTCCGTTTGTAGTGCCTCCGTGGTTAAATGTAAAACGGAGAGTCAGGCAAAGCGTAACATGCAGGGTTACAAGGTAAAATGAAGAAGCGATTAACCGAGATGGTCTCCTGTGCCGGTTGAGTGGCTAAGCTCGCGCCGCGAGATTTGGCTCAGGTTCTGAGCCGGTTACCAGCACAGCCGCATAATGAAAACGTACTCGTAGGGTACGAGAGTGCAGATGATGCCGGAGTGTTTCGGCTGCGGGATGATGTTGCGTTAGTGCAAACAGTGGACTTTTTTACGCCCGTAGCAGATGACCCGGAAATTTATGGCCGGGTGGCAGCCATTAATGCGCTTAATGATATTTACGCTATGGGTGGCAAGCCTCTAACGGCGCTGGCAATTGTTTGCTATCCGCAGAAAGAGGATATGGAGGTGTTGGGACAAATCCTGCGGGGCGGTCAGATGGCCATGAACGAGGCGGGGGTCGTGATTTTAGGGGGGCATTCGATTGACGACGCGGAGATAAAGTTCGGTTATGCCGTAACGGGGCTGGTGGACCCGGAAAAAGTTATAACGAACGCAGGGGCTAAGGTGGGAGATTTATTAGTTTTAACTAAGCCTATAGGAACCGGGGCGGTAAGCACCGGAATAAAGCGAGACGTAGCCAGCGAGAGAGCTGTGGAAGCAGCCATGAAGGCCATGACCACTTCGGCTGCGGCTGCATCCGAGGCTATGCAGTGCTCGGGAGCGCACGCTTGCACGGATGTAACTGGCTTCGGCTTGCTTGGGCACGCTTACGAGATGGCGAATGCCAGCCAAGTGACTTTAATCATAGAAGCGGCGCGGGTTCCGCTCTTGCCCGATGTTTTGGACTTAATCTCGCAGGGTATGCTGACGCGCGGGGACAAGAACAATAGAGCTTATGTCGGAGATACGCTTGGGATGGATGACCACATTTCGCGCGAGATGCAGAGCGCGCTCTTCGACCCGCAGACGGCTGGCGGCCTCTTAATCAGCATAGATAGGGGCGGGGCTGAAGAACTGGTTAAGGAGATTGAAGACGCAGTTGTTATAGGAGAAGTTGCTGCTCCTTCGGATAAGCTTTTACGCGTAGTTTAGAGGGAAATAATTAAATCCCTTTCTTGGGGGGCGGCTGAATATTACGGTAAAGATGAGTTTTGATTAAGAGTTCTCACAGCAGCTTCTTAGTCAGGTGACTCGCCTTGACGCGCCGTAAATCCGCATGTTAGACTCGCAAGCTTTTGACACACTTAAGTTTTCGCTATCTACAACTTAGAGAGTCGCACGACCCTGTGACGAGGGTCTATCGAGCACCATGATGTTGCTGGGCTTTGCCGAAAATCCTGTTCTCGTGCCGGACGGCACTATTCTTCTTCACATCATAATTATCCTCGTGATGGTTTATGTTCTGAACGCCACGCTGTTCAAGCCTATCAACCGCATACTTGAAGAGCGTGAGCGGCGCACGCGCGGGCGCTCGGGCGAGGCGAAGGATATTATTCAGCAGGTGGATGAGAAGCTTGCCGCTTACGAGCGCTCTTTGCGAGAGGCACGCAGCGAGGGCTACAGGCTGATGGAGCAGGAGCGTGCCGAGGCCATGCGCGAGCGGCAGATACAGGTGGACGCCGTGCGCGAAGAGGTCGGCAGGCTGGCCGAAGAAGAGAAGCGTGTGATTCAAGTTCAGTCGGAAGAGGCTCGCGCCGCGCTCATGAGAGACGCTGGCGAGGTCGCAACTGAAATCAGCTCTCACATTCTTCATCGCCCCGTGAGCGGCTCAACGATTTCATCCATGGACACTAGAGTATAGAAAGCCAATGTACGCTGCTTTGATAACATTGCTGGGATTGCTTGCGCCCGCTGCCGGAGGCGAAGAGTCGCGCTGGTGGTGGTTGTATTATCCAGGCTTGGAAGCATGGAAGTTCGTCAATCTCTTCATCTTTCTGGCGGTGCTCATCTACATCCTGCGCCGCCCCTTGAGCGAGGCTTTCAAGGCCAGGCGCGAGGGAATCAGGCGAGAGCTGATGCGCGCTCAGGAAGAGCGAAACGCGGCGCTGGCGAAGCTGGAAGAGGTCGAGGCGCGGCTATCAAAGCTGGACGCGGAGGTCACGGAGATTCGCACGCAGTCCACTAAGGAAGCCGCAGACGAGCGCGAGCGCATTCGGCTGGCGACGGAAGCGGAGATTGTGAAGCTCAGAGAGCAGTCGCGGCGCGAGATTGAGAGTGCTGGCAAGGCCGCGCGTCAGGAGTTGCGCGAGTTTGCCGCCGAGCAGAGCGTGCGACTGGCGGAAGAGATAATCCGCAGGGACATTCGCCCGGAAGACGATGCGCGCTTGATTAATCTTGAGATAGAAGAGCTGGGAGGGGCCAGGCGTTGAGCATTCAAACGGTGGCGCGGCGCTATGCAACGGCGCTGGCCGATGTCGTGACGGCGCGAGGGGAAGCGCGACAGGTGCAGGAAGAGTTGTCGGCGTGGGAGATGATGATGAACAGCAATCCCATGCTGATGGAGGTTTTCAGC
The DNA here is from genome assembly GCA_035276685.1 of Pyrinomonadaceae bacterium. Classification (GTDB taxonomy): domain Bacteria; phylum Acidobacteriota; class Blastocatellia; order Pyrinomonadales; family Pyrinomonadaceae; genus JACVRN01. The sequence continues at coordinate 14,884 of DATELK010000023.1, read as the reverse complement.
AACCCCACGATTCCTTACGACCAGAAGAGCAAGGTTCTGTCTTCGCTCATACAGCGTGTGCGTCTCAGGCCGACCACTTCCAACTTCCTTCAGGTGCTCTTAAGAAATCAGCGTTTGACGGAGCTGACGGAAGTCAACAGGCGCTTCTCGCAGGTGCTGGACGAGCGCTCGGGCGTCGTGTCTGCGGAGGTGACTACGGCGAGGCCGGTACCCGAAGCTCAGCAGGAGGCTCTGCGCGCAAAGCTGGCCGCGATGACGGGCAAGCAGGTGCGCTTGAGCTTTACTACAGACGAAGAGTTAATCGGCGGCCTGGTGACGCGCATAGGCTCGACTATCTACGACGGCTCCGTGCGCACACAGCTACAACAGGTCAAAGAGAGAATGATGGGGAAATAGCCGAGAGGAATTTATGGAACCGATAAAAGCCAACGAGATTAATGAGATTATTCGCCAGCAGATAGAGAACTTCCAGACGGGCGTGACCGTCACGGAAGTCGGCACAGTCATCAAGGTGGGCGACGGCATCGCCGAGATTCATGGTCTTGAGAAGGTGATGGCGGGCGAGCTGCTTGAGTTTCCTCATGGCGTGCGCGGCCTGGCTCTGAATCTTGAAGAAGACAAAGTCGGCGCGGTGCTCTTCGGAGACTTTCAGAAGATACGCGAGGGCGACCTGGTGAAGCGCACAGGGCGCATCATGCAGGTGCCCGTGGGCGATGCTCTGATTGGCCGCGTGGTGGACGCGCTCGGAAATCCCGTTGACGAGCGCGGGCCGATTATCACGAGCGACTTCAACCCCGTGGAGCGCATAGCGCCCGGCGTGGTCGACCGCCAGCCGGTGAAGGAGCCCTTGCAGACTGGTCTCAAAGCCATCGACTCCATGGTTCCCATCGGTCGCGGCCAGCGCGAGCTGATTATCGGTGACCGGCAGACGGGCAAGACGGCCGTCGCCGTTGACACCATCATCAACCAGAGAGGCAAGGACGTTATCTGCATCTACGTTGCTATCGGCCAGAAGGCCTCGACCGTGGCGCAGGTGATGAAGACCTTGCAGGATAACGGCGCGATGGACTACACCATCATCGTCAAGGCCACGGCATCAGACCCGGCGGCGATGCAGTTCCTCGCTCCTTACGCGGGCGCGGCTATGGGCGAGTACTTCCGCGATAACGGCCGCCACGCTCTGACCATCTACGACGACCTTTCGAAGCAGGCTGCGGCCTATCGTGAAATCTCTCTGCTGCTTCGCAGACCGCCGGGACGCGAAGCCTATCCGGGCGACGTGTTTTATCTTCACTCTCGCCTGCTAGAGCGCGCGGCGAAGTTGTCGGACGCTAAAGGCGCAGGCTCTTTGACGAGCCTTCCCGTGATTGAGACGCAGGCGGGCGACATCTCTGCTTACATTCCTACGAACGTGATTTCGATTACGGACGGGCAGATATTCCTCGAAGCAGACCTCTTTAACTCGGGCATACGTCCGGCCATCAACGTCGGAAACTCCGTCTCGCGCGTGGGAGGCTCCGCCCAGATTAAGGCCATGAAGCAGGTGGCCGGAACGCTTCGTCTTGACCTCGCTCAGTTCCGCGAGCTGGCGGCCTTCGCGCAGTTCGGCTCAGACCTTGATAAAGCCACGCAGGCACAGCTTGCTCGCGGCCAGCGGCTGACGGAAGTCCTGAAGCAGCCGCAGTATCAACCCATGTCGGTTGAAAACCAGGTGCTCATTATCTGGGCTGCGACCAACGGCTATCTTGATGATATAGCGGTTGAAGACCTGCGACGATTTGAGACTGAGCTGACGCGCTTCGTAGAGAACTCAAATCCGGCGCTTCTGAGCAGCATACGCGAGAAGAAGTCGTTGACGGATGAAATCAAGGCTGACATGGCTCAGACGCTCAAGGATTTCCAGGAGCGCTGGTCTGAAGAGACGGTCATCGCGCGCAGCGCCACGGCTTCGGAAGTTGCGGCCACGACGCCCGCCGCAGCCGTGCCTGCTCCTGAGACCACGGCGGCCGGAGCATAAAAGAGAATGATGAATCGTGAATGCAGAATGATGAATTAAAGAGTTTCATTCATCACTCTGCATTCTGACTTCTGCATTATTTGTTATGGCAAACCTTTTAGACATACGTCGCCGCATCAAGAGTGTGAAGAACACTCAGCAGATTACGCGCGCGATGAAGATGATGAGCGCAGCCAGACTCAAGCGCGCTCAGGATAGAGTTGTGGCGGCGCGTCCCTTCGCAAGCAAGATGCTGGAAGTGATGGGCGATTTGGCTGCGCGCACGGACGAGGAGTTTCGTCACCCGCTCCTGAACGCGCGCGGCGACGAGCGCTACCTGCTCATTCTGATTACGGCAGACCGTGGGCTTTGCGGCGCTTTCAACACCAACCTGATTAAGGCCGCGCAGGCCTTCGTGCAGGAGAACGCGGGCAAATCTTTCGAGGTGCTGCCCATCGGCCGCAAGGGCAGAGACTTCTTCCGCCGCCGCAGCATGGACATCGTCAGCGAGTACATAGGCCTCACTGGCAAGGGCAGCGTCGGCTACGACGAGGCGGTCTCGATTGCGGACGAAGTCATCAAGCGCTTCACGGAAGACGAAGAGCTGGACAAGGTCTTCATCATCTACAACGAGTTCAAGTCCGTCTTGCAGCAGCGCGTCATCATAGAACAGCTGCTGCCCGTCTCGCGCGCCTCCGAAAGCATAGAGGATGAGGATGCGACGCGCGCCGTCGACATGACAGACTACATCTACGAGCAGGAGCCGGGGGAGATTTTCTCTCGCCTGCTGCCGCGAGTGGTCGAGACGCAAATCTTCCGCGCGCTTCTTGAGTCTGTGGCAAGTGAGCACGGCGCACGCATGACGGCGATGGATTCGGCGTCCAAGAACGCGGGCGAGTTGATTGCCTCTCTGACGCTCAACATGAACCGCATACGACAGGCCGCCATCACTAACGAGATTATCGAAGTGGTTTCGGGCGCGGCGGCGCTTTAGTCAAGACGAAAGTAAAAAGGCAAGAAAGGCAAAAGTCAGGAGCAAGCTCAGGCTTCTTCACTTTTGCCTTTTGCTTTTATAGGTACGCGCGAGAGTGTGTTGATGACGGAGACTGAGAAAAGGGAAGCGGCAGGCATTGATAATCATGGGCGCACGGCCTCGCGCCTTTGGCGCTACGGGCCGCTGCTTCTGTGGATGGCCCTTATCTTCATAGCTTCCACGTCGCTGCTGTCTGCCTCGAATACTTCCGGCACCCTCAGGCTGCTCATCTGGCTCTTTCCAAACATCAGCGAAGAGACGCTACGCTTCGTTCACCTGATAATACGCAAGCTCGCTCACCTGACGGAGTATGCCATCCTAGGGCTTCTGGCCGCGCGTGCCTTCACGACCTCTTCACACGAGGGCCTGCGCCGCCGTTGGTTTCTCTACGCAGCCTTGCTGGTCATAGTCTACGCGCTCTCAGACGAGCTTCATCAGAGCTTCGTCCCTTCTCGCATAGGCTCAATCTACGACAGCCTGATAGACATCGCGGGCGGCCTTCTGGCGCTTTCGCTGCTGGCCCTGCGGCGCAAAGTAAGGAAGAAGGAAGACGTATAAGGCCGCATTGCCTTAGTCCGGCCATTTGTGCAATAGTTTTGTAAGACAAGCGTCCTTAGCCACCGGGTCACTTTTTGAACCCGCAGTTCTCTTCAAGCGTATAATCTTTGGCGGCTGTCTGCCGATAGATAAGGAGATTGCAAAAAGCGTTATGGGAATCCTAGACCGCGTTAACCCCTTCAATCAATTCATAGAAGTCATAGAGTGGCTCGACGATTCGGGCAACACCATGCTCTATCGCTTCCCCGTAGCAGACCAGGAGATAAAGAACGGCGCTAAACTGACGGTGCGCGAATCGCAAGCCGCCGTCTTCGTCTTTCAAGGACAGATAGCGGACGTTTTTCCGCCGGGCTTCTACACGATTGACGGCGGCAACACGCCTATTCTTTCAAAGCTCGGAGCGTGGAAATATGGCTTCAACTCGCCGTTCAAGGCCGAAGTCTACTTCGTCAACACCAAGCAGTTCACAGACCTCAAGTGGGGCACGATGAATCCCATCATGATGAGGGACGCGGATTTCGGCATGGTACGCTTGCGCGCCTTCGGCATCTATTCGATTCGCGTCAAAGACCCGCGCGCCTTTATCAAGGAAGTTGCAGGCACCAACGGCAAGTTCGACACCGAAGACATTGAGGGACAGTTAAAGCGCACGCTCGTCTCTGGCTTCACGGACGCGCTCGGCGAGTCGAAGATAGCCGCGCTCGACCTTGCCTCCAATTACGACGAGCTTGGCGTCTTCGGTCGAAAGAAGCTGAACGAAGAGTTCGCCTCCTTCGGTCTTGAGCTGACCAAGTTCGTCATAGAGAACATCTCTTTGCCGCCGGAGGTAGAGGCGGCCATGGACAAGCGTACTTCCATGGGCGTGCTAGGGGACGCTCAGCGCTACGCGCAGTTTCAGGCGGCGGACGCCATGCGCGACGCGGCGAAGAATCCTTCGGGCGGCGCGGGCCTCGGAGCAGGCCTTGGCGCGGGCTTCGCTGTCGGCGGCGCTATGGCGAACGCCCTTGGCGGAGCCATGAACCCGCAACAGCAGCACCAGCAGAACACGCAGGGCGGCGCGCAGACTGGCTCCGCGACCGTGCCTTGTCCCAAGTGCGGCGCGGCCAACACGGCAGCGAGCAAGTTCTGTAACGACTGCGGCGCGAAGATGGAGGTGGCGACTGCGACCGTGCCTTGCGTCAAGTGCCAGTCTCCTTTGCCGGAGGGCGCGAAGTTCTGCAACCAGTGCGGGGCCAAGCAGGAGAAGCCCAAGTGCCCGAACTGCCAGAACGAGGTCGCAGCCGGGGCCAAGTTCTGCAACGAGTGCGGGACGAAGATAGAATCAGGCGAGTAGCCGAAAAAGCAATTAACAGGGATGGACAGGATAGACAGGATAAAAAGAAAGTAATGCTTCTGCTTTTATCCTGCTTATCCTGTCCATCCTGTTTGAATACTTCTTAGTCTTACTTCAAGAAGGAGTCACAAACCCATGCTTGGACGTTTTTCGAGACCTCGTCGCGTCGTCATAACCGGCATGGGATGCGTGACGCCCATAGGCATAGGGCGTGCGGCCTACTGGGAATCCCTACAGCGCGGCACGAGCGGCGTGCGCCGCATACAGAGCTTTGACCCGTCGGAGTGGCCCGTACACATTGCCGCCGAAGTTCAGGACTTCGACTGGAAGGCCCAGCTTAATCCTAAAGACTACAAGCACGTCGCGCGCACAGTGCCGCTCGCTCTCGCAGCCGCGCGAGAGGCGGTCACGGACGCTTCTCTCTTTCCAAACGACATGACGCTCGAAGAGCGCCGCTCCGTGGGCGTAGTGCTCGGCACAGGCGGCGGAGGCCTCGCCTTCACAGAGCAGCAGTACGAGTATCTTTACGTCGGCCCGCGCTACAAGGCCAGCGTCTACACGATTCCTTCATCAACGCACGGCGGGCTCTCTTCGGAGCTATCTATGGTCTTCGGCCTGCGCGGCCTCTCGCACATAGTCTCAACGGGCTGCACCAGCTCGACGGACGCGATTGCTTATTCGGCGCAGCACATAGCTCTCGGCCGTCAGGACGTGATGCTGACGGGAGGCGTTGACGCGCCGCTCGCGCCCGGCATACTCGGCGCTTTCAATCTGATGACTGTGCTGACAAACGCGTGGAACGACGAGCCGCATCGTGCCTCGCGCCCCTTCTCGCGCGACCGCTCAGGGATAGTGCTTGGCGAAGGCTCTTGGGTCTACGTGCTTGAAGAGCGCGAGCGTGCGCTCAGGCGCGGCGCTAAAGTTTACGCGGAAGTCACTGGCTACGGCTCAACGTGCGACGCCTATCATCGCGTGCGGTTGGAAGAGACCGGAGACGAGCCCGCTCGCGCCATGATGATTGCTCTGGAAGACGCGGGGCGCACGGCCGACGACGTTGATTACGTCAACCTTCACGGCACCTCCACGCAGCTCAACGACCGCATAGAGACGCAGGCCGTCAAGCTGGCCTTGGGCGAGCGCGCACGCCGCATCCCCATGTCTGCAACTAAGTCGCAGATAGGCCACCCGCAGGGAGCATCAGGCGCTGCCGGCCTGGGCGCGGCGCTCTGCGCCATGCACACCAGTATCATTCCCCCAACCATAAACTTGGACGAGCCTGACCCGGACTGCGACCTTGACTACGTCCCGAACCATGCGCGCGAAGCAGAGGTACGCACGGCGCTCTGCAACTGCATAGGCTTCGGCTCAAAGAACAGCGCGCTTGTCATCGAAAAGCCGTAAATCATGTTTGAGCGTTTTCGCCAGCGAAGCCTTGAGCTTGAGCATCTGGACAAGGGCGATTACACGGAAGAGGAGTACGAGGGATGCATCGTAGAGCTTCAGCGCGTCAATCGTTATCTTGGCGATGCGAGCGCCATGCGCCGCTCCTTGCTCAGAGAGATAGAGCGCGAAGGCTTGAGTGAGTTTTCGCTGCTTGATGTCGGCGCTGGCTCGGGCGAGCTGCTGAGGGTCGCGGCGAGCTGGGCCGAAGAGTCTGGCAGGCAAGCGCGTCTCACAGGGCTTGAGCTTAACGCCCGCTCTGCACGCGCGATTCTGGAAGAGTCCGAGAGCTTCTCTTTCATCCATGCCGTGCGTGGAGATGCCTTGAGGCTGCCCTTCGCCGACGACGCTTTCGATTACGCCATCTGCTCGCTCTTCACGCATCATCTGAGGGACGAGCAGGTCGTGCGTGTGCTGTCGGAGATGGCGCGTGTGGCGCGGCGCGGGCTCTTCGTCATAGACCTGCACCGACACGCGCTCGCTTACTATCTTTACACGACCGTGGGCCGCCTCTTCCTGCACAACCGCTTGATACGCGAAGACGGCGCGCTCTCAATCCTGAGAGGCTTTCGCCCCGCAGAGCTTCGCCGTCTGGCCACGGGCGCGCGTCTGCGGGACGTAGCGGTCAAGCGCCGCTTCCCCTTTCGGCTGGTTCTGAGCGCAAGGAAAACCTAGTGATGCTGAAGGACAGAGAATATGACGTGTTGATTGCGGGCGGCGGGCCCGCCGGAGCGAGCGCCGCGATTCACCTCTCGCAGAAGGGAGCGCGCGTGCTCGTGATCGAGCAGAAGAGCTTCCCGCGCGAGAAGCTGTGCGGCGAATTCATCTCGCCCGAATGCATCGCGCACTTTGAGAGGCTGGGCGTGGCGGAAAAGATGATGGCGGCGGGCGGAGCGCCGCTCGTCGAGACGGTCTTTTATTCCGCGCGAGGTCGAAAGGTTTCCGTCCCGAGCGTTTGGTTCGGTGAAGGGCGTGGAAGCGCTCTAGGCCTGAGCCGCGCTGAGATGGACGCGCGGCTTCTCAAGCGAGCGCGCGAGGCCGGGGCGGCCGTGCTTGAAGAGACTCAGGCGCACGATTTGATAATAGAGAAGGGAAGGGTGCGCGGCTTAGAGCTGAAGAGCAGGGAAGGCGTCTCTTTTCATGCATCGGCTCTCGTCACGATTGACGCCACGGGCCGCTCTTCCGCTCTCGCAAGACACGTCAAAGGCGCGGCCGTCTCTTCTTCCGACGATAGCTCTGCCCGCCGGAGGCTGCGTGCGCCTCTGGTGGCTTTCAAAGCTCACCTTGATGGCGCTGCGGTCGAGGCGGGGCATTGCGAAATCTACTTCTACCCCGGCGGCTACGGCGGCCTAAGCTCCGTCGAGAATGGCCTGAGCAACCTCTGCTTCATCACGCGTGCGAGCGATGTCAGGGAGCGCGGGAGCGACCCTTCACGCCTCATGCGCGAGCTTGTCTGTTTGAACGAGCGCGCACGGCTCACACTTCGGCACGCACGCGCTGCCTCGCCGTGGCTGAGCGTGGCGCTTCATGGCTTCGGACGCCGCCGCGTGGTGCCCGCGCCGGGGCTTCTTGCCATAGGCGACGCGGCCTCCTTCATAGACCCTTTCACGGGAAGCGGCATGCTGATGGCCCTGGAGAGTGGCGAGACTGCCGCCCAAGTGATTGCGCGCCATTTAGAGAGGCTTCACGCCAGCGAAGCCTTCGCCGAGCTTGCCGAAGATTACCGCGCTCAATACGGCGCACGATTCAACCAGCGCCTGCGGGTCTCCTCGCTCCTGCGCCGCGCAGCCTTCGTCCCCGGCCTCGCGGCAGCAGCCATACATCTGGCAGGCACAAGCGACCGCCTGCGCCAGCGCCTTGCGAGAGCCACGAGAAATAATGCAGAAGGCAGAGTGCAGAGTGATGAATTAAAGAGCTAAAAGCTTTTCATTCCGCATTCTGCACTCTGCCTTCTGCATTGCTTTTTGCTTGCCACGGTTGGTTGTTTTGCGGTACAAAGTCCAAGCGCGAGAAACCGAGACAGAAGAGGCGCTAAAGCCTTTGGCTGATGCTCATCTGTCGGGTCATTAATGACCGCCGTTTTCAGTTCCGCTCCCGAAGGTAACGCGCGCGAGCCTAATCTCTAAATTTACAAGAGTTTCTTTTGGCAAACCTCTTTTCAGAAGAGCGCGGTTGAATCCGCCACCACTTTGTCCGCCGCGCTGCGGGCCAGCTTCAAAGAGCCACGGGGCTGAAGAGAGATTTGCTTTCGACCTTTTCAATCAAATCGTTCTCTCGATTCAAGGAGATTTACCATGATGCGTGTGTTCCCTACGCAGTGGGCACGGATTCCCCTTCAGCTTCTATTGCTGTTTACCGCAACGTTTGCGTGCGCGGGCGCGGCCTTCGGGCAGGCGCAGTCGAACGCGGCAGACCTGCGCGGCTTTGTGCGCGACCCTCAGGGCGGGTCAGTGGCGGGCGCGACCGTCACCGCGCGCAACCCTGCCATCAACCTTGAGCGCTCTGCCACGACCGACGCAGAAGGCTTTTACCAGATTATCAACCTGACGCCGGGCGTGTACGAGGTCACGGTCGAGGCCGCTAACTTCAAGCGCGCCGTCGTGCCGAACGTGCGCCTGACCGTGGGGCAACGCGCAGACCTTGACATCCCCGTTGAGCTTGGCGAGATAGGCGCGACCGTCACCGTCACGGGCGCTACCACTGAGGTCGTAGAGACCTCTCGCACGGCCGTAGCGACGACCGTTGACCAGCAGCGCATTGATAACCTGCCGATTAATGAGCGCAACTACCTGTCGTTTGCGCTGACGACCTCGACCGTCACGCGCGACAACGGGCGGCCCATTGGCCCCGCTCCTACTTCGGGGCTGAACTTCGGCGGCCAGCGCGGCCGCTCCAACCTCGTGCAGGTGGACGGAGCCGACAACACGGACAATTCCGTCAACGCGGCTCGCACGACCGTCTCTCAGGAGGCCGTGCAGGAGTTTCAGGTTGTCAGCAACTCTTACGCGGCTGAGTTCGGGCGCGCGGCAGGCGGCGTGGTCAACGTCGTCACTAAGGGCGGCACGAACGAGTTTCGCGGAAACCTTTTCGGCTTCCTGCGCCACAAGAGCTTTCAGGCGAACAATCCTTTCACGCCCGTAGAATTCCTGCGCGCCACCACCGGAGACGACAAAGCTCCTTTCACGCGCGCACAGTACGGCGCGACCTTGGGCGGCCCCTTAAATCGTGACCGCACCTTCTTCTTCGCCTCGTTCGAGCGAAGACAGCGCAACGAGTCCGGCTTCTTTACCAGCAACGTCACGCAGGATTTGACCGGACAGGTAACCATCGCCGGTCAAACCTTCAGTAGACTGACGCCAGCGCAGGTAACTTACATCAACACGCTGCTCGGCGCTGGCGCGACCGCGCTGGCCGTGCCCTACGCCTTCCTGGCATCTAGCGGCGGCTCTACGGCTCTGACCGGCACGAACCCGCTCGCCATTTTCCCGGGCCTCGGCGCGCTGACGCCTATTACGGCGGGCACGCTGGTTGGCACGCGTTTTCTACTTTCGGGCGCGCCTGTGCCCATCACGACGACCAACGCGCAGGGCCAGTTCGTGGCATTCCGCCCGCTCCTTAATTTGCAGAGAATCTTTCCCGTCACGGACAGAACGAACTTCTCTTCGTTCCGTCTTGACCACAACATAGACAAGAGCAACCTGCTGACGTTCCGCTTCGGCTACAACACCAGCGACCTGACGGGCATACAGGTGGAGTCGCAGAACCAGTCCCTGGGACAGAACGATGTCTCGCGCACCGGCGCGCAGACCCTGCGCGACACGGCGGCCGTCATGACCTTGAATTCGATTCTTTCGAACAACATGGTGAACGAAGCGCGCGTCAACTTCGGAGTGCGCCGCGCCACCTTCAAGTCGCAGAACGCCGACGCCGTGGCCTTTAACATCACCGGCACGGCCTTCATCGGCCGCGAGCTTTTCTCGCCCGTCGTTCGCACGGAAACGCGCTACCAGTTCGCCGACAATCTGAACATAGTCGCGGGCAATCACACCTTGAAGGTCGGCGCGGATTTCAACTTCGTCAACATCCCTTCGGCAGTGTTTGAGCTGAACTTTGCCGGGCTCTTTAACTTCGGCGGCCAATCCCCATGCACGCTCGTATCGGCTCTGTGCACGACGCCGGGACTCCCGCTTCCGCCAGACTTGACGCCCGTGCAGCAGTACGGCCTAGGTTTCCCCAGCAGCTTCATAGAAGGCTTCGGCAATCCCGTCAGTAAGCTTGGCAACAAGCCCTTCGCCTTCTTCGGTCAGGACTCATGGAAGATTAGGCCGAACCTGACCTTGAACTACGGCATACGTTATGACGTTGAGCTGACTGACCAGATTCCGGCGGTGCCCTTCATAGACCCGCTTTCGGGAATCAATCTCTCCGCCGCGAACATCACAGCCGCTCAGGACGTGCTGAACGTCCAGCAGGGCTTCCCGCGCGACTACAACAACTGGGCTCCGCGCTTTGCGCTCGCATGGGATCCCTGGAACAACGGCAAGACAGTGATTCGCGCGGCCTACGGAATCTTCTACGACCACCCGCTGCTGGCCGTGGGCTTCAACTCGGACATAGCGGACGCAGCGCAGCAACAGCAGGCCACGCTTCTTCAGGGAAGCCCAAGCCCGACCGCGCTGCTTAACGCCGTGCAGGTCTTTCAGGGCACGGTCTGCGTTCCCGGAGCAGGCACGCCGGGCATCTGCCCCGCAGGCGTAGCGACGCCGGGCGTTGCAGTCGGCACGCAGTACCAGTTTGGCCGACAGCGCTTTAACGACCAGACCTTCCCGGGCTTCGGCTCGCTGCTGCCCTTTACGCTTCCCGTCTCAAAGGACTTCGAGTACGCCTACGCCAACCAGGCCAACTTCACAGTTGAGCGGCAGTTGACGAAGGACATGTCTATTTCCGCGAGCTACCTGTTCGTAGGCACGCATCACTTGCCGCTTCCGATTGATGTCAACGAGGTCAGGCAAGACCTACTGCTGGCGAACTTCCGCCGCTACGCTGGCGCTGCGGCCACGACCACAAGCCTCTCTACGCTGCTCCTGGCGGCATCGGGGCTCTTCCCGACGACAGCTCCCGGCTCCACCTTCACCAGCCCCTTGAACCCTGCCGAAACCTTCACCGTAATCGTTCCGGGATTGATAGTGCAGGGGCCGCGCGGTCGCGTTGTGCTGCCCTTCGCGGTGAACTTCTTCCGTCCTTCGGGGCCGAACTACTTCCTGACGGGAGCCAACGGCGTGCCGAAGGCGCTCTTTGACGCGGCGCTCGCGGGAACGCTTGCCACGCCCACGAACGTCATCTCGCCCTTCGGCGATGTCAACGCGCAAAGCTCAATCGGCAACGCCAACTACAACGCGCTGAACGTAGATTTGAAGAAACGCTTCTCGAACAACTTCCAGTTCTTAGCCAGCTACACCTGGTCGCACTCGATTGACGATTCTTCAGACTTGCAGACGCTTCTCAAGCCGCAGAACAACCGCAACCTCGGAGCCGAGCGCGCCGACTCGCTCTTTGACCAGCGACACCGCTTCGTCTTCAGCGCTGTCATCATGTCGCCCTCTTCCTGGCGCGGCGCAGGCGGCTGGCGCAGGGCCTTCGCGGACTTCGTCCTCGCGCCCATCTTCGAAATCTCATCTGGCCGTCCGTTCAACATCCTGAGCGGTGCCGACCAGAACGTAGACCTTCAGGGCACGAATGAAAGGCCGAGCGTCACCGACACAGGCCTGCTTGTGCTGCCGCCGTTCCTGTCGCAGGGCGGAAGCCTTCCGCGCAACTTCGGCGTCACTCATTCTTACGCTTCGTTCGACATGAGGCTCACGCGCGTCATACGCTTTGGCGAGCGCAGGAACCTTGAGATAATCGCCGAAGGCTTCAACCTCTTCAACCGCTTCAACGAAGCGGCGGCAACACCCTTCTTCCAGGATGTCAACGCCTTCGGTCAACGCGCCTCCAACGGCCGCTACTACAGCCGCCCGACGGCAGCCTTTGACCCCCGACAATTCCAGTTCGGCCTCAAGCTGAACTTTTAACTTGCGGCGCGATTTTGCGTTGAAAGCGACAGGCTGCCTGAATTAAATTGGCAGCCTGTTGCTTTCAGTACAACTAAGGTTCCGGGACGACAATGAGAATAAAACTTTCAACTCTTATCCGACAGCTCTTAGCGTTTTCCATTATCTTCTGCTTCTCTATCTCTATGGCTCAGACGACACAGAACACCTTGACGCCGCCGGTGGCCAGGAAGATTCCCAAAGAGGCTACGACCAACGGCGACAAGCGCGTTGACAACTACTTCTGGCTTCGTGAGAAGACGAACCCCGAAGTCATAAAGTATCTGGAGGCGGAGAACGCCTACGCCGAAGCCTTCATGAAGCCTAGTGAGGCGTTGCAGCAGACGCTCTACAAGGAGATGGTGGGGCATCTGAAAGAGACGGACGTGAACGTCCCTTATCGCGACGGCAACTACTTCTACTTCTCGCGCACGGAGAAGGGAAAGCAGTATCCCATCTATTGCCGCAAGCGAGAGAGTCTCAGCGCGCCCGAAGAAGTCACACTTGACCTGAACGAGCTGGCGAAGGGGCACAAGTATCTTGGCCTCGGCGCGTACACCGTGAGCGACGACGGCAACCTGCTGGCCTACACCACGGACACGACCGGCTATCGTCAATACACTCTTCAGGTCAAAGACCTGCGTACGGGCCAGCTTTCGCCTGAGAAGATTGAGCGCGTCGGACAGGTATCGTGGGCCGGTGACAACCGCACGCTCTTTTACACGACCGAAGACGCCGTCACGAAGAGGCGCGACAAGTTCTATCGCCACACAGTCGGCACTGAAAAAAGCGAGCTGCTCTTTGACGAAAAGGACGAGCTGTATGATGTCGAGTCCTACCGCTCGCGCGACAAGGCGTATGTCTTCTTAGTCTCCGAGAGCAAGCTCACGTCGGAAGTCCGCTACATTTCGACCGCTCAGCCCGCAGGCGAGCTGATGCTCATAGCCCCGCGCCAGAACGAGCACAAGTATTTCGCTGACCACCGCGACGGCCTCTTCTACATCAGGACGAACGAGGGCGGAAAGAACTACCGCGTCGTCACAGCCCCGGCCGCAGACCCGAAGAAGAAGAACTGGAAAGAGCTGATAGCGCACAGGCCTTCCGTCAAGCTCAACGACATAGACCTCTTCGCCAATCACCTAGTCATCTCGGAGCGCGAGAAGGGGCTTGAGCAGCTTGAGATTGTAGACCTCAGGCCGAACGGCAAGACGCATCGCGTAGAGTTCCCTGAGCCCGTCTACAGCACCGCTCTCAGCAACAACCGGGAGTTCAACACCAACACTCTGCGCTTCAACTACCAGTCGCTCGTCACGCCGAGCTCCGTCTTCGACTACGACATGAACACAAAAGAGCGAAAGCTCCTGAAGCAGACGGAAGTGCCAGGCTACAACGCCGCGCTTTACACCTCCGAGCGCGCCTTTGCCACGGCCTCGGACGGCACGCGCATTCCGCTCTCCATCGTCTACAAAAAAGGCTTGAAGATGGACGGCAAGAATCCCTTGCTGCTCTACGGCTACGGCTCTTACGGCATCTCCATGTCTCCTACCTTCTCCTTAACCCGCCTGAGCATGCTTGACCGAGGCGTCATCTACGTCATAGCGCACATACGCGGCGGCGGAGAGATGGGCGAAGACTGGCGAGAGCAGGGACGCATGATGTTCAAGAAGAACACCTTCACGGACTTCATAAGCTCGGCCGAATATCTCATCAAAGAGCGCTACACAAACAACCAGCGACTCGTCATACAGGGCGGGAGCGCCGGAGGGCTTCTCGTAGGAGCGGTCTCAAACATGCGGCCGGACTTATTCAAAGCCGTGGTCGCGCAGGTTCCCTTCGTCGATGTCATCAACACCATGCTCGACGCGAGCCTTCCTCTAACGACGAGCGAGTATCTCGAATGGGGCAACCCGAACGAGCCCAAAGCCTACGAGTACATCAAGTCATACTCGCCCTACGACCAGATAAAGCCGCAGAGCTATCCTGCCATGCTGATTAAGGTCTCGCTCAACGACAGCCAGGTTCCCTACTGGGAAGGCGCAAAGTTCGCCGCCAAACTCCGCGCCACCAAGACCGACAACAACCCTGTGCTCCTGAAGACCAACATGGGCGCAGGCCACGGCGGCTCCTCCGGCCGCTACGACGCCCTCAAGGAGGTAGCCTTCGACTACGCCTTTATCCTCACCCAAATGGGCATCAATCAATAAAAGGGAAGAAGGTTAGAAGAAAAGAGAACTAAGCTGTAGTTAAAGAGACGAGACCGGACGTACCATATTGGCATCTCCGGTCTCTTCTTTTTATTACGGTTTTCAATCGGATGCGACTAAGTAGCCGCAATGCTTGAACCAAGCTCGACAATCTTTCGTCGTGATTAGCTCAAGCCCTTTGTTTAGTGCCTGGCTCAGTTCTTCAATGGTGCGAGCCTTTGCTTTGCGCAA
>DATELK010000022.1:0-13252 GCA_035276685.1 Pyrinomonadaceae bacterium | reverse complement strand
AGGTAAGACGTGTCTTACCTGAACCATTTCTATTTTCAAAATTATTTTTGCCGCGTCCAGCCGTAGAGTGATAAAGTTACGACCAGTCCGTGCGCTCTCTTAGCTTTCACCTTCTGCTCTTCAATCTACGTTAGAGAGCGCACATCATGCTCGTGCCATGAATAAAGGACGCGAATACTGTCTCATAGTCGAAGGCGCTTACCTGACGGAGTCTGAAGCCGAACATGCCCTGCGCGACCCGTTCATAGAGGACTGGGTAGAGCAGACGGGCCGCTTCCGCATACACAATCTCGGCGACATAGAGGTCGCGCAGGGCGTGGCCCTGGGTCTTCTGGGCGTGCGACAGCTCGACGAGCGTCTCTTCGAGATAGCGAGTGTTGACCCGGAGCGCCCGCTGACAGAACAACGAGCGCGAGGCGTGGCCGACGCGCTTCGACGCCAGGACATGTTCGACGAAATCAGCGTAGAGCCGCGCGAGGATGATGAGGAAGAGTTTGACTGAAGAGGCTCTGGAAACATTTCTGGATGGCCGCGTCCAAGTTCTGGTAGGCGACATCACGCGCCAGACGGTTGATGCTCTGGTGAACGCCGCCAACTCAAGCCTGCTCGGGGGCGGAGGCGTGGACGGCGCGATTCACCGCGCTGGCGGCCCATCCATTCTGGAAGAGTGCCGACGCATACGCCGCGACCTTTACCCGGAGGGGATGCCTGCGGGCGAGGCAGTCATCACCACGGGCGGAGAACTTCCCGCGCGCTTCGTGATTCACACGGTCGGCCCCATCTACGGCGCGCACGGTGGCGAGGAGCCGGAAATCCTCGCCGCCTGTTACAGAAATTCTCTTCAGCTTGCCGCACATCACGCTCTCTCATCCTTAGCTTTTCCGGCCATCTCCACGGGCGCTTTCTACTACCCGCGCCACGAGGCGGCGCGAGTCTCGTCCGGGGCCATTAAAGCTTTTCTGGAAAATGATGATAAGTTAAGAGAGGTGCGGCTGGTCTTCTTCAAGCCATCTGATGCCGAGATGTTTCTCAGGCATCACAGCTTCGACTGAAAAATTTTTTACGCCCCGACGTTCTAATTCATCTCGCAAACGTAGGATTCAAGATAAATGGTTCAGGCTTCTATAGAAGTAGAGGAAAGAGATATTCATAACGAAAGGAATCTGCCGGAGCCGCTCTCGCCCCTCCGGCGGCTGGCATGGAATTACTGGTGGAGCTGGGCGAGCGACGGCAACTTCATCTTCCGAGACCTGGACCCTTCGGTCTGGGAAGAGTGCGAGCACAACCCCAGAAAGCTGCTCAAAGAAGTCTCGGATTTTCGATTGATGCAGATGGCTACAGACCCAGGCTACATTGAGCGGGTCAGCCGTCTGGCGGAAAAGTTTGACGAGTACATGGAAGACAGCGACTCGTGGCACGCCGGAGGGGGAAAGACAAAGACTACCGGCGCGAGCCCCGTCGCCTACTTCTGCGCCGAGTACGGCATTCATCACTCGCTGCCGCTCTATTCGGGCGGCCTGGGCATTCTGGCGGGCGACCACCTGAAATCCGCCAGCGACATCAACCTCCCGCTTGTGGCCGTAGGGCTGCTCTATCGCTACGGCTACTTTCGCCAGCGCCTCACGCGCGACGGCTGGCAGGAAGAGCACTACGGCGAGACTCACCCTAACGAGCTTCCGATTGAGCGCGTGACGGACAAAGAGGGCGAGCCTGTCTACGTCGAAGTCCTTATGCGGGGCCGGAAAGTTCGCGCGCAGAGCTGGTGCGTCTCCGTGGGCCGCGTCTCGTTATACCTGCTGGACACAAACATCCCCGAGAACGAAGAGCTTGACCGCTGGGTGACGGGACACCTTTACGGCGGCGACCGCGAGACCCGCATGGTGCAGGAGATGATGCTCGGCATTGGCGGCGTGCGACTGCTTCGTCGCCTGGGAATAGAGCCGCACGTCTTTCATCTGAACGAAGGCCACTCTGCCTTTCTCACTCTGGAGCTGGCGCGCGAGTTGACGGAGGGGCCAGAGCAGTTGAAGTTTGAAGAGGCCTCGCGCGTTGTGCGCGAGCGCTGCGTCTTCACCACGCACACGCCCGTCGCCGCAGGCAACGACGAGTTCGAGCCTGTCGTAGTCGAAAAATGTTTCGGCGACTCTTACGAAAAGGCTCTGGGTCTAACGCACGACGAGTTTCTTGACCTGGGCCGCGTCGATACCAAGAACGACCTTGAGTGGTACGGGCTGACGCCGCTTGCGATTCGCATGTGCCGCTCCACGAACGGCGTCAGCGAAAAGCATGGAGAGGTCTCGCGCGCCCTCTGGCAGCGTCTTTTCCCCGGCACAGAGGTCACGGACGTTCCTATCACCTACGTCACGAACGGCGTGCACATGCCTACCTGGGTCGCGCCCCTGATACGGGCGCTGCTGGAAAAGTACGTGGGCGAAAACTGGACGCAGACCTGCACACACGAGCGCGAGCGCTGGCGTGCGGGTATTGAGAGCATTCCCGACGAGGAGCTTTGGCGCGCACATCATCTGCTGAAAGAGCGGCTGGTAGCGTTCGTGCGCCACCGCTCTCTTCACGCGCGGCTTCAGCGCAACGAGTCGCGCGACTACATAGAAGCGGCGCGCATACTCTTTGACCCCGACGCTTTGACCATAGGCTTTGCGCGAAGGGTCGCGGGCTACAAGCGTTGGAGCCTGCTTTTGACAGAGCCTGAGCGCCTGCAACGCATCATGCTGGACGAAGACAGGCCCGTGCAGTTCGTCTTCGCAGGCAAGGCTCACCCGCAAGACCAGGGAGCAAAGCTCATCCTTCAACAACTGGCGCGCTGGAAGTATCACCCGCTCGTGATGCACCGCGCGGTCTTTCTACAGGACTATGACCAGGAGATTGCGCGACAACTCGTGCAGTCTGTTGACGTGTGGCTCAACGTGCCTCGCAAGCCGCAGGAGGCCTCGGGCACGAGCGGCGAGAAGGTTGCGATGAACGGCGGGCTTAATCTTTCGGTGCTTGACGGCTGGTGGATGGAAGGCTACGACGGCGGAAACGGCTGGGCCGTGGGCGACGCCACGGCGAGCGACGATACCACGGAGGCTATTGATGCGCGCGACGCCGAGTCACTCTACCGAGTGCTGGAAGAGCAGGTCATCCCGCTCTATTACCAGCGCAACGACCGGGAGGCTTATCCTCATCTCTGGGTCAGGATGATGAAACGCTCGCTCGCGACCTTAGCGCCGCGCTTCAACAGCGACCGCATGGTGGAAGAGTACGCCGAAAGAATCTATCAATAAGCAGGTCAGTACCGCCTGCGGTAGCGGGCGTGTTATTAGTTAAGCATGACTCTACTCTAGATAATACCCGCCCGCTACCGCAGGCGGTTCTGACCTTTTTCCAGATGAAAGTCTGCCAAAAATGCGGGACTCGCTACAATGACGCGTTCAGCTTTTGCCCGCGCGACAGCGAGCCGCTTCTGGTTGACCACCAGAGCCGCGTGGGGCAGACGCTCGACGGGCAGTACGAGATAGAGGCTTTCATAGCGGAGGGCGGCATGGGCGCAGTCTTCCGCGCCCGCCACACACTCCTAGGCGATAGAGTCGCCATCAAAATCCTTCCGCCTGAGATGCGCCACAACCATGAGTGGCTGCGCCGCTTTCAGCGAGAGGGGCAGGCCGCGCGCCGCTTCCGCCATCCGAACGCAGTCATAGTCCATGACCTTCGCACTTCCTCAGAGGGCGAAGTCTATCTGGTCATGGAGTACGTAGAAGGACAGACCCTTGACCAGTTCGCGCGCTCTCGCGGCGGGCGGCTTCGGCCTGCGGAGAGCCTTCCCATCATCGAACAGGTGGCGAGCGTGCTTGACGCGGCGCACGCGACCGGCGTCGTGCATCGTGACCTGAAGCCCTCCAACATCATGATTGCGGCCGACGGGCGCAGCGTTAAGCTGCTCGATTTGGGGATAGCCAGAATCAACAACCCGGCCGACGACGCCACGGCTCTTACGCGCTCCGGACAGTTTCTGGGGACGCCTTACTACATGGCTCCCGAGCAGTGGGGCGAGATGCCGCGCGACCGCCTTGAGCAGATAGACGGGCGCGCAGACATCTACTCTCTGGGCGTGGTCGTTTACGAGATGACGGCAGGCGCGCTCCCTTTTCAGCAATCATCTGTGCTTGCGCTCCGCCACGCTCATTGTAAGGAGACGCCGCGCCCTCTGGCGGAGGTTTTGGGCGACGTGCCCGGCCCGTGGTCACGCGCGGTCGAGCGCGCTATGTCGAAGGACAGGGCCGACAGGCAGCAGACGGCGGGCGAGTTTGCGGCAGAGCTTCGCGCAGCCTACAACGCTCACCTCTCGGGCGCTTCGACTATGGACGACCGCGCCAGTGCCACTACCATCAGGGGCGATTTCGGGAAAACGATTCCGGCGGGCGGCAGCACACAGGAAGACGGGATGCCTTTTATAGACATGACGCATCTTCCCATGGCTCAGGCTATGCCTCCCGTTGACTCCGGTGCGGGCGCTTCCGATGCGAAAGTAGACGCGGGCGCAAAATCGGGGAAGGCGAAGCGTTCATGGACATTGGGACTGACATCTTCGCGCGGCTGCCAGGTGACTTTGACCGTGGCGGCCGTGGCCGTGATAGCCATGGTGGCGGGCGGCTACTCCATCATGCGAAGCCTCTGGACGGGAGGCGCACGCGACGCTTCTACGGCGAGCGCGCCTGCCAACAACAGCCGCAGCCGCCCGACTGCGCCCGCCGCGGGCAGCAGTAACACAAGCGCTAACCGTGCTTCGTCCAACACGGCTACGCCCGGCGCTTCCACGGAGTTCATGCGCTATCACCTGCTCGTAAGCCCTTCGGTGCTTGACGAGCAGAAGCGGGCCACTAATGAAGAGCAGATTGCTACGGCGCAGAGCCTGCAATTTGTTTTCACGGCGAGCCAAAGCGGTTATATTTACATGATTGGTCGTGATTCACAGAAGAATCCTGTGGTCATCCCGCTCGGCGACCTTGTAGCCGTCAAGCAGGTAGAGGCGGGTGAAGAGGCGGTCGCGCCCGCGCTTGCGCGCGTCAAGCTGGACGACGCGCCGGGGCAGGAAATCTTCACCGTCGTCTTCTCGAAAGAGGCTCTGAAATTCTCGTTTGCGTCTGAGACGTTGCCCTTTGACGGCACGTTTCGTAAATTAACAGCAGAGGACAGAGAGCTTTTAGAGGATTTAAGGAAAAATTCGCCGTCCGCCACAGTCACCTTTTCAGGCGGAAGAAGCGAGAGGACTGCCCTC
The DNA here is from genome assembly GCA_035276685.1 of Pyrinomonadaceae bacterium. Lineage (GTDB taxonomy): Bacteria > Acidobacteriota > Blastocatellia > Pyrinomonadales > Pyrinomonadaceae > JACVRN01. Next base: position 7,977 of record DATELK010000022.1, on the reverse strand, counting down.
GTCAGTCTCGGCGGCGAAAACGCAGGTGACAAAGCCGTAGTCTTCGACATCAAAATAAATCTTCGGCGCGATTGACACATCCCGACCCGGCTGCTGTTTTTGAGCTGAAATAATCAGAAGATGAAATACTGCCCAATCTGTAATGCTAAATATGAAGACAGCGTGAGCTTCTGCGCCACGGACGGAGAGGTGCTGGAGGAAGACGTAACCAGTCTGGTTGACTCCACCCTTGACGGCCAGTACCACATAGAAGCCATGCTCGGCAAAGGCGGCATGGGCGCAGTCTATCGCGCCCGCCACATACTCTTGGGCGACCGCGTGGCGATTAAGGTCTTGCCGCCGCAGATGCGCAACAACGCCGAATGGCTGCGCCGCTTTCGCCGCGAGGGACAGGCCGCGCGCCGCTTCCGCCATCCGAACTCCGTGCAGGTCTACGACCTTCGCACGACGCCCGACGGCATGACCTACATGGTCATGGAGTACGTTGAAGGGCGCACGCTCGATGCTGAGTTGAAAGACAAGGGTCGCTTCACGCCGCGCGAAGCCTTCGAGACGCTTGAGCCTATAACGAGCGTGCTTAATGCCGCGCACGCGCAGGGCGTAGTCCACCGCGACCTCAAGCCCGAGAACATCATGATGGGCAAGCCCGTTGACGGTCAGCCCGTGGTTAAGCTTCTCGACTTGGGCATCGCCAAAATCAGCGACATAGCCGGAGGCTCGGGGCAGGCAAGCCCGGGCACGACCGCTCTCACCGTCGCAGGACAAATCCTGGGCACGCCTTACTACATGTCTCCCGAACAGTGGGGCGAAGTCCAGCGAGACCGAAAGGAAGAGATAGACGGGCGCGCGGACATCTACTCGCTCGGCGCTGTCTTTTATGAGCTGGTGGCTGGACGCAAGCCCTTCATGGGCCTGACGCTCGCGGAACTTAGAGGCCAGCACGTCAAGGCCATGCCGCAGCCGCTTCACGAGTTCATGACGGACGTGCCTCAGGGCTTCAGCCTCGCCATCCAGCGTGCGCTCTCCAAGGACAGGGGCGACCGTCAGGCCACTGCGGGCGAGTTCGCCAACGAGCTTCGAGGCTCTCTGGGCATGCCGCAGCTATCTACGACAGGCTCCTCGCTCTCTACTTCTTCGCCGGACGCGCAGAACGTCTCGCAGACGGGCGCGGCCACAGCGCCGCCGCCCGCGAGCGCGCCTACCACTATGGGGCAGCCGCCGGAGGCCAGGCAGACGGGAACGGACGTGGCAGCGCCTACTATGGTGACGATGGACGCGCCGCCCAGGCCGCCCGACCAGGGGGCCGCGCCCTGGGCCAACCAGCCGCCGCAATCCTACACGGGCCAGCAGTCGCAGCCGCCCTCGTCTTCCACCTCGCCCGTCGTGGGAAGCTCAACGGCCAACGACGCGTCACAGGGCGCGCCGCCCATGCCGACTATGATGACGGGCGGCGGCACTGCTCCTCCCGTTTACGGGCAGAGCGGCGCGTCTTACGCTTCGAGCGGGCCAGCGCAGACGCCCTCTTACACTCCCGCTCCGTCACAGGCGCAACCGAAGGGGCGCTCGCTCGTTCTTCCCATCGTGGGCGGAGTCCTTGTGCTGCTGTTACTGGTCGGAGGCGTCGGTGCCTTCTTCATTTACAAGAGCATGAGCGCGGGCGGCTCTACGGATAATAAGGACGGGACGGATAAGCCCGTGGTGACGGACACGGGAGATAAGAAGACCGACGACACTTCGAAACCGGCTGTGGCGACGGTCGAGGCGGTGCGCTACGCGCTTGAGGTTGAGAAGACTAAGGGCGGGGAGCGTGCGCGCGTGGCGGGCACAGTGCCGCTCGCTTCGGGCCAGACCTTCAAGTTCCATTTCACGTCGAAGGAGGACGGCTATCTATACATAGTCGGCCCCGGCCCCGGCAACGTGCCCATGACGTTTCTGACCGCAAAGCCCGTCAAGCAGTCCGGCGTCAAGAACAACGAGGCGCAGGCTGACACGGACTACGAGTTCCCATACGGCGACGGCAACTGGATTACGCTGGACCAGAACGAGGGGACGGAGGACTACACGGTCATCTTCTCCACGGAGCCTCTTGAGACGCCCGCCTTCCTGAGTCAACTGGCGGGCAAGACCCTGACGGAAGAGGAGCAGAGCGAGTTCTTCAACTTTGTAGGGCAGTACAAGGCAAACGCCCCCACGGTTGACGTCTCGCAGGGAGAAGCGGCAGACCCATTTGTGTCTATCAAAGTGCCCGAAGGCCGTAAAGCCGGAGAGCCCATCATCTTTACCGTGCGCATAGAGCACAAGTAAAGCGACAGCCTTGTTCACAATAGCTTCTAATTTCGAGGAGTAGCACTTTTCATGCGTTACAAAATAGGCATTCCCCTTGTCGTGATGCTGCTCGTGGCGGGCGTCATAGGCTTTGACACCAACTCGGCCGCGCAGAACCAGGACGAAGAAGGGACTCGCGGCGGCTTTATCACTTCCAGGCCCGCGACCGTGAGCGGCTCCGTAGGCGGCTCTGTCGGCGGTTCCGTTGGCATAGGCTCGGGAGGCGGCAGCGCGCCGCGCAGAAAGCCGCGCCGCCGACCTGCCACCGCCAAGAGCACACAGCCGAAGAGCAACACGGGCAAAGGCACAGGCGCGACCGTCACCGCCAACTCGAACACAGGCGCGGGCGCGGGCGTGAAGACTTACAACGCTCCCGCGTTGGGTATGGGCTACACGCTCTACATGCGTAATGAGAACGGCGAGGCCGTGCGCGTAGACCCCTCGCGCAACTTCCGCACGGGAGAGCGCGTGCGCCTTCTGCTTGAGACCAACACGGACGGTTATCTGTACATCTTCAACACGACGGACAACGGCGACCCCGTGATGATTTACCCCGACACGCGGCTGGACGACGGCGGCAACTACATAGAAGCGCACGTCCCCATAGAAATTCCTTCGCGCGAAGAGCAGGACGAGAACTTTCGCTGGTTCACCTTCGACAACAAGCCCGGCACGGAGCGCCTCTACGTAGTCTTCTCGCGCGAGCCGCTGTCCGGCGTGCCGATTGAAGACGACCTCGTAAAGTACTGCGGGCAGAGCGGGCAGAACTGCCCGTGGCGTCCCCCTACTGCTCTTTGGGCGCAGGTCAGGGCCGGAATGAACGCGCGCGTCCAAGTCGCGCGCAGCAAGACCTACGGCCAGGCCCAGACCTCGGGCGAGGTTGACGCGGTCAATCGCGGCATAGGTCTGACGCGCTCCGCGCCCGAACCGTCCGTCATACGCATAAACGCTTCATCAACTTCAGGACTTCTTGTAACCGTGCTCGAACTTGCACACAGCTAAAAGCAATGCAGAAGGCCGCAGTGCAGAATGATGAATTAGAAGAAGCTGTCTTTCTCTTCATTCATCATTCTGCATTCTGACTTCTGCATTGTTTTGGAGGTATGTTAATGAACTGGAGAACCACCCCCACGGCATTCGTTCTTTCAGGCGCAATCTTTTTAAGCGGTCTTCCCATGGTTTTCGCTTCGGGGCCGGAGGGCAACGAGACGACAGGCAATGTAACGAATGTCACTGCGGCTTCGGCTTTGCAGTCAGACCCTAAGTCTTCGCTTGAGCAGGGCCGCAAGCTCTTGAAGCGAGGCAAGGCTGATCAGGCCTTGGGCATGCTTGAGCAGGCTCTGAAGGGCTTTCAGGCCGCCTCTGACCAGAAGGGCGTGGCCGTTGCCGAAGACGCTCTAGGCGACCTTTACAATCGGCAGGGGCAGTACAACGTGGCGCTCGACCACTATCAGAAAGCGCGCTCGGCTTACGGCTCGGCCAACGACACCTACAACTCTAACCTGATGCTGGCCAAAGTCGCCGACATGCACTTTCGTCAGGGCAACGTGGGCGAAGCGCGCTCTGCCTATTCGCAGATGACGGTCACTAAGCCCGACACGTCCGCCGCAGGCACTGCCAAGGACGCGAAGAAGAAGGCAGACACCGGCAAGGGCCTCTTCGGCAAAGTGCGCGGCATCGGCTCGGGCACGCCTTCGGCTTCCACAGTGACGGAAGCCTCAAGCGTCGCGACCGACGTGAAGAGTGAAGTCGAGGCGACCAGAAACACCTATCGCCAGTTCATACTCTATGCGATTTACTCGCTTGGCATGGGCCGTGCCGATTACGAGAGCAAGAGTTACGACAGCGCTCAGACCAACTTCAACAACGCGCTCGCCGCCTCGGACAATCCGATTTACGGAAAGTTCGGGCAGGCGCGTCGCTGGAGAGTCGCCGCGCGAACATCTCTTGGCGACGTGGCATTGAATCAGGGCCGCTTCGCAGACGCCATCAAGCTCTACACGGCGGCGGCAGACGGCGCTCGAAAGGACAGCCGCCCGGATTTGGTCTGGCCCGCCATGCGCGGCATAGGCCGCAGCCGCTGGGGACAGGCCGCAGCGGAAAAGGATGCCAAGAAGGGCAACCAGGGACGCGATGCTGCTATCGCAGCCTACCGCGACGCCATCACTACAATAGAATCCATTCGCGCGGGAAGCCTCGGCGCTGACGAAGCGCGCACGACCTTCCTTGCGACTACGAAGGACGTTTACGACGAAGCGGCTGCTGCGCTCGCGGAGCGCGCACTGATGACGCAGCCCACGGGCGGCGCGCTCACGGGCGAGGCTTTAACATACGCGGCGGAGGCTTTCAAGATAACGGAGCAGTCGCGCGCACGCTCTCTGCTGGACATGCTCGGAGAGACGGGAACGAACATCACAGAGGGTGTTCCGGCAGAGCTTCTCAAGCGCAAGCAGGACAACCTTGACCGCCAGCAGGAGATAGCGCAGGTTATGACCGGCGCGAGTCTTTCGGCTGACGCCGAGAAGAAGTCTAACGCCGAGCTTGAAGCGGAGCTTGATAAGCTTCAGACGGAATACGACAGCATAGAGAATCAGATTCGCGCCGCCAGCCCGCGCTACGCGAGTCTTACGCAGCCCGCGCCCTTAACACTCGCGGACGTGCAGAGCCAGGTGCTGGACGACAAGACCGTGCTTCTCGAATACAGTCTGGGCGCGCCGAGTTCTTACCTGTGGGCGGTGACGCAGGGCGGCGTCTCTCTCTACAAGCTGCCTGCACGCGCGAGCGTTGACCAGCAGGCAATAGACCTTCGCGCACAACTTGTGCCCGCGAAGCTTCGCACGCGTCTCGTCGGCGCGGACGTGGCGAGCGGCCAGACGCGCGGCCTCGGTCTTTCAACCGCGCCTGCCGATAACGCCGCCGTCACGGCATTCAGTAACGCATCCAACGCGCTCTACAAGACTGCCGTTGAGCCTGCGGCCAAGGACATTGGCGACAAGCGAATCCTTGTCGTGGCCGACGGCTCGCTCAACTACGTGCCCTTCGAGGCTCTGGTCTCGGCTTCCGGCGGCGCAGACTACTCGGCGCTTCCTTACCTTGTGAAGACGAACGAGATAATTTACGCGCCCTCGGCTTCCGTCATCAGCGTCATACGTAAGCAGTCTAAGCCTGCCGCAGGCAAGGGAATGCTGCTCGTAGCCGACCCCGTCTTTAATTCGAGCGACCCGCGAGCCAAAGGCGCTGCCGCCGCTCCCGCTACGAGCGGCGACACGCGCGGCCTTGGGCTCTCAAGCGCGATTAAGGACGTGGCGGGCGAAACGCCTGCCGCTTCGGGCGCAGCCGGTGCGGGACTGCCGCTCGCGCGACTGATGGGCACGCGCATGGAGGCCGAGCAGATTGGCCAGATAGTTAAGACCAGCGGCGGCACAGCCGACACATGGCTTGACCTCAACGCCAACGAAGCGAACGTCTCTACGCGCGACCTGAAGAACTACCGCGTAGTTCACATAGCCACGCACGGCCTGCTCAATGCCGAGCGCCCGCAGTTCACGGGACTCGTGCTTTCGCTCGTAGGCAACAAGGCGGGCGACGGCTTCCTGAGAACGGACGAAATCTTCAACCTGAACCTTGGCTCGCCGCTCGTCATGCTTTCGGCCTGCGAGACCGGCCTTGGTAAAGAGAAGAAGGGCGAGGGCGTGATTGGCCTGACGCGCGCCTTCATGTACGCCGGAGCGCCGACCGTCGGCGTGAGTCTCTGGTCTGTGGCAGACCGCTCTACGGCAGACCTCATGACCAACTTCTACAAGAAGATGCTGGGCGGTCAGGGCATGCCCGCTGGCTCGGCCATGCGACAGGCTCAGGTCGAGATGATTACGGGTAAAAAGTACGCCGCGCCATTTTACTGGGCACCGTTTGTGCTGGTTGGCGACTGGCGCTAAAAAAGAGGTTTACAATCGGGCGTAAACCACGTAGATTTCCTCAGCTCTAGGCTCACAGTTTCTGCTTCCGGCGCTTTTTTGATAAGAAGCGCCGGAGGCAGAAATTCTGAAAGCTGTACTTTTAACTTCTAAACTTTTTCCCGTCAGCTTTAGTTGATTCACGGCCAGACCGGCGCGTCAGGCCCACAGGAGGAGAACCCCTATAATGCAGAACAAAAAATTGAATCTGGCGCTCGGCCTCTCGCTCTTACTCGCCGTTGCGCTTGCTTGTAACTTCAGCATGTCCACCGCCAACATCAGCAGCCTGAAAGTGGGCAAGGACGAAAAGGCAACGACCGACACGGCCACCTTCGGGCCGAAGGACAAGGTCTACATAGTCGCCACGCTCTCGAACACTTCCGACAAATGGAAGATGAAATGCACGCTCTTCTTCGACGACGTTCAGGGACAGAAGAGCGGCGACAAGATTCCCGACTCAGAGAAGATCATAGAACTGCCGGGCGCGGGAACCGCCACCTTCTGGTACACGTGGGGCGGGCAGGGCTGGCCCAACGGCAAGTACAAAGCGGAAGTCTCCATGGTCAACGAGCAGGGTGAAGAGAAGGACAAGAAGAGCGTCACCTTCGACGTTAAGGGCGGCACAAGCGGCACAGGCTCCGGCAGTTCTTCCAACAGCAGCGACGACATGTCCAACATGAACATGTCAAACAGCAACGAGCACTGATTAGGGAAGAGAGCGCGAGAGCATTTCCGGCCTCAGACGTGTAGGCATCAAAGTTGAGTCTCGTTCAGAGCGGGTTAAGACCCGGGCTCTGAACGAGACCTCTTTTTTTGAGTGGATTTACTTGAGCCAGTCTGCGCGCGGCACGCCCGCAGAAAAATCGTAGAACCTGAGGTCGCTTTCGACCAGCATCTTTGTGAGAAGAATTATCTGGCCCGTGTGCATGGAGAAATGTTCTACCACGTGAAAGACGGCGTCGAGCGTAATCTCTTCCGTGCCCTGAAAAATTCGGCGCTCAAGAATCCTGTCCGGCTGAAAGTTTGCCAGCACCGCGTCCGCTTCCGAGAGCGTCTCGCGTAGTCGCTTGAGAAGCTCTGCGCGGGGAATCTGTGCGCGCTCGTCAAACTCGCTCTGCCGCACGCGAGTGTCGGTCGAGCCGCCTATGCCGCTGACAATCCACTGCCGCACGTTGCCGGAAAGATGCAGGATTAGATTGCCTATGCTGTTTGATTCCTCGCCCCTGCGCCACCAGACCTGCTCGTCATCCAGCCTCTCCATGCAGCGCTCTATCTTCGGCAGGTAATCCGTCATCAGCAGGGAACGCGCCTTTGCTATAAAGGCACTCGCGGCATCACTGTTCGATTGTTCTTCAGGCATCATTCTAAAGATAGGCTTATTCGTCGCCGTCCGAGGTGGAAGGGCGCTGCTTGTGCTTGGCCTTTCGCCCGGCTGGATGAGCGCGCTCTTCCGGCTTGGCCTGACTTAAGGGGTGGCCCGGCGGAGCCTGCGGCTTGCGTATGGCGCTAAAGACGGGCCGTTCCGACTTGGACTTAGAGGACTTGTTATCCGATTTTTTCATAGGACTTCTGCGTCTCTTTCCCTGCGTGGCGAGGTGTGGCATGAATGCTAAGCTCAGGGCCGCACGTCTGTCAACGCTCCGGGCGGTAGAAACTTTAATGGAAAGGGCGACCCGTTTATTCCGAGTCGCCCTCCGGC
>DATELK010000021.1:0-46002 GCA_035276685.1 Pyrinomonadaceae bacterium | reverse complement strand
TACGTCCCCAAGCATGCGGCGCTTCAAACTGCTGGCGTAGACCTTCTTAAACTGCTCATTACCCCGCTCTATGGTGACAAACCAGAAATGGGGGTTAGGGAGTTGCTCCAGAATGCCGTCGATGCCCGCCTCGAGCTGGAGGATTATCTGGGTAAAAATCCGCCGTTGCCTCGACCTGATCTCCAAGAGCAGAGCGCCGACCTAGTCATCTCAATTACGGAGAAAGAAGATGGGACGAAATGGCTGAGCGTGAGCGACCGCGGGATAGGTATGACTGTCGACACAATTCTAAACTATTTTTTGAAGGCAGGTGCCTCCTTTCGCTTTAGCCATGCCTGGCGTCGGCAGCACGAAGATGAGCAGGGACAAACGCAGGTGTTACGCTCGGGTCGGTTCGGAATAGGGATTCTGGCGGGGTTCTTACTAGGAAATGAGATTCATGTCTCCACCCGCCATATAACCGCGCAGCCGAGTGAGGGGATAAGATTTGTTTGCCGTCTCGAGGACGACACGATACAACTCAAACACACTACTAGACCTGTCGGGACAACAGTGTCAATACAGCTTCCTGAAACCGTATACAGTAAGCTGTCGAAAGGCTACATCAATTGGCATTCGCATATTCTTAAAGGGCCAGCACTTAGTTGGGTTTGGTACTGCCTTAATGAGCCCTCAGTCCATCTCTCAATACTAGGTCATCCGGTAGAACAAATATACGTGTTGCCGTCGGCCGATTCAGACCTCCCTCCAGAATGGAGGAGGGTACAACATCCTGACTTTCGAGATATCCACTGGACATACTTAGGAAATGCGCTGCCGTTAACGTGTAACGGGATCGCCGTAATAGATTTAAGTAAAGAATACGATGAAGAGGATGATGAAGACGAAGACTTTGGCGGTGAAGGATTCACCCGCCCTAAATTATCAGTATTTGATCCGAACGGGGCTCTACCGCTGAACCTTCAAAGGACAGGACTTTCCGTGAAGGAACTGCCGTTCGAGGCCGAGTTGGTTAAAGACATATGTTACGACATACTTGCTTTTCTGCTCGTAAACACGCCGAGTAAAAGGCCACCACCGGGTGGGCAGGCTGGGCGTAACGCATTTAAGGCTGAACATCTGCGACACCCCGGAGCAAACACCGACCGCTGGATATTATTCACCCGCGAAGGTCTTGCGCTGCTGGAATTGTGGGACACTCAGCTTCCGAGAGTGCCGGAAATATACGCGCTCACCAGCCGGCGGTTACTAGCCGTGCTTGGAAATAAGTCGTTCCAACCACATATACCTTTCTTCGGCGAGAAGGAGTTGGAAAATATACTTAGAGGGTTTCCTGGGATTGGCGGGGCTGGTATCAAAGGCTGCAGGGTAATCCTTCACAAGCGTAAGATTGACTCACTGACTCAACGTAATTCTCGTCTCCAGAAGGGCGAGTTTCTCGAAAGAATGTTAGGGAAGTTATGGCATCAGGAATGGGAGAACGACACGTGGCTCTTAATGAAACAGGGCGAGTGCCCGCTACAGGAACTGAAGCTGGATAAACTTCCGCCCGAAGAGGGTTCCGACTTCGCAGAGTTGCTGACAATTATCTATCCTGGGAGCCTGCCAAGAGGAAATAGCTTGTTGGCAGAAACCTGGCGTGAGACCATGGACTTGCCATATATTCCTTTCGACCTAGAAAAAAGACGCGAACTATTGCCCGTGGCCTACAGTCGGTTGGCTTCATACATACAAGCTTGGGAACATCTCGGATCACGTCGGGAGTGAGGGGCTATCGGAAGTTCTACATGATTTGTGTAGCAGTAGACAGAACTCTGCTTGGTTCCGTTGTGGGATGCGAAAAAGAGGAACCGAGTACTGTACGATAAGCTAAATCTGCCAAGCACCTGAGGAGGCGGTTATGTTGGCTGTAGTTGAATGTGTCATATGCAGGCAAGAGGCGTTTATCAGGGAGTCATATCAGTCCGGTCAATATACCTGCCTTACTTTGAGCTGCGGCTGTGAGAATGTTCTTTGTCCAACCTGTAACAAGCCCGCCTCCAATGTCACATACGCAGAAAGAGAATACTTTCTTCTTTGCGATGAGTGTGACAAAGATTCTGCCGGTTTTGATTTCCCAGAAGAGCCAGAGACAGAAGAAACATTTCAGTTCCAGCAAAGGTCAAGATATGTCAGCCCAACCTGGCGAAAGATGAACCGCGCCTATTCGTTGGATGACCTGCGGAAAGAGCACGCTCGCGCATACTTAAAATGGACTGAGGACGAGAAAATTGCTCTCTTTACTCTGCGCAACCAGGGCAAAACGAGCGCTGAATTAGATGCGATTTTTCTACGCCAGCCCGGTGTGACTAGACTTCCGGAGTCAGAGCGATTTGTTCCCGATTCCGCCGCCATATATTTGCTGGGCGAGAAAATTACCTGTGGTGCCTGTCAACATGAAGCTATCCTTACATACCTCCACCTGGAAAAAGTTGCTCAGCATCTAAAGCTGAAAGTACTGGATATGAGCAAAGAGATGATTCTGGAAGTTATGAGAGCCTCTTTCAGATGTACTCAATGCAAATCAAAAAGCGTAACTATTGAAAATGATCTCGCGTAAAAGTGCCAGATTATTAGCGGAAGCCTATGATAGTGCGTTTTCAGACGTAACTATTGAAACTCAGCGCACTTCATCAAAATATGGTGTCCTTGCTGGTATCTCTGAAATACCTGAATCAGAATATGACGGAACAAAACAGATAAAACATTACCAATTACGCGTCGAAGATTTATATGAATTTCTTTACGATGAAGACTACGAGCCCTGGTTTTTAGGGATTTTCAGAGACATAACTAACACCATTAATAAGACAATATTGAAGCAGCGGGTAATGTTCCTTCATACAGGAGAATTATTTAGCCTGTTCCCCGGGCCGCATAAAACAGAAAGCGAAGAGGAGAGACAAAAGGCTGGCCAGAAATATATGAAAGCGTTGGCTCAATCCCTTTTTAAGTTGTACGAGTCTAACTCTTCAATAATACCGGCTAGAGCAAACGAGAAAATTGATAAGTTAAAATCCCAGCTAGAGCTTGATGGCTATATCTATAGGAATGGTACTCTTTACCCTATAGAAAGCTCTGTGATCGATGAAACTGAGGAACAGAGTTATCTAGAGCTTCTGGTTGTTCAGTCTAATTTACAAGACAATGCTGTTATCAAACATCATATTCGATTAGCAGAAGAGGCTTATGCTAATAAAAGGTGGAGTGATAGCGTTTCGAACGCCAGGAACTTCTTAGAAGCAATCCTTGAACAAGTCGCCCGTGCTTTACACACTAAAAATGCTCTCACGAACCAACCTCCGAACCGCCCTCTTACAGTCCGTGACTTTTTAGTTCAGCAAGGTTTTATAGATCAGACAGAAAAAGAAGCGATATCCAGAGTGTACGGGTTAATTAGTAATACTGGGTCTCATCCCAATATTGCCGAGAAAGATCAGGCTCGATTAATGAGGCACTTGGCCCTAACCTTTAGCCAATTTATGCTTTTACGGTGGGAAGGGTATTTAAAGAATAATCCATAAAAGTAAAAGAGTATGATAAGTAAATAAGGGGACAACTCTCTTTATTTCTTCAATAAATATCTGTATGCATTTAGATTCTCGTCAATCATACGCATCTTGAGGATACCGGGAGATGTCTCAGTCCCTAGTAAAATTTGGATATGGATGCTACATAGCACGTCTCCAAGCCCTCCCTGCTCACCCTGCTTATCAATGTTAACAGCTAGCAAATCTGTAGGCTTGAATAGATACATAAGTCCAAAAGGTACATGCATAAGCCACATGCTTGGGCCTGGGCCACTAGTGGGCTGTTCATGGAAGATTTTCACAGGTATAAAACGCTTTTGACAAAAAGGCAAAAACAGTTGACTTTTGTCCGGGACAAGCTATAATGTTGCACGTATGAAACAACGTTTTGTAACAGAAATTGCGTTGCAGCGATGGTACAGACGCCCTTAAAAATGGGAGTATTTATCGAATCAGTTCAGATTCAAGACACCTTCCGTCCGCTTAACGAAGCGGAGAAAAAATTCGCCCCTAAAAATATCACCTTAAAGGGAGATGTATCCTTACTCTCAGAGGGCGGGCGTGTGTCTATCATCGGATCTCGTAACGCCTCCGCTCAGGGTATTGCCAGGGCGCGCCGCCTCTCTCGTTTACTTGTCGAAAACGGGATAACGGTTGTAAGCGGCCTGGCTAAGGGCATTGATACGGTTGCCCATAGGACGGCTATTGAAGCCGGCGGGCGAACGATTGCAGTATTAGGAACACCGATTAACGAGGTATATCCGGCAGAAAACCGCGAGCTCCAGGAGTTTATCGGTGAATCACACCTCTTAGTAACCCAATTCCCCATTGGCCACCCGGTTCTTAAAAAGAATTTTCCAGTGAGAAATAGGCTCATGGCCTTGATCTCTGATGCAACAATAATCATAGAGGCGCATAATAAGAGCGGGACGATTCACCAAGGATGGGAGGCCCTAAGGCTTGCGCGCCCCTTATATATTCTCGAATCGGCTCATGACCCATCAGAGTCGTCCTGGTCGTCGGTGTTTCTCAGCTACGGGGCACAAATACTTTCTGATGAATCATTCGAGAGTCTTTTAGAATCAATTCCGAGTCATAGTCCAGTTTTAGTCGATGCCACGTATCCCTTCTAACATTCCTTTTGTATCCTTCCTTCAATATTCCCCGCATGGAGAGTCCAACGCGTCTCGTGAATCTAAGGCAGTAGTCCTTCAGATAAAGACCGATGGCTTTTTTGCTCATAAGCAAATAATCCCTTACGCCATTGAGAGATTTGAACAAAACCTGGAGAGTTTAGAAGAGTATAGGGACTGGTTTTCTAAAGATACGTTCTTAATCCCCGCTCCCCGAAGTGCCCCCATAGTAACCGGGGGCGTATGGCCAAGCCTTCGCATTTGTGAAGAGCTGAGCAGCCGAAACTTAGGGGGTGAAATTCTGCCGTGCCTTAAGCGCACGACTGCAATCCAGAAGTCGGCAACGGCCAGAGGCAACAGACCCAACCCGATAGACCATTATAATTCCGTCGAAGTTGATAAAAAGACGCCTCGATTGTTTCAGCCTGAAAGAATCATCTTAGTTGACGACGTGGTCACACGCGGCTCTACGTTTCTCGGGCTGGTTGCGAGGCTGCAGGAGAGTTTTCCTGTCGCGGACATTCTATGTTTTGGTCTTGTTAGAACAATGAGCAGAACGGATATAGATTCGATGGCCGCTCCGGTTACTGGCCATATCACATTTGAACTGGGGGCGCCGAATAGAGAGCCTTAACAACAGCTATTCAGCCTGACTATAAAACTTTGATTTTTGTCCAAGCCGGTAAATAGCAGAAGAGTTGACCGTTGCCCCTCGGCAGTGCCTCTTCTCCAGCCCTAGCCCTCCGGCGTAAAGCCGAGCACGATGTCAAACCTGGCCGCCAGTTCTCCTATCTTCGATTCTTTCATGGGAGCGAAATCGACTATCACGGACTCACGCGCTCGCTGGTCTCGAATCCCTCTGAGTATCCCGTCGCGCTCATTACCGGGTTCTCCACGGACGTAACACTGTGTGGTGAACTTATCCCTGCCTTTCACCTTCACGGCAAAGTGTATGTGCGGCGTCCGACCCGGATACCGCACGGGCTTAATAGTCCTGAAGTAGTATTCTCCCGAAGAGCCTGTCTCGAAGCGCCCGAAACCCTGGAAGTTTCTGTCCCGACCACCAGCGTTATCACTCCCCGGATGTAGATAGACGCCGTTATTGTCTACCTGCCAGATCTCCACGACGGCGCTTTTGATAGGCTGTCCCCGACTATCAAGGATTCGCCCGCGCAGGTGTGTGACGATACCTACGGCGGGAGTAATTGCATTGTTGATAATGAGCAAGTCGTTGTCCGTATCGAGGGGCAGCTCGCTGGGGTAAAAGGGGCCTTCGGTTTGGCGTGGAGTCTCTATCAGTTGCTGGGCAAAAGCTCCGGGGGTAAAGAGGGTGGCTGTTGCGGTCATCCAGGCTAAACGGTTCAGGAAACGGCGACGCGTGTACAAGAGGGGTTCCATATTCAGAGTTTAAGCTCTCCTGTGGTGCTAACTGCACTGAATAGTTGTTTGAAGAGCCTGCAGGAAAAATGGTTTGCTTCCTAATCCAGGGCGGTACCTCGGAGCCCTCGCGGGTAGCACATCTGATAGCGGGCGGTGTCGCCACAGGCCAAAGCAGGGGGCCATGTGTAGAGAAATTATTCAGTTGAAACTTCTGAAAAGTAACGGGCAGCCTGCCTTCCAATATGACGATGAGGTGTATCGCATTGGCTACATGGCCGCCCGCGCACAGAAGTTACTTGTTGCAGTTACCGGCCTTCGTATAACCGGCGGCCTCTGCTTCCTGTGCGGTCCTGAAGTAGACCCGGTTCTTCTCCGCCGTTTGATTATATCCGGGACACCCGGGCAAGTGGTATTTCCTGCTGTTCCTGTTACCAACTATGTTCCCCGTAGCAGAAGGGCTTGCGGAGGCTTGGCTGGTCGCGGCTGTTTGTCGTGACTCGTTACCGCCATCAGCCGTCCTGCCGGCTCTCTCAGAGCGCCTGAAATCCCACGGAGCCAGGGGGCTGCTATCGGCCCATAGCCCGCGTTTAGAGGCCCTCGCCTGCGCTTCAGCGTCAGAATAAGGCTTTCTGTCGGCGGCTGCCACGTCCCTCTCATAAGCCTTGTAGTACCAGGCCATGCCGCTCCTGAGCTGCTCCAGGTTGATGTCGCGCCCGTCGAGCATGACTTTACCCAGAATTCTTTGGTAGCGGTCTCTGGCATTCCACTCGACTGTGACCTGCTTGCCGAAGATCAGGTCTGAAAGGTTCTGCTTTGAACGGCTTCCAAAAGCTTGCTTTGACTCCGGGGCATCAACGCCCTGAAGGCGGATACGGTGTTGAGTATTGTTTGAATCCAGTACTGTAATTGTGTCCCCGTCAGAGATGGCTACTACGCGACCTACAAGTGGACGAGATTGGGCAAGAGCATTGGTCGCGAAGACCAGGAGCAAAATGAAAAGCGCTGAAAGTTTAATGTGATGTTTCATAACCATTCCTTTTATTAACGGTTTGCAATAAAGCAACTCTCCCAATGGCCCCAATACTGTCATACTTCTATTGCTGTTAATCAATGAAGTAACTAAAACTCCCTGAGAATTAGTAACCCATCTTGGCAAGCCCTGCCAGGCACCTAGTCGGCTAATCAGGTACAACTATACAATTACTCAGCTGGATGTAATCCTTTTTCCCTTCGCAGTAGCCTTTTACCTTCACCTCTTGACCTTCTTTTAATTGTCCCACCGACTTGCTCTGCTCGTTAGCAAAGATGCACTGAACCTCAGAACTCAGCCTCCCCGTCGAGAAGTAAACGGTTATCCATCCCGGCCTCTCTTTAAGAATGCTACTGACCGAACCCGTAAGCAGCAGAGTCCTACCCTTATAAGTCTGGTCGGCACGATCTATATTAGTGGTGTAAGCCTCTGACAGCGCCTGAGCGTTAACGGGGATTGTTTCCGAACTCAACTCCCGGCGACGCGGCACATCGGTAGAGCAGGCTGAAATCAGAATCAGCCAGAGAAGAATGTGTGGGATGAGGCGTTTCATATACCTGAGGCTAACACTTGGAGGCAGAGGCAGCAACGCAGACCCCAAACTCTAAACTCAACATGATAGTTAAGACTAAGACCTTATAGGTTGCAGTTGACCTTCTTCTACATAAAAAGCGAATAGGCGCGAGCAAACCAAGGAGGTTGCTCAGCGCCTATTCATTGTGGTGATCACTGTCCTCACCCCAGCAATCTCTCAGGACTTTGGATCTACCGCCGTCCCAATTGGCGGAAACTATAACTTAATAACCGCAAGCGTACAACAATTAAATGAGTTAGCGTCTTTGATTGGATCCGACGAGATAACCCGCATTCTACTGTTTACTGAATTCTTCCAGAACCGAAATATAGTTCTGCAGTCTGGTCAGCATCTCGTCGTAGGTCACGAGCGTTACGTTCTTAATGCCCTGTGATAATAGTCTAAAATCGTCCTGCTCTTTAGGTAATTTAAAATCCCTGCTGTCGCCGGCCAGGATTATTCCCCGGGGCCTAACCGCCCTGATCTCGATTCCGTGACGGTCTTTCAGGTACGAGCGCACCGTGTCCTGGTGCCTGCTAACATTGTGAATGTAATTCTCAGTCTGAATAATCGCCTTCGATAGTTCAGAGTCGAAATAGAAGTTTCCGCGGCTAGCGTCAGGTTTTAAGATTGGGGTGTTCGGCTTCTTGATCTCCAGAACATCTAAATAATTATCATGAGTCACCAGTAGAAAGTCCGGAAACTTCGTGTCCCCGATGGCGAGGTTAAGCTTTTCAACGGCCGTAATATATCCCTGCTGCATCAGGAGAATGTTGCCCTTCACGTAGCTCTGCCACCACGATTCCGGGTGCTCTCGCGGGATTTCTTTCTCAAGGTCTGCGGCCAGGCCCTTCAGCGTTTCTATCTGAGCCGTAGCTTTCAGCTTGTTAACGGTACCGAGTGATTCCGAGGAAACGTAGTCGGGCAAGAACTTGTTTAGCGCCTCTTTGTCCTGACTCGACAGGCGGGGAATAATCTCCGCGTGCAGGGCCTTCGCCAGGGTGCCGGGAACGTAAACGGGCGTCGCAACCTCCTTGAAAAACTCCCCGAAGTTTATGGCGAAGAACTTCCTGATGATGTCGTTCTTGATGTCGCGGTTGCGGTCGATCTGCTCGCTGTTCATCCTGGATAACAACTGCTGAGACGTGCGAACCTTAGCTATACCCCTCTCAATCTTTATCGAGTTAACGTCCTTCGTGATGATCCAGCGGAACTTGGGGAATTGAGCGCTTAATATCTCCAGAATATTCTTCCCAAGATTAATGCGACCGTCGTCACCTAAAGACGTAGGCCTTCGGCCCTCCCAGTAGATGCGCGTGCCCTTTAAGGCTTTACCGTAGGTCCGGTTCGTAACGACGACATAGTTTCTGGCGGGCTTGCGCCTGGCAGCTCGCTTAGTAGTCGGTTTCTTCTTAGTCGCCATTATGGTCTAAGTAACTTAATATGCCGCCCTCTAGGCGCTCAGATGCTCAATCAGAATCTTGCAGCCGATTACTATTAAGACTACTCCGCCCAGAACCTCGGCGCGTTTGGCCATCACCGAGCCTAAACGCTTTCCCAGCCACACCGCCGGCAGGCAGAGCGAGAAGGTCACAAGCCCTATGACGGTGACGGTCGTCAGGAGCGATATCCCGAGCAGCGAGAAGCTGACGCCCACGGCCAGCGCGTCCAGGCTCGTTGCTACAGAGAGGAGCAGGAGTCTGGAAGTAGAGAAAGGATCGTCTTCCTCTTTATCTTCATCCGCACGCCTGGATTCGTAAATCATCTTCGCGCCGATAAAGCCGAGGAGTCCGAAGGCCACCCAGTGGTCGAGCGCCTCGAACCAGCCGCGGAAGGCGACCCCGCAGGCGTATCCGACGGCAGGCATGAGCGCCTGGAAGAGGCCGAAGAAGAGAGACATTTTTAAGGCTTGCAGCCAGCCGACACGGCGTGCGGCCGTGCTGCTGGAGATGGAGGCCGCGGCGGCGTCCATAGATAGCCCTACGCCTGTGATGAGTGTGACCCAGAGGAACATCGATAAATATAATCGCTCCGAATAAAGCCTGAATCAGAATGCTTTGAATTATACTGGAAAACCAGGAACATGAGCGACCCGGCTACTAATAGAGAGGCGAGGCTAAACGCACGACATTCGGGATTGGGGATAGCCTCCTTCCTCATGGGTGCGGGCATGCCGCTTTTAATCGTCTGCCTATTTGTCTTCTCTATCTCGCTGGACTCTTTCCTTAGCGGTTATCAGCGGCGCGACTTCAATTTTATCTTAGGCCTTCTGGTCATCTTCGCCCCGCCGTTTGGTCATCTAATAGGGTTGGTATTTGGGATCTGGGGAGTCCGTCAACCGGATCGCAAGAAACTGTTCCCAGTACTCGGAATCATCTTTAACGGTCTTTTTCTTCTGTCGGGACTTGCTCTGGTGATTATAGTGATTTTCTTGGTATTTGCGGCGGCAGGTGGATTTCATTAATCATTTCAAGATACTGATCAACGTCGAATACGATACAACCTTGAGAAATTGTAGGTACATTGTAGTGCTTATTCTGGTTTTACTCGCCGGAGTCCATCCCAACACAACTGCAGCTAATCAGGCCCGGAAAAAACAGCGCACAAAGGCGACTGTAAAGATTCCGACGGTCAGTTTCTGCGACCTCACCGATCACCCCGAACGTTACCTTAATCGTGTAGTACGTGTCCGCGCCAGTTACATCGCTTGGTGGGAGTCATCTTACCTCTACAGCGATTCATGCCGGGATGACTATCACAAGATTCATGACGCGCCCGCCTGCGAAAATCCTTCGGATGACGAATGCCGGAAGAGGGCCGATAAAATCTGGTCAGCTCTGTCTCCGAAGATGCGTGCAGATAAGAATAATTTCGCACAGAGGGTCAGCGCCGTTTTTGTCGGGCGGCTCAAGGGTCCTGGCGCATTCGGCCACCTCGGCGCGTTCCGCTACGAGTTCAGAATCATGAGGGTTGAAAAGGCCGAATTAATACCTGAGAGCGCCCCCTGGAGGTGACTTCAGATTAATTCAAACTCATCGCCCTCCGCACGACTTTCGTTTACAGCAAACATCCCGAACTGGCCGAATGCCTTTGACTATTCGGGTAATATCCGCGTAAAATCCCGGTTTCTGGTTCGCCGATGATTTTAACCTCAGGCATCAATTCGATCTGGAAGAGACGCGTCATTCGATTAATGGCCGTCTTCTTTCTGCTTTACGTAGCCTTCGATCTTGCTACGCCGCAGCTTTGCGGTGAGGAGGCTCAAAGGCTCGCCCTCACGAGTGCAGCCCCCTCAAGTCCTGTTAGCATCAATGATCACGCCGCACCCGGCCATGAGCTGAGTGTCAGCCAGGATGACTCTCGACCGGAACTACCTCCGAGTCAGCCGCACCAGGAAGACTGTCTTGGATGCTGTGCGCACGTGCTGCCGGGCATGGTCATCAGCTACCAGACCGTCATAGAAATCAGATCGCCGGCGGCCGCTCTTGGCCCTCTTTCTCTGCCATCGCCCCCTCCGGGCGCCACTTTCCACCCTCCACGCTTCTCGTAATTCCTAACCAATATCGTCGGCTCCGGGCCGGCACACAGCTATGCTCTGCCTGCTCGAGAGCGCCGCTTGAAGGCGCGCTCGGAACCGGGAGAGTGGCAAAGCTCGTGAACGCAACCCGACCATAACGAAATTCCAGTCGGAAGCCGCTCTCTCATCGAGCCGTTCTTAAAGGCACGATTGGGAGGCTTCCGCCCGTCATCGGCTTTACGAGAAAGGTATCGGCAGTGGTTAAAAGGCTCTCTCCGAGGGCGAAGCGCGCGCCAGACTTAGGCGGCGCAGCTCTTTCATCGCTTCTCATAATCCTCTTTATAGTCGCAGCGGGCACGGCCCTCGGACAGAATCCTTCGCCCGTGAGCGAGGCAGTCACAGGCGGTGCCGAGGTACCTGGCGCCCCGGTGAGCCTCGCGGCAAAGCCGGAGGCTGCTGCGGAAGCGACAGCCTCGACCTTCACGCGCTACTTCGACCCCCTGCAGGGGGCCTCGTCGAGTGACCTGGTCCGGCGCTCGCTTGCCTCCAACGGCGAGCTGGCGGCGGCGCGCATAGATGTCATACGCGCGCGCGCAAGGCTGAGGCAGGCGGGCCTGAGGCCCAACCCGACGCTGGATTTCGAGCAGACCACGGGCCGGCTGACCGGTTCCGCGGGCGAGCGCGAAACCAGCATAGGCGTAGCTCTCCCCCTGGAACTCGGCGGCCGACGACGGCGGCGGATAGAACTGGCCCAAGCTGAACTCGAGGCTACGGAGGCTGAAATCGCCGACCGCGAGCGGCGGCTCGCCGGCGAGGTGCGCGCCCTCTACAGCGAAGCCCTGGCGTCCTTGCGCGAACTTGAGATCACGGAAAACTTAAACACCCTTGACCTGCAGACTGTGCGCGTCGTCCAGGCGCGGGTTAACGAGGGCGACGCCGCGCCCATCGAGCTTAACCTCCTGCGCGTGGAGGTTGACCGCCTCAGGTCGCGCCGCGCGCTCGTCGAGGGGCGATTGCAGTCGTCGCTCATCAGGCTGAAAAATCTGGTCGGAATTCCGCAGACTGAGCCGCTGCGCCTGCGCGAGGACCTCGCCTCGCCCGTTTTACCAGCGCCGCCCGCCTCGCTCGAATCGGCCATAGAGATCGCCCTCAGGACGCGTCCCGATCTGCGGCTGGCGAGGCTCAGCGAGGAAGTGGCGCAGGCGGGCCTGCGTCTTGCGCGCGCGCAATCCGGCCCGGAGGTGACGGCATTTACCCGGTACACGATCAGCAGCTCGGTCTTCGACGACACGCCCGTGGGCGTCCTTACAGACAAGGATAAACTCCTCACGTTCGGAGTCTCAGTCGGCCTTCCCGTCTTCAACCGGAATCAGGGCGCGAAGGCGGAAGCGGCCGCCGCCATCAACCAGGCGCGGGCGCGCCGGGAGTTCCTGGAGACGGTCGTGCGCTCCGAAGTCCAGAGCGCCTACGCCCGGTACGAAGCGGCCCGCGCGGCGATCCTGACATACGGGCAGGGGGTGATAGCGCGCTCGAACGAAAACATCCGGGTCATACGCGCCGCCTACGAGCTGGGAGAATTTCGCATCACCGACCTTCTGGCCGAGCAGCGCCGTCTCATCGACTCGCAGCGCGAGTTCACCGAGGCGCTCTCCGAGCAGTACCGGGCTCTCTCGGACCTCCAGGCGGCCATCGGCACGCCGGTTAATCAGCAGTGAAGTTAATGGATAGTGAGGAAGAAATAATGGCAGATCATTCGACACAGGACGGTAAGGACGAGAAAACCTCCTCCGATAAGACGTTGGAAACCAGAAAGCCGGACGAAACGATTCCTTCAATGACGCGCCAGTCTGAAGAGGTTAAGACTACGACCCCCGACGGGAAGACCTCATTCAGCCGGCAGGTCATTGAGGTGGACGGCGGGGGCGCAGACCAATCGGCCCACGAAGTTACCACCGAGGCGGGGGGCGCGAACTCAGCCCCGGCTCGTAACCGCGTCATCGGCATAGTCACGATAGTCGCCGTCTTCGCCATAGTCTTCATCCTCGCCCTTTACATGCTCTTCTTCCGGGGGCGCAGCCAGACGGCCCCCGCTACTGAAACGAAGGTGAGCACCGAGGCCAAGGAGGCGGATGAGCACGGCGAGGGCGAGGGCAAGGAGGTCAAGCTGAGTGCCGAAGCGCTCGAAGCCGCCGGAATCGAGATCGAAGGTGTGACGCAGCGCCCGGCGGTTGCGAGGCTGCGCGCGACCGGAACGGTAGAGAACAACCAGCAGCAGACGCAACAGGCCACGCCGCTCGTCGGCGGGCGCGTCGAGCAGGTGCGCGCCCAACTCGGCGACCGCGTGCGCGCGGGCTCGGTGCTCGCCGTCATAGCGAGTCCCGAGATCGCGGAACTGCACGGAAAGCTCCACGAGGCGGAGACGCAACTGGCGCTCGCCGAGCGCAACTATATCCGGGTGCAGAGGGCGGAGAACCGCGTGGCCGTCCTCTCCGCCAAAGCCAAGCTGGACGAGGCGGAGTCAAACCTGAGGCGTGTTCGCCGACTAGTGGAACTCGGCGCCGGTGCGGGCAAGGACGTGGTCGCCGCCGAGGCCGCCTACAAAACGGCCAAGGCGGAGTACGACTTTCAGAGCAACATCTCCTTAAACCGCGAGCTGCAGGAGGCGCGCGCGGCAGTCGAGACCGCACGCGTGGACGTCGGTCACATCCGAGATCAACTGCGGGCACTGGGCGCGCCGGTGCCCGCCGGCGAGCGTGATGATCACAGTAAGAACACGTCGCTTATCGCCGTGCGCGCGCCAGTTACGGGAACGGTCACGGAGCGGCTGGTGAACGTGGGCGCGGGCGTGGAAGCCGGTAAACCCCTCTTCACCATCGCGAACATCTCTACGGTCTGGGTAATCGCGAACGTGCCGGAGGCGCAGGTGGGCTTGCTCCGGCCCGGGACTCCCGCCGAAATCAGGTCCGCCGCCCTCGGCGAAGGCGCGATTGCCGGGCGAGTCAGCTACATCGATCCGCAGCTTAACGAAGAGACGCGCACGGCCCGCGTGCGGCTGGAAGTCGTCAACCAGAACGAGCGGCTCAAGGCCGGGATGTTCGTCGAGGTCGGATTCGAGGCGGGCACGGGACCCGCCACGGGCGAGGAACTGGTAGTGCCGACGGCAGCCGTGCAGAAGATCGGAGACCGCACCGTGGTTTTCATCCCGAAAGAAGATGAGCAGGGCGCGTTCGAGGTGCGCGACGTGGAGCTTGGCGGCGAGGTGGAGGGCTACTCCCGCGTGCTCAGCGGCCTCAAGCTCGGCGAGCGCGTAGTCACCAAGGGCAGCTTCATGTTGAAGAGCCAGATGTTAAAGGGCGAAATGGGGGAGGACGAGCACTGATGATTAACGCACTCATACGCTTCGCAGTCACGCAGCGTCTTCTGGTCATGCTGATGGTCCTCATCATGACCGGCGCGGGGCTGTACAGCCTTAAGAACCTGCCTATTGACGCCGTGCCGGACGTCACCAACGTACAGGTGCAGATTCTGACGGCCGCGCCCTCTCTGGCGCCCTTAGAGATAGAACGCCAGATCACTTTCCCCGTAGAAGTGGCCATGTCGGGACTTCCCGACATCGAGGAGATCCGCTCGGTCTCCAAATTCGGGCTCTCGGCGGTGACGGTCGTCTTCGACGATTCGGTTGACACCTACTTCGCGCGACAACTGGTCCTGGAACGGCTCTCGCAGGCGCGGGAGCAGATCCCGGAGAATATCGGCTCTCCCGAGATGGGGCCGATCTCAACCGGCCTCGGGGAGATTTATCAATACGAACTCAAGGGCGAACCGGGCAGCGGCTACAACGCCACGGCCCTGCGCACCATCCAGGACTGGAGCGTGCGACGCCAGCTCCTCGGCGTGCCCGGCGTCACCGAGGTCAACAGCTTCGGCGGGTTCGAGAAGCAGTACCAGGTCAGAGTCGACCCGGCAAAGCTCCAATCCTATAACCTCTCTTTACGGGACGTGCTGGAGGCGGTCGCGCGCAACAACGCCAACGTGGGCGGCGCGTACATCGAGCACGGCTCTGAACAGTATCTGCTGCGCGGCATCGGACTCGTCGAAGATGCGGACGACGTCAGCGACATCGTTGTTAAGACCGGCAAGGAGGGTGTTCCGGTCTATGTGCGAGACCTCGGAGAAGTCGTCGAAGGCGCGACCGTCCGTCAGGGCGCGGTGACGGCCGACGGCGAGGGCGAGATCGTCGCCGGCATCGCCATGATGCTCAAGGGCGAGAACTCGCGCACGGTCGTGGAGAGAGTCAAGGAGCGCGTCGAGCAGATCAAGAAGACGCTGCCCAAAGGCGTCCAGCTCATCCCTTTCTACGACCGCACGGAGCTGGTTGACCGCACCATCTGGACGGTGGCTAAAAACCTGATCGAGGGCGCCCTCCTGGTCATCATCGTCCTCATCCTTCTTCTGGGCAACTGGCGCGGCGCGCTTCTGGTCGCGACCATCATCCCGCTTTCGATGCTCTTTGCCGCGATCCTGATGAGGGTCTTTAACGTGTCGGGAAACCTGATGTCACTGGGTGCGCTCGACTTCGGCCTCATCGTTGACGGCGCGGTCGTGATGGTTGAAAACGCGGTGCGCCGCAGGGCCGAGGCGCAAGCCGAGGGCTCGCGTGAGAAGCCCGAGCGCACTATCCTCGAAGCCTGCATGGAGGTCGGACGCCCCGTGGTCTTCGCCGTCGCGATCATCATGATCGTCTACCTGCCGATACTCTCGCTGACGGGCATCGAAGGCAAGATGTTCAAGCCGATGGCGCTCACCGTGGTCTTCGCGCTCCTCGGCTCTCTCATCCTGTCTCTTACTTATATCCCGGCGGCAATGACCTTCCTCCTGCGCGGGCACGTGGCAGAAACGGAGAGCTTTATCATCCGCTACGCAAAGCGGTTGTACGGGCCGGCTCTTGGTTTCATGACGAGGTGGCGGGCGCAGGCTCTGGCGGTGGCTACGGCTCTCGTCATCATCAGCGGCCTCATCTTCCCGCTGCTCGGCTCCGAGTTCATCCCGCGCCTCGACGAAGGCTCGCTCGCGGTCCAGATAGCGAGGCTCCCGAGCGTCTCGCTTACACAGTCGGTCGAGACGGCCACGCAGACCGAGCGCGTGCTCCGCACCTTCCCAGAGGTGACCAAGGTGGTCTCGAAGACGGGGCGCGCCGAGGTCGCCACAGACCCGATGGGCGTTGAGGTCAGCGACGTATACGTCGAACTCAAGCCGCCCTCTGAGTGGACAAGCGCCCACAGCAGAGAAGAGTTGATAGAGAAGATGCAGAAGGCGCTGGACGACCATGTCCCGGGCGCGGCCTTCAGCTTCTCGCAGCCCATCGAATTGCGCGTCGCGGAACTAATCGCGGGCGTTCGCTCCGACGTCGCGATCAAGCTCTTCGGCGACGACCTGGAGACGTTGAAGAAGACCGCCGACCAGATCGGCGCGGCCGTTAGTAAAGTGCCTGGCGCGGAGGACGTGAAGGTAGAGGCAACTACCGGGCTGCCGCAGCTCCAGATAAAAATCGACCGCGAGGCCGTAGCCCGCTACGGCATCAACGTCGAGGACGTCAACGACCTGGTGGAGTCGGTAGTGGCGGGCAAGCTCGCGGGCCAGGTGTACGAGGGCGAGCAGCGGTTCAACCTGGTCGTGCGCCTGAGCGAGGAGACGGGCAAGGACGCTGAGATGATCAAAAACCTGCTAGTCACGGCGATGAACGGCGCGCGCATCCCGCTCTCGCAACTCGCAGACGTGCGGCTCGTCGAGGGGCCGGCGCAGATCTCTCGCGAGGACACGCGCCGCCGCATCGGGGTTGAGCTCAACGTACGCGGGCGCGACATCGGGAGCTTCGTCCAGGATGCCCAAGGTGCGATAGCGAGGGAAGTGCAGCTCCCTCCAGGCTATTACCTGACCTGGGGCGGAACCTTCGAGAACCTGGAGCGAGCTTCGGCCAGGCTCCTGATAGTGGTGCCGCTCGCGCTCTTCCTCATCTTCGTGCTGCTCTTTACCACATTCGGTTCCGTCAAGCAGGCGCTTCTCATCTACACGGGCATCCCGTTCGCGGTGGTGGGCGGCATCTTCGCGCTCTTCCTCAGGGGCATGCCGTTTTCGATCTCGGCCGGGGTGGGCTTCATCGCACTCTTCGGCGTCGCCGTACTTAACGGAGTAGTCATGGTCAGCTACATCAATAAACTGCGCGACGAGGGGCGTTCTCTGACCGAAGCCGTCAGGGAAGGAGCAGAGACGAGGCTTAGGCCGGTGCTGATGACGGCGCTCGTGGCGAGCCTCGGCTTTATCCCCATGGCCCTCGCCACTTCTGCGGGCGCCGAGGTGCAGCGCCCTCTGGCGACAGTTGTGATCGGTGGCCTTATAACTTCCACGCTCCTGACGCTCCTGATCTTGCCGACGCTTTACGGCTGGTTCGAGCGCGAGAGGGTCGAGTACTAAGGCTACGAGTGGGTGTGATTCTAATCAAACGCACGTAACCGGATATCGCTTTAGATTGAGCGAGCTGGTTAATGAAGAGCCGGGGTCGGATTACTTAAGGCTGATCGTATGGCTGAGAAATCAGGCGCGCATGGCCGTAGCCGCAAAAGCGAAATCCCGAGGCCGGAGCCCGTGTACCACGGTTACGCCGCTCACGTCTATTCCCTTTGCCTTCGGCTGCTCGCCGGCATGAAAGCGGCCGAAGACACGACCGTCGGCGGGGGCGGAAAAGAGTTGCCCCCGCTCGACCGGGCAGAACTCGACGCACTCGTCACCCGACTCCCGGCCGATTTACGCATCGCTTTCGTGCTCCATGACATAGAAGGCTTAAGCGACGGCGCAATCAGTAAGCATTTACGGGTCGATGAGGAGGACGTGCGACGCCTGGTCCGGGAAGCGCGTCTCGAAATTATTCGGCTGCGGATAGAGGAAGTGGAGGATAAGGACTGATGAAGATGATCACTGCGATTGTGCAGCCCTTCATGCTTAATAAGGTGGTCACCGCGCTCGAAGAGATAGAAGGATTCCCGGGCATGACCATTACGGAAGTGCGCGGCTTCGGGCGGAAGATGAGCCGGAACGAGGAGCACACCTCTCATATCGACGAGTTCCATGACAAGACGCGCGTCGAGATAGTCGCGCCGGACGAAATGGTCGAGCCGGTCGTCGAAACGATTGTCCGCTTCGCCCACACCGGAAACAACGGCGACGGCAAGGTCTTCGTCTGGCCGGTGGAGCGGGCGGTTCGCATCCAGACGGGAGAAAGGGACGAAGCTGCTCTCTGACGCAGCCCGGTCTCCGGTTTTTGATTCCAAAAGGGAAATCCATGTTCTTGAAATTCACACCGTCTTGTTGAGGAGCGGAATAGGGCTTTGGAAGGTCAGTCACAAGAAATAAAAAAGAATGCGTCGCTCGTGCGGGATACGAAATTCAGGTGGCTCGTCTTCAGCATCCTCGTCGTCGGCGTCTTCGAGTTCCTTTCGCTCGCGGGCTGGCACCTGCCTCCGCTCATCGCGGCGCCATTCTTCGCCGCCGTCATCACCGCAATCGGCCACCGCACGCTCCTGAATGGCTTGCGCGCTCTCGTGCGCCTGAATTTCCGCAGCATCAATCTCCTGCTTTTAATCGCGACCATTGGAGCCTTCTACCTCGGCGAGTACGAGGAGGCGGCAGTGGTGATCGTACTTTTTACTCTGGGCGAGCGGCTGGAGCAGTTCGGCATCCAGACGAGTAAATCTGCCCTGCAGGCACTGGTTGACCGCACGCCGAAAACGGCGACGGTGAAGAACGCCGGCGGCGGCGCGACCGATGTGCCGGTCTCGAAGATCGCCGTCGGCGACATACTCGTCATCAAGCCCTCGGACATGATCGCGGTGGACGCCGAAGTAGTCACGGGCTCTTCTTCGGTGGACGAGTCCACCATCACTGGGGAGCCGCTGCCGAAAGACAAGCACCCGGGGAAGCCCGTCTTCGCCGGCACGCTCAACCTGCAGGGCTACATGGAGGCTCGCGTCACAAAGCTTGCGTCGGACTCCACCCTCTCTAAGATCATAGAGACGACGTTCGCCGCGACGAAAACGAAGGCCGAGACGCAGAAGTTCATCGAAAGGTTCTCGGCCTACTACACGCCTGCCGTCATCCTCATCGCCGCCCTGCTCGTCGCCGTCCCCGTTCTCTTCATGGGAGGGGCGTTCGACCCGTGGTTCAGCAAGGCCCTGACGCTGCTGGTCATCGCGTGCCCCTGCGCGCTGGTCATCTCGACCCCGGTCTCCATTTACGCGGCAATCGGCAACGCCTCCTCGCGGGGCGCGCTCGTCAAGGGCGGCAAGTACATAGAGGCAGTGGGCCGCGTCCGGGCCGCCGCCCTAGATAAGACGCGCACGCTCACATACGGCAGGCCGAAGGTGACGGACGTTCTCCCCTTCGGCGAGAGCACGCGCGAGCACCTTCTGGCGTGCGCCGCCGGGATAGAGAGCTACTCGGAGCACCCGCTGGCCCAGTCGATCGTGAATCAGGCGCGCGCCGAGAACATCACTCTGCACCAGGCGGAGAACTTCCAGGCGGTCCTCGGCAAGGGCGTGAAGGCCGACTGTGTGGTCTGCTACGACCGCCACCACTGCATCGGAAAACTCCCCTTCATCACCGAGGAGCACGACGCTCAGGCGGAAGTGGTCGAAAGAGTCGACGCCCTTCAGCGCGAGGGTAAGACCTCGATGGTCATCAGCAACAGCGACGGAGTGGAGGGCATAATCGCCGTTACGGACGAGCTGAAGCCGGAGAGCAAGGGGGCGGTTGCGGAGCTGCAGCGTCTGGGAATAGAGGTGGTGATGCTGACGGGGGATAACCGCGCGCCCGCCGAATCCGTAGCTAAAGAGGTTGGCATCCGGGAAGTCAAGTCTGAGATGCTGCCGGAGGACAAGGCCGAGGCAATCAGAGAGCTGACCGAGAAGTACGGCGCGGTGGCGATGGTGGGCGACGGGGTGAACGACGCGCCAGCGCTGGCGCTCTCGTCCGTCGGCATAGCGATGGGGGCGGCCGGCAGCGACACGGCCATCGAGTCCGCCTCGATCGCGCTCTTAAACGATAGGCTTGAACTCGTGCCCTTCCTCGTCCGGCTCGGGCGCAAGGCCATCTCGACCATCAAGATCAACACCGCGCTCGCCATCGGCACCAAACTGGTGTTCGTCGTCCTGGCGATAGCCGGGCTGAGCAGCCTGGCGCTCGCCATCTTCGCCGACGTCGGCGTGACCGTGTTCGTTATCTTAAACAGTTTGCGTTTACTGAGATTCGAGAGAAGCAGGTCCTGACGGGATTATCTTTGGCGCCGGGGGAGCGGGAGGCTATGTGGGCTGAGGGAAAGAGCATGAAAAGAGGATCGGCCACGGCCCTTTTAATCACCCTGCTCTTTGCGCTCACGGGTTGTGGCAAGGGCCGGGAGGCGGCTCGCCAGGAGCTGGAGCGAAAGGGCATTCAATTGAGCCTCGACGCCTTCGCTGCAAGCATAGAGCGCGGGGATATAGAGGCGGTGGACCTTTTCCTCGCAGCGGGAATGGACCCGAACACCAGGGACCGTGAGGGCTCACCCGTCCTGATGGTGGCGGTGTGGAACGACCGCCTAGCAGTCCTGAATACATTACTCGCCAAAGGGGCGAGCGTTGACGAGAGGGACGACAAAGGCTGGACCGCCCTGATATATGCCGCGATGTACGGGCGGGCGGAGATTACGCGCGTGCTCCTGGGCAAGGGGGCGGACGTTAACGCGCAGAACAAGGACGGCGAATCGGCGTTGATGATGGCGGCGTTGATGGACAGGCGGGAAACCCTGAGGGTCTTGCTGGACGCGGGCGCCGATCTCAAGGCGAGGGACAGTCGCGGCGAGACGGCGCTGATGCACGCCGAGTCTCACGGCCACACCGAAGCGGTTCTGTTACTCAGGGCAGCGGGCGCCAAAGAATGACTAGCCGGGATAGCGGAGAACGTATCCCACACCTCCCGGTAGAAATCCGAGGCGCTATGAAGAGATATGCCGTAGTGCTGACACTTGCCTTATTCATCGGGCTGTCCTTCTTCGGCTTGCAGACGGCTCGGTCATCTGCCGTGCAGCAGCGGCGGTCTGTCGTGCGGAGAATTCAATTGGAGCAGCAGCGCCGTGACCAGCAGACGCGCCTCCAGGCCGAGAGGTGGCGGAAGGAGCACGAGCGGCGGCTCATGGAGTGGAGGCGCTGGGAAGAAAGACGGCGACGAAATGTTCGGCCATGACACGCCTCCCCTTTGTATGACTGGAAACCGGTAATACAGGCGATCTTTTCGAAAAGTTGCGAGCGGATAAGCGCAGCCTGGGAAGCCTGAGGGGGGTAACCTTCAAGCGCGGAATCATAAGGCGTTACGGGGGAGCAACAAGCGGAACACGGCCATCATTTTCTGTCCGGCCCGGGATCAGCGCCCCTTCAACTCCTCATCGATGAGGGCCCTCAAGTCCGCCTGGCTGAAGCGCGCCAGTCTCCTGCCGTTGACGAAGAAGGTCGGGGTCTTAGTAACGCCGAGGCTCTGGCCGTCCTTCATGTCGCGCTCGATCTTCGACGCGAAGCGGTTCTCGGCCACCGCGCTTCGAACCTTTTCCACATCAAGACCTATTTCTGCAGCGTACCGCTCGAACAGGACGGCCGGGGCCGGCTGCCCGGCTGGCGCGGGCTGCCCGTGGCGGTCTCCCCACTCCGGCTGACGACGGAACAGAATCTCCTGCATCTCCCAGTATTTCCCCTGCTCACCGGCGGCCTCGGTGTAGGCGGCAGCCAGCCGCGAGTTTGGGTGAAGCGGCATGTACCTGACCACGAACCTGAGTTTGCCGTCGTACTCCTTGAGGAGCTGTTTAATGACGTGGCTAAACGCGCGGCACGATTCGCACTCCGGGTCCAGGAACTCTACCAGTGTGACGGGTGCGTTTGCAGGGCCCAGAGTCGGGCTGTCGGGCCGAACGAGCGTGCCGTCGGCCGCGGCATCCGACCTGCGCTCGCTCTGCACCGATCTTCTGTAGTAGGACGCGCCCAGAATGGAGGCGATGAGGACGACTATTCCTATCGCCGCTATAATCTTGATCTCTTTTCGCACCTTATTCTCCTTGTCCGGACTTATAAAACAGCAGGCAGAGGGTCACGCTCAGGAAAGCCACAAGCGCCATGAGAGGTATGGTAATGAATCCGAGCCACTCAATCTGCCTTGAGGTGCACGAAACACCGGCCGTGCACGGGATGATGCTTTCGGGAATGACTCCGTAGTAAAGCAGGTTGTGATAGATCGAAATAATGAGCCCCGTTAGACAGAGCGGCAGGGCGTAGCGGCTCACCTTTTGGTCGCGCGTGATGATTCCGACCGCGAGGATGACGATGAGCGGGTACATGGCGATACGCTGGTACCAGCAGAGGACGCACGGCGGCAGTTCCATCACCTCGCTGAAAAAGAGACTTCCCGCGGTCGCTACCAGCGCGATGACCCAGGCGGGATACAGCAAAATACTTCGTCGGATCATCGGGCCGTTATGCTCCCTAGAGCCGCCGCCGCTACCGCGCGCAACTCGTGGCGCGAGTTGGCGAATATCCGAAGCGCGGATTTAGTAAAGAGTATGGTCAAAGAGAGGCCGACGATGAGGTCGGGCCAGGGAGACGCGGTCGAGTAGACCAGGAGCGCGGCCGCCAGAACTGAAACGTTCGCGATGATGTCGTTGCGCGAGCATAGCCACACGGACGACATGTTGACGTCATCATTCCTGTGCCGCGTGAGAAGGATCAGGCAGACGAGGTTCGCGACGAGGGCCAGGATGCCGACACCCCCCATCACCTCGACGTGGGGCGTCGCCAGAAAGAACGTCCGGTAAATAGCGGCCACAAGTACTCCGAGCGCCGAGGCCAAGATGATGGAGCCTTTAAGGATCGCCGAGCGCGCTTTGGCTGTAATCCCCAGATTGATGACGTACAGGCTACTCCCGTAGGCCACGGCGTCGCCCAGCATGTCTAATGAGTCGCCCGTAAGAGAAACCGACCGGGCGTAGAGACCCGAGCTTAACTCCACCAGGAACATGACGGCGTTGATACCGAGCACCGTCCACAGCACCCTGGCCTGACTCTCTCCGGCACTCTCCATCTCGCAGGCTTTATCTTCGCAACATGACGACAACGCTCAATCTCCTTTATCGACGCGTAGGGGAGTCAGGGAAGTGGCTTCGCGCGATTGCGGCTCCATGTGCGCGCACTCGTAAACCCCCCGCGCGTTTTCCGCCAAGAGAGCATCGGCCAGGTCAAGGAGTTTTGTGATCTCCTCGCTGCCGAGTTCGTAATAGACGTTGCGGCCCGACTGCCTGCCGCGCACGTGCCCGCAGTTCTTCAGGCAGGAGAGATGGTTCGAGACGTTAGGCTGTGAAAGCCCGAGCAAAGCCGCCAGTTCGTTCACCGTCATGGCGCCGCCCCGCAGAGCCCCCAGGATTGCGAGGCGGGTAGCATCACCCAGCCCTCGGAAGAATTTAGCCCTAAGCGCTAATCTGGACCGCGTCTCGTCTACAATAATTTGGCTCATACGTATTCTTATATCATGATATAATGATACGTCTCAACATGGGTTCGGACAAAGGGGCAGGATAAAGGAATGTCGGATCCTCATTACAAAGGAGAGATGTTATGAAGAAGAATACGCTTTTGATGGTCATAGGGATAATTTTCGTCGCCCTCGGTGCCATCCTCCTGGTGAGCGGCCGGAAGGACCCGCACAGGCGCCCGACCAGCAAGGAGCGAAGCGCAGCCACTAACACGACGCCGAGCCGCGTCCCCGCGCATTACCAGACTGCTCCCGCCCAGGCGAGCCTCGCGCCGACCCTGCCGCCCGAGCAGTTTACCGGCAAGACGCGCGAGGCCTACAGGGTGGTCAGGGAGATACCGCAGACCATTGCACAACTGCCCTGCTACTGCTACTGTGACGAGGGTCACGGACACAAGAGCCTTTACAGTTGTTTCGAGGACAACCATGCCGCTCACTGCGCCGTCTGCGTACAGGAGGCCCTACTGGCACACAAGCTTGAGAAGGAGCAGCGCCTCAACGCCTCCCAGATCAGAGAACGGATAGTCGGCGCCTTCGGTAGCTCCAACCATTAAAAACGCCGGAGGGTAAGGTCGCGCACCCTCGCAGCCTCTGGACTGAAAACTCTATGTACCAGGGCGAAGCCTCAATAGCCGGAGTCGATGCCACACAATACGCGCCGCTGAGGAACGGCGACTCGCGGGTAATAGAGGACGCCAAGACTTACGTGGCGCGGATGCACGCCACGTGCCTACCTCATTTCCCGGAAGAGTTGCTCGTCGAATGGCTTTACCGCCACCATAACACTCTCCATACTTACGCCTTTTTGTTCGAGAGCCTGCGGTTCAGGCACCAGACCTGGAGGCTTGAAGACGTCCCGGGCTGC
Organism: Pyrinomonadaceae bacterium; assembly: GCA_035276685.1. Lineage (GTDB taxonomy): Bacteria > Acidobacteriota > Blastocatellia > Pyrinomonadales > Pyrinomonadaceae > JACVRN01. The sequence goes on along the minus strand of DATELK010000021.1, from coordinate 21,340 downwards.
GAAGCCTTCGAAGACCGCAAATTCTGCGTCAATTTCTCGCGCTCGTTCAATGTGAGGGCGCGCGACCCACTAGACTGGTTGGCCCAATACATGAACCAGCACGGGACCTGGAACACACCCGTCGTACTGCTGGAAAACCTTCGTGGGGAGATCATCTCGACCCCACTTATCACCCTCAGGCAGCCCTACCATCTTTTGGAGGGGCACCGCCGCCTGTCATTTCTGGTCGCTCTCCGTAATCAGGGAAGGGCACGTCTGGAGCACACCGTGTGGCTCGCGCGAAAAGTCCTCTGAAACACTACGGCGCTTTCACAGGAATCACATCTTCGTTAGACAGGAGATAATAATTATCAGTAACGGGACGGTTTGACACATCGGGCCGGCATCTACTACGATACATGAACACTTGTTCATACGTTCAGGAGGATAAGATGCCGGCACAAGCCAGGCAAACCGTCAACGCCGATTGTGAGATCAATTACGTCGATGAGCGGAGGGTGCGACGCGCTCGTAGGGCGATGAAGTCTGACGAGGCGGTCTCGTCGCTGGCCGAGACCTTCAAAATCCTGGGCGACCCGACGCGCATCCGTCTCGCCTTCGCGCTCTCTCGCGAGGAGCTGTGCGTCTGCGATCTGGCCAACCTGCTAGGGGTTTCCCAATCGGTAGTCTCGCACTCCCTCAGGGCGCTCCGGCAGTTGAAGCTCGTCCGCTTCCGCAAAGAGGGCAAAATAGCTTACTACACGCTAGACGACGACCACATCGCTAGCCTGCTCGAAGAGGGCTTCCGACACGTCGAGGAGTTGCTGTAGCGCTACGGCGCCGCGCGTCGTCTAAACGTTTCACAGAAAGGCATTAAGATATGCTCCAGTCATTCATCATCGTCCTCAGGGAAGGCTTCGAGGCCTTCCTCATCGTGGCCATCACTTTGGCCTACCTGCGCAAGTCGGGACGGCGGTGGCTCGCCCCCGCGGTCTACTGGGCCGTCGCGGCATCAGCGGCCGCGAGCGCCGGAATCGCTTACGTGTTAATGAGCGGTGTGGACGAGCGGCTGGTCAGAAGTGTCTTCGGTAAGACAGCGGGACACTACGTCAACCAGTTCTTGAATAACGAGGCGCTGCGCGAAGCGGTGCTCGGCGTCATCGCCATCATCCTGGTCGCCACTCTGGTCATCCACATGTGGCGTCACGGCGGGCAGCTCAAAACGAGGATGGAAGCGCGACTGGGTGAGGTCTCCTCGCGCACGTCGCGCCTTGTGGCCTTTGCCGGTGTATTCCTATTCACGCTTCTAATGATCACCCGCGAGGGCATGGAGACGGCGCTCCTGCTGCTTCAGGTGCATACGGGAAGCGTCGTCACGGGAGCGCTTCTTGGACTCGCCGCCGCAGGGCTGGTGGCTTGGCTGTGGGCGCGATACGGGCACCTCATCAACCTCAAGCGGTTCTTCCAGGTGACGGCTATCTTCCTGCTGCTCTTCATGCTGCAGGTGGCCGTCTACACGTTCCACGAATTCACGGAGGTCGGCCTCTTCAGTAACAGCGATGCGCTTCATGAGGCCACGGAGCCGTTTTCTCCCGACGGCTTCTACGGAAAGTGGTTCTCGGTCATCATGGTCGCGACGTGCGCGCTCTGGCTGGCGTGGGCCTGGTTTACGGACCGCACCAAGCGCCTTCGCGCTGAGACCTCTTCTTAAGCTACGAGGACATAAGTTATGCCTGCGAACGAAAGCATGAACTTAAATGGCGCGGCCATTTCGGGTCTCAGGGGCGCCGACCTGCTGCGCGTCATAGTGACCATTGTGTGGATGCTCTTACTGCTCGTTCAGCGGGACTGTTGAGCGAAACCCTCGCCGATGTTCGGGAGGCGATTCCATGAAACTTAACACGGTCGAGAAGGTGCTGATGAATAACCCCGTGCGCGCCGCCGTCCAGCGCCGCTACGAAGCCCCGCTCATGGAGAGACTCGGCGGGCGGGTGGAAGGCGGGCGAGTGCTTGAGCTTGGCTGCGGCCGCGGCGTGGGCACCGAGATCATCTTCGAGAGGTTCGGCGCCCGTGAGGTTCACGCCTTCGACATTGACCCGGAGATGGTGGAACTCGCCCGCTGGCGGCTCTCCGAGTACCCGCCCGACCGCCTGAAGCTCTACGTCGGCGACGCGGCGGCGATCGAAGAAGAAGATTCTTCGTTCGACGCCGTCTTCGACTTCGGGATCATCCACCACGTGCCGGATTGGCGGCGGGCGGTCGCTGAGGTCGCACGCGTTCTTCGGCCAGGCGGTCGCTTCTTCTTCGAGGAGGTGACGACGCACGGGCTCAACCGGTGGTCGTACAGGACGTTCCTCGACCACCCGAAGGAGAACCGGTTTAGCGCGAAAGAGTTCGTCGCGGAACTGGAAGGACGCGGGGTCTGGGTCGGCTCGAACTATGTCGAGTGGTTCTTCGGCGACATTATCACCGGGGCGGGCCGCCTCAGTCTGTAGCGAAGAAGAGGTTCGAACACTTACCTGTCGCTTCCGCGCGACGCGCTGAACTTTTGGATCAGAAGAGGGTGAGGAAATGGCTGATAACACTTTCGACCTGGTAATCATCGGCTCCGGGCCCGGCGGCTACGTGGCTGCCATCCGCGCCGCACAACTGGGGATGAAGACGGCGTGCGTCGAGGCGGGCGCACTCGGAGGCGTGTGCAACAACGTCGGCTGCATCCCGACCAAGGCCATGCTGGAGAGCGCGCTGCACGCACGCCGCGTCAAGGAGCTGTCGGAGTTCGGGGTGACGGTCGGCGACGTCCAACTAGACATCGGCGTGGCCGCCAGGCGCAGCCAAAAGGTCGCAGACCAGGGGGCGCGCGGGATCGCCTACCTCTTCAAGAAGAACGGCGTCGAACACGTGAAGGGGTGGGGCCGCCTGGCGGGCGGCGGGAAAGTCTTGGTCGCGGGCGAAGGCGGCGAGCGCACGCTCAGCGCGAAGAACATCATCGTCGCCACCGGTTCGAGGGCCAAGAGTCTGCCGTTTCTGAAGATCGATCGCGACCGGGTCTGGTCATCCGACGAGGCCGTATTCCCCAAAGCCCTGCCCGCGTCGCTCGCGATCATCGGTTCGGGGGCGGTCGGCATGGAGTTCGCCGACGTATATCAGTCCTTCGGCACGCGTGTGACGGTAATTGAGGCGCTGGAGCGCGTGCTGCCGGTCGAGGACCGTGACGTGTCGGCTGTCGTAGAGAAGTCGTACCGCAAGCGTGGGATCGATGTCTTTACAAGTGCGCGCCTCGAAAAGGCGGACGTCGGTCAAGACGGGGTCAGGCTGACGATGAAGGTCAAAGACGGAAAGGATCAGACGGTCGAAGCCGAGAGGGTGCTCGTGGCGGTGGGCCGCGCGCCGATCATAGACGACATCGGGCTCGAGGAGGCGGGCGTGCGCGTGGAGCGCGGCTTCATCACGGTTGACGAACACTTGCGTACGAACGTGCCCGGAGTCTTCGCCATCGGCGACGTTATTGGTCCGCCGATGCTGGCGCACAAGGCGTCGCACGAAGGAATCGTGGCGGTGGAGAAGATCGCGGGCTACGAGCACGCCAAGGTCGATTACAACAACATTCCCGGCGTCACCTACTGCCACCCGGAGGTGGCCTCGGTCGGACTCACCGAGGAGGCGGCGCGCGCGAAGGGACTCGACATCGAGGCGGGCACGTTCCCGTGGAGCGCCAACGGGCGTGCGCGGACCGCCGGCGAGACCGAGGGCTTCATCAAGGTGATCCGCGACAAACGCTACGGCGAACTATTGGGCGCCCACATCGTGGGGCCGCAGGCCAGCGAGTTGATCGCGGAGTTCGTCGTGGGCCGCCATCTGGAGACTACAGTAGAGGAGATGGCGAGCGCCGTGCACCCGCACCCCACTCTCTCGGACGCCGTGCCGGAGGCGGCGCTCGCCGCCTTGGGACGCGCCATTCACATTTGAATGGAAAGTCGAAAACCTCAGAGAGCCAGAGAATGTAAATCCGGACGGTAAAATGAAACCGGGTAAAAACAAAGCCGGTGAGGAGAAAGCTCTATGATGAATCGAAGGAAAGAGATCGCCAAGTTCGTGTGCGGCGTGGAAGCATTTCACGCGCTCATCCACGCGTATTTCTGGTACTCGGGCACTACGCTCAAGGTCGGCCCACTGAGGGAGACCCCTGCGGTGCACAGGGCGGGCGCCATCGGGAACGCCGCAATTTCTCTACTCCTCGGCATCTACGCGTGGAGACGGGATGATTCGGAATCGCCTGTTGTTTCCACCAGCCGTTAGATAGTTGGAAACGGCGGTTCAGGAGGTGGCGGAAGACCTGTCTGATGCGAACTGGACGGCCCGGATGCGGCGAGGGGCGCGATTCATATCGAGCGATAAAACTCGATATCAAACACCGACAGGAAGACCGTGACGGGCAACTCGATTTTCAGAACCATTTACCTCGTCGGCTTTGTTTCGATGTTTGTCATGCGCCTCAGCTACCGGCTGCGGGGCAGGGACACGCGGGCGGCCGTGACCCGTGCGGGTAGCCTAGAGATGTTTTTGCTGGCGCTCGCGTTCGTCGGGATGGCCGCAACGCCGCTCGTCTACGTGTCGAGCGACGTGCTGGACTTTGCCGACTACCAGCTCCCCGTCTGGACGGGTTGGGTCGGGACGCTCGTCTTCCTGGCGGCCATAGGGCTGCTCTGGCGTTCTCACAGAGACCTCGGGCGAAACTGGTCACAGACGCTGGAGTTGAGAGAGGGGCACGAGCTGGTCACTAAGGGGGTGTACCGGCGCATCCGTCACCCGATGTACGCCGCCTTCTGGCTCTGGGGACTGGCCCAGCCGCTGCTCCTGCATAACTGGTTGGCAGCTTTCTCCCACCTGGCGTCATTCGCAGCGCTCTACTTCCTTCGCGTGGGACGGGAGGAGCGGCTGATGCTCGACCATTTCGGCGCCAGGTACGAGGCCTATATGAGTCGTACGGGGCGAGTGCTTCCACGGTGGGCTCGGTTAAGTTGACATAAGTTTTATTCGTGAGACCGGCGATGTAGTTAGTGCAGTAATTGAGGGGGAATTAAAGATGAGCACCCAACAGGTTGATTTTCGAGTCGGGAACCTCGACTGCGAATCGGAGGCGGCGGCCATCGAGCGGGGGCTGCGGGGCGAGCCGGGTCTTGTCGGCTTGAAGGTGTACGCGAAGTCGGCGAAGGTCGCCCTCACCTACGACCCCGGCGAGACTTCGCCGGAAGCGCTCCGGGAGAGGCTGAACGCGCTCGGCTTCCCCGCGCAGGAGGGCCGGGCAATGGCTGAACAACCGAAGCCTTGGCGCAACCCGAAGGTGCTCACGTCAGTCGCTTCGGGAATTCTGCTGCTCGCGGGCTTCCTCGCCGGCGTAGCGGGCGCGCAGCCCGACGTCTCGCTCGTCATCTACGTCGCGGCGATTCTCATCGGCGGCTACTACTTCGGGCGAGAAGCGATAGAGGAACTCATCTTCGAGCGCGAGGTCGGCATCGAGCTACTGATGGCGGTCGCAGCAATCGCCGCGCTGCTTCTGGGTGAGGCGGGCGAGGGCGCGATGCTCGTCTTCCTCTACTCGATCTCGGAGGCGGCGGAAGGGTACACCGAAGAAAAGACGCGCTCGGCGATTAAGGCGCTGATGGACCTGACGCCCAAGACGGCGCTCGTCAGGCGTGAGGGGCGCGAACGGGAAATCCCTGTGGAGGAACTCGTCGTCGGCGACATCTTTATAGTCAAGCCGGGACAGTCCCTGGCGACCGACGGGGAAGTAATCTCGGGTGCGTCGAGCGTCAACCAGGCCCCCGTGACTGGCGAGAGCGTGCCGGTGGAGAAGGTGGTTGGGGATACGGTTTTCGCCGGCAGCATCAACGGCGAGGGCGCGCTCGAGGTGCGGGCGACGAAGACCTTCGCCGACAACACCATCGCCCGCATCATCCACATGGTCGAGGAGGCGCAGGAGCAGAAGGGCAAGAGCCAGCGCTTCATCGAACGATTCGGCCAGCGCTACAGCCCCCTAGTGCTCCTCGCCGGTGTCCTCTTCGCCGTCATCCCGCCACTCCTCTTCGATGCTTCGTGGACGACCTGGCTCACGCGCGCGACAGTCCTCGTCGTGGCGGCGGCTCCGTGCGCTCTGGCGATCTCCATCCCGATCACGCTGGTCGCGAGTCTGGGTACGGGCGCTCGCCAGGGCGTACTGATCAAGGGGGGTCTCTACGTCGAAGAGCTGGCGAGAGTCACGGTCGTCTCGCTCGACAAGACCGGCACGATCACTAAGGGAGAGCCGGAGGTGACGGACTTACTACCCTATCGTGACGGATACCGCGACTGGGCACGTCCCACCGAGGAGATACTGACAGTCGCCGCCGGCATCGAGAGACGCAGCCAGCACCCGCTCGCGCAGGCCATTCTCCGCTATGCGGAAGCGGAAGGAGTCACGCCCGCTGAGACGAGCGATTTTCAATCGCTCACGGGCGCGGGCGCCGCGGCACGTTTCAACGGCGCGAAAGTTTTTGTAGGAAGCCCCGACTTCTTCGAGAAGCAATTAACCATCAGCCTTGACCCTGCGCGTGACATCATCAGCCGTTTGCAGGGCGAAGGGAAAACCGTGGTCGTGGTCGGCGACGAATTCGCGGCGTGGGGGCTCGTCGCAATTCGTGACCAGATCCGCCCGAACGCGCGCAAGGCTATTGACGAGCTACACAAGGTCGGGGTCGAGAAGGTGGTGATGCTTACCGGCGACAACGAGCGGACGGCCCAGTCAATCGCCCGCGAAGCGGGAATTGATGAAGTTCATGCCGACCTAAAACCGGAAGATAAGGTGACAAAAGTGCGCGAGTTGTCGAAACGCTACGGGCACGTCGCGATGGTTGGCGACGGGGTGAACGACGCGCCCGCGCTTGCCGAAGCCACGGTCGGCATCGCGATGGGCGCCGCCGGCACCGACGTGGCGCTCGAGACGGCTGATGTGGCTCTGATGGCAGACGACCTCGAAAAGCTGGTCTACGCTCTCAGGCTGGCGCGCCGCAACCGGCGGGTGGTGAATCAGAACCTGGCCCTGTCGGTGGCGGTCATATCAGTGCTCGTCGTCGGCGCGGTCGCGGGCTACTTCACGTTGCCCATCGCCGTGCTCGGCCACGAGATCAGCGAGTTCATCGTCATCGGCAGCGGCCTCAGGATGTTGCGGGCATGACGCTCGCCGCACTTCTGCGGTGGTGAATGATAGGAGTAGAAGGGGAAATCGGGGTTGGACATAGCATATCTGCACGTAGTCTTGAACCATCTGCCGATCATCGGCATTCCGATCGGCTTGGGTCTGTTCCTGCTGGAAATGTTGACGAAAAACGGTTCGATCAAACGGGCCGCCCTGCTCGTCTTTGTGGTCCTCGGGCTTATTACCGTCCCTGTTTATCTGACGGGCAAAGGCGGCGAAGATTTCGCTGAAGACGTGGCCGGGGTCTTGGAAGCCAATATCGAAGCGCACGAAAGAATGGCCTTATTCGCGCTGATTTCGGTGGGCGTTTTAGCGCTGTTTTCGCTTTTCGTGTTTCTGAAATATCAGGGCGTAAACCTCTTCAAAAGGCGGGCCTCCGAAGAAACAGGGCCGCATGATGGCGATGTCTCGGCGATCTCAAACTCCGTCCTGCCCGGTTGGGTCGGGCTAACCGTCTTGGTGCTGGCCCTCATAGCAAGTGGAGTGGTGGGCTACACGGGCAAACTTGGAGGAAAGATCAGGCACACGGAATTCTACGGCGGCGCTCAAGGCGACCGGGGCGAAGATATTACCGAAGAGGCGGAAGAGACCGGCGAAGGCGAAAGGGGTAGAAACCGGCGCGGACGCGGGCGGGACAGGTAGGCTTGAGAGTTCGGCAACCGGATATGACGGTGTGCGATTTAATAACCATCAGCGAGGAAGCGCCGGAGCGTAGTGGTCTGCCGCTGCGAATAATAAAACGATGGGCAGGTTGGCGGACAGAAGCGGCTTTATGAGGCATGGAAATTGAGAAGCACACGACGGATTTCACGCACCTCCTGTTATATCACGGGATCCCGATGTTACTCGCCATCGCCCTTTTCTACGGGGTGATTTACCTGGTGATCAGGATGGCGACGCGCGGGGGGAAGAGCAAAGGCCACAGTCAGCGAAAAGACGGAAGTTTAAACCGCCAGCAACGTCGCCAAGAGAGGGCCAAGGTACGGCATAAACGGCGTTAGGAATCAGGCGGATAAATAAGCGGGTAGATAGTATGCAGAAAACTGTTTTTGAAATCACCAAAATGGACTGCCCTTCCGAAGAGAATCTAATCAGGATAAAACTCGACGGGCTGTCAGAAATCAGGAATCTCGATTTCGACATCCCGAAGCGCCGGCTGACGGTCTTTCATGACGGACGACTCGAAGCGATCGAAAGCTCAATCACCGACCTGAATTTAGGCGCGAGACGAGTTCTTACGGAAGAGTCCGACCGGCTCGAATTTGAAGAACCGGCCAGGCAGCGGAAACTACTCTGGGTGGTGCTGGCCATCAATTTCGCGTTCTTCGCGATTGAGATGGGGACGGGATTGATCTCCAGGTCCATGGGGCTTGTCGCCGACAGTCTGGACATGCTGGCCGATTCACTCGTTTACGCGATCAGCCTGTTCGCCGTAGGCGGAACGCTCGCCAGAAAGAGAAGCATCGCCAGGCTCGCCGGCTACTTTCAAATCATCCTTGCCTTGATTGGGTTCGTCGAAGTGTTGAGAAGGTTCTTCGGGGTGGAAGCGATGCCCGACTTTATGACGATGATCGTGGTCTCCACCCTCGCATTGATCGCTAACGGGACTTGTCTCTATCTCCTCCAAAAATCAAAGAGCAAAGAAGCCCACATGCGGGCGACCATGATCTTCACCTCCAACGACGTTGTAATCAACCTCGGGGTCATTACCGCCGGCGTTCTTGTCAGGTGGCTCGATTCAAGCAAGCCGGACTTAATCGTCGGGGCGATAGTATTTGCCGTTGTAATTCAGGGGGCGGTTAAGATTTTGAAACTCGGAAAATGAAAACACCCTTCGATTAAAACCATAGTTATAGAAACCGTACACGCAAAAGTTACGAGCCATGGCAATGAGATATTTTCTCCCCCTTTATCTGGCCGCGTACTTCTTCGCCGCCTTCTTCTGGCGCTCATTCGTGGTTTGGAAGAGAACCAGAGTGAATCCGGTCGTCTTCAGGGGCTCGGACAACGCGCATGACTTCATCGGGCGGGTCTTCAAGCTCCTGTTCGCAGGTATCGTGGCGACGGTGGCCGTTTATTGCGCGTCTGAAAGCGTCTACCAGTACCTGGCTCCGATCACATGGCTCGAGCATCGTGGACTTCAGACAGCAGGTGTGATCTTACTGCTCGTGTCGCTTGTGTGGACTGTGGTGGCGCAGGCTCAGATGGGCGAGTCCTGGCGCATAGGCATCGACCAGGAACATAAGACGCCCCTAGTGCGAAAGGGAATTTTCAGATTCTCCAGAAACCCCATCTTCCTCGGAATGATGCTCACCCTTCTCGGCCTCTTTCTGGTAATTCCCAATGCTCTAACCCTTCTCACCTTTGTGATTGGAGTGGTCCTGATACAGATTCAGGTGCGCCTCGAAGAAGAGTTCCTCTCCCGGATGCACGGTGAGGAGTACGAAGAGTATAAAAGGCGCGTCCGCAGGTGGTGTTAGAGCCAATATTCATTGGCCTCGCATGATTGAATTCTTATGCAGGGTCAGCGGCGACTGCCACAACAGTTAAATTACTGCTTGACTCTGGACTTAGCTCCAGATTGTAGAATCTAATCGATGACGGAGGAGGGCGCCCGGACCGTTATGCCGCAGTCTGAGCTTCGCATCGGTGAATTGGCGACGCAGGCCGGTGTCTCGATAGACACCGTGCGCTACTACGAGCGCCAGCGGCTACTGCCGCGCGCGGCACGCACCGGAGGCGGGTTTCGGCTCTTCAAGCCGGAGGCCGTAGAGCGCATCCGCTTCATCCGGCAGGCGCAGGGTATCGGCCTCTCCCTCGAAGAGATAAGGGATTTGCTCTCTGAAGGCGGGGCCGCCGAATGCCAGCGCGTTCATGACCTCCTGCGCGCGAAGCTCGAAGAGCTGGACGGGAAGATAAAGGCCATGCGAGCCTTCCGCCGCACGCTCTCGCGCCACTACGAGGCTTGCGAGCGTGAGCTTCGAGAGCACGGGAAGGCCGCACAGTGCCCGGTACTGGTAGAGATCACCCACACCGCTTCGGAGGAAGCGGGCGCTGGTAAGAGGAAAGTGAAATGAAAGAAAGACTGGCGACGGGAGGGGCGGTGGCCGCGGCAGTGGTGGCAAGCCTGTGTTGTATCGGCCCGCTGCTCTTTGTCCTCTTGGGCCTGGGAGCATTCGGCGCGGGGGCCGCCTTCGAGAGCATAAGACCGTATTTTCTGGGCGCGGCGGTGCTGCTCCTGGCTTTCGGCTTCTACCGCACCTATTTCCGCCGCCCTGAAATAGCGTGTACCACAGGTGACGCATGTGCTACAAAGCCCGTCAGCCGGGTGACACGCGCATCTCTCTGGGTCTCGGCCTTAGCGGTCCTGGCCTTCGCGCTCTCGCCCTATTACGCCGGGACGCTCGCTCGCCGTTTGAATTCCAGGACTACGCAACCGGCGGCCCAGCGATCGACTACGGCACGTGCGACCTTCAAAGTTACCGGCATGACCTGCGCCGGATGCGAAGAGACGATTAAACTCGCGCTCGAACAGACGCCGGGGGTACGTGGGGCTGAAGTGATCTATGACCGCGGCGAGGCGGTCGTCGAATACGATACAGCCATCACCGACGTGGCGAAGATTCAGAAGGCAATTGACGAGACCGGTTACACGTGCGAAATCAAAAAGTAGACTCTATGAACTGCTGCCAGACAGACACGACAGACACGGAAGCGTCCGTTTTAGACACTGAGAATGCGCCCGCGCCCAAGGATGAAGCAAGCCCCGGCTGTAAGAGCTGCGGGCGGGCCACCCGCCCCGTCACGCGCAAGACTGTTCTGCTGATGCTCAGGCCCGAGCTACTAGACCGCGCGGGCGAAGGCGAGTATCGCTTCTGCACAGAGCCTGACTGCCGCGTCGTTTACTTCACCGAAGATAAAGGGGAGAGCTTCACGACAGAAGACCTGCGAGTGCGCGTAGGGCTGAAGGAGAAAGATGGCCCTATACCGCTCTGCTACTGCTTCGGCTTTGATGAGCGACATGCGCGGGAGGAGATAGCCCTGACGGGGCGGTGTTCGATCCCCGGGCGCATCTCGGCTCTGATCAAACAGGGCATGTGTGCCTGCCCTGAGAGGAACCCTTCGGGCGCGTGCTGTCTGGGAGAAGTAAACAGGGCGGTTAAGCGGCTAATAAACGCGATGGTCGAATCAACTCAGCCTGTCTAAATGCCTTTAGAGGTCGTGCTATGAAGCATAAGGGGGCGTTGCTATCTTTGCTCTTGCTGTGCCTGAAGATATTGGCGGCATGCTCGGCATCGTCTTCGGTCACTAATCAGCAGGCTAATGGAGGCGATGCGAAAATGTCCGAGCCGACTACGAGCCCAAGCCCGCAACCACCTCGCCCTTACTCCACGAATCTGGAGGAGCTGCGCGCCGCATTTAACCGCGATAAGAGCAAAGTAAGGTTGGTGACGCTTCTGTCGCCCACTTGACCGGCCTGCGTCGTTCGGGGGGCCTCCGAAGTCAAGAATAAAGTTCTAGATCAAATCAAGAGTCAGGACGTGAGGGTCTATGTAGTGTGGGTGCCCAGTCTGCCTTCCGATAATGAAAGCAAGGTTCCCGCGGCGACCACGAAGATTCCCGACGAGCGCGCGAGCCATTACTGGGATGAGAAAGGCGCGTTGAAAGTGGCGTACCAGCGCGCGCTGAAGATGGATGAGGAGGCCTGGGACGTCTATTACGTCTACGGGCGTGATGTCGAATGGAAAAGTGAGTTGCCGCCCGCGCCAGCCTATTACATGCACCAGCTACGCAGTCTGCCGCCCGACAGGATGCTGGACGGTGCCAGATTAGCCGAAGAGATGAACAGGCTACTTCAGCAGACAAAATAATTATCTTGTAGGAGAACTGAGAATGAGCAGAAGGCGGATGTTGATCGCATTTATCTTTACGCTGACTTTGACCCTCGGCGCAAGCGCGACCTTTGCCGCAACCAAGACCGTCACCATTCGCGTGAAGGGTATGACCTGCGGCGGTTGCGCGACTTCCGTGGAGAAGGCTTTGAAGTCAACCGAAGGGGTCCAAGAGGCGCGCGTCAGCTTCGAGCGCGGGCTTGCCGTCATTAAATATGATGATCAGAAGGTGACCATCTCGAAGCTGCGCGAAGTTATCAACAGCACGGGATTCTTCTGCGAAGTGGAAGGCTCAGGCGAAAAATAAGACGGACAGCATAGACCCAACAACTTCATTGTCAGCCCTTCGCGGCCTACTCATTCGGAGTACAAGACAAAAGTTAAGTACTTGACACTGTACACGTCTACAGAGTTTATGCTGAATGGTAAGGAGAAACAGCATGAACGAAAAACGCAAGATTGAGATTTTTAGCGCTGGCTGCCCGGCCTGCGAAGAGGTTGTCCGTACGGTTGAGCGGATAGCTTGCCCTTCGTGCGAGGTCGAAGTGCTGGACATGAATCAGCCTGATGTGGCGGCGCGGGCAAAACAGCTCGGCTTAAGGAGCGCCCCCGCCGTGGCCGTTGAGGGAAAGCTGGCCGATTGCTGCGCGGGCCGCGGCGTTGACGAGGCGACTTTGCGTGCTGCCGGCGTGGGAGTGCCGCTCGCGTAGCCGGGCAAAATTGCACGTCCCCTTATAACCGGCCTGTCAGGAATGTGGCTTGACAGGCGGTCGCTTCGCTCAATATAGTTACCGTCACCGATGATAAAGTGGCTTACATCCCTTGTGCTTGTGATCGCTTTAGGCGGGAGCGCCCTGGCCGGCGTACCCTCGCGTAAGCGTGACGCCAAGATGGCGAGCTGCTGCAAGGCCGCACTGATGCACCCGGATCAGGGCCTTCACCTGAGGGCCAAACTCTGCTGCGCCTTAGGCTGTACGGAGCCCTCCCCCAACTCCCCGTCGGGCGTCAAAAACAACTTCTCGCGGTCCGCCAAAGTTTTCCAGCACCCGGCGCTCATTCAGCCAAAGAGCTATCTGCCGCCCGGCGCTCATTTACTATCGGGCCCGTCGTCACGCTATCTGGTAGACTCATCTCCACCCACCTACATTCGACATCTTGCACTTCTGATCTGAAAAAGAGAAGGCCGTAGTGTGTCTTTTTTCGCCCACCCTCTGCTTTGAGTGGTGAGGCCGAAGAATCTCATGCGCCCCCGGACTTTTGTCCCGGGGAGCGGTGCGCCCTATCTCTATCAATCAGAAGGAACAAGAACAATGCAGAAACTCGCAATCATACTCTCTCTCTCTGTTCTGGCTCTCGTGGCCTCAGCCTGCGGCTCATCCGGCTCCGGCACTAACCCGGGCAAGGTCATTAAGAGCGCGCCCGCGGGAAATAACCTGACGGTCGAGATTTCAAACCCCGACGGAGTGCTCAAGCACGGCGACCAGGAATTTTTCGTCACCTTCAAAGACTCATCTGGTAAGCCGGTGGACGTTGGCGCCGTTTCCCTAAACTTCTTCATGCCCGCGATGGGGACGATGACGGCCATGAACAACGCCGCCACCTTCACCACGACTGAGACGCCCGGCGTCTACAGGGGGAAAGCCAACATCGAGATGGCGGGAGAATGGCAGGCGCAAGTTTCTTACGAGGGCAAGGCCGGCAAGGGCCAGGTGAACGTGCCCGTGACGGCGCAGTAAGCCTTTAGGGGCAACCTCGCGAGACAAGTGTAGCCATGATTGATCGGCTTATAGAGTTCAGCATGCGCAACCGCATGCTTATCATCATCTTCTACGCTGGCATTGCCGTGTGGGGGTACTGGGCGCTGGTGCGCACGCCGATCGACGCCATCCCGGATCTTTCGGACAATCAGGTGATTGTCTTCACCGACTGGCCGGGACGCTCGCCCCAGGAGGTAGAGGATCAGGTCACATACCCCCTGGTGACGAACCTCCAGGGGCTGGCAGGGGTGCGCACCGTGCGCGCAAGCTCCGCCTTCAGCTTCTCGATGATCAACGTCATCTTCGAGGCCGACGTGGAGCTTTACTGGGCCAGGACGCGGGTGCTGGAGCGTCTCAACCTGGTGACGGCGCAACTGCCGGAAGGGGTAACGCCGACGCTCGGGCCGGACGCCACGGGCGTCGGCCAGATCTTCTGGTACACGCTCGAATCCGACCAGATGAGCCTACGGGACCTGCGAACTTTGCAGGACTGGTTCGTGCGTTACCAGCTCAACTCCGTGCCGGGCGTGGCGGAGGTAGCAAGCGTCGGGGGCTACGTACAGCAGTACCAGGTGGACGTTGACCCGAATAAGCTCCGCAGCTATGGCATCCCGCTCTCGATGGTCGTAGAAGCGGTCGAGCGCTCAAACAATAATGTCGGCGGAAACGTAGTGGAGCAGGCCGGACAGTGGGCCGTGGTGCGGGGCGTCGGGCTCATAGAATCGGTCGCGGACGTCGAGAACATCGTCATCACGGCCTCTAACGGCACGCCCGTCTACGTCCGCAACGTGGCTCAGGTGAAACTCGGCAGCGCCTTCCGCACGGGCGCTCTAGACAAAAACGGCAAAGAGGCCGTGGGCGGCGTGGTCATTGCGCGCTACGGCGTCAACACGCTGGAGGTCATAGAGGCCGTCAAGCAGCGGATAGGGGCGTTACAGGTTGGCCTCCCTCAGGGCGTGAGATTAGTGCCCTTCTACGACCGCACGCAGCTCATCAACCGCACCACCGACACATTAAAAGAGGCGCTGATAGAGGAGCTTATCTTAGTCACGCTGGTCAACCTTATCTTCCTCGCCCACCTGCGCTCAATCCTCGTCGTGACCATCCCGCTTCCCCTCGCGGTGCTTGTCTCCTTCACCTTCATGAAGTATTTCGGCATCACGTCGAACATCATGTCGCTGGCCGGGATAGCCATCGCCATCTCCGACCTGGTTGACGCCGGAATCGTGGTGACGGAGAACGCTTATCGAGCGATTGAAAAAGAGGGGGTGAGTCTTAAAGACCGAAGACGAATCTGGGAGATAGTCCTGGATGCGACGAAGATGGTGGGCCGCCCCATCTTCGCCTCGATGGCCATTATCGTCATAGCCTTCGCGCCCGTCTTCGCTTTAACCGGGCAGGAAGGAAAGCTCTTCAGCCCTCTCGCCTTCACGAAGACTTTCGCGATGGCCGGCGCGGCCTTCATGGCCGTCACACTTGTCCCCGTCCTCTGCACCTTCTTCCTGGGCGGGAAACTACGTGCCGAGGAAGCCAATCCCATCATGAGGGTTCTGCGTGCCATCTACAAGCCGACCCTCATCATGGCCCTGCGCCACAGAGTCATAACGGCGCTGATGGCGCTCGTGCTCTTTCTAGGCGCGGCTTTCCTTGCCACGCGTATCGGGAGCGAGTTCATGCCGCCCTTGAACGAGGGCGACCTGATGTACATGCCTGTGACTGACCCCGCCATCTCGCTCGACGAGGCGCTGCGCATCATGCAGAAGCAGGACGAGATACTTAAGAGCTTTCCGGAGGTCGAGTGGGCAGTAGGAAAAGCGGGCCGAGCCGAGACTTCCACGGACCCCTCGCCCATCAACATGAACGAGACCATCGTTCACTTGAAGCCTGAGGACAAGTGGCGCGCCGGGATGACTAGGGAGAAGCTTGTCGCGGAGATGGATCAGGCGCTCCGTATGCCCGGCGTCACCAACATCTGGACGCAGCCCATTATCAACCGCATAGAGATGCTCGCCACGGGCATTCGCTCTCAGGTCGGCATTAAAGTCTACGGCAACGACCTCCAGACCATAGAGGACCTTTCGCGTCGGATTGCCGACGTGGTCAGGACCGTGCCGGGCGCGCAGGACGTCTACCCCGAACAGATCAGCGGCGCGCCCTACATAGACATCAAAATCAACCGGCAGGCCGCGGCCCGCTACGGGATAGATACAGGCACCATCCAGGACGCTATAGAGAAGGGCATAGGCGAGACTAACCTCTCGGTCACCATCGAAGGCAGGCGGCGTTTTCCCGTGCGCGTGCGCTACGCGCCCGAGTTCCGCGCAAGCCCGCAGGCGATAGGCCAGATACCTGTCACATCGCCGCAGGGCGCACCCATCCCGCTCTCTCTCCTTGCGGAGATTCGTACCGTCGAAGGCCCCTCCATGATTCAGAGCGAGAACGGCCTGCTGCGCGGAACGGTGCTTCTGAACGTGCGCGGGCGGGATGTCGGCAGCTTCGTCGGCGAAGCCCAGGGCGCGCTCCTAAGCCAGGTGCAGCTTCCCGCAGGGTACTACCTGGCGTGGAGTGGCCAGTATGAGAACCAGCAGAGGGCCCGCCAGCGCCTGATGATCGTCGTCCCCATCGTCATCCTTCTCATCTTCGGCCTGCTTTATCTGACCTACCACTCGGCGCTCGAAGCCGCGCACGTGCTCCTGGCGGTGCCTTTCGCCCTAACGGGCGGCGTCTACCTGCTGTGGCTCCTCGATTACAACTTCTCGGTCGCCGTGTGGGTCGGCTTTATCGCGCTCTTCGGCGCGGCGGTGCAGACCGGTATTGTCATGGTGGTCTATCTCGAAGAGGCTGTTGAAAGGAAGAAGCGGGAGCTGGGGCGGTTGAATCCTGACACTCTGCTCGAAGCAGTGACAGAGGGCGCGCTCCTGCGCCTGAGGCCCAAGGTGATGACGGTCACTACTATCGTCGTCGGCCTTCTGCCGATCATGTGGAGCACGAGCGCCGGCTCCGAGGTGATGAAGCCTCTGGCGACTCCCGTCTTCGGGGGGATGGTCTCAAGCCTTCTGCACGTGATGATCGTCACGCCCGTGATCTTCTACTGGCTCAGGATGCACGAGCTGAGGAAGCAGGAGAGAGACGAGGCCCTTGGGCAAACGAGAGATGGTGATGGCGAGACAGCTCCGCAGGCAGATGTAGAAGAGGAAGAGGAGGAACTGGTGCGGCGCTGAGCCAGTGGGCTCTCCTCCTACCTTGAGAGCAAAGGGTGAAGAAATGATGTGTCGAATCAAAAATCGGTTTCTGGTTGCAGCGACCCTCTTAAGCATACGGGTGCTTCTGGTCTCCGCTCCCGGAGCGCAAGCGCAAGTGGTGACTGACCAGCTTCAGCAGCCGCAGCAAGATGACCAGGCCACGCTTGCGCGCTACATAGACCCTGCAAGTGGCATGACGGTCGATGACGCCGTGCGCTACGCCCTGGCTAATAACCCGGAGCTTGCGGCCATTCGTCTCGAAGTGATAGCCGCCCGCGCCCTTGTCAGACAGGCAGGACTTCGGGCTAACCCCACACTCGACGCGCGCGGGAGCCGGCAGGTGAATGGGCCCGACAACAGCGTCATGGTCGAAGGGATGCTGCCGCTGGAGTTGGGCGGTCGCCGCCCGGCGCGAATACGAGTGGCCGAGCGCGAAAGGGATGTCCGGGTGGAGATGCTGAGGGATCGCGAGCGCATGCTGGCGGGCGAAGTTCGCGCGAAATTCGGGGAGGCGCTGGCCGAAGCCCTCAAGCTTGGGTTTACGGAAGAGCTTCTGATCACGACCAGGCGAGGCTACCGGTTGGTGGTGGCACGTGTAGTGGAAGGGCGTACGGCGCCGCTCGAACAGAATATGCTGTTGGTTGAGGTCAACCGCCTCCGCTCTACGCGTGAGACGAGCGAGGGGCGTGTGCAGGTGGCGCTCATTGAGCTCCGCAACCTGATCGGCATGAAGCCGGAAGAGCCGCTTCGCCTTAAAGGCGAATTCACAGACCTGCTCGACCAGCCGGTCTCTCTCTCGGAGGCCACCACGCGCGCTTTGGGTGAGAGGCCCGACGTCAGGGCGGCTCGCGCCATGGAGCGCCTGGCCGAAGCCCAGATCGAGCAGGCACGAGCCGAGGGCCGCTTCGACGCCGCGCTCACGGCCGGTTACCAGCGTATGAAGCAGGGCTTCATGTTGAACGGCATTGACGAGATGGGCCAACTCCGGCCCATCGACATGACCTCGCATTCGGTGACCTTCGGCGTCTCACTGAGCCTCCCCGTTCGAAATAAAAACCAGGGCGCGATAGAGGCAGCAGTAGCAAACTCCGAGGCTGCAAAGCGCAGACGGGAGGCTGCCGAGCTGACCGTCCGCAGGGAAGTGGCAGCGGCCTTTGCGCGCTATGAGCGAGCCGCCCGCGCCATGGAGATATTCCGCGTCGGCGTGCAGGGTCAATCGAGCGCTAACCTCAACGTCATACGCCAGACCTACGAACTGGGTGCAAAGAGTCTGATTGACTACATCAGCGAGCAGCGACGGTTCATAGAGGTCGAAAACGAATTCATAGACGCGATCCTCGCCACCTACCAGGCCCGCGTCGAGATCGAGCGCGCTTCCAATGCGCCGGGGCTTGTCACTAGATGAAAGAGTCTGACGAAAAAGAGAAAGAGGTAGTGCAGGAGACGGTTCTGGAGAAGACCGTTCCGGCTGATGACCCCGCGACTACACGGGCCAAAAGGATTCGTGTCGAGCGGCGTCTTCGCGGCAGGGATAAGACCGCTATTGCCGCTATCTCGGCGATAGTACTCATTGCCGCAGGCCTCATCTTCGCCTGGTGGTGGCAGTCCAGGCAGAGCGGCGCAGGGCGCCCCGTGCCAGCCCCGCGCATGACGGGTAACACACCACAGCAGGGAACATCCACGACTACGACCACCACCTCTGAATCTACTGTCACGCTCACGCCCGAAGTCGCGGCGCGCTCAGGCATAAAGGTTGAGACCGTCGGCGAGCAGCTCGCGCCCGAAGCCGCAGGCGGCACTCCGGCAAACGGCGTGGTACAGGCTAATGCTTACCGCTCGACTCCAGTGGTTTCTCTCGTCGGAGGAATCGTGCGAAGGGTGGGCGCGGAACTCGGGCAGTCGGTCGGTCGCGGGCAGACAGTGGCCGTGGTCTTCAGCGACGAGTTGGCAGAGGCGCAGTCCCGTTACCTGACGGCGCTCGCGGACCTGGATGAGCAGCGCAAACGCTACAGGCGAACCGGCCAGCTCGTGGAGATAGGGGCCGCGAGCCGCGAGGAGATGGAGCAGGCGACTACCAAGCTGAAGACGGCCGAGGCGGAGGTGGCATCAAACAGACAGCGACTACTGCTTCTTGGCCTTTCGCAGCAGCGCGTCGGCGCTCTTCGCAACTCATCACAGGTAAGCTCCGAAGTGAGCCTGCCCGCACCCGTGGCTGGCACGGTCATCAGTCGTGCGGCCAACCCCGGTGAAGTAGTCGAGGCGAATAAAGAGATACTGCGTGTGGCTGACCTCTCCAGTGTGTGGGTTATAGCGCAGGTCTATGAAAAAGATCTGGCGAGCGTCCGGGTAGGGAGCGGCGCAAGCATTACTTCCCAATCATACCCGGGACGGGTCTTTAGAGGGCGCGTCACTTATGTTGACCCGGCGCTCGATCCTACGACACGCACGGCGCAGGTCCGCGTAGAGCTTGCCAATCCGGGGCAGGCCCTAAAGATCGGCATGTACGTGCAGGTAGCTTTCGCAACCATAGGGGGCTCGGAGCAGACGATGCCGACCGTGCCCGTCTCGGCCGTGCAGAATCTAGGCAACCAGCAGGTAGTGTTTGTGGCCACCACCGACCCGAACGTCTTCGTGATGCGCCCCGTAAGACTCGGGCCCGAGACGAACGGGCGCTACCCGGTCCTGGAGGGCCTTACGGTCGGAGAGCGCATAGTCACCGAAGGGAGCTTCATGCTGAGGGCCGAGTGGCTCAAATTAAATCCTGGAGGAACGGGCCAGGCGCCCGCCACGGATCATCAGCAGCACTAATTAATAAAGCATTCGGGCTCGCAGGTGGCCGCATGCGGAGGAATTATGAGTCAGAAGAAACAGGAAACCAATAGCGGGGACGCCTACAAATGGTCTATCTTATAAAGGGAGATTGATCCTGCTTATGAGATTTCAGCGTTATGCCGGTCTGCTTTTACTTGCCTTCGCGGTGACGGCTTTTATTATAGGTTGCGGCCCGAGGCAGACCAGCACTTCGCCGTCGCAGAGCGGGGCTGGCGCGACCACCTCTAGAGATATGGCCTTCAAAATTGAGGAGACCAGTTCGCCCGCCGGGGTGGATAGCCGTGAGCCTGAGCTTTATTCGATGCCGGACGGCCGGGTAATCTTAAGCTGGGTGGAGAGGGTCGCGGATAAACGCTACGCGCTCAGATTCAGTGTGCGTGAGGGGGCTAACTGGTCTGCCCCGCGCACGGTCTCGGAGGGCGAGAACTGGTTCGTCAACTGGGCCGACTTTCCTTCGGTCATCTCGACGGGCAATGATTCGATGGCCGCGCACTGGCTGGTGAAGAGCGGCCCCGGAACATACAGCTACGATGTGAACATCTCGCTCTCGAAAGACGGCGGCAGGAGTTGGGGTAAGCCTATCGTCCCTCATACCGACAGGACACAAACTGAGCATGGGTTCGTCTCTCTTATCAGGCTCTCGGACGGGAGCCTCGGCGCTTCATGGGTTGACGGCCGTAAGCTCGCAGGCGTGAACGTGGATGAGGATCATGGCCCCATGCCGGAGAGCATGATGCTGCGCTACGCCAGGATTAACGCCGAGGGCAAAGTAAGTGATGAGGCGACACTGGACGATCGCATCTGCGAGTGCTGCCAGACCTCGGCGGCCATGACTGCCGAAGGGGCGATAGTCGTTTACCGCAACCGCTCCGAAACTGAAGTCCGAGACATCTACTACGTGCGCGAGGAACAGGGCAGGTGGAGCGAGCCCCGCCCGGTGCATGTTGACGGCTGGGAGATTGCGGCTTGTCCCGTCAACGGCCCATCGGTCGCCGCTGACGGTCAGAGGGTGGCAGTAGCCTGGTACACGGAAGCTAATGACAAGCCGACGGTCCGGCTGGCTTTCTCACGGGACGCAGGTCGTACCTTCGGCGCGCCCATTCAGGTGGACGATGAGCCTCCGGTCGGGCGCGTAGACGTTGTGATGCTCAGTGACGGCTCGGCCATCGTCACGTGGCTCGCGGGCACCGCCGAAAAAGGAGCGATCAAAGCGCGCCGCATCTCGGCCTCCGGCACGCTCGGCGCCGTGGCAACTATCGCCGAGACGAATATCGCGCGCTCAAGCGGTTTCCCGCGCATGGCGCGATCGGGCGATGAAGTCGTCCTGGCATGGACGGAGTTCGGTAAGCCCTCGCGTGTGCGTACAGCTCTGATAAATCTTTTCCGGTAACGTTATGGAGTCTT
>DATELK010000020.1:0-1052 GCA_035276685.1 Pyrinomonadaceae bacterium | reverse complement strand
CTGGCTCACGCTCACGTATCGCTTCGCGCAGAACAGACTCCGGCACAGAAGATTAAAGCAGCGGCGGCCGTCACGAGCGCCACGCTGCCCGGCATGGTCTTCATGAGCCGCGCCATGACGAACGTCGCGCGCGCGGTCGAGCGCATCAAGGACTCAGAATCGACCGTGCTGATTACGGGAGAGTCCGGCACGGGCAAGGAGCTTGTGGCGCGTGCGATTCATCGTCTGAGCCGCCGCTCTCAGGGTGAGTTCATCCCCTTCAACTGCACCGCCGCGCCCGCGGAGTTGATTGAGAGCATGCTCTTCGGTCATCGGAAGGGGGCTTTCACGGGCGCGCATTCGGATTACGAAGGGATGATTCGGGCGGCCGAGGGCGGCACGATTTTCCTTGATGAGATAGGCGACCTGCCTCTGGCTTTGCAGCCTAAGCTGCTCAGGTTCTTACAGGAGAGCGAGGTGCACACATTGGGAGAGCGTGCGCCGCGCAAGGTGAGCGTGCGAGTCGTCGCCGCCACGCACAAGGATTTAGAGAGGGAAGTACGCGAAGGGCGCTTTCGAGAAGACCTGTTTTACCGCGTCGCGTCGCTTTCGATTCACGTTCCCCCTTTGCGCGAGCGTCCTGAAGACACGGGCCTACTCATCTCTCATTACCTTACTCACTACGCGCGGCGCAACGACCACGAGATTGCAGGCATCACGGCCGAAGCCATAGGCGCGCTTCAGAACTATTCGTGGCCGGGGAACGTGCGAGAGCTTGCGGCAGAGATAGAGCGGCTGGTGCTCTACGCGGATGAAGGCTCGCTTATCCGGCTTGAGCACATGAACCCGCGCATACTGCCTAAGGAAGTGAGAGCTGGGATTCATGCCGAAGAGTCGAACTCGAATCTGGAGAACATGCTGGAAGACTTCGAGCGGCGTGTGATAACGGAGACGCTCAAGCGCAACGATTACAACGTGGCGCGCACGAGCGCGGCGCTGGGGCTGGGCTCGCGGCAGACGCTCTACAAGAAGCTGAAGCGGCTGGCGATTGACGTGGGCAATTTTCTACAGGA
>DATELK010000019.1:0-41614 GCA_035276685.1 Pyrinomonadaceae bacterium | reverse complement strand
CAATCGTCGCGGGCTGAGAAGACGCTGGCGCGCCGCCGCGTGCGGCTGGCGGCTGTGCTTGTTTAGGCTGCTGCTGCGGCGCTGAAGGAGGCGCGGGCTTGGGCTGTGGCGGCGGCGCGGCCTGCTGTGGCGGAGGCGGCGCGACGGGCCTCTGTTGCTGCGGAGGCGCTTGCGGCGGCTGCGGCGGTGCGACGGGTCGCTGCGGCTGCTGTCCCGGCTGCGGCGCTGCTACGGGAGGCGGAGCGCTCACGGGCTGAGAGACGGCGGGCTCTATGTCGCGTCGCGTCTCCAAGTCGCCGAGGTCAACTTTAGGGGCCGGAGCGGCCATCGTCTCAAGGGAGACGATTCGCATGATGGGGCCGCCCGCGCCGAACTGCACGCGCGAGCCCGTGCGAACCTCCGTAGGCTCGGTCACGCGCTGGCCGTCCAGAAAGGTGCCGAAGCTCGAATTGGTGTCAACAATCAGGCAGCGGTTGTCCTTCAGGCGAAACTCCGCGTGCTTGCGCGAGACCATGGGCCACTCGCTCTGGTCAAAGACCAGATGGCAATCCGCGGGGTCGCGGCCGACCTTGACGCTCTGATGTTCATACGTGCGCTCCTGGCCGGGCTGGCCGTTGCGCTCCTGTGCTAAAACGATTTTCATAGATTCCACTTACCCGTTTCTAGTAAAGATGAGGCAATAAAGTAGTGACGAGTGACAAGCGACGAGCAAAGCCAAGTGATTCTAACTTGTCACTGTTTTTACGAGCCGAACCTGAAGGTTTTCAAGATAACCGGCAACTCTCCCTTTTCACCCACGTCGTCTAGGCTCTTGATTTCCGGCGCGGCCGACGAGGCCAGCATCAGAAGGACTACGCCGTTGCGCGCATCCTCGCTTCCGGCGGGAAGGAAGATGACGCGCCCCCAGAGGTCTATGTCGCCCTTGCCCGTTCCCTTGACAAGGCTCTTGAAGGTGAACTGGTAGGCGTCGAGGCCGTTGAATTTAGTCTCGCCCTCCGAGACCTTCTGGTAGTTCGGGTAATCCCTGGAGAACAGGTTGTTGAAGAACTCTACGCGGTTTGGAAATATCGGCCGGTCGAACTGCATCGTGCCGTTGCTCTGATACCAGCCTATGGCAAGACTCTCAAGAAGATAATCGCCCGTATCGTCGCTCAGCATACGGTCTGCCTTGAAGAAGTTGCTTGAGCCTGCGGCACCGGCCTTCGAGTCAACCGTCCAGGCGTTCGGATAGTAGAGCGAAAAGTCTACGAAGTGTTCAGCGAGGCTTCCCGTCACCTTGTCGCGCGAGTTGACGAAGCGCGTGGTGTTGGGAGGCTGAGTCACGGGCGGCTGGCTCGTTGTCGAAGCCGTGTTCGCACTGCCTGAGTTCGCGTTGGCGCTCGAATTTGAATTGCTCGCGCTCGTGTCTCTTTCAAGAGTAGGCCCCGCGCCCCCGCTGTTATCCGTGGTCATCACCTTAGGCTTCATGGCCAGAAAGTAGAAGGCCGCGCCGCCGCCAATCACTACCAGGAAAAGAAACGCCATGACGCCAATCAGAAGCGGCAGCTTGCTGGACTTCGGCCGGGGCTGAGCCGTAGCCGCAGAGGGAGCCTGCGCGCCGAGCGCGCCCGACTGAGGCGCAGGCGCTGCGCCCACGCCTGGCCCAGTCTGCGGCCCCGGGCCCATAGCAGAGGTCTGGGCCAGTCCGCCCGAAGAATTGACGGGAGCCGTCGGCGGCATAGACGTTGCGCCGGGCGGAGGCTGAAGCGGAGAAGTCGTAGTAGGGCCTGTCTGACCCGTCGGCGCTGACGACTGCGGCGGCGGCTGTGGCGGCTGAGCCGGAGGCGGCGGCATTGAAGGGTGCGGCGTGCCCTGCCACGTAGGCGCGGTAGGGCTCGTGGGCCCCGTCGGCGCGGGCGGCGGAATCTCGGAAGTCAGAGGCGGAGGCGTGCCCGCGACCGTTTTATTCAAATCCGGCGCAGGGCCCATGACGGTCGCGCCGAGCGGGTCTGTAGGCGGCGCAGGCCCCAGGTCAAACGTCGTAGGCGCTTCCGCGTCAACCATCAGTCGCCCGCCGTCGAACGTGCAGAACTTCTGCGAATCATCCTGATAGGTACGATTACATTTAGGACAACGCTGCATAACAAATAATGCAGAAGGCAGAGTGCAGAATGATGAATTAAAGAAAGAGCATTCAAGGTTGAATCAGCTCTTCATTCATCAGTCTGCATTATGCATTCTGACTTGCCTTTCTTATCCTCGTGCGGCGGCCAGCTTTCCCTGTAGCTCCGTGTTAGACGGGTCTAATGAAACGGCGCGCTCGTAGGCACGCACGGCGTCCGTCTTTCTCCCGGCCTTCATGTAGGCGTCGCCTATGCCGCCGAAGCCGTATGCTCCCGCGAGCTGGCGGCGGTCGTTCGGCGAAGCCACTTCGGCCGCGCGTGCGATGGCGCGCTCAGCCTCTTCCGGGCGCTCCATGCGAAGATAGAGAGAGCCCAGAACGTAGTGCGGCGCGAAGCTTCGCGGGCTGACATCTATCGTCGTCTTCAGGAAGCCTTCCGCCTCAGGGAAGCGCCTCATGTAGATGTGGAACTTCGCCATCAGGAAGTTCGCGCTAGGGTTGCGTGCGTCCAGCTCAAGCGCTCGCTTCAGCACGGGCTCCGACTCGTTGTAAAGCTGCTCGGACTGCATGGCTTCGGCAATCAGCACGAACTGCGGTGCCTCTTTCGCAAGCTCCATGGCGCGCACGAAATTCTGCTCGGCATCGCTCACGCGGTTCGTCTTCTTCATCAGCCGCGCCAGATGCACGTAGGCCACCGCGAACTGCGGGTCAAGCTCCACGGCCTTGCGGTAAGAGGCTTCGGCCTCCGCGTTCAGCAGTGAGCGCGCCACCAGGGCTTCGCCCAGGCGGTCGTAAGCGACGGCGTTACCCGACTGAAGCTGTATGGCCCGGCGAGCTGCCAGCTCGGCCTCAGTGAGCCGCCTTGCGGCGTTACCGGAGACGCGCGGCTGAACGAGCACGTAGCTCAAGGCTATGAAGGCGTCAGCGCCAAGCGGGTTAAAGTTTGTGGCCTGACGATAAGAGGTCTCCGCCTCTTCCCATCGCTGCTGGTCTGTGTAGATGTTCCCGAGCCCGTAGGCCGCGCGCCAGTCCTTGGGCTTCAGTTGCAGCGCCTGTTTATAGGCCGTCTCTGCCTCCGCGTACTTGCGGTCGTCGCGCGCTTCGTTGCCCTCGTCGAGCAGGTCTTCGTAACGCTCTTCCAGCTCCGCGGCTGCGGCAGGATTCGGAGCGGTGCGACCGCCCGTTCGACCGCCGCCGACGCGCCCGCCGCTTGTGCCTGTCCTTCCGCGATTAGGGTTCGTGCGTCGCTTGCTGGTCGTCTCGGGGTTGCGCGGCCTGAAGATAATAGCGCCGCCTCCTAGGTCGCCTCCGGCCTCCTGCGCGAGCGTGATGCCCGCAGACGCGAGCAGCAAGAGCACGGCGCAGGCTGCAAGCGTTCTAAGCCGGACGATTTGAGGATAAAAGCTATCGGGGTTCATGACGATTCCTTTCATAAAACTCTTCTGGGCGCACGCCCACGAGAGGGAAGCTTTCAGAGGTTTCGCTTCCCCTCTCTCTCTCAGAGAGCGCGCTTACTGCGAGCGCACCAGCCGGAAGCCCAGACCTGAGTTCTGCGTCGTGGCAGGAATCCAGTCCCTGAAGGCAGCAGAAATCTTTCTCTTGCTCATGTCTGTGATGTAAGCCCCGCCGCGCACTATTATCCAGTCTTTGTTGTCTGGCCTGACCTGTCCCTTACTTCCCTCGTAGTACGAAGCCTTTGACGTTGTCCACTCGTAGGCATTGCCTATCATGTCCACGATGCCTGAGCGCGTCTTGTCGTCGGCAGAAGAGCCCACGGGCTTCAGGGACGCGGCGTTGACGTTGGCCTTGCCTTCGGCCCACTTGTCGCCCCACGGGAAGAGACTTCCCTGCCCGCTGTCTCTGGCGGCGTACTCCCACTCTTCTTCAGTGGGCAGCCGGTAGGTCACGCCGTCGCGCTTGGAGCGCCACGCGGCGAAGGCCTTGGCGTCCTCAAGAGAGACGTTCGTCACGGGCCACTGCTCCTGACCGCCTGCGGGCTTGCCGCCCCTGAAATGGCTCGGCGCGGGATGATTAGTTTCGGCAACGAACTGCGCGTACTCGGCATTGGTGACTTCCGTGCGGTCTATAGCGAAGGCTCCGACCGTGACGGAGTGCGGCGGGCCTTCCTGCTCAGCGCCGTCCGCGCGCCCAATCTGGAAGGTGCCGCCCGGCAGCGAGACAAGGTCAGGCTTAATAGGCGCGTTCGCGTCCGGCGGCTTGTTGTTGTTGTCGCCCGGCTTCTGATTCGGGTTAGAGGGCGTCTGAGGCGTCTCCGGCGTCTTGGAGCGCGTCATCAGGTAGATGCCTCCGCCTCCGCCCACCAAAAGGACTATGCCAATGACGGCCGCGATGATGCCGATGGGCAGGCCCGATTTTTTAGGCTCTGCGGCGGCGGCGAATCCGGGCGAAGAGGATTGGAACTGCGGCTGGCTCTGGTATCCGAGGTTCGGGTGCGACTGCGCGCCCGCGTGCGGGTCTACTGGGCCGGTCGTGATGCCCTGCCGCTGCGGCTGCGTCTGACTTAAATCGACAGGAGGAGAGACTGTAGTGGCCGCTAGACGAGCACGCTGCTCTTCAAGCTCACGACGCTCTCTTTCGATTCTCTCTCGCTCGGCCTGAAGCGCACGCTCGCGCTCTTCACGTTCTCTTTGCTCCTGCTCGCGTCTGGCTCGTTCCTCTTCGGCGCGGCGACGCGACTCGGCCTCTGCCTTCTCTCTAGCCTCTGCCTCCAGGCGCACGCGCTCTGCTTCCGCAAGGCGGCGTGCCTCTTCCTCTTCAGCCTTGCGACGCGTCTCGGCTTCCGCTCGCAGCCGCTCTTCTTCTGCGCGGCGGGCCGCTTCCTGCTGCGCGAGGCGGCGAGACTCTTCCTGTTCGGCGCGAAGGCGCGCGGTCTCTTCTTCGGCCTTCTTGCGCGCGGCGGCTTCCGCTTCGGCATGCTTGCGTGCGGCCTCTGCCTCTTCTGCGCGTCGTTGTGCCTCGGCTTCCGCCTTCTCGCGCGCCGCCTGCTCTTCCGCTCGGCGCTGCGCTTCGGCTTCGGCGCGCTTTCTCTCTTCTTCTGCGCGGCGTGCTTCCTCTTCGGCCTTGAGACGCGCTTCGGCCTCGGCTCGCTCTCGCGCTTCGGCCTGTGCGCGAAGCCTCGCTTCCTCTTCGCGCTGCAACTCTTCGCGCGCGATGCGGTCTCGCTCCTCCTGCTCGCGCCGCTCTCTTTCACGACGCTCGGCCTCTTCACGACGAGCCTGCTCTTCGAGCTGCGCCGCCTGAGCGCGAAGACGCTGCGCCTCCATAGCCGCGTAGCTCTGCTGTTGAGACGAGTCCATGCCCGGTGCAGAGATGGTTCCGGCGAACTGGTCTGAGCCCATCTGCGGCATGCTCGTGGCCATCAGGCTCTGTAGCTGCGCGCTGACATCACAGGTTCCGCCGGAGCACTCAATCTGGCCCTCCCAGTCCGCGTAGCCGTCATGACGCACACGCACCAGATGTTTGCCCGGCTGAATGTCGGTGATGACCATCTGGCCGTTCCCGTCGGAGAGCCCAACTTCTATGCTGTTGATGGAGACGCGCGACCTAGCGGGAGTAGTGCGAATACGCATGGTCGTGGTCGCTGGCTGCGGCCGCATGGAGATGGAAGGCGGAGGCGCGGGTGTGATGATGGTCTCGGATTGATAACCGGGCCCGGCCATCTGCGTGCGGTTCAGAGAAGCGGAGGTCTGAGCCACGGCGTCGCGCAACTCGCCTATGAAAGCCTCCACGGTCTGCGGGCGATTGTCCGCATCCTTTTCGAGCGCGTGACGCACGACCGCCTCAATCGTCGGAGGCACTGACACGCCAAGAGAAGCGAGCGGCGCGGGCGCTGCCGTCAAATGCTTCTTCATGATGGAAGGGATGCCCGTGCCCTTGAAGGGAACGTCGCCTCCGAGCATCTGATACAGAATCACGCCCAAGCTATAGATGTCGGCTCTCACGTCAGGCTCTTCGTCCGACCACTGCTCCGGAGCCATGTAGAAGGGAGAGCCCATGAGGCCGCTCGTCTTCGCCTGCACGAAAGAGCCCAGAAGCTCGCCTGACTTAATCTTCGCCAGTCCGAAGTCCAGAATCTTGACCGCCTCGGCCACGGGCAGCCCGTCCTGAAGCATTATGTTCAGCGGCTTCAAATCGCGGTGGACTATGTTCTGTCGGTGCGCTGCGGCCACGCCAGCGCCTATGGCCGCCATTATCTCAAGCGCTCGCGTAGGCGGCAGAGCGCCTTCCGCCGCCAGTATGTCGTGAAGGGATTTGCCCTGCACGAACTCCATCACTAGGAAGGGCATGGTGCCTCGCGCCACGCCGAAGTCCGTCACGGCTATGATGTTCTGGTGGCGTATGGCCGCAGCCGCGAGCGCCTCCTGCCGGAAGCGCGTCACGAGCATGGGGTCGTTGCCTACAAGGTCGGGCAGGATGACCTTGATGGCGTGCGCTGTTTTAAGGAAGATGTGGCGCGCTTTGAAGACCACGCCCATGCCGCCATGCCCCAGCCGCTTTTCCAGTTGGTAGCGACCGTCAAGAATCGGCTCGCCAGCGATGGATGGAGTCGTGGCGTCGCCGTCATTGGGACAGTGATTGACATGGTCAGGAAAACAACGTCGGCAAGCTGGACATTCTTTCATCGGTTGGCTCAGGTACTCGGGGCAGCCTGCCACAAAGCTCACTGTAGCGGCAGCCCTCTCTCACAGGGGGCGCACGCCGGCTTTAGTAGTGGGGGCAGCCTAATTTTCTCTCGGTGGCAAGTAACCTTCCGCGTGCGTTGTTGTGCGAGTCCGCCTAGACCTCGCAGGAGCGCGGCAGAGTTTCGGACGCTGACGCTCCGAGCGAAAAGCGGAGCGCCGCCAGGTAGCACTTAAGGAGTTGCCACAACCACGCCACAGATTTTAACGGCTCTCCTCCCTTCAAGCAAGTAATAAGAGAAGAGGTTATCTGTTCTTCACTTTTGCCTTGATTGATTTTATAGTTCGCGCATGCCTGTCCTTGAAAGCTATCGCGGGCGCGACATCATAGGCGTGGAAGAGCTGGCAGGGGTCGCAAACTCGCTCATAGAGCATTACGGCCGCGAAGCCGCGCAGGGGCCCGCACGCACCGGCATCACTCCACGCACCGTGCGCCATTACCTCTCCGAAGCGCTCCTGGGCGAGCCCACGGGACAGACGGGAGCCTCAATCATCTTCAATTACGGGAACCTGCTCAGGCTGCTGGCCGTCAAAAAGCTGCTGGCCGACCACTGGTCTGTCGTCAAAGTCAAAGAGTTCATGCGCCAGCTGGACATCACGGGGCTGGAAGAGATGGTCAATAACGCCCTGGTTTCCTTTAAAGCGCGCCAGCCGGGCGAGGCGCGGCAGGGCACAGAGCGCGACACGACGCGTCACCTGCGCGGCACAGAGCCTTTAAGTCTTGAGCAGGAGTCTGCCTCTCAGTCGAACCTCTTCGCCGTGGAGCCAGCACGCAGGCGCGAGCCCGAGGTAGGAGAGTGGATAGAGATTGCTCCGGGCCTTGAGATAAAGGTGCGCCGCAGCTTTCGACCGCCCGCGTCGGAAGAAGACCGTGCGCGCCTAGCCATGCGCTTCTGGTCTGTCGTCATGAAAGACGACGCGAGCGATTGAGCCAACGAATCATGGCAGTACAGAAACCTGTCCATAGGCGTCTTTGAGCGTCAGGCCTAGAGTGGCCGCGATGGTCGGCCCTATGTCCGTCATCTGGACTATGCCCAGCTGCCTGCGCTTGACGCCCGGGCCTGCGGCTATGAACGAGGCGTAGTAATCCTCGCGGTCAGGCGCAAAGCCGTGCGCGCCCTTGTCCTTACTGGGCGTGATAACTTCTCCCGCGAAATTCTCTCCGAAGGCGAAGCCGTCCGCACCGTCCAGCATCAGAGCCACTCGATTGTTTGCGCCTAGCACGTTGAGGCGTCTTCCTTCAATCACCTCACGGATGCCGCTTCCCTCTCTTCGGGCGAGCGGCCTGAAGAGGTCTCGCACAAGCTTCAAAGCATCCTTGTCATTCTCGTCCCGCAGGATAATCGCGCACGAGCCGTTGGTCACGTAAGGCAGCGCCCGCCACTCCGTCACGGTCGTCACGGCGTTTCCCTTCTCGTCCCTCTCCTCTCGCACCTTCAAGAGCCCCGCGCGCTCAAGCATCACGCCCGGATGCACAAGCTTTGAGACGGGCAGAAAGCCGTGGTCTGAGACGACGAAGACTGCCGTTTCATTGAGCGTCCCTGCGCGGCGCGCGGCGTCCAGTATGCGCCCGAGGTAAGCGTCCAGCTTCTCAAGTATGGCGAAGGAGTCGGGCGTGAAAGGCCCTTTGTCGTGCTGAGAGCGGTCAAGGTCTAAGAGATGAACGAAGAGAAGCTCTGGCCGCTTCTCCGTGATGATGTGCTCGGCCATGCGAGTTCGCATGTCGTCCTGCTCGTCGCGGCTGGCGCGTGCGTAAAGCTGCTTGTCTCGCTTCTCAATCTCTTCTAGTAGCCCCTGCGGGCGTGTGTTCTCTCTCATGCGCGCGAGCGTGTCCAGAAGCGAGCCGCCGAAGCGCACAATCTCCGGCACGTTGTAATCGCCCGCGCCCACGCCCACGGGCCACGACACCATCCCGACCTTCATCCCGCGCTTTCGCGCCGCGTCCCAGAGAGTCTCCGCGCGAATGTCTCGCGCGTACCAATACCACTCGCGGCTGCCGCGAAAGGTTCCGGGCGGAGGCTCAAGCAGGTCGTTGCCGAAGATACCGTGCTTGATGGGCCGCGTGCCCGTGACAATCGTAGCGTGCGCGGGATATGTCACGCTTGGGAAGATTGAGACGACGCCTCGCGCCGCAGCGCCCTCTGCCATCAAGCGCCGCAGGTTAGGAATCTTAAGCCCGAACTCGTCACGCCGGTTTAGATAGCGCGCGTCCAGCCCGTCCATAGAGATGATGAGCGCGCGACGAGCCTTAGCCTGCTGCGTCTGCGGCTGCTTCGCTTCCCCGCCCGAAGAGAGAAAGAAGATTGCGGGCGCGAACAGAAAAAAAGCGACGAGCACAAAGGCGCGTCGCTTCAGAATTATTGAGACTGAACGAGACACTGAATTTATCTTCATACGAGTCATACGTAGAAGTTTGAATCATCGGTTCACTCGTGCGCTCGAAAAATGAACCGATGATTCAATGCGTCAATTCCCCCTGACTACTATGTTGACCAGCCGCTGCGGAACGACTATGACTTTGACTACCTCGCCGCCCTCAGTCCATGCGCGAACCTTTTCGTCCGAGAGCGCAGTCTCGCGCAAAGCCTCCTCGGTAGCATCGGGTGTGGCGCGTATGCGTGCGCGCAGCTTCCCGTTTATCTGAACTGGAATCTCCAGCTCTTCTTTACGCGCCAGCCCTGCGTCGGCCACGGGCCAGCGAGCCTCGCCGCTCAGCATCCCGCCCTCGTGACCCAAGCCCTCCCACATCTCTTCCGAAATGTGCGGGGCAAAGGGAGCCAGCATCAATACCAGCGCTTCCAGAGCTTCGCGCGCGGCGAAGCGGTCTGAGGCGGAAGCCTGCTCAGGCGCAGCCGGGAACTGGCCGAACGCGTTCAGCAATTCCATCAGGGCCGCTATGCAGGTGTTGAAGTGCAAGCCCTCCAGGTCACGCGTGACGCGCTCTATGGCTCGGTGCGTTTCGTGTCTCAGGGCGCGAGCCTCGGCGCTGAAAGCAGCAGTGTCCGGCGCTTCACGCGGCGCGTCGCGCACGGCATCACGCCACCGCCAGATGAAGTTGTAGACGCGGCGCAGGAACCTCAACGCTCCGTCTATGCCCGCCTCCTGCCAGCGCAGGTCGTTCTCTACGGGCGCGGCGAACAGTATGAATAACCTGACGGCGTCAGCGCCGTACGCGCTTATCATCTCGTTCGGGTCAACGCCGTTGTTGGCGGACTTGGACATCTTCTCAAATGGGCCAACCTTAACCGGCTGGCCGTCGCTTATCAGCCGGGCGCTCGTGATGCGTCCTTTGTCGTCGCGCTCTGTGTCCACCTGCGCCGGGTTGAAGTAAGTCTTCGCGCCTCCCTCTTCACGATAGAAGGTCTCGGCCACGACCATTCCCTGCGTCATCAAATTTTTCACGGGCTCATTAAAAGAGACCAGCCCTATGTCGCGCATGAACTTCGTCCAGAAGCGCGTGTAGAGCAGGTGCATGACGGCGTGCTCCACTCCGCCTATGTACTGGTCAACGGGAGCCCAGTAACTCACCTTCTCCGTGTCGAAGGGCGCATCCGAGTTCTTGGGGTCGCAGTAGCGGAAGTAGTACCAGCTTGAGTCAACGAACGTGTCCATGGTGTCGGTGTCGCGCCGCGCCGCGCCTCCGCACTTCGGGCAGGTGGTGTTGACGAACTCCGGCACAGTCTCCAAAGGCGAGCCCGTGGCTGTGAAGTCCGCGCCGGGCGGCAACAGCACCGGCAAATCCTTTTCAGGCACAGGCACCATGCCGCACGAAGGGCAGTGAATCATGGGGATGGGCGCTCCCCAGAACCTCTGGCGAGAGATGCCCCAATCGCGCAAGCGATAGGTGACGGCCGTCTCGCCAAAGCCCTTGCTCTCTGCGAACTCCGCCATCTCTCGCATAGCGTCGCCGGAGAGCTTGCCGCTCCACTCGCCGGAGTTGACCAGCATGCCGTAATCCGTAAAGGCTTCCTTCATCTCCGTAGACTGGTCTACGCCCAACTGTGGGTCAAAGCCGCTTGGCTCCTGCTCGTGCGTGACGGGCGCTATGACCTGCCGTATGGGCAAGGTGTACTTCTGCGCGAACTCGTAGTCGCGCTCGTCGTGCGCGGGCACGCTCATGACAGCGCCCGTGCCGTACTCCGTCAGGACGTAGTTGCCCACCCACACAGGGACAATCTCGCCGCTGAAGGGATTCACGGCCTGCAAGCCCGTGTTGATGCCTTCCTTCTCTTCCTCTGCTCCCGGCTCCGTGGCGCGGTTGCGAGCCTCGCGCACTCGCTCGATGAAGGCGTCCACGTCCGGCTTCAAAGCGGAGTCTTTCATCAGCTCTGCCAGCAACGGATGCTCTGCGGCCAGCACAATCGCGTTCGCGCCGTAGATGGTGTCTATGCGAGTCGTGAAGACGCGCACCTTCGCGTCCGTGTCCTTGATGCTGAAGTCAACGTAAGCGCCCACGGACTTGCCTATCCAGTTGCGCTGCATGGTCAGCACGCGCTCGGGCCAGCCCCGCTCAATCTCCTTCATGTCTTCCAGCAAACTTTCGGCATAATCCGTGATGCGGACGAACCACTGCTCCAAATCCTTCTTCACGACAGGATTCTCGCAGCGCCAGCACAAGCCGCCCGAAGCCTGCTCGTTAGACAAAACGGTCTGGCAATGCGGGCACCAGTTGACGGGAGACATGCGGCGGTAGACCAAGCCGCGCTCGTGCATCTTCAGGAAGAACCACTGATCCCACCTGTAATACTCGGGCGTGTGCGCGGCAATCTCTCGCCGCCAGTCGAAGCTCATGCCGAGCCGCTTCATCTGCCCGCGCATGTGATTGATGTTGTCTTCCGTCCAGACGCGTGGGTCTATGCCGCGCTTGATGGCGGCCTGCTCGGCGGGCTGGCCGAAGCTGTCCCAGCCAATCGGGTGCAGCACGTTGAAGCCCTGCAAGCGTTTGTACCATGCGAGCGCGTCGCCTATGGAGTAGTTGCGAACGTGCCCCATGTGCAAGAAGCCTGACGGGTAGGGCAGCATCTCCAGACAGTAGTAGGGCGGTCGCTCCGGCTCCGGCTCTACTTCAAACACGCCCCGCTCGTCCCACGACTTCTGCCACTTCTCTTCTATCTTCTCAGGGAAATATTTTTCGTCCATGATTTTTAAGCCTTCTTTGGATTCCTGACAATTAACCACAAACCGGACGCACAAAGCTACTCGTCAAGCAGAGCTTCGGTCATCCGTAACTCTTATTGTTGATTGGAAGAAGTGAAGCGCCGCGCCGACCCTGTCCGCGCGAGCAAAGAGAGGAAAGCCTACGCGCGGCTGCCGGGCGGCACCCTAAGGGCGAGAAGTGTCAGAGTAAAGCGTCTCATCAAAGCTGTCCCGAACGTAAAGATTTAAACCGGCGACATATTAGCCTAAATCGGCTTCAATTGTCGAACGATTTTCTCTTTAGGCAGTGGTTAAGTTCGGCAGGATTCAAACAGGGATAGACAGGATGAGCAGGATAAAAGAGAAGAGCTTGCTTCTTCTTTATCCTGTCTATCCTGTCCATCCCTGTTAATTCTCTTCTCTTCAAGCGCCGCAGCCGCAGCCGAAGAGGTTCTGGACGCGCCCGGCGCGATAAGAGTAGACGGTCTTCCAGCCGCCTTCGTAGTAGCCGCCTTCCACTATAATCTCAAGGCGACCGTCGCCGTTTAAGTCCAGCAGGGCCGTGACGGCGTAGACGTTCGGCGGGCCGTCCGTCTCAGGGACTCTGCCCCTCGGGTGATACTCGCCCTCTACAACCACGGTCTGCACCTTTCCCTTCACGACCCTGCGGAGCAGCACCACGGAGTAGTCGCCGGGATTGGAATCGTGCGTGATGCTGCCGTTCTCCCAGCGCTTGGCGCGGGTGGCGTTGATTAAGACTTCATCCGTGCCGTCGCCGTCCAAATCCACGCGCAGGACTTTCTCTATGTTGACCTCGGGCTGGCGTATGCCGTTTTTCCTGAGAACTTCAGCGACCGCCTCGCGATAGACGCGCGAGCTGTTGCTTTCGACCTTCGGCAGGCGCGGGAGCGCGTTCCAGTTTCCGGCGACGGCAATCAGTCCGCCCTCGTCCTCTTTCGGAGCCATGTTCTTAACATACATCGTGTCCGTGCAGGGCGGGCCTTCCGATGCTGGCTTAACGCCGGTTCGCACTCCGACGCGACGCATCATGCTGTAGACCACATAGCGCTCGCCGCCGCGCATCAGTGGTGCCATCTCCTCCGCCTCTATCCACCTGCCGCCGCGCACGCCTCCCATCACGCAGCCGCCCCCGCCTATGTCCACCACCGGCGCAAGCCTCTGCGCGAAGACTGTAGAGACTAAGCTGCAAGACATAAGGATGTAGAGGAAGAGGAGCAGACCTCTTTTCTTCAGAGTCATGACGGATTAGTTCTCCTTAAGATTAAAAGGCTGAAAACGCTCTTATTTTGCAGACTGTATGAAAGAACGCAAGGCTTCCAGATTACGCGCGTCGTCGCCAAGCTCGTCCTGCGGAGTTTCCAGAAGGAAGGCCGCGTGCGCGAGCCCCGGATGGCGGGCGACCCTTCTGAGCGCCTCGCTTCCTATGTGGCCGAGGCCAATGTGCCAGTGGCGGTCTACGCGCGTGTTGTAGTCGGCCTTGGAGTCGTTGAAGTGAACGGCGCGCACGCTATCAAGACCAACGTTGCTTTCCAGAGAATCGAAAGCCGCCGCCAGCCCGTCCTCGTCGCGTATGTCGTACCCGGCGGTGAAAGCGTGCGCCGTGTCCAGGCAGACGCCTAAATTAAGCTCGGGGCAGCGCTCCATGATTTCCTTCAGATGCTCGAAGCGGTGGCCTATGCACTCGCCCTGCCCCGCAGTGTTCTCAAGCAGTATGCGAAAGCCGTCGAGATTAATCCGGTCGCAAGCCGCCTTAAGACTCTCCGCGCAGGTCTGAAGCGCGTCCGCCTCGCACGCGCCGCGAGCGCTGCCCGGATGCACGACCAGATAATCGGCTCCGAGCGCAAGGCCTCGCTCCACCTCTTCACGGAACGAAGCGCGCGACTTAGCCCTTATAGTCTCATCGGCCGCAGCCAGATTCACAAGATAGTTGCAGTGTATGACGACGGGCGAGATGCCCGTCTCCTGCCGCGTCAGGTGAAAGCGCTCAATCTCTTCATGTGTGAGAGGACGCGCGGCCCACCCTCGCGGGTTACGAGAGAACATCTGCACAGTGTCCGCGCCGAGACTGCGCGCCTTCACGAGCGCGTTCTGCAACCCTCCGGCAATCGGAGCATGAAAACCAATGCGAGGCGAAGAGGATTGATTCATCGGTAACAAAGACGGGTCAGTTGACCCGTCGGATTACTTTCTCTCTACTTCTTCCATGACGCGCAGGATGTTGCCGCCTAGGATTTTGCTTATGTCTTCTTCCGAGTAGCCGCGACGCAGAAGCTCGGCCGTCAGGTTGGGAAGCTGTGATACGTCCGCCAAATTTGTAGGCACGGCCTGTATGCCGTCGAAGTCCGAGCCAAGGCCTACGTGGTCTACGCCTATGAGCTTGACCATGTAATCTATGTGGTCGACTATGCGCGAGACAGTGACGGGCGGGAGGCGCTTTGCGTACTCTTCCACTCGCACGCGGTCGCGCGCCAGCTTCTTCTGTCCCACAGTGCCGCGCGTCTCGTCCGAAGCCCTCTGCACCAGCGGAGCAATCTCCGCGTCCACACGCTTCTTCTTCTCGCTCCACCCCGGCTCTAAAAACTCAGGATAGAAGAGGACGCATGCGACGCCGCCTGTCTTGGCCAGGGCCTTCAGCATCTCGTCGTCCAGATTGCGCGCGACGTTCGCGAGCCCGCGCGCGTTCGAGTGCGTGGCTATAATAGGCTTGGTCGTGGTGTTGACGATGTCCCAGAAGGTAGGGTCTGAGACGTGCGACACGTCCACCATCATCCCCAAACGATTCATCTCGCGTATGACCTGCTTGCCAAAGTCATTCAAGCCGCGCTTTCGTCCCGCTTCGTCGCCGGACGAGCCGGCCCAGGGCAGACTCACGCTCCACGTCACGGACATGTAACGCACGCCCATCTTGTAATAGCGCTCCACGTTCTCAATCCGCTCGTCAATCGCGTAAGCGCCTTCGAGCCCCATCAGCGCGGCGAGCTTCCCTTCCTTGCTTATGCGCCTGATGTCTGCGGCTGAGGTGGCAAGCTCCCACGTCTCGGGATGCTTTTCAGTTAGAGCGCGCACGGCCTTGATTTGCTCGTCGGCGCGGCGTATGGCGCTCTGCCCCCCGCTCCCGTAAAGGTCTGGCGCGACCCAGATGGAGAAGAACTGCGCCGAGAGCCCGCCCTCTCTCATTCTCACGGCGTCGAAGTGGCCGTCCGAGAGGCGCGTGTTGATGTCCACGCCTTCGTCCAGCATGCGCTGAGTCGTGTCGGCGTGCATGTCTATGGAGATGGCGCGGCGCGTGACCGATGCGGCGTCCGTCTGCCGTGCCTCGGAATTTCCGTTGTTTTGATTCTTTTCCAACATGCGGCAATTATTCGAGACGAGAGAGAGTAAGAGCAAGGTGGCTAGAAGAGAAGCGTGCGTGGTCTTCCGTGCTCTGCGGCTCATCATCCGAGGGAAGCGAAAAAGTTTTTTGATGAAAGCAAATCAGGATGGTACGCCACAGCCTTCATCTCAAGCAAGCCTACCTTGCAAACGGGCGCGTCTTTAAGCTATTTTGTCGTTTATACGAAGGGCAGGCAGGTTACGAAATTACGGAAGCGTCTCGATACAATCGCTTCTGTCGAAGCTAAAGCTGTAGCCAAAAGAGAGGCTTCGGCAACTCCCCTTAAAAGCTTCCTCAAAGGAGAAACCGAGTATGTTTACAAAAGACGGCAAGGCCAAAGATATTAGAACGCCGAAGATTGTTCAGGAAGTCTGGCACAACGGCGAGTGGGTCAACTGGACGGACGCGCGCGTTCACGTCATGTCGCACGTCCTGCATTACGGCTCAAGCGTCTTTGAAGGCATACGCTGTTACTCCACCAAAAAAGGCCCCGCCATCTTTCGCCTGCGCGAGCACATGCAAAGGCTTTTGAACTCGGCCAAGATTTACCGCATGGACACAGACCTGACGCTTGAGCAGTTGAACGAAGCGGCAATAGAGCTTGTCAATCGCGGCGGTCTTGAGCAGTGCTACATACGACCCATTATCTTCCGCAGCCTGGACGAAGAGCATCCGGCCTTCGGCGTCAACCCTTTCCCGAATCCGCTCGACTGCTACATAGGCGCGTGGGACTGGGGCAAGTACCTCGGCGACGAAGCGCTCGAAGCAGGCGTGGACGTTTGCGTCTCTACGTGGAATCGTCTGACGCCGAACTCCATGCCCGCGATGGCGAAGTCCGGCGCGAACTACATGAACTCGCAGCTTATTAAGATGGAAGCGCTGCTGAACGGCTACGCCGAAGGCATAGCGCTCGACGACAGGGGCTTCGTCTCCGAAGGCTCGGGCGAGAACATCTTCGTTGTGGCGGGAGGCAAAGTCATTACACCGCCGCTTTCGTCCTCCATCCTGCCGGGCATCACGCGCGACAGCGTCATACAGATTGCGCGAGAGCTGGACATCCCCGTAATAGAGACGGGCATACAGCGCGCGGCGCTTTACGTGGCGGACGAGCTTTTCTTCTCAGGCACGGCGGCCGAAATCACACCCATTCGCTCCGTCGATAAAATCCAGATTGGCACGGGCCGCCGAGGCGAAATCACACGCCGCATACAGGAGGTCTTCTTCCAGATTACCTCCGGCGAGCGTGAAGCGCCCGGCCCCTGGCTCACCTACGCGCACGAGCACAGGAAGCAGCCGCAGGGCTCCGAGAGCAAGAACGGCCATCACAAAGCGGACATCTCGGAGCCGAAAGCTTCGGCCGCAAAGCCCGACACAGACCCCATGAGCACCTACCGCGCCGTGGCTACTGACTAATCCTACAGGCGGCAGGTTTCAGGGAATCTGCCGCCTTATCTAACATACAAGTCCTCTAGATAATTCCTGTTGACAAGGCTCGAACAGTGGATGTATAAGGCCGTCGTATTTTTACCACGGCGCGTCTCATCCGAAATGCTTTTCTCTTAAGCGCTCATCTCGTCGTCAGCCGCCGATTGTAGAGACGCAGGAAACAGCAGCTCTCTCTAATACCAAGCTAACCCTTTAAGCGTGAATGCAATCACCAAAGCGTCACGCGCAACGTGGTTTCCGCCTCTTCATAGCAAACGAACGCCGGATTATCTCGCAAGAGATTCCACAGAAATAATCGGGAGTAAAAGCCATGCCCTATCCTCAATCAGAAGCAAATCTCAAACTACTATTCGACAAGGCAATTAATGACCCGACCACCCCTGAGATTCCACAGAACATAAAGAAGGCACGGTGGAAAGAGGAAGAGCTTCTTGAAATCTGCCTGAAGGATGCCGACCAGATTTACAGGGGCGTGTTGTCTAAGCTTGAGGAGTACAACTCTCTGGAATCGAGGCTCAATAGCGAACAGGTGCGGTTACTCAGCACGGTGCCGACGGAACCCCGTCAGGTTTCTCATCTTTACTATCTACCCGGCTGGATGATGGTAATCAACGGGATTCTCATCCTGCTATTTTTCGTAAGTCTAATCGCTTACATAATCGTCAGCTTCATTTATGGATGGAGTAACGTTTTCAGCGGTCTGGCTAACTCACGCTACACCGAATCCGCCATATCTGTCTTAATAATTTGGATAATTGCTGTTATCACGATTTCCATTAGCGAGAGGACAAAGGCTCGCAAGGAGAGGCAGGATTATTCAATAAAGCACATAGACTGGATAACAAAGAAAAAAGAGGCGGAAGATAAGCTTGCCCAGACGGGCTTGACGGAAAAGGTCTTTCTTCTTTATCAGGACATCGAGCAGGCATTAATCGGAGAGATAAAGCAGAGGCTACGCGCCCTCATCAACAGTCGTCTGGCCCTCTCCTACGAGACGCGGTTAAAGATTTCGGGGGCGGCGGGCTTTGCAGAGGTGTTCAATCCTGAATATGCCATCGACACCTCTGCCAGAGAGAGCCTCAACTACCTGCTGAACAATATGCCCGGAGGCAGCATAGGCATCGCGGGCCCGCGCGGCTCCGGCAAGACAACGCTGCTGCGTCTCTTCTGCGGGCCTAAAAGAACCATCAAAGAGATTCAGGGGAAGCCCGTCCTGCCTGTGCTGGTCTCCGCGCCTGTAGAGTACGAGCCGCGCGACTTTATCCTCTACCTCTTCTCGTCCATATGCCAGAGCGTGCTCGATATGGAGAATGTAGAGTACCAGCGCTGGCCCGTGCTCGAATTCTCTCAAAACGGCGAACAGAATGAGAATCCCGCAGAGAAAAGTTTGGCCGACTCGTTCAAGGTAATCCTGCGGCCCGTGCTTCCGCTCGCTTTTTACCTCGGACTATTGTTAATAGCGCTCAGCCTGTTTACAGGCTACCTGCTGTCAGCGCAGCCCGCTCAAAAACAGCCGACCGCCGCACAGGCAAACTCTAAAGCAGAGCAGCCGACGGAGAGTAATAGCTCAGGCGACGCCGCGAACAAACCGCAGGAGAATGGTTTCATCAGTTTTATCAAAGCGCTCGGCATTCAACCGGGAACGATTCTCATGTGGGGTATCTTCATCTTCGCTTTCAGCATCGCCGGGGCGGCCATTCTGGGTGAAAAGATTGACGTGTTCATTTTAGAAAAGCTGCTCGGCCACAGGCTCTCCAACTTAATCTTTAAGCCATATTTTAATTTCCGCTTGAGACAGCAGACGCAGGAGGATAAGAAGAAAGAAGAGACCGAGGCGGCTGCCGCTGCCGAAGAGGCCGCGCATCAAACTGGTCTGGCCGGAGACGCCATGAAGCTGCGCGACAGCATGAAGTTCCAGATGAGTTATACGGCAGGCTGGTCCGGCGCTCTGAAGCTGCCCATAGGCGTTGAGACCAGCACCAACAGGGCTATTACGATGTCGCGTAACCAGCTGAGCATGCCTGAGATTGTTTACTATCTGACCAAGTTTCTGGAAACGATTGCCACCAAGTATAAGGTCATCATCGGCATAGACGAGCTGGACAAGCTTGAGTCGGACGAATCGGCGCAGCAGTTCCTTAACGAAATCAAGTCGGTCTTCGGCGTAGACAACTGCTTCTATCTGATTTCGGTATCAGAAAATGCCATGAGCAACTTTGAGCGGCGCGGGCTCCCGTTCCGCGACGCCTTCGACAGCTCATTCGACGTTATTATCTACGTTGACTACTTAAACTTCGAAGCTGCCAAAAACCTTATAGAGCAACGCGTCATAGGCCGCCCGGCTCCCTTCTTTGCTTTAAGCTACTGCCTGGCCGGAGGGCTGGCGCGAGATGTCATCCGAACCTTCCGCAGTCTCATGGAGCTTAAAGAGAGCAACCCCGCCAAGGATGATTTGGAATTCCTCGGCCATACCGTCATCAAAACCGACATCAAGGCTAAGATACGAGCCATGACTATCTCTGCCAAGAGGATTGAGCTTGAGGAGGAGGTAGACTTCTTCCTTGAAAAGCTTTACGAGGCAGAGGACAGGCTTGCCGCTTCGACCGTAAACGGCAACGAATTGCTTCTTCAATCGGCCCAAACCTTACTCCTGAGAAAAGAGACCGTGAAGAACCCCAACGGTAATCAGGAGATGGCGGCTAACTGTGAAAAAATAAGGTCGCTGATGGACGAGATGGCAATCTATCTTTACTATTCGGTGACGCTCCTACAGTTTTTCACCAACTCTCTGACAGAGACCTCTCTGACACAGCCGACCCTTCCCGGCGGCACTCTCGATGACCTTGCGAAAGCTCGCCAACTGCTGGCCGTCAATTCTTCCGTGACCCAGAAGATGCTGCACAGGTTTCGTCAGGCACAGGAAATACCTAATCCATCTCTACCGCCGCTCCTAAATTAAGAGCCGTTTTGCTTTTACCCTTTATCTGTGAAGGATTTCCTGCAACTCGCCGCCCTCCGGTTCGTGGCCAACATTATTTAATCGTTGACCTTTCTTAAGGTTACAGACTATTATGGGAATCGAGCGCGGTGCCCGGCTCTACAGCATTCCGGGCCGTGCTTCCCGCCGAAATCAACCCCTGAAAGAGAAGCCCCGGCCTCCGCGCACCTTCTCATATTTTTAAGCCCGTACAGTTTTTTGCGAAGAGTTCTCTGCTATGTCCAAAGTTGACGAGTTGCTGAAAGTCGCCGCAGGGTTCGGCGCGTCCGATCTTCACATCAAGGCCGGTTCATTTCCCTTCATGCGCGTGGGCGGCGAGTTGCGCCCTGTGGTGGACTCTCCACGCCTGACGCAGGAAGACACGCTCGACATGGCCTTTTCCATGATGTCCAACCGGCAGAAGCAGCGCTTCAAGGAGGTCTCGGAAGTTGACATAGGCTACGGCGTATCGGGCCTTGGACGCTTCCGCGCCAACATCTTCCAGCAGCGCGGCACCGTGGGCATAGTCATACGCGTTATCCCCGACCGCACGCGCAGCATCACGGAGCTTTCCTTGCCGCCCGTCATAGAAAAAGTGGCGGAAGAGCAGCGCGGGCTGATTCTGGTCACGGGCACCACTGGCTCTGGCAAGTCGACCACCCTGGCCGCCATCATAGACCGCATCAACCACACTCGCAGCGGCCACATAGTCACCATAGAAGACCCCATAGAGTTCCTGCACAAGGACAAGAAGTCTTTCGTCACGCAGCGAGAGGTGGACGTTGACACGCGCTCGTTTGCCGAAGCTCTGCGCGGCGCGCTTCGACAAGACCCTGACGTGATTCTGGTGGGCGAGATGCGCGACCACGAGACGATTGAGACCGCCCTGACCGCAGCCGAGACGGGCCACCTTGTTCTCTCTACGCTTCACACGCTGGACGCCACGGAGACCATCATGCGTATAGTCTCCTCTTTCCCGCCGCACCAGCAGAAGAGCGTTCGCATACAGCTTGCGGGAATACTCAAGGCGGTCATCTCCATGCGCCTTGTGCGCTCGGCGCGCGGCGGCGGTCGCGTGCCCGCAGTCGAGATAATGCGCTCGACGGGCTTCATACGCGACTGCATCGTCAACGAGGAGAAGACCTCGCAGATTCGAGACGCCATAGCCGCAGGCACATCGCAGTACGGCATGCAGACCTTCGACCAGTCCTTCTTCCACCTTTACCAGTCCGGCCTTATCTCCATGGAGGAGGCGCTTCGCGGCGCGAGCAACCCGGACGAGTTCCGCTTGCGAGTCGCGGGCATACATTCGGCCTCAGACCAGGCCAAGGAAGAGATGGAGCGCTCGCGCATCGTCTCAGGCGCGGAATCGCGGCGTCCTCCCGCGAAGAACATCAGCAACTAAACAGGTCAGTACCGCCTGCGGTAGCGGGCGGGTCTAACATTAATCTTGACTCTACTATGACCAATACCCGCCCGGCTTACGCAGGCGGTACTGACCTGCTCTTCACATTCGAGAGGTTAACCAGCATGGACACCATCACGACCAACGCCGTCATGCCGCTGATAGAGGCAGCCTATGAAGGCAACACCGTACAGGTGCAGTCACTGATTGAAGAGGGCGCGGACGTAAATGAAAGGGATGCTTCCGGGCGCACGGCCCTGATGATTGCCGCCAATCGAGGCCACACCTACGTCGTGCAGCTATTATTAGAGCGAGGCGCTGACGCGAACGTCACGGACAACAAAGGCACAACTGCCATGCAGGCCGCCGAAAGCCGTGGCTTCCAGCGCATCGTCTCCATGCTGAAAAAGTTCTCGGCCGCTCCCGGCCAGACTGAAAACAGCTCTGCCTTAAAGAGCCAGGCGCAGGCGCGCCTGAGCCTTCATCGCGCGGTGGACGAAGGCGACTTTGCGGCTCTGAAATCTCTGATTGAAGGGGGCGCGGACGTTAACGCGCGCTCAAGCGACGAGTGGACGCCTCTCATGCTGGCCACCATCAAGGGGCACACGGAGATGGTCAAAGCGCTGCTTGAGAACGGCGCGGACACCAACGCACGCAATCGAAAGGGCTGGACGGCTCTCATGTTCGCCGTCTCTATGAGCGACGCAGACACGACTCGAATACTT
Organism: Pyrinomonadaceae bacterium; assembly: GCA_035276685.1. Taxonomy (GTDB): domain Bacteria; phylum Acidobacteriota; class Blastocatellia; order Pyrinomonadales; family Pyrinomonadaceae; genus JACVRN01. The sequence goes on along the minus strand of DATELK010000019.1, from coordinate 19,730 downwards.
CTGAGCGCGGGCGCGAACATCAACGCCAGGGACAAAGAGGGCAAGACCGCTCTGATGCAGGCGGCGGGCGAGAACAACCGCGACAGCATGCGCGTGCTGCTGGGAGAAGGCGCGGACATTAACCTCGAAGACCATGCCGGTGAGACGGTTCTTGATATTGCGCGCCGTCGCGGCTACGAAGAGATAGTCGAGCTGCTTAGAAAGAATGGAGCGCGAAGCGGCTCCGCCAAGTCCATCTTTCCCGACAAAGAAAGCGCCGCCGCTCTCTCAAGCGCGAGCGTCAACGACTTTTTCAACGAGGGCGAGCTGGACAGGCTCAAGAAGGAGTTGGACGGACTGCTGCCCGAGCAGTGGCCCGAAACCAAGTCGCTCGTGCCTCAGGAGCCTGAAGACCTGCTCTCCATAGAATCGGAGGCGCTTGTTCCGGCGCAGCTGCCGGAAATCGGCGAGCGACTGATAGCCGCGCTCCAATCGCTCCTCCAATCCAGACAACCTGCGGAAGAAGCGCAGCTTCCGGCCATAGCCCAGAAGCTCATGCTCACCTTGCACGAAGCCTCGCTGCTCTCAAATCTCTCGCGCGGCCACCTCCGCAACGCGATTCGCGGCGGCAAACTCAAGGCCAAGATTATAGGCCGCGGCTGGCGCATCAAGCGCGCAGACCTTGACCTCTACATCCGCGCCCTCTAATTCAAGCAAGCTTAATTCAGACGCTCCCGGCGTGAGGCTTTAACTGATTATTGGCAGTTAACCTTGCGAAATTGATGAGCTCTAAAAGCAAAGCAATTATTTGCATTGAGCACGTAAACTCAGAGCGAGAGTCGGCTCGTCATGTTAGGCATGGGGAAAGACTAACAGTGTAGAAATTTGAACAGTTGGTGCGTCGGGGAAAGATGTCCGTTTGCAATCTCCCAGTAAGGTCTTCCCGCGCCGAGCATGAACGCCTCCTGGCTTCTGCGCTGTTGCTCGTTCGTTACGCGTTTTGTGATGGTGTAGCGGATTTCACCTTGTGGATTGATTATCACGGTCGAGCCGCCGTAGAAAACGAAGCTTGGGCCGGAGTTCCCGTTGTGAATGAGTCTGGCTTGTGTCACTTCAGCTACGAGATCAAAGACAATCTGTCCGTCCGGCCCGACACGCCTCAGAGAGCGTATGGACTGCACCGTCGGTAATCCGACCCTGTCACCCTTTAAAGCGTTGTCGTTGCCGGGGGTAAGTCCGAAATGACAGGCGAACTCAGGCCGCGTCACTATCCATCCGAGCGCACATGCCTGTCGCTGCAACTCCCCCTCTCCTGCGGCGCGGGCGGGATCGCCTCGGAACTTTAGCTCCGCAAAGCTCAGCTCGCGCGACCTTGGAATACGTCTCTCAGGAGGACGCCACAATAGAGCGTCTTCGGAGAGATTAGCCACGTCGTCAGGATAGATTTCGCGCCGCCTGAAAGCATCTATCAGCGACTCCCTATAGCCCCAGGGGTCGTCCGGGACCAAGTCATAATCTGCTGTAATCATGGCGCGCAGAAACTCGCCCAGCCGCAATCCTACAGGCGGACAATAATCAATGGCGCGCACACAGATGTTCAGAAACTGGCCTGCAAGCGAGCTGGTCTTGTCTGCGAGCACGGTCTGTAAATCCGGCGGCAGCTCGCCCGGCGGAAGCACCCCGGAACCCTGCGTGCCGAGCCTCAGGTAACGCTCAGTTTTTCTCCTGAAGACATTGATGAAAGCCTCGAAGACGGCCGAGACGAGAATCGAGCCCAGCTCGTGCGGCTCGGCGTCCGGCCGGTAAGTCTTAGGCTCGCCGCCTTCCCCCGGCACATCAATCGCGCTGCGCAGCGGCCTCTCTTTGCCGGTCGTCGTATAGCTGAATTGCCGGGCAATCTCGTTGAGCAGGTTTGCGCTAGCTATATCGCCACGCGACTTGCGTATAGCCGAAAGCAGTACTGTGTCATAGCTGAAGTGCTGGAAGATTGCCGTCAGGTCTGCAAGCGCTTCGTGGAATGCCAGCACGTCGCCGCCTGACGGATAAGTGAAGCGCGCCCGCAACCCGTCCAGCAGCGCGTGCGTAACCTCGTGCGCAATAATATCGTGCGACAGGCAGGTGAAGACGAAACCACCCGGAAGGTTGCGACCGGCGACCCGCTTCTCTGCCCTGTAATAACCGAAGCTGATTTCACCCCGCTCCTTGTCGTAAAAAGCATTGCGGCCAACAAACCCGTGCGGTCGCAGGCGCAGGCGCGTACGGCCTCCTGTGTTCGAGAACCCCCAGTTGATATGGCGACCGAGCGCTTTGCGGAAAGCTGCATACACGAGAGTGGAGACGGCGTAAACCATCTGCTGGTGAAAGTGCCAGTCGGACTGCGAAGGGTCACGCCCGTTCCGTATCAGTATTTCCGGCGAATCCAGTCTGACCTGACTGTAGCGCTCGTTGGTCGACTCGTTGAAATCAACCACGTGGAAGAGCCTGCCGCGCGGCCCCTTATCGAGCGGCTCGTAAGGCACGTTGACGAGCGCGACAGCCCCTTCAGTGCTGGACGCGGAAGGGTCTGAAGTGTAGACCTTCAGGGGTCTATATACCGGGTCGTTTGCGCGGCGCTCATATGGAGCGCCGCGCGCCGCGCGCTCTACGCCTTCTCCGACTTCGTATTCGCCGCCAAGGCCGGGCGCGAGCTTAGTCCTCGTGCGCCTTCGTGCCCGCGCATCCGGGGTTAACCCACGGCTCTGGGCCGCAGCGGCGCTCGCCTCGGTCGTGGCCGCCGTCAGGTTGTCGGAGCGTTCAACCATGCGGCGACTACTGGCGCGATTCCAGTTGGGAGGCCACCGCTCGCAGCGCCTCGGCCAGTGCGCGGCAATACAGCGACGTACTGATGTGGCCATTCTGGACAGCGGCCTTGTGCGAGCCCCACGGTGACGCTACGAGCAGCTCTTTTGAGTCGGAGCTGACAAGCGAGCGCAGAAATCCACGCGAGCGTGCGGCCCGAGAGCAGTCCAGCTCTGGATGCTGGCGCGGCACCGGGCCGAATCCCTCCGTGACGCGCGCGGCAAACTCCTCGTTCGTCATCCCTTCAAAAGCGGAGCCCAGTAATGGTGCAGCCACGAGCGTGAAGTGGCCGTGCCCGTCGGACTCCAGCGCGACCTCGCTGTCCAGGCAGGCTGAAAAGACTACCTGTCTCATCTCGTCCGGCCCTCTGTTGCCAGCCGTGCCGCGAATCCCCATTCTTCTTCTATAGTCCGCATGCGCTCTCAACAGTTCCGGGCTGGCAGTGATAAAGCGTGGGCGCTCGTGGCGTGCTCGCAGTTCATTCTCCGCCGAGACGCCTATGCCTAAGCGCGAGATGGTTCCCGAATGGCAACAGTCGAAGAAGCAGGTCAGGTTGACACCGTCTGGAATTCTCCTGAAGACCTCTGCCAGGTCGTCGTCTATAATCAGAGCACCGCTGGCGAAGTCGTAGGGGCACAGCGCTTCGTCCTCTTTGTTGCCGCCTTCTACCTCGTCGCCACTGATGTCCTTTACAGTCGTTCCATGACCGGCGCACTGGAAGACGATTATGTCGCCCGCCACGCTCTTCTCTATCAGATTGGACAACGCGCCCAGAATAGCTTCGCGTGTTGCCTGCTCGTCCAGCAGGAGCTGAACATCGAAGCCCCCTTGGCCAAGCTCATTGGCCCATTGCCTTGCATCCGCGACGCAGCCTGAGAGCGGCGCTGTCGGATAGTTATTAATGCCTATGCACAGAGCACGGCGACGGGCCGCGCGCCCCGGCTCATGAGGAATCGTGGAGGCTTTGGACGACGAGCCTGCGAGCTTCTGCCAGCCCTCTTCGCCGGAGTCGCTCTCTGACTCGCCGTTTGTGGCAATCTTGTCCCAGAGGTCAAGCTCTCTCTCATTTCGCCCTGCGCGAGAGGGATGGTTGTTGGCCACACGCTTGTACGGGTCTTCAGAAGTCATCTCAACCCCGGTCATAGGGCGCTCCGAGTCATCGGACGTATTGACGTCAGGGTGCTCTGCGTCGGGCGGGTCGTAGGTTCGCGCGTCGCTGCCGGTCAGCAGATGGATGACGCTCTCTGTCTTCTCGCGGTAGGCCAGCGCCTCATCGGGAAACGGCGAATCGCTTGTGCTTCGTCTTCGCATGCCCCGGTCGTTTTCCACCTTACTGCGCATCTCCCTCAGAGCCGCGAGGATGTCGGCGTAGCTGATGGTCAAGCCGGGGCAAGTCTTTGATGACATCTGGTTATGAAAACGCAGTGACCCGACCGGCAAATCAAAGCGTGCCTGAACGCGTGCGATGACTTCAAGCACAACCTCTCGCTGCGGAGAGCCAAAAGGGTCGCGCCCGGCATCGAAATCTCCTATCATCTCAAACATGAATGGCCCGGCTGAGCGGTTGCCGTTGTGGCCGCTGGCGCTTGCGGGCGGCTCGTTCCAGCCCCTGCCGGTCCAGATGGCTCCATCCGGCGCAATCGTTATATGCTGCGCAATATCGCTCCAACCTAAATTGACAGTATGATACCGCCACATCCCTTCAATCGTCGGCAAGCCGCGATAATCGCGTCGCTGCGGTTTCCAGGTGTGGTGCATATGCACGGCGTTGATTTTACGGGTGAACGGGAATCGCTCAAGCAGGTCTGCGAACTCTGCAAGAGTCAATCTGCGGAAGGGCCGAGGCATAATCATCCTCCATCAAGTATTGATTGCCGACGGTGTGCTGTCGCGGGCGAGCGCCCGAATACTTCTTCTTCGCGTACGGGTTGTTCGTGCTGCGCCGCTTCTGTTCCCAGCACAATTTCAGCTCTCTTCTCAATATGACGGAGACGGCGCAAGACGTTACATCGAGTTGTGATGTCGGCCGGGCCACTCCGGCGCATCAGGGCACGGGCTAAACCCTTTCGCCCTTCTCTCAGATGGTCTGTCTGCGTGCCTGCGCGGAAAGGGATGTAACATTTTTTCGAGCGGCGGGCATAGAGGTTGTAACGGCAGAATCTTTGGAAAAAAAGGGCGCGTCAAAACTGCCGAACAATCGGACGCGCTAACTACCAAACCCCAGGAGAGACACTATGCGTTCGCCGAACACATCGCTTCAGAAATTTGCGCGTATTTACGACACGAGAGGCTTTAGCCATAGAGGCTCCTACACAACACTGTTTGCGCTGCTCTTGAGCGTGGCGCTGCTGCTCGGCCCCTTCTCAGCCGGGTTTCAGGTTATGGCGCAGGACACGGCGCAGCGGCTGGCCGAGGCGGAGGTCGCCAAGGCCGAAGCAGATGCCGCTAAGGCCAGAATCGAGGCCCAGCAGGCAGAGTTCGATGCTAAATTTCCCAAGCCCTCTTCGTCCCCGCTGGCGGGTACGACAACGACCAACGATACGGCGTTCATAGAGGAATTGATACAGGGCAACAAGGCTGTGAATGCCACCGCCGAACAGATTGCTAATGACATATACAATAACGGTGCCTTAACTAATATGAGGGCGCTCGTGGTACAGAGCCCGGCGAGCATTAACCTGCTGACAAGCTACGAGGCAGGCTTAAAGCGCATAGAGGTGCTCAAGCAGGCCTACGACGACATAAGCGCTGAAGAGGATGCCGCGCTCAGAGCCAACCCGGCATTCCAGGTGGACATCCCCACGGCGCGACAGGCCGGAACAGCGCGCAGAAGCATCGCCACCGCGCTCGGTGCCGCCACCAGCACGGTCGGGTCATTCGTGGACTTACTCTCCTTCTTCAGAACCAACGTGGACATACGGGGCGAGACCTTCACGGTCGATGAAGATGTCTTTGTCGCCGCGCTCTTCGCCGCGATTAACACCAGATTCGGTGGTCGCGTCCAACTATATTACCCGACCAACGTCCCGCCAAATCTGGGCGACCCGACTAATTCCGAAATCCTCCGCCGGATAAAGGAACTGTACGAGAAGAAAGACCTGGCCGAGAGCAAGGAACAGGAGATTAAAGAGCGCATCGCCCTGAAGCGCGAGCAGATTGAAGGACTCACCCAGCTCATTGCCGAGGCGAAGAAGACACTGGACGACGCTGCGAAAACGCCGCCCGTACAGGTGCAAACGCCCGCCTCACCTCAGCCGCGCGGGAGGGGCCGTAGCGCCAGAGGGCTCGGTAAACAGCCTGTCCAAACAGTCGTGGCCGCGCTTGCTCCTGTTCCCCCTGAGAAAACACTCAAGCAGCAGATACAGGATTACAAAGACCAGATATGGCGACTCGAACAGGAAATCAGCAGGCTAAACCGCGCGACCTCAAGACTGCCCGGCGTGAACACACAATTCACAAATCTTATCAATGACCTGCTGGCCGTCGATAAGGATAGCGGCCTCAGTCTGGTCACCGGCTACGTTCTGACAGAGGGCCTGAAAGAGGCTATGAAGGACGCGCAGAGCTACTGGCTGACGCTCGAAGTCATCAAAGCAGGCGGCAATCGTAAAGTCCAGTCTAACCTTATCTGGGATGTTTTCAGGGGAGGGGCTAAGGTGACGCACAGCGGCGGAGCCGTCGTCCACTTCAACGTCTACGACAAGAAGGGTAAGTCGATCTATTCCGGCATACGGTCTAGCTACCTGCCCTATCGCAGCGCACGCAAGATTTAGCGCTCCCTGCGGGGGCGATGAAAGCGATTATTGACAGACACACCCCACGGCCCCTAGCCTCACCCTCAGCTTGACCTAGGCTGCAAGGGCCGCGCGAGGCATTCACGCCCACGCCTCGCGCGGCCGCCCTCCGTAAGCGGGTGTGCAAGGTAGGGTAGGCTTTTGTGACCCTGTGTCTTTCGCTTCCAGATGCTCGCGCACGCTCCGAGCAGGATTTAACCTTTGACGCCGGGCTGCGCACTCTTCGGCGCAGGTCCTGATGGTCTTTCAACTATCTTATGTGAAGCCCTTGCTTCACGGAAAGAGAGCTCAAGATGAGTAACAACGGAAAGTGCGGTTGCAGGAACCGTGGGGAGGACGAAGCCTTCGACGCGAAATTGGCGTACGCGCGATTGTCAAAAAAATTTAACGACATGGCCGACGTGATGGCCCACTACATGTCTGAGGCAGGTATGGAGCGAGACGTCCGTGCGCGCAATGCCGAGCGACTGGTCAGAGTCATGACGCGAATCGTCGGCGGGACACCGGTCGGGGTAGGTGACTTCCCCGAATGCTGTCTGGTCGGTCAGATGTTCGGTAACGGGGCCTTCGGATGGTTCTGCACGGGCGTCCTGGTACACCCGCGCATCGTGCTCACCGCCGCGCACTGTCACGACACCCCTCAAAGTCAGTCCGGCGTCGTCGTCGCGCTCAACGCCGAAAACAAAGACCAGCTGGGCAACGCGGAAATCATCAGAGCCAGTCGTGTCAGGATTCACCCGAACTATCGCGAGGCGACAGCTGTTAATGACATCGCAGTTATTATCCTTGCACAGAGCGCCGTGACGCCGCCCGTTCCCATCGCCAACTCGAACGAGCTTGCCGACGCCACGAACACGCGGCTGGTGGGTTTCGGCCACGAAGACTTAGCTGGTACGCGTGGCTTCGGCGTGAAGCGCCGGGTGGACGTTCCTATCACCAACCTGCGCCGCAGCCAGGACGACGACCTCGACGAAGCAGAGCTGGATCTGGGTTTCGAGTCTGACCTCGAATTCACAGCCGGCGGCCAGGGGTTCGACACGTGCAACGGCGATAGCGGCGGCCCTGCCTACATCCTTGTGGGCAATGGCCGTAAGGTTGCCGGTCTGACCTCGCGCCCCTTCCGCATCTTAAATACCCTGTGCGGCGAAGGCGGCATTTACACGCGCATTGACGCGAACATGAATTTCGTACGACAGGTTGCGGCCTCCATAGGAATAGTTCTACCCTGAGCCGGTCATTAACGAGGAAGTGGCGGTGAATTGTCGCCGCCACTTCCGACTTGCGTTCATTTCTTTTACTAGATGGCTGCCCCAACTTCTACAGACTCGGATGCTCTTGCCCTGGTCGGAGCTTTTAACGATTTCGCCTTCCGCCTCTTCGCGCAGGTCATTAAGGGCGAAGAGAAGAAGACGAATGTTCTCCTGTCGCCTTTCGGTGTGGCGGCCGCCCTCTCGGTTCTATATTTGGCCGCCGGGGGAAAGACAAAGCTAGCGCTCGCCAAAACCCTCTCTCTCAAGGACACGCAGGCGGGGACGCTGGGCCAGACTTATGCGACCCTGCGCGAAGCCTTAACCCTATCGTCCGCGCCGGACGCGCTCCTGACAGCAAACTCACTATGGTCGCGACGCGGCATCAGCCTTCGCACGGAGTTCGTCCAACTCATCAAGACTTGCTTTAGCACAGAGGTCGGCAGCCTGGACTTCGCAGACCCTTTGGCATCTCACACCGTCAACGATTGGGCTGACAGGGCAACCGGCGGGAAGATAACGGGGATGATAGAGCGCGGCGAGCTGGCCGCAGACACTCTTTTACTTCTGCTGTCCGTAGTCCACTTCAAGGGCGTCTGGAAGCATCTGTTCGATGAGTCAAGAACGAAAGAAGGCATCTTCAATTCCCATGAGGGCAGTACCGTACCCGTGCCGATGATGTTCCAATCGGGAACATACAGGTATTGCGAGGCACCGTCTTTCCACGCCGTGGAGCTGCCCTATGATAAGGGAAGCATGAGCATGCTGATTTTCCTGCCGCTTGATGACCGTTTTATTGAGAGCCTGAAGGCGGAGAGTTTGCAGGAATGGTTATCGTGCTTCATAGAGATGAGGGGTGACGTGAGTCTCCCCCGTCTCAGGCTGAGTTACGAGGTTAAGCTCAACGCCGCGCTCATGTCGCTGGGGGCTGCGCCGATTTTTCGCCCCGGCGCAGATTTCCGAAACCTTTCCGACTCGCTGGGCTTTGTGACCGACGTGAAACACAAAGCTACAGTCGAAATTACAGAGCAAGGCACGGAAGCCGCAGCCGTAACCGCCGTCAAGGTGGGGCGCTCAATTCAGCGTAGCTTCAGTTTCATTGTTGACCGGCCCTTCTTCTGGATAATTACGGATAACAGGACGGGCGCGGTCATCTTCATAGGAGCGGTTAACTCGCCTTAACTCTCGCGTGCCCCACGCCTGCGCGCAGGCGCAACATCCCCGCCAAGGCCATACGAGTATAAAGTTCAGATTGCTGCCCGCCGGTCTTCCTTTCATCGCACGGCATCGTATGAAGGCCGTATCCCGTCCCGATTCGCCCGCCTCAAGTCGCACGCCGCAAGACGCAAAACTTCGCATAACATCTCTTATACGCGCGGCTGAAAAAGCCTTGCTATGCAGAAACAGATTGAGATATTGTCACCGCGTAGCCCAGATAGTTTCCCCGTCAAGCACATTGCTATCTCTATTCATCTCGTTATTCTTTGGAACAGTTTAAGCATGGAGAAAGAAGTTGCTATTAGTCAGGAGTCTTTCGAGGCGCTGTTGGGCTGGCTAGACCCATGCCGTGAGAGCGCCGGTCAAAAGTACGAGACTATACGCAAAGGGCTCATCAAGGTTTTTATAGCTCGCGGATGTTCGGACGCCGAGCACCTGGCAGACCTGACGATAAATCGCGTTATGCAGCGGCTGCCCGACATTCGCAACGGATACGTCGGAGAGCCTGTCAGATACTTTCATGGCGTGGCTCGGAAAGTTGTCCTTGAGTACAGGCGTAGAAAAGAGCTTGCAGCCGAGCTGCCGCCCATTACCCCCGTTAACGAGCAGACTTATACCAGCGCCGAGTACGATTGCCTGAGCAAGTGTCTGGGGGTTCTGACGCCGGAGCAAAGAGAGCTGGTGCTGGACTATTACGTGCACGAGAAGCGGCTCAAGATAATTCATCACAAACAGTTAAGCGCAGAGCAGGGCCTTTCGGCGACGGCCCTTCGTGTAAAAGTTCACCGCATCAGGGTCAACCTACAAAAATGCGTGATGGAGTGTGTGCAGAACTATTAGCTGTAACATCCCGGCCCCTCTAAAGCATATACTTTAGAGGGACGGTTTTTATGAGGAACTGAAGTTTTGACCATTGATCGAGAAGATCAAGACCGGCTCAGCAAGTACCTTCTGGGCGAATTGACGGAGGCTGAGGAGGAGATTGTCGAGTTGCGTCTGCTGGTTGACTCAGAATTTTCTGAGGAATTCGAGATGCTTGAGGATGAGCTGATAGACCAGTACGTTGAGGATGCGCTCCCGCCCGAACAGCGCCAGCGCCTTGAGCAGCGATTCTTCGAGTCTCCAGAGCGCAGGCGCAAGCTAAGGTTCGCGCTGGCCCTCAGAGACCAATGTGCTACGGCAGACTCCCCGGAGAAACAGAAGGTCGTTCCGCTCAAGAGCCATGCACGCCGCTCACGCGCCCCGTTTTCTCTAACCTACTTACGCGCAGCGGCGGTCATTCTGGTTGCGCTCGGCATAGGGTTCGGCATCTGGCTGCTGTCATCATCAAGGCGCTCTGCTTCCGAGATAGACGAGGGGACTCAAGCGCTGAATCAGGCATACAAGAACCAGCGCCTGATTGAGCCGCGCGTCACAGCCATCGTCTACGCGCCGCTTATTGTAACGCGCGGCCCTGAGAAGCCTAATATAGATGAAGAATCAAGGGAGCTGGCGACTAGATTGCTGCGCGACGCCGCAAAAAAGCGGCGCGACGCCAAATCCTATCACGCCTTGGGGCGCTCCTATCTGGTCGCCGGTCAACTCGACGAGGCAGTGCAGTATTTCGAGAAGGCGCTGGGCCAGGAGCCTAATAACGCAACGCTGCAGAGCGACATGGGCGCGGCGCTGCTCGAACTCGGCAGGCAAGCGCGGCTGCGTGACGACCATAATGAAGCCTTTTCGCTAAACACGCGCGCCCTTGAGCATATAGACAAGGCTCTGCAGCTCAATCCAGACCTGACGGAAGCCCTCTTCAACAGGGCATTGTGCCTACAGAACATCATGTCGCCCGCGCAGGCGCGTGAGGCGTGGCAGAACTACCTCAAGCGCGACTCCCAATCAAAGTGGGCCGAAGAGGCAAGCCGCAAACTGGCAGAGCTTTCCGAGCGCAGCGCACAGCCGCCGTCTCCGTCACAGTTGCTGGATGAATTTCTCAACGCCGCGCGCGTAAAGGACGAGGCGCGAGCCTGGCAGTTACTAAGTCAGAACAGAGAGGTCATCACAGGCAAGATGATTCCGGCGCAGCTCGCACGCGCCTACGTCTCTCAATCTATCAAAGGGCGTGCGCAGGAGGCGCAGCAGAGCTTGAGGGCTCTTCTCTTCGCCGGAGAGCTTGACCAGGAGCGGGGCGCAGACCCATACACGAATGAGTTGGCCAACTATTACGCCGCCTCTTCGGATGGGCAAAGGCGAGTGCTGGCCGGTGCTATAGAAGAGATGCGCGCAGGCTATGAACTGTGCATGGGCAATAGATACGAGGAGGCCGAGCGGCGCTTCCGAACGGCTCAAGGAAGTTTCCAGAAGGTCAGCGACATCTGGGAGGCGCGACTGGCGGATTACTGGATAGCCTATTGCCTGACCCAGTATGACCGCATCAACGAGAGCAACGCCCTGCTGCGCGCCCTGGACGAGTTCTGCGCGCAGCGCAGTTATAAGTGGCTGAGCGCTCAGGCGCTTGGCTGGCTTGCCACTAACCACGCAATCCTAGGCAAGTATTCCGACTCCATAGCCTACAACCGGCGGTCGCTGGCCCTTGCGGAAGCCATCTCGGACAGCTACCAGATGCAGAAGGCGCTGGTGGGGATGGGAAGCCAGTACGCGAATTTGCAACAGCCGCGCCTCTCCATAGAGTGCTACTACAGAAGCTTCTATATCGCCTTGCAGACCAATTCGCCGCCACGGCAGGCGATGAGGAGCTTTACGCAGGCGGGCGCGGCTCTCTTCACTTTCAAGCGTTACGCGGCTGCCGCCGCCTTCACCATGGAGGCGCTCAGCTTAAAGACCAGTGAGTCCAATGACCCGTCTCTGCTCTACGAGATACACTTCAACCTGGCGCAAATCTACAGCAAGCTGCAGCGCTTCGACGAAGCGCTGCAGCATGTAGCAATCGGCCTACAGATAGCAGACTCCATGCGGGAGACGGAAGCGCGCCAAAAAATCACGGCCATAACGCTTCTCAAACAGGCGAACATCTGGCGCGAAGCCGGTGACTGCGCTCAGGCTCTTGTCTACTACAATCAGGGCATCTCTCTTTACGAGAAGATGGAGTTTAATCTCTTCCGCTACGCCGCCTACAAAGGTCGCCTGCTCTGCGAGCGTACGATGGGCGACAGGGATGGGATGGAGCGTGACATCCCCGCTCTGGTACAACTCTTCGAAGAGTCGCGCAAACAGATTCACGAAGAGCAGAACCGCAACACCTTCTTCGATACGGAGCAGGACGCATACGATATCGCCGTCGAATATGAGCACGAGAAGCATAATTACACGGCCGCGCTCAACTACGCCGAGAATGCCAGGGCACGCTCACTCTTTGACGCCCTCAGCTCCCGAACACGAGTCGAGGCGGCTGCCTCCGGGCCTGAGCTAATCTTTCAGAACGTCTCTCAGCCGCCCGACATCGAGAGCGTGCGCCAGAACATGCCGCCGCAGGTGCACGTCCTGATGTACACGGTGCTTCCCACCAAACTGCTTATATGGAGCATCTCGCGCGATCACTTCTCGGCCCACGAAAAGAGATTGAGCGCGGACACCATTGAAGCAGACATCAACGTCTATCTGGACTCGCTCAGGACGGGCCGGGTGGCGACCGAATCGGGGGCGAAGCTTTACGACATACTCTTGGGGTCGGCCATAGAGACTATCGAGCCTGGGAAGAAGGTTTGCATCATACCAGACAAGTTCCTTTACCGCCTTCCCTTCGCCGCTCTGATTTCGCCGTCAAGCGGCAAGTATCTGATTGAAGAAAGGGCGCTGCTTTACGCGCCCAGCATGAGCGTGCTGTGGTATTGCACGGCGGCGGCCAGCAGGAAGGGGACCAACGGTCAGGGAACCGTTTTGAGCATAGGTAACCCCACCTTCAATCGCCGCGCATATCCAGACCTGCTACCGCTTGAGGCAGCGGAGCGAGAGGCGCGAGAGGTGGCAAAGCTTTACATGCCTTCGATTCAACTGCTCGGACGAGAGGCTACCAAGGCGGAGACGCTGAGGGCTATTCGGTCAGCAGAGGTCGTACACTTCGCCGGTCATTACGTGGTGGACAACCAGTCGCAGCTCTTATCGAAGATGCTGCTGGCCGATGACGGCGCGCAGCGCAACGCCGACCGAAGCTCTGACCTTTCGGTCTTCGAGATATTGGAGCGCCGGTTCGACCGCACGAAACTCATCGTGCTCTCGGGCTGTCAGACGGGACTGGACAGGCACTATAACGGCGAGGGAGCCGTGGGCCTCTCCCGGGCTTTTATAGTAGCGGGCGTGCCTTTAGTGGTGGCAAGCCAGTGGCCTGTTGATTCCGAAGCGACGGCAAATCTGATGATTAGTTTTCACCGCTATAGGCGGTCGGGCCTGGATACGGTCGAGGCGCTCGGCAAGGCCCAGATAGAGATGCTGCGCGGCTCAGGCGAGACATACAAATCGCCCTACTACTGGGCGGCCTTCCTCTGCGTGGGCGGCTACGCCGAGTTCTAATCCGGCCTACAGGAGTTTGAATGCTTCACAGGTTGCTTCTTAAACAGATTATTTTCAGCTAGGGAGACGGAACCGCCCCTCGCCCCACGCGCGGCTTTCTTCGCCGCCTCATCATCACCCAAAGGAGAATCGCTTATGCTGCCATCCAGTATATTAATCGCAATCCAGGCCGTAGCTGTCGGGGAAGTAAGCATAGATGGCCTGGCCCTTAGTTGCTTCAACAAAGCCGCCCGTCGGTGGGAGGTGGCCTTCATCAGGCATCCTGACCATCGCTTAGTTATCACTGTGCAGTTGATAGACAACCAAAACGAGGAGGTTGGTGTCATCCTCCCGCCGACAGAGATTGGTGACGTTCGTAGTATTGACGTTACTCTAGCCAACGGCTCGGATAACCACCTCGGCCTGTTCCCTGACGGGGGCGTCGAGTTGCCCGGTTTCTCCCGCGCCGGTCAGGACAGTCCTGACATCAGGTGGGCGATTGATTTGGGGGACGTTGCTGTAGGGCATGGCAACGTCACAGGGCTGAAAAGGAGAGGCCCGCAGCAGCCAGACCGCCTCCCGGTCACTCTTGCGCGAATTCCGCACACCCTGTTCTACACAAACGAGGTGACAACCTCGTCCGTCATCCTTTCTCCCAGAAGCGACAACGCCCCGGGGGCTTCCCCTCCGTTCGGCAGGACGAACGATGACACGGCCGGGGTTATATTCGCCGACCGTAGCACTAGCGTTAATATAGTGAGTGACCCGCCGGGCGTCGTCGTTGTCCCGCCCCTCACTCCCGTGCCGAACCATTACTACCGGATTGTGTTTACCAATATGGATAGGGAGGGCACGATGCACGACAGGCGGGACGGTCGCGTGCGGGGGGATCATCATCACTTCTACAACATCGTCGCCGTGGACGGAGATGAGCGAGACCTGTGGGCCATACCTAGGCGCGCACGCAACGAATCGGGTGACTGCAACCCGGAGATAATCAAACACCCGAACATCGACACACTTGAGCCTCTCATTATGGACTAGGTGTCAACGCTAAAGGGAGATGCGGAATTGGCAGGTTCCAGGTGGAGGGTCATTGTCTGTTTTAACCAGTAATATACAGTTACTGCAAAGAATTGGTTAAAGTTTCACGGCGCGTTACTCGTAGCTCCGTGCGCCAGTCGTGGTTGAGGTCGAAGCGGTAGAGCTCTATCTCGGGGCGGAGCGTTTGGGCAAGCTTATTGAGTGACCTGTGAAAGCTGAGGGCGGGGGCGGCAAGGTAGACTAATGGCGGCTCGTCCGCAATCTCGGCGTCTTCGAAGAGGCGTGCGCGTGTAATCGCGCCCTGCCGCCTGTAGGCTTCCACGCGCCGCCAGTAATCCGCGCCTTGCAGCACGTGCTCGCGGTCTTCGGAGACTTTCAATTCAATCACCACCAGCCTGCCGTCGCGCCTGAGGGCCAGAAGGTCTACGGGGCGAGATGTGGCCGACTTTGTTTGCGCCGCGCGGAACTGCGCGTGTACGGGCGCGAGCCTGAGGCCGGGGTCTAATCGTGTGATGTCTCGCCTGAGAATGGATTCGAGCCACGCTTCGGGCGCGCGGCTGAAGAGAGCGTGCTGGCGTGCGTCCGAGCCCGCGTGCCTGTGCTCTACGAGTTCTCTTAAAAGCTTCTCCCAATCCTGACGAGTGTCGTCGTCAAGCATCCTGCGCCTTGAAGCATCGAGGCCGAACCAGACTCGCTCGTGGCCTAGTGCGCGGCGCACGCGCGCGAAAGGCAGGCCGTGGAAGCGAAGCGTCTCGCCGTGACGTGCGCGCACTACGTCTATGGCTTCGGGCGCGAGAGCTGTGATGCTGGCGGCTGTCTCGCTCGTCTCCGTCCTGTATCTACTGATTCGCGGCGCACGCGCCTCGAACAGCTCTTCCATCTCGTAGACGGGAACGGTCGTCAAAGAGCCTGAGTCGCGGTCAAGCTCGTAGAGGCTGATGGCGCTCGTGAGGTCGGGGCGAAGGAGAGCCGCGCGCTGGCGCAGGGTTTCTACGCATGGCTTCTCTACAGCTATCCAGAGCTTTAGGTTGAGAGGCGCGCGGGCATTCTCTCTGAGACGCAGGAACCAGAGGAGCGTTGACGAGAGAAGCGAGTCGGCGCGGCGTGCCTCTGCATCCGCCACGATGCCTGTCAGGGCTATGCGCGACTGTCCGTGTTTGATGAGGATGCGGGCGAAGGGGCCGGGTTGGTTGAAGCCTGCGCCAGCGCTCAGCGATGTTCTCTCAATGACGGCTCCCGGCAGCCGGGCGCAGGCGAGTTGGGCCAGTTGAGCGCAGCGTGCGCGTCTTGTGGCAGACACCTCTTCCGCAAGGACGCGTGCCGGGATGCGCGGGATAAGCTCAAGGAGCGCACGCTCTCTTCCGGCTCTTCGACGCGCTTCAAAGAGAAGCTTTTCCCCGGCACGCGCCCACGCGCAGATGCGCCAGGCTTCCCTGCCCTCGTCGCTCAGGCAATAAAAGAGAAGCGCGTTGTGCGCTACGCGAAAATCAAGCTCGTCGCGACGGGCGCTGATTGCCTTGCGACCATCGCGCACGTAGAGCCACTCAGAGCGCGCCTCCAACATCTCGCGTATGCTCTTCGCCGCTTCGCGCGCGTCACTGACCTTGGAGAGGCGCGTACCTGTGGCGGCTGTCTCGATTCCAGCGGTGTGTGCTAACATTTTGTTTCAAAAAGAAGAGATGAGGCGCTGGCAAGTATTTCTTATTAAGGACTTGGAATCAATGGAAAAGATTTATCTGGTAGGGTCTGTGCGGACTCCCATAGGTCGCTTCGGAGGCTCGCTCTCGTCGTGGACGGCCGCAGACATGGGCGTGGAGGTCGCTAGAGAGAGCCTGAAACGCGCGCGTCTTTCAGGCGGAGAGATTCAGGATTCCGTCTGGGGCTGCGCACGTCAGGCAGGAGGCGGGCCGAACGTGGCGCGGCAGATTACCTATCGCGCGGGCGTGCCTGAGACTGTCCCGGCATACACGGTCAACCAGGCGTGCGGCTCAGGCCTGAGAGCCATCATCATGGCGGCGGAGACAATAAGGCTCGGGCGCGCTCGCTCGGTGCTGGCCGGCGGCACAGAGAGCATGTCGCGCGTGCCTTACTTTGCGGAAGGCGCTCGGTGGGGCATGCGTATGGGCAACATGGAGCTGGTGGACGGGATGTACCGCGACGGCTTCAACGACCCACTGTCGGGGCTGGTGATGGGCGAGACGGCAGAGAACCTTGCGCGCAAGTACGAGATTTCGCGCGAGGAGCAGGATGAGTTTGCGCTCAGGTCGCAGCAGCGCGCCGAGAGCGCAATTGACTCTGGCCGCATGAACGATGAGATTCTCCCGCTTGAGCTTAAAGGGCGCAAAGGCGAGACGGTCAGCTTCGCGCGCGACGAGCATTATCGAGCGGGCACAACTATCGAGGCTCTTAAGAAGCTTCAACCCGTCTTCAGCAAGGACGGGACTGTGACCGCAGGCAACTCTTCCGGCATCACGGACGGCGCGGCGGCCGTCGTCGTGATGAGTGAAGAGGCTCTGAAGGCATCCGGTGCAGAGCCGGACGCGCGGCTAGTGGATTATGAAATCTCGGGTGTCGCGCCTGAAATCATGGGCATAGGCCCCGTGCCTGCCGTCAGGAGCCTGCTCGCGCGTCAGAAGCTCTCGCTCGATGATGTTGACTTGATAGAGCTGAACGAAGCCTTTGCGGCTCAGGTCATAGCCTGCGACCGTGAGTTGAAGCTCGACGCGGAGCGGCTGAACGTCAACGGCGGCGCAATCGCGCTCGGCCATCCTATAGGCTGCACGGGCGTCCGCATCACGACCACTCTCATGCACGAGATGAAGCGCAGGGGCGCGCGTCGCGGCCTCGCCACGCTCTGCATCAGCGGCGGCATGGGCATAGCGCTTCTGGTCGAGCGTGATTAACCGAAGAGGGCTTTGCGGGATGCGGCGCGTGCGGGAATTGATGAGACTCTTCAGCCTCGGCCTGATAGCTTTGTTAACAATCTCTGCGGCTGGCACGTCTTGTAGACGTAATCGTGTGGAGCAGACGGGCAACGCCAACGCTCCCGACGCAGGCGTAGAGGCGCAGACGACGCCGCCCTTCTCCACCAGAGAGCCCGAGCGTTACCAGTGGACGCGCGTCATCACGGGCACGGTCGCCGCAGATAAAGGCGGAGCTGTCGAGCCCGCCGTCTCGCAATCGGTCTTCATGGCGCGCGACGGCGACCGCAGGCGAGAGGATTACGAGATACTTCAGGGAGTGCGGCTGACGGTGCTGAGGCTGCCCGAAGG
The DNA here is from genome assembly GCA_035276685.1 of Pyrinomonadaceae bacterium. Classification (GTDB taxonomy): domain Bacteria; phylum Acidobacteriota; class Blastocatellia; order Pyrinomonadales; family Pyrinomonadaceae; genus JACVRN01. The sequence continues at coordinate 1,853 of DATELK010000019.1, read as the reverse complement.
CAGCTACACGCTCTACCCCGCGAAGAAGCTGTACGCGGAACTGGGCGGCTCCGAGTCGGGGACGGCGCGCACGGTGCCTCCTGATTTCTCAGCCGACAAGCTCGTGAACGCGTCGCGCACGGCCGCGCGCTACGAGAAGCTTGGGACGGAAGAGTTGATGGGTCGCGCGACTACCAAGTACCGCGTCACGTCCACGAGCAACCAGCAGGGAGAGACGGTAGAGACCTTAATCTGGATTGATGAAGCGCTGGGGATGCCCATCAAGTCGGAGACGACTACGAGAAGCGAGGCGACGGGCGAGTCAAGGTATACAGTGGAATACAGGGACATAAAGCTCGAAGCAGACCCCGCGCTCTTCTCTCTCCCCAAAGATTACAGGAAGGTTTCGCAGGAAGAGATTCAGCGAGAGACGCTCTCTCGCCTGCCGGGGATGCTCGGCGCGGACGGCGAGGAAGACGCAGAGCGCGGCAAAAAGCGTTGAGAGAGGCCAACCCTCCGGCGCGCACGGGGCATCCGAAATGGACGCGCACGCGCCGCGAGAGGCCTAAGAAGCCTTAGAGACGCTCGCGCTTGAATGGAACGTTTCGGGGAAAGGTAATGAGAAAGAGCGTGAACAAGAGGATAACGGGTTCGTTTTTAGCACTGCTTTTATTGTCGCTCGCAGCCGCCACAGCGCCCTCGGCCAGCGCACAGACCAGGGCGAGCGGAGCAACCGCCGTTTCGGCACCGGCCGCGCAAGACCCTTTACAGATGCTTCCCGCGTCGGACGGCGTAGTCACGGCTGACGTGAGACGCGTCCTGAATGAAGCACTGCCGCGCGCCTTCTCAAGCGACCCGGCGAAGATGGCCAAGATAAACGCAGACATCGACCGCTTCAAGACGCGCACGGGCGTAGACCTGCGCTCTATTGAGAGGATGGCCATCGGCGCGCGCTTTCGCGAAGTAGGAGAGGCGACGCGCATGGAGACGGTGGCGATTGCGCGCGGCACCTTTCGCGCAGACATCATAGTCGCCGCCGGACGACTCGCCGCCAAAGACAAGTATCGTACAGAGAAGCACGCGGGCAAGAACATATACGTCTTCACCCTGGACGAGCAGATGAAGCTCTTCGGCCTCTTCAACATGAAGCTGACGGACGTGGCCGTCTGCGTGCTCGACTCAAACACGCTCGCCATAGGACAGCTTCAGCGAGTGCGCGAGACGATTGACGCGAGCGGCGGACGAGCGCGCGTCGGCGCAGACCTTGTACAGCTTGCCACGCGCACGCCGAACGCCCTTGTAGGATTCGGCGCGAACGTGCCCGCCGCGACCATACAAAACCTCGGAGGCTTCGGCCTAGACAGCGACGAGATTTCAAAGAGCATCGCGTCCATACGACAGCTTTACGGCGCGATAGGCATGACGGGCACGGGCTTTGACATGCAGGCCGTGGCGCGCACGGAGAACGCAGCGGCGGCCAAGAGCCTCAACGACACCATCACGGGCGCTAAAGAGTTCATCTCGCCGCTCGTGGGACAGTTCATGAAAGACGCGGCCAAGGCCAAGCTCATCAGCAACACCCTTGACAGCCTGAAGGTATCTACCGCAGGCAACGAGCTACAGCTTAAATTAGAGGTAGCACAAAGCGACCTCGCCACCCTCGTTGGCGGCACAGAATAACAATGCAGAAGGCAGAGTGCAGAATGATGAATTAAAGAGAAAGCATTCAGGTTGAATAATTCTTCTCATTCATCATTCTGCACTCTGCCTTCTGACTTTTTTGAAAGGTGCTTTAATCAAATGATGCGCAGAAAAGCTTACGCAGCAGTTATGGCCGTGGCGATGGCGGGTCTTGTGGTCGCGGCTTCATTCAG
>DATELK010000018.1:0-15643 GCA_035276685.1 Pyrinomonadaceae bacterium | reverse complement strand
GGGTCATACTTAATCATGACTCTAGCCTAGATAATACCCGCCCGCTACCGCAGGCGGTTCTGACCTAAGCTTCACTTGACGACTTCGAAGTCTATCCAGTTCGTGGCCACTCGGTTTTTCACCTGTGCGCGGAGGTCTGTGACCGTTACCTGTAGCACGTAGTCGCCCGGCTCTAGTCCTCCGAGTTGCAGGCTGCCTTCGGCTACGAGTCGCTCAAAATCCGCTTGGCCCTTTGCGTCATACGGCGTCTCGCGGCCCGCGAAAATCTCCCTGCCGTCGCGGAAGAGCTTTATCTGCGTGACGAGCTGCGGCGCGCGGCCCGCCTTGTCCACCTTCGCGTTGAAGATGACGTAGGCGAACTGCATGACCTGTCCGGCGCGGAAGCGTCGCATGGCAGCCTGAGTCAGCAGGCTAGAAGGCTCCTCTGATGCAGCGCTCAGAGCGCCAGCGCTCGTTTTCGCAGCCACAGGCTCGTAACTGCTAAGAGCTACACCGGAGAGCGCGAGTCTGGCCTTCCCTACGTCCGGCGCGTTGATAAGCTGTGTGGCCGAGCCTACCTTCGCGGATTTGTCGTCGCGCACGGCCACCCTCAGCTGGTAAGCCCCGGCCTTCTTAATCGGCACGTTCAGCGAGTAGACCAGCCCGCTCTGTAGAGCGCGGTTATAAAGCTTATCCGAGAGCGTGATGGTGTGCGTCTCGCCCACCGAAGAGACGACCGCGCCGCTTTCGCTGAAGGTGTAGGCGACGACGTTAATCACGGCCTCGCGCATGCCGTCCGGCTTCTGTGTGAAGGTCAGGCCCTCTGGCGAGATGTGCACAAGAGAGCGCACGTATGAACCGGCCTGCGCGTCGTTCCCGAAGAGCGCCGTGAGTTGCAGGCGTATGTCGTCGGAAGTGAAGGGCGAAGTCAGGGCGCGCATAATCTGCTGCTCGGGGGTTTTAGCAACAGGAGCGACATCCTCATCCTTTATGCCGAAGAAGCCGCTGCGAAAACGAACCTTCGCGTCTGTCGCCTTCACCTTCACCTTCAAATGATTGAAGCGGCTTTGAGACTTGTCAAACGTAGCGGTCTCGGGCTGAAAGCCTATCAGGTAATAGCTCTTCTGGTCATCCAGGGCCTTCTTGATGCCGCCACTCAAATCGTTAGAGTTATAAACAGTGAAGCCTCCTGTCTGCTCCGTGAGATACATCAGTCCGTCCAGCGGTCTGAAAAACTCTTCGCGGTAGCCTCTGGACAAATCCATTATCTCCTTGCTGCCTCCGCCGGTGCCGTAGCGGGCCATATACATCGCGTCCGCCGGAGTCAACCCCTCTGCGACGAGGCCCCGCGTGTCCATAGCGTAAACGACGACTCCGGCGCGGCCTGACTGGTCTACGAGACGTTCGATTGCCTGGCGAATCTGCACGCTCTTCTGAGAATCGTCCGCGTCGAAGAGGCTGAAGCCGTCGGATAAAAGCATCACGGCCTTGCGCCCCGGCAACTCGCGCATCCCCCTGACGACGTAACTCATGGTGCGTAGAGAAGCCACCGCCAGTCTATCTTCTCGGAACTGCTCCGGGTCGCCGCTCTTCTGTATGCCTTTATCCTTTTCATCCGAAGGAAGCTTGGTCGGCGTATCCAGCACTTCGCGCCGCGCCTCGGGCTCGAATGAACGGAAACGACCGGACGCCATGTTGTACTTAACATTCTCGATTGCCGCGTAAAGCAGCCGTTTGTCGGAAGTGAACTGCTGCAACGCGCCCACGCTGCCGCCGACGCGAACGATGGCGACCATATCGCCGGGCTGCATTTGTTCGTCGACAAACTTTCTCAGGGCCTTCCTTGCCTGGTTTATGCTCTCGAACGAGAGATTCAAATCGTCTACGACCAGCGCAATAGTTCTCTTGACCTGTTCGGGGCGAATCTTTGCGGGCGGAAGCGGCGCGGTGCTGCTGCTGCGGTCGCGGCTCGTGTCAGAGGCCAAGGGCTGCGCCGCGCGGGAATCCGTCGTCACCAGCGAGAAGTTCGTTATCTTCTGCGGCCTGCCGTTAACCAGTATCTCGAAATCCTCCGGCCCGAGGTTTGTGATAAAGCGCCCTTTGCTGTCCGTCACCACTGCGTCAACCTGCACCAGGTTGGTCGTGATGCGCACGACGGAGTCATCATCGGCGGGCTGGACGCCTTGCTGCTGCTGTGTCGTCTGGGCCGTGACAGTCAGAGAAGTTGAGATAAGAAGGCAGAAGGCAAAGAACGAACCAATTTTTTTCATGGTGCTAGAGGCTCCCTTTTCTGTTAGGGCAAGATTCGAATGACCCGGAGGAGAGGCCTGAATCATACTTTACACAGGATTTGATTGTCATTAAAAATCCCTTGAAAACAGTTCAGTCATTTGATGCGTGGAGGCCCGCCGAGGCGTTGCCCTGTCATGACGGCGAAGGGCCTGCGCTTATAGCTTTCTCCAATCCATATTATAAAGACAAGGAGCATGTAGAGTAAGCTCGTGGCTATCAACCCGAACTTTATCATCGCGCACCAGCGTGCGAGCGTAGGCCAGAAGCTTGCGCCGGAGCCTTGAAGCATGTTCCACAGCGCCACGTTCTCCGTAGCATCCATGGCTGCGACCAACACCTGCGCGTAGATAAGCGCCCAGCCTATCCTGACCATCCCCAGCCGCTTCAACGTCTCATGCCTGGCATCAATGATGTCTGCGGAGATTAAGCACCCCAGCGCCAGCGTGACCGTGTAGAAGAGTATAAAAAAGTAGTCGTAGATAATGCTTTCGCGCGCCACGTCCAGGAGCGTGGATTTTACTTCCTCATCCGTTTCCTCAGATTTTTCATACGGTGCGGGACGGTTCCAGCTTTTAACTATTTTAGCTGCTGCTTCCGCGCTTCCAGCCAACTCCAGCGAGACTATGCCGTTAGGCGCATGCTCGTTTCTCAAAAGGCCGCCGCCGCCAGCCTTGACTCCGAACCATAAGCTAACGGCGATTAAGAGCGCCATCAAAGGCCAGAGCGCTCCCGATTCCAGATATTTATGTAAACGACGGTTCATACGTAACCTTCCTGCGACCACGGCTCTTTGGTGCTCTTTTTAGTTTGCCGGAAGAGCGGCGGCCCCGGCACGCGCTTAAAAAGCGGCAGGCTGTCCTGGGCATCCTTTACTCCCTGCTCGAATGCTCCCAGCGTGATGGACGGGGTGAAGTCGAAAGTGTCCATGTTTGGCTGCGGGTCATTGCTACAGCGAGTCTCCAGATTCTTCTTATCGCATTCGCTGCGCGGCCTCAGTTCAAAGATTTCCACCGAGCCGCGCGCCACCGCGTCCATGCGCTGCGTCTGAGCCATGATGTACTTGAAAGCCACCAGCGAGTTGTCCAGCGTGTTCTCCGGGTCGAAGGGCTTCGGCAAAGGAGACGCTTCAATCAGTATGATGTGGGTCGCGCCCCACTTGATGGCGGCCTCTATCGGACTGTTGTGAATGAAGCCGCCGTCTATCACCTTCAGCTTGCTCACGGGAGGCTCCTCGCCGACCTTGACCTGTTCCAGCACACGATAAGGGAAGAGCGGGTAGATAGTCCCTGAGCCTATGACCACGTCCAGCAGCTTGTCGGGGTTATCTTTACCTAAATCTATAAAACGTCTTTCGTTCGGCGGACGCCCGCCGCTCGCCTGCTGGCTCTTATAGAAGAAGTATAGGTCTTCCGGCAGCTGCCTTGCGCTGAGCTTTGTGCCGGAGTCTGTCGCTTTGTCCGGCTCTTCGTCCTGCTCAGCCAGGGGAAGATTAGAGACGGTGATAACCAGGTCTCTTTGTATCAAGGAAGGGTCACTGACAATCCGCCTTGAAATGTCCTGAAGCTTTTCTTCCTGCTCACGGCCCGTCGCCAGCGCAAAGTCGGGCTTTTGCACACGAATCATTTCGGGGATTTTCTCAATGAAAGCGCTCTCTATTTTAGAGACGTTCGACAGAGACCTCTGCTTCCAGAGCGAGTCTAAAACCAGCACTCCTGCCAGAGCTATTACCAGGACAGCCAGACCGCGCACGAGCCACAATCTACGGCTGTGCCAGTCAATCTCGAAGCGACCGGCGATGCCGCTTAACACCATCAGCAGCCCTAAGATTAAGGGCCAGGGATAGGAGACAGAGCTTATCAGGCTGATTATCAGCCAGAGGTGATGTGCAGCGTGGCTTTTATCCATAGCCTCAGGCAGCATCGGATGGGGCAAACGGGCAATGAGGAATTCTACGAACGATACCGCGAGCATCAGCCAGCCTGCCAGCCTCCACCAGTCTCCCACCTTATTATTGTAGAGACGCGACCAAAAGTGTCCCGGCCTCGTATCCAGAAAGTAGATAGCCGCCCGCCTTGCCAGCCTTATCAAACCGGCTGTGATGAAGGTGAGCGCGACCTGCGCGATGACGAGCAGCGCGAAAGCAGGCGTCAGCACGTTGAGATACCATGCGAGGATTATCTCGGCCAGCTCTACGCCGATTAACAACTGCCCTATATATTTCCAGCGTATGCGCCTGCGCCCGAAGAGCAGCACCACGAAGGTTATCGCCAGCGCCTGTAGCAGTCCCAGGCACAGCCCGAAGACCATGTTGAAGAAGTAGGGCGGCGTGAAAAATTCATGCTGGTCGAAGCCCGCCCACATGTTCTTTATGTAGTTCCGCGTCTTCTCCTCCTTCGTTCCTCCAAGCGCCGTCAGCAGCGCATTGATAGCGCCTCCTGAAGTCCCGACGACGAGATTAAAATCTATGTGCTCATAGCGGCGTCTCGTCCTCAGCTCCGCAAGCTTTTTTTCAATCGCTACGACCGCGCCAGCCTGATACGCGCACTTGGCTCCGCCGCCGGAGAGAACCAGCGCGAGTCGCGGCTCGTTGCCCGTGCTATTCTCGTAGGTTATGAGGCTCGTGATAAGGTCTGAAAAAGATGAACCGTACTGTAGAGGTTTGGAGATTCCCTCCCTTTTGTAAATGTCCCGCGCGCTTTTATAATCATCGAGCCAGTTTCCGCCCGTCTCGGCGTTGTTCCTGTCACGAGTCCTGAAGGACGCGCCCTCGGTGTGGCTCTTCAGGAGCTGTCTCATTATTTCAGAGATTCTGTCATACTCGTCCGTCTCCTTCCCTTTCTTCTTATCCATAACTTTATTGACGCCCTTCAGGTTATAGTTGGACAGCACAGCCTCGTGCGGAATTTTTTTGTCGCTCAATCCGGGCGCGTCGAGCGTAGTGAAGTACTGCTTGCCCTGCTCGGCCGTGCTCGCGCAGTACGGAGTGTTATCTATGGTAAAGCCTACGAGGCGCGGCCCATCCGTCCCCTTATTCTTCAGCATCCTTTCCAACGTGTACTGATGCTGGTAAGTGAATTCATAGTCATTCGGGCCCAGCTCAATTTTGTTCTCTTTCAGGTAGTTGATGGGAAGGATGTAACCCGATAGAGAGACGGGCCGTACAAACAGGAATTTAAGTTTTTGCTTCTTATCCGCCCACGCCTTCTTAACGTCCTCGAATGTTGTCCACCCGTACTCGGCAGGGACGACGACAGAGACTTGATAGTCCGACCTTACGTCGTTAGAGTTCTTTGTAAGCGGCACGCAGGTCAGCGACTTGTCATTCAGTATGCGCTGGCATTCTTCATATCCACATTTAGTCTTGCGGCTGCCGACGGGGCTCAGGCTTCCAAGGTAAGCTGCGCGGATACGATTCTCATCGTCCGCGTTGGACGAGCTTAAAAGGTCTGCGATGGGCATGGCCGAGAGCACGGCCACGTCTATCAGCTTCTTGTTGTACCAGTCTATGACCTCCGCGTAAGTGCCTATGGCGAAGCTGAAGGTCACGGGCCCGTCCGGAAATTTCTGCTCTTTTGAAAGCTCTTCCAGCTCCCGAAAAAAGGTCTGATACTTCTGGTAAGCCTCCTCGACGTTCTGATATTCCGTGATGCCTACGCGAATCTCTTTGCCGAAGGCGCTCTGGCACGCGCACAGCAGGGCTAAAAGAATCAGCAGCCGCGTTGTCAGTGCCCGTATCATCTTTGTGGTCGTCATAACCGTTTTCCGCTTTTCAAGAGTGGTCGTCCCTCTTCGACCTGGAATAGATTGTTATGGGAATAGACTAAAGATTCTCTAGGTGAGACCTGCGAGAGATTTAATTCATATGCTCTCCACTCCTGACTCTACTGCCGGGCAGAGCGATCCCTTTCGTCGCTGGCCGAGAAGCAATATAGATTTTCCGCCAGCACGTACATAAACTCTTCCTGGACAAATTTGTTTATGTCGTCAACCTTGGAGCTTAAGATTTCGTTACGCAACGAAGCGGCTCTGCTCTGAGGATTATCCTGCATGAGGTTACGTCCTTTGAATCTCTGTCTGTTGAAACTTTTAACAAGCTGCTGGAATGAAGACAGCCGGAGAAACGAGAAGTAACTTTAAGAATTTTGTACAGTAGTCGGAAATCGGAGAAGCACAGGAGAAGTGCTGCTGTTATCAAAAGTAAAAGTTTATCTGGGCAAACCCGACAAGCTAAAAGCGTGTCAAGACAGGAGACGGAACTACTTGAGAAAGACTGACGATGAGAACGCGTAGAGATTAATACCGATAATCCGGATTGTCAATAATGTGAGGCCGCGCCCTTAACTGAAGGCGTAGATTGGATAAAGAGCTGACATCATCTCTTTTTCAGCTGGACAGGCGGCGTATGTATTCATCCAGCGAGGCGCGTGTAATTCGCCAGCCGTGTTTGATGAGCCGCGCCTGTAGCGTCCCGCCTTCTATGGCCTCAAGAAGATGCTGGCGCGGCAGGCCGGAAAGCGTGGAGGCTTCTGGCAAGGTAAGCATCAGCTTATGAGACAGCTCGGACGGGACGAGCAGGCGCTCTTTTCTGGTGGATTCAATCTGCTCCTGCACGGCCTGAAGCGCAGAGCGCACCATCTCTGTCACATCATCATGACGGTGCGAAGTGGCGGTCGCCGGATGCGACAGCTTCTCTTCCAAATCCTCCTTGAGCAGATACAGGTATGAATCGTCGTCGCACTCAAGGCAGCCCGCCAGGTTCAAAGGCGCAGGCGCTTTGGCTACAGCCTCTTTGAGATGCCTGATGCTTCTGGTAGAGCCGCGCTCGCGCGCAATCATTAGAGCCGTGCGGCCACTCTTATCCCTGGCGTGAGGGTCTGCGCCCGCGTCCAGCAGTGTTTTTATAATCGCGCTCAGGTCTTCGCACGCCGCCTGCATCAACGCCGTCTGCCCCTGCTCGTCCGCCACGTTAGCGTCGGCTCCGGCGTCCAGCAGGAGTCGCAGGATTTCCAGCTCGTCCATAGAGACGGCGAACCTCAGCGCCGTCCAGCCCCTGCCATTTACTGCGTTCACGTCTGCCCCGTGCTCAACAAGAGCGCGCACGACTTCCGCGTGCCCTTCTATAGTCGCAATCATCAAGGCAGTCCAGCCATCGCGGCCCGCGACGCCCGCCTCTGCCCCTTTCCCGAACAGGGCTTCGACCATCTCTGTATCTCCGCCGAGCGCAGCTATCATCAGCGGCGTGCATTTATCATCGCTCATGGCGTTAACATCAACGCCCTGCGCCACCAGCAGCCCGATTTTATCCAGGTCGCACGCCTGCGCCGCCTTAATGAGAGCCTCAGTGAGGCTCTGCGTAGGCGGCACCGGCTCAATAGTTTTTATATGCTCCTTGTAACGCTGAAATGAAAAAGAGGGCTGGCGAATCGTTGCGTGAGCGGCACGCTCCTTTACTCCTGAGCTGCGGTTAACGGACGAGCGAGTACTCCTCTTTCTCTCCAGCCGCATAGTCGCGCGACGATTAGCAATCCTTCTTATGGAGAGTCTTGAGCCGACATAAATTCCCAGGCAGGCAAGCGGAAGCGCTTTAGCGAAGACCGTCATGTTCGGCAGAAGCCTGCGGACGCTTCCCGTCATAACTACGTCAAGGACTATAAGCAGGAACAACGGCAGGCAGAGCCAGACGGCCCACTGCCACGCGCTCTGCGGCCAGAGAGAGGCGAAGATAGCCGCCAGCAGAGCGTAAGCGAGCAGGACGGCAATCGTGTCACCCGTCTGAGCAAAGACGAAAGCGACGCCGCCGCTCAATATCGCCAGCGCGTAGGCATACTGAGGGGACTTCCCCTCGTGTATAGAATCATAGTAAGCCCTGGCCATAGACAACTTCCAGACAGGTTTTCCATTAACTCAGCATGAAAGCCAAACCGCCCTGACCCGCAGGCACAAGACTATAAAAGAGATGCCCTGAAATTCCTAGGTTATTTCCGTCCTGAGCAGCGCTACTGTTTCCACGTGATGCGTCTGTGGGAACATGTCGAAGGCGGCGAGGCTCTTGAGGGTGTAGCCGCCTGCGATTATTTCGCGGAGGTCTCTGGCGAGGGTGGCGGGGTCGCAGGAGACGTAGTTGATGCGTCGGGGGCGAAGGTCAAGTAGACCCTGGGCCGCGCCTTCCTCAAGGCCAGCGCGGGGCGGGTCCAGCAGCACAAGGTCTACGGGCGCGCGGCGGCGGGCGTTCTCCTTTAACCAGAGGCCGACGCCTGAGCACTCTACCTGCGCGTTCGGAAGCTCGGCGTGCTGTAGATTCCGGCGGGCGTAAGATGCGGCGGAAGGATTCCCTTCGACGCCGACCACCTCGCGGAAGCGGCGCGCAAGGGGAAGCGTGAAGAGCCCTACGCCGCAGTAGAGGTCTACGGCCGTGTCGCCGTGCGCGTCGTCTAAGGCGTGAGCGACGAGCGACGGAAGAAGAGACTGGTTAATCTGGAAAAAGCCTTCGGCGCTGAACAGGTAACGGTTGTCCAGGATGACGCGGCTGGCTTCCATGGGCTCTTCGCCGCTCAGGGTGGGAGCGAGAGAGACGCCTTCGTCGCCTGCCACCGCCTGAAAGTCTTCCAGGTGCGGCGGCAGAGAGCCTGCGCTCATGCGCTCGCGCAAGGCTGAGAGAGTGGCCTGTAGCTCAGGCACAAGGACAGGACACTCAGCCACGTCGCAGACGCGATGCGAGCCGCGCTCGTAATAGCCCATGCGACCATGCGCGTCGTCGTGCTGCCACTGCGCCCGCGCGCGATAACGCCACTCAAGAGGGCTCGCCGTAATGTGAATCTCTCCCGGCTCGATGCGCGCTATTCGTCGCATGCAGTCGCGTATTATCTCGACCTTCGCTTCCAGTTGAGAGCGATAGTCCATCTGCTGAAAGTCGCAGCCACCACAGCGCCCGAAGTATGGGCAAGGGGGCTCTATGCGAACCGGCGAAGGCTCTATGACTTCGACTATGGAAGCGAAAGCGACTCGCCCGCGCACGCTCTCTATGCGAACGCGCAGGAGGTCGCCGGGCGCAGCGAGGCCGACCAGAATCGTTCGCCCTTCGGCGTGCGCGAGCCCCATGCCTCCGGGCAGAATGCGCTCGACGCGCACCTCTAACTCGGGCTCGCGCTTGGGCTCGCTCGTGCGGCGGCGTCTCTGTTTATCGCGCATCGCGGGCAATCATAGCAGATTAGATGTAGAAGAGACTGAGGCGCGGAAGACCCTGCTGCTCGCGCAGGCGCTTGAGCAGAAGGTTGTCAAAGGTCTGCTGGTAAGTGGCGCGCTCCATGCGATGCTTGTAGGGCTGTAGCTGCTCTTCCGTTTCGGAGCGCGCACTTTCAAGCTCGCCCGCGCGCATGCTCTGAAGTACGGCTTCGTCCAGACTCTTTTCGAGACTGGTCAAGTCGCTTTCGAGTCTTTCGGCATCGGGTCGTCGGGCATGAGAGAAATCCTTTTCAAGCTCTTCTAGGCGCGCGGCCGTGCGAGAGAGAGCATCGAAGAGAGCGTCCTTGCGCCGCCTCTCCTTGCAGATATTCAGGAGCGAGACGCGTGCGCGCTCCATGTGCTCAAGGATGCTGCGGCGCGGGAAAGGCAGACGCTCGTCCGACTCAGCAGCATCCTGCACATCACCTTCGCCGTTTGACGACTCTTCGCTCGCTCCCAGCTGAGATTCGAGCCACTCCGCGAACTGCGCCTCCACTTCCTCTTGGCAATAGAAGAGAGTCTTGACCGAACGCTTGCGCGGCTTCGACTCGTAGGAATCAAACGCGCGCTCAATCCCGCGAAGCGCTACGTGGAGCGGTATTCCCATATCTTTCCACGTCTGGATAAGCGCCCAATCTACCGAACTCACGAGCAAATGCTTGCCACGTCGGCGAACAAAAGTTTCTTCAACTTCGCTGAAATAATTGAAGTAATTCATATTAATAGGAACGAACGAGAAGAAGATGCTTCTATCTCATTACTCATCACTTGTCACTTCCCTGTTGTCTCTCGTAAACCAGTCTGAGGCCGTCGAGCGTGAGGTTGTCGTCTATCTCTTCTATGTACTCGGAGCCGCTTGCTATGAGCGGCGCGAGGCCGCCCGTGGCGACGACTCGAACACGAAGCCCAAGCTCTTCTTTCATCTTCTTCAATATGCCGTCGACGAGCCCGGCATAGCCGTAGTAGAGGCCGGACTGCATGGAGCCTATGGTGGTCGAGCCTATGACGGAAGTGGGTCGCTTGATTTCTACGCGCGGCAGCTTGGCCGTGCGCGCAAAGAGCGCGTCCGAAGAGATGGTGATGCCGGGCGTGATGACTCCGCCGAGGTATTCGCCGCGCTCGTTGATGGCGTCGAAGGTGGTGGCCGTGCCGAAGTCAACTATGATGCACGGCGAGCCGTACTTATGCACGGCTGCGACAGCATCCACGATTCTGTCCGCGCCCACGTCCGAGGGCGGGTCGTAGAGGATGGGCACGCCCGTGTCGGTCGTGTGGTCTACGAAGAGAGGCGCGTGATGAAAGTAGTTCTCCGCCATGCGTCGCAGCGTGAAGTTCAAGGGCGGCACGACAGAGGCTATGGCTATGGCCGTGATGGCCTTGAAGTCCAGCCCGGCAAGCTCGAAGAGATTGCGCGCGTGTACGCCGTACTCGTCCACCGTGCGCTCGCGCGCCGTGGTCAGCCGCCAGTGCGCCCGCAGGTGCTCTTTGTCGTAGACGCCGAGCGAAGTATTGGTGTTGCCTACGTCAATCGCCAGAAGCATAAACGGGCTCTTCCCTTTCCTTAAGCGGCGCGGAATCTTCAAGCATGGTCTCTATCAACTCTGAGGCGCGTGCGGGGCCGTCTTCGCGCCTGACAAGTGCGCCCATCTCTTCCGCGCGGCGCGCAACCGAAGGGTCTGAGAGCAGCGCTTTCAACTCCCTTGCGACGCGCTGGGCCTTGTACTGCTTGCGCGTCAGCATGCGCGCGATTCCGTGCTGCATGACGCGCCATGCGTTGTCCGGCTGGTCGTGACTAAAGGGCACAAAGAGCGCGGGCCGCCCTGCGCGAAGCGCCTGAGCCGTCGTGCCGACTCCGCCCTGATGAACCACAAGCTTCACGCGCGGCATTATCTCGCCGTAGGGAGCGTACTCGAAAGCGGCGCAGCTTTCAGGAAGATTCTGCGGGCGGTTCTCTTCCGGGCCAATGAGCAGCACGGCGCGCTCGCCCAAACTGACAGCAGCCTTGACGCTCTCCTGATAAAAGCTCTGAGCATCCCAGACCGCCGAAGAGCCCAGCGTGAAGAGAATCGGCGGCTCTCCCTTCTGAAGAAATGCTTCAAGCTCAGGCTGTAGTTTGCCTGCTTCCTCATTTGCTTCGAGCTTGTCGTAGAAGCAGAAGCCTGTGACGTGCGTGTTCGCAGGCCAGTCGGGCCGAGGCTCCGCCAGCACCTTTGAGAACATCGCCAGCACCATCTCGGGCGAATGCTGTCCCTCGAAGATTGGAATCCCTCTGTATGGCAACCCGAGCTCTTTACGCAGACTCTCCACCTCTTCAAACCAGGGCTTGACCATACGCCTCGCAACTGCCCGCATGACGCGCCTCAGGGGCACGGGCAGAAGCGAAAACATCTTCGCCATCTCGGCCATGTGAGGCGGAATCAACGCGTCATAAGCGGAGAAGAAGACTATGGGAGAAAGGATGCTCGACGCCCAGCGTATACCTGTCACCTGCGCGACCAATGGCCCGGCGAAGGTGACGGGATGCGTGACAAGCAGGTCTGCGCCTTTTACAGCCTGCAACAAATCGGCGTAGCTGTCGCGCACATGAACGGCGAACAGCTCACGCGTGACGTACTCCGCTCCGTCTCGCGTGTCCATAGCGCGGCGTATCATCTCCTTAGTCAATTCAGGATTCTCTTCGGGCGAAGGGAAATCGGGTCGCGTCGGATGAAACTCAAGCCCGAGCGGCTCTACCTTCTCTCTGAAGAAGGGGCTGGTGGCTATGATAGGAAGGTGGCCGCGCCGCTTCAGCTCAAGCGCGAGCGAGATGTAGGGATGAAGGTCTCCGAGCGAGCCGTAAGTGGTCAGGGCTATGCGCTTGGGCTTTTGGCTTTCGGTCATCCTCTGGCTCTCTTCAGGTTCGGCCTGAGCGCCCAGACATCTCCTGCGCGCACGAGCTTGATGTCGCCCGCAACTGTTTCTACACGCAAAGCGCCGTCGGGTTCAAGCCCTCGTGTCGTGCCTTCAATAATTTCATCGGACATCTCTACGCGCACCTGCTTGCCATCGGCATAAGACGAGCGCTCAGTCCATTCACCAAGCATCAACGTAGCGCCGTCCGGCTCTTGCAGCGCTTCGTACTTTTTCAAAAGCGAGCGGACGAGCGATTCAATCAAAGGCTCTCGGCTGGCGGCGCGGCCCGTCTCCGCCTCAACAGAGGTGGCCACCGTCTTCAGCTCTTCCGGGAACGCGTTATCATTCAGGTTAATGCCGATTCCAATTATGACGGCCCTTCCTGCGTCCGACTCGACAGTCTCTGCCAGTATGCCGCAGAGCTTTCTCCCTCCCGCGTAAACGTCGTTCGGCCACTTGATGTCTGTCTCAAGCGCGCACGCTTCCGCAAGCGCGTCGTAAACGGCGAGCGATGCCATCAATGTCAAAAGAGGCCAGAGCCTCTGCTCCATCTTCGGGCGCAGCACGATGCTGAAGTAGAGCCCGGCGTCCATAGGAGAACACCACTCCCTCTCTCGTCTGCCGCGCCCGGCCGTCTGCTCGCGCGAGATAACACAGAGCCCTTCGGGAGCGCCGAGCCTCGCAGCCCGCGCCGCCTCCGTATTCGTAGAAGGCAGCGAGTCATAACGAAGAATCGTCGGAACCATATAAAAGCAAGTCAGAAGGCAGAGTGCAGAATGATGAATGAGAAGAACTATTCAACCCTGAATGCTTTTCTTTAATTCATCATTCTGCACTCTGCCTTCTGCATTATCTCGGAATCGGTTGCGGCATGTCCGCGAGCGCGTAGGCCAGCACGGCCATGACGGCTGCGTTTTCAGCCAATTCTTCCGGCACCACCTTGTCGAAGGTGTCGGCCGAGGTGTGATGGTAATCGAAGTAAGTGCGCGTGTCCTGCCAGAGCCCGAAGGCAGGCACGCCTGTCGCAGAGAGCGGCGTGATGTCTGCTTCCGGCGCTTCTTCCTCGCGGCGAGTAAGACCTGCGCCCGAGGCGGCAAGAATAGTCGAGACGGGAGCGAGCATCTCAACGGCGGCCGCGCTGGCCTTTGCGGCGTAGCCGAGCGGGTGACCCGCGCCCCTGTCCATCTCTATCGCCGCGACGTGACCGCGTAGCTGCGACTCGTAGTCTTTGACATAAGCGCGGCCTCCCGCCAGCCCGTTCTCTTCGTTCATCCACGCGACCATTCTTATAGTGCGGCGCGGGCGAAGCCTTAGCTGTCTGAGCAACTGAATCGCCTGCATCGCGACGGCCACGCCCGAAGCGTCGTCAATCGCGCCCGTGCCTAAATCCCACGAGTCCAGATGGCCGGAGACTATGACTATCTCTTCGGGCCGCTCGCTTCCCCTGTAGTCGGCTATGACGTTGTAGCTCACGGCGTCGGGCAGAGTCTGCGGCGTGAGACGCAGGCGCATAGAGACCGGCCCCTGCTTTGCCAGACCTGCTATCAGGTCTGCATCTTCTGCTGCGACGGCGGCGGCGGGGATTTGCGGCGCGTCAGTGGCGTAGCGCGTTGAGCCAGTGTGCGGCAGACGATATTGAGCGCCGCCCACGGAGCGTATGAGAGAAGCCACAGCGCCGAGCCGAGCGGCCGCGCTCGGGCCGCGCCCTCTATAGACGACGGCCTCACCATACGCCTCTCCGCCGTAGCCCTGCTTGGCCATGCGGTCGTCAAACCTGACGTTGAAGAGGACTATCTTTCCCGTCACTCTTTCGCGGCCCAAGGCGTTAAGCTCTTCGAAGCTGTTGACTACAACCACCTGCGCCGTCAATCCCTGCTGCGGCGTGGCGACGCTTCCGCCTAGAGCGGTCAGCACAATCTTCTGCGTAGTCCCTGCGGCCTGTCCGGGCCACTGGACGAGCGACGCCTGCTCCTCGCCTCGTACCCAGTGCGGCACCGTCACCTTCTCAAGCGTCACCTGACAGCCGAGTCGCCGCATCTCGTCCGCGACATACTCGACGGCGGCTTCTGCCTGTGCAGACCCGCTCAGTCGCGGCCCTATGTTGTTAGAGAGGTAACTCACCTGCCTGAGCGCGTAGTCGCTTGCGAGCGCGGCCTGCTGTATGCGCTTTAGCTCCGCGAGAAGCTGCGGCGAGAAATTGACGGGCTGCTGCTCGGAGCGCGCTTGCTGCGCTCGCGGCGCGGGCAGAAGAAGTCCAGTGAAGAGCAGCGCGATGATGATAGTCGTGACAACTACTGACGCGGTTCTCGGAAGCGCGTACTGCGACCGGAAAGCCATATAGCGAATCCCTTCGAAGCATGAAAGCTCATGTGGTTTAATTGCCGGTTGATAAATAATAAGGATTAGGCGTGAGAAAGGCCAGTGGGCTTTGAGCGCGAGGATGAGAGCAGACGTGCGCGTTAAGTCTCGTCGGCCAGAATAGCCATCACCTTCTCCTCAAGCTCTTCGGGCGCGAAAGGCTTTTGAAGAAACTCAATCCCGGCTCTCGCGTTCCTGTCGTGAAAGCTCTGCACGTCCTGCTTCGGAAAGCCTGAGACGTAGAGAACCTTTGCTTCGGGTCTGACTCTCTTGAGACGCGCGGCCAGGTCTGCCCCGTTCATGTGCGGCATGGCGAAGTCCGTGACCATCAGGTGAATCGCATCGTCGTAGCCCTCTATTATCTCAAGCGCCTCAAGCGCGCCGCGCGCAGAAAGCACCTGGTAGCCGCTGAGAGAAAGCGTCAGCTCCATCACCTCTCGCACCCTCTCTTCGTCTTCCACCAGCAGAATCGTGGCAGCCTGAGTGGAGTCGGCGACCGCTCCGCCCTCCCGGCTGATTCCCGCGCTCTCTAAAAACATACCCCCACCTTCCCGGTAAAGAAGAAACGGGCGAGGAGCGTTCTCTTTATCTTCTCGTTGATGTGAGAGACGGCTTGCAAACTATAAACCACCGGCCCGTGTGGGGACTCAAAAAGAACCAATTTTCCATAATTTATATTCGCCGTCGCACAGAGAGAGCCAAACAGGCCGGAAATTCAAGCCCTCTCTGAACCCACGCGACCACGAGCCACGTCCGAACCTGCGCGCCTGAAGATGAAGAGACCACCGGCGCACTCCCGCATGTGTCCTACTTACACTTTCCCCGGCACCTTTTTCGTCAAAAATCCATACAACCCGCAAAGTAAAGCAGGTCAGAACCGCCTGCGGTAGCGGGCGGGTAT
>DATELK010000017.1:0-33788 GCA_035276685.1 Pyrinomonadaceae bacterium | reverse complement strand
GCTGTTCGAGCGGCAGGCTGCGCGCACGCCCGACCGCATAGCCCTCGTCTACAGGGATGAGCAACTGACCTACGCGGAGCTAAACCGTCGCGCGAATCGTCTTGCTCACAGGCTCATAGAGCTTGGCGTCGGCCCGGAAGTGCGCGTGGGCATCCTCTGCGACCGCTCCATAGAGATGGTCGTAGGACTCCTGGGTACACTCAAGGCGGGTGGAGCCTACGTGCCTCTCGACCCGACTTATCCGGCCGAGCGGCTCTTCTTCATGTTGAAGGACGCGGAGTTGAAGGCGCTGCTCGTGGAGCAGGAGGCGCAGGCGGCTTTGGCGGCGCAGGAGATTGAGGTGGTGGGGATACGCGAGGCCAGCCAGTCGGGAGAGAATGAAGAGAATCCTCGTGTCAGAGTCTCTGCGGAGAACATAGCCTACATCATCTACACCTCAGGCTCTACCGGACTGCCGAAAGGGGCCATGATTTCACACGGCGGGATTGCCAATCACATGGCGTGGATGCTGGACAGTTTTCCGATGGTCGAGACCGATACCGATTTACAGAAGACGCCCTTTAGCTTCGACGCGTCGGTCTGGGAGTTTTACGCGCCACTGTTGAGCGGCGCGCGCCTGGTCATGGCAAGACCTGCGGGCCACCTTGAGCCGCGCTACCTGATTGACACTATCAGGGAGCACGGAGTGACCCGGCTTCAGGTCGTGCCGACGCTCCTTCAAGCGCTGTTGCAGGAAGAGAGCTTCAGCGGCTGCGGCTCGCTCAAGCGAGTCTTCTGCGGCGGCGAGGCTCTGCCGAAAGAGCTGCTAACAAAATTCTTCGAGACGCTGCCGGACACAGAGCTGCTCAACCTCTACGGCCCTACTGAGACGACCATAGAAGTGACCTACTGGCACTGCGAGCGGGACACAGACCGTAGCAGCGTGCCCATAGGTCGAGCGATAGCCAACACGCAGCTCTACATTCTGGACAATCACCTTCAGCCTGTGCCCATAGGAGTCGCGGGCCACCTGCACATAGGCGGGGCGAGCCTCGGGCGAGGCTACTTCAACCGTCCGGAGCTGACGGCAGACCGCTTTATCCCAAATCCATTCTCTGTTGAGCCGGGCACGCGGCTTTATCGCACGGGCGACCTCGCGCGCTATCTGCCGGATGGCAGCATAGAGTACATGGGCAGAAGCGACCATCAGGTGAAGCTGCGCGGCTACCGCATAGAGCTTGGCGAGATAGAGGCGGCGCTTTCGGAATATCCGCTCGTGCGCCAGTGCGTGGTCATAGTCAGGGAAGACGTGCCGGGTGACAAGCGCCTCGTGGCTTACCTTGTGCCGGAAGCTTCGGAGGACGAGCTTGAAGGCCAGAGCGTGCGCCGCTTCCTGCAACAACAGCTGCCGGAGTACATGATTCCGCAGTCCTTTGTTATTCTGGAAGCGCTGCCGCTGTCGCCCTCGGGTAAGCTGGACAGAAGGGCTCTGCCCGCGCCGGAGCAGGGAAGATTGTCGGAGGAAAGCTACGTCGCGCCGCGAAGTAAACTGGAAGAAGTGCTGTGCTCCATCTGGGCGGAAGTCCTCAAGGTAGAAAGAGTAGGAGTGGAAGATAACTTCTTCGATTTAGGTGGACATTCACTCTTAGCGACTCAGGTCATTAACCGTGTCAGAGAATCATTCCAGGCTGAAGAGCTGCCGCTGAGGAAGTTGTTTGAAGAGCCTACGGTGGCGGCACTTGCGGTATGCGTAGCGGAAGAAGTGGGTGGACAGGAGATAGCGGAAGAGATAGCTGAGACAGTGCAGCAGTTGGAAGAGTACAGTGCGGAAGAGGTGGCTGCTCTCTTAGCTCAACAGGAGGCGTGAGGAGGCTTGTATGAGCCAGGTAGTCGAAAGCAGCGCTCGAAGCCGGTCTGCTTTTGAAGACATCTACAGGGACGTGCCACGCGAGCAGCGCGAGCTGCTGACGCGCTTTCGCGCCACGCATGCTGAACGCAGGCTCGACCTTGACGGCGTTGAGTGGAGCTACTATGCGAGCGGGCCTGAAGGCGGCCCGGCTCTACTGCTTCTTCCCGGCGCAATCGGCAAGGCGGAAGTCGCTTTCAGGCACATACTGGAATTTGAAAGCGATTACCGCGTGATTGCGCCCGACTACCCGCTCGTCCCCACGGTAAAGCGGCTGCTCGACGGCCTCGTGCTTCTTCTGGACGCGGAAAGGGTCGAGAGCGTCATCATCATAGGCGGGTCTGTCGGAGGCGGACTGGCCCAGTGCATGGTGCGCGAGTACCCCGAGAGGGTGAGCCACCTTATTCTCTCTCATACGGGCGTGCCTAATCCTCAGCGTGCGAAGCTGAGCGGGCTGGGGATGGCCGTCATGCGGCTGCTGCCTATAAGCTGGTTTCGCGCGGGGCTCAGGTGGGAGATTTCAAGCCTGCTCTCAAGCGCGGGTGACGAGAAGGAGTTCTGGCGCGCTTACTTCAGGGAACTCGTGCAGGGCCTTAACAAAGAGCAGCTGGTCAGCGGCTACGAGCGCGCCATAGACCTTGAGCAGCATTACACCTTCACGTCGCATGACCTGAAGGACTGGCCCGGCCGGATTCTGATTCTGGAATCCGACAACGACACCATCATCAAGGCTGCGGAGCGCGCACGTCTCAAAGCGCTCTACCCACAGGCTCAAACGCACACCTTCATAGGCGCGGGCCACGGCGCTTCAATCGTCCGTCGCGAAGAGTACACACAAGTCGTCAGAAGCTTCCTCTCGGCCGTCGCGGCTTAGTTCGAGCGGGGGCTCAGGCGCGCAAGCTCCTGCCCTAGAGTATGAAGAAGCTGCTTTTCGGCCGAGTGCAGGAAGAAGTGGTCGCCTGGAAATATGTACTGCGAAAAGATTGAGTCCGTGTGGTCTCGCCATCCCGCTAGATGGCTCGAAGGCACGTCCCGGTCGTGCGCTCCGCCGAGCGCCGTAATCGCGCAGCCGAGTTTCGGCCCCGGCGTGTACGAGTAGGTCTCGCAAATCTCAAAATCAGCACGCAGGATAGGAATCATCAACCCCATCAGCTCTTCGTGCTCAAGCACCTCTTTCGGCGTCCCGTTCAGTCTGCGTAGCTGCTCAATGAATTCCGACTCGGGCAGGTGAAAGGTTTGAGCCGTCTTGAGCCTCTTCTGCGGCGCGGAGCGGCCCGAAGCGAAAAAGCAGAACGGCAGCGGCCGCCCCTCTCTCTGTAAAAGATGAATCAGCTCAAAGCCCAGGATAGCCCCCATGCTGTGGCCGAAGAAGGCGAAGGGCTTATCCATCAGCGTAGAGATGGCCTGCGCCATAGTCTCAACGAGCGGCCCGACCCGCGTGAAGGAGCGCTCGCGAAAACGGGACTCGCGCCCGGGCAGATGCACGGGGCAGACCTCAACTTCTGCGGAAAGCTCACGCGGCCAGTTGTTGAAGATGGAGCTTGTCCCGCCCGCGTAAGGAAAGCAGAAGAGACGCAGTTTAGCTTTAGGGTTCGGCAGGCGCGGCCTAAACCACGTTGACGCCAGTGTTGATGTGCTCATTGGTAGACAGGACTCTCGTAGCAGGTGAACGACTTTCTATTAGTACCGTAAGCAATATAGCGATTCGTCAAGAGGTCTGGCAAGCCGTTACGGCGTGAAGCAATGAGATGTGAACAGCGAGGCACGTTATGAAAAAAGGTCAAAGCTATCTTTATAGATTCATTATATGGCTCTGCACGGTGGGCATTATCACCGGGCTGATGCTGCTTTTGGCGGGGCGCTGGGATTTGCCCCTGCTCTGGATTTATGCCGCCATCTTCTCCTTCAACGTGCTGGCGCGCATCTACGCCATGGACGCTGACCTTGCGCGCGAGGAGCGTAAAAGGCTTCCAGACCGCGTAGACAGCCGTGGGAGCTTCGCGCTCGGGCTGCTCTCTGCGAGCCACATGGTCGTGGCAATTCTGGACAGGGGGCGCTTCCACTGGTCTGACACGGTGCCGCTCTGGCTACAGTTGACGGCGCTCGCAGGGTTCGCGCTCTCGTTGAATCTGGATGTCTGGGCCAGGGCCGTCAACAACTACTTCACCGTTGACGTGAGGTTGCAGAGAGAGCGCGGCCATCACGTCGTCATGCGGGGGCCGTATCGCTACATACGACACCCGGGCTACACCAGCGCGCTCGTCAGCGCCTTCCTGAGCGCCCTTGCCTTAGGCTCATGGGTCGCGCTCATCCCTGCGGCCATCTATGCGCTTGTGTTGTTGCGCCGCACGATTCTGGAAGACAGATTCCTCAGGGAGAACCTTGAAGGCTACAGCAGCTACACGACCCAGGTCAGGTACAGGCTCCTTCCCGGCCTCTGGTAGGCCTTACAAAATCCCCCCATTGGAAAACGGTATGTCGAAAGAAAAACTTTTAACGCAACCCGTCTCGATTCTCCCGGACATTGACGAGCCGCGTCGTGCGCGAAGGGCCGAAGGCGGAGCCTTAAAGAGCACGCCCGCCGGAACGCTGCTGGCAGAAGACGCGGGCACGGGACTGAGTATTGATGCGTCCGTTCTCCCGAATGACAGGTGCCTTCATCAGCTCTTCGAGGCTGCGGCGCAAAGTTGCCCCCATGCCGTGGCCGTATCGTGCGGAGGCCTTGAGCTTACTTACGCTGAGCTGGACAGCCGCTCGAACCAGTTGGCGCGATACCTCACGAGTCGCGGCGTGGGGCCTGAAAGCCTCGTGGGCATCTGCATGGAGCGCACGGCAGAGATGCTCGTAGGTCTTCTGGCCATACTCAAAGCGGGCGCAGCCTACCTGCCGCTAGACCCCGCCTATCCGCCGGAGCGCATGGCCTTCATGCTTAAGGACGCGAGGGCGCGAGCCGTGCTGACGGAGACGAGTCTCGTTGAAGCTATTCCTGAAAGCACGGACACTCCGGTCATAACGCTTGACGCGGAGCGAGAGGCCATAGGCGCGGAATCGGATGCTCGTATGGCTACGCGTGTGACGCCGGAGAACGTGGCTTACGTCATATACACCTCCGGCTCTACCGGCCAGCCCAAGGGAGTTCAAATCACTCACCGCAACGTCCTGAGGCTCTTGACTTCGACGGAGCCGCTCTTCGGCTTCAACTCTTCGGACGTATGGACGCTCTTTCATTCCTACGCCTTCGATTTCTCTGTCTGGGAGATATGGGGCGCGCTCGCTTACGGCGGCCGCCTCGTCGTCGTGCCTTATCTGGTGAGCCGCTCGCCCGTAGAGTTCTACGAGCTGCTGCGGCGTGAGCGAGTGACGGTGCTGAACCAGACGCCTTCGGCCTTTCGCCAGTTGATGGACGTGGACGAAGCGCGCGGGTCAGAGCTTTCTTTAAGGTTCGTCATCTTCGGCGGCGAGGCGCTTGACCCTCGCTCGCTGATGGGTTGGTTCGAGCGACACGGCGACCGCTCGCCGCAGCTCGTCAACATGTACGGCATCACCGAGACGACCGTCCACGTCACCTATTATCCCGTCAGGCAAGCCGACTCGACGGGCGGCACGAGCGTCATAGGCCAGCCTATAGCGGACTTGCAAGCCTACGTGCTGGACGAACAGCTTGAGCCCGTGCCTGTTGGAGTCGCGGGGCACCTTCACATAGGGGGCGAAGGCTTAGCCAGAGGCTACTTCAACCGTCCAGAGCTGACGTCAGAGCGCTTCATCCCTAATCCATTCTCTGTTGAGCCCGGCTCTCGTCTTTATCGCAGTGGGGACAGGGCGAGGTTTTTGGAGAGCGGAGAGTTGGAGTATCTGGGAAGGTTGGATAATCAGGTCAAGATAAGAGGCTTTCGTGTTGAATTAGGAGAGATTGAATCAGCCTTAAGGGAGCACGAGGAGGTTAAGGATTGCGTCGTCTTGATGAGAGAGGACGTGGCGGGAGACAAGAGGCTAGTCGCTTATCTTGTCTTGAGAGAGCAGGAGAGCGAGCCTGACGCATCGGTGTGGCGCAGCTACTTGCAGCAGAGGCTTCCCGAATACATGGTGCCGCAGGCCTTCGTCGCGTTAGAGAAAATGCCTCTGACTGCTTCCGGGAAAGTTGACCGGCGCGCGTTGCCTGCTCCGTCGGAAGAGAGAGTGACGGGCAGAGAGTACGTCGCGCCGCGAAACAATGTCGAGGAAGAGATAAGCCGCATCTGGTCAGAGGTGCTGCGGGTCGAGCGTGTAGGTGTAGAAGACAACTTCTTCGAGCTTGGCGGGCATTCTCTCTTAGCTACGCAGGTGACCTATCGCATACGCGACGCCTTTCAGGTGGACGTGCCGCTTCACATGCTCTTCGAAGCGCCGAACCTCGCGGAGCTGGCCGCAGCCGTCTCAGAGCTTCAGGCAGAGCAGGAGAAGGATGAAAAGCAGGCGACGCCTCTTCTCGCTATCGTTCCAGCGCCCGAAGAAAGGCATGAGCCTTTCCCCCTGAGCGAGCAGCAGCGCGCCTACTGGATAGGGCGCGGCGACGCCTTTGAGCTTGGCAACGTGGCCTGCCACATCTACTTCGACCTGGCTTCGACGGGCCTCAATCTGGGACGCCTGAACACCGCGTGGCGGAAGCTGATAGAGCGACACGACATGCTGCGGGCAATCGTGCTTGAAGACGGAAGACAGCAGGTGTTGGAAGAGGTGCCGGAGTACCGCATAGAGGTGGCTGACCTGCGTGGGCAATCTGAACAGATGGTTGAAGCGGAGCTTGCAGAGACCAGAGAGCGCATGTCGCATCAGGTGCATGCGCCGGACGTGTGGCCGCTCTTTGAAATCAAGGCATTCAGGCTGGACGACGAGCGCGTGCGGCTGCACGTCAACTTCGACCTGCTCATCGTTGACGGCGTCAGCATAGTCATACTCTTCAAAGAGTGGGAACAGCTTTATCTGAACCCCGATGCTGAGCTTGAGCCTTTGGAGTTCTCCTTCCGGGACTACGTGCTGGCGGACATCGCCGCGAAAGAGACGGCGCGCTTTGAGACTTCTAGACAATACTGGATGGAGCGCGTAGACTCGCTCCCGCCCGCGCCTGAGCTTCCCATTGTTAAGAGCCCTTCCGCCATCACCAAGCCGCGCTTCGAGCGGCAGAATACAGTGCTTGACGCTCACACGCACCAGACCGTGATGGACGAGGAAACGTGGTCGCGCCTGAAGGCAAAGGGGCGTGCCAGAGGCTTAACGCCTTCTGTCATACTGTGCGCCGCCTACGCCGAGGTGCTTGAGAGGTGGAGCCACAGCCCGCGTTTTACTCTTAACGTGACGGCCTTCGGTCGGCTGCCCGTTCACCCGCAGATTAACCGCGTCGTTGGAGACTTCACCACGCTCACGCTGCTTGAGGTGGACGCGACGGCTGAACAGAGCTTTGAGCGACGCGCGCAGCGATTGCAGCAGCGACTCTGGCAAGACCTTGAGCATAGACACTTCAGCGGTCTGAAGGTCATGCAGGAGCTTGCGCTAAGAGAAGGCGGAGCCGTCGGAAGCGCCGCCATGCCCGTAGTCTTCACCAGCCTGCTAGAAGATTTTTCCGTCATAGACTGGCTCGGCGACGTGACCTTCAGCATCACCAACACGCCGCAGGTCTGGATTGACAACGTGGCTATGGAGCGCGGCGGCGCGCTCGCCTTTCACTGGGACGCTGTGAGCGAGCTGTTCCCCGAGGGGATGCTGCGCGACATGTTCGAGGCCTACTCGAAGCTACTGGAAAGGCTGGCCGGTGACGAGCAGGCGTGGACTCTGAACAGGTTAGTATCGTTGCCGCCCGCGCAGCTTGAGCTACGCGAAACGGTCAACCGCACCGAAGCGCCTCTGCCAAACGTTCTGGCGCACGATGGCTTTCTTGAGCAGGTAAGCCTGCGACCTGAGCAGCCCGCCGTCATCACCTCTTCCATCAGCCTGACTTATGAAGAGCTGGCCCGTAGAGCCGCGTCCGTCAGCCATTGGCTGCTCGGGCGCGGGGCCGAGCCTAACAGGCTAGTCGCCATCGTGATGGAGAAGGGATGGGAGCAGATAGTAGCTGTGATGGGAGTGCTGCAAGCTGGCGCGGCATATCTTCCGCTTGACGCAGAGCTGCCTAAGGAGAGGCTGGCACACCTGCTCGATAATGCTCAGGTAGAGCTTGTGCTGACGCAGGGGAGCGTGGACGAGCGGCTGGATTGGGCCAGTCACATAGAGCGCTTACGCGTGGATGAAGACGAAGCTACTGACGCTCTCTCTTTGTCAGACCTTTCGGCGCAGAGGGCAGCGCCCGAGGATTTGGCTTACGTGATTTACACCTCGGGCTCCACGGGCGCGCCCAAGGGAGTCATGATTGAGCATCGCTCTGTGGTCAACATGGTGCGCGATATTAACGAGCGCTTTCAGGTAGGCCCCGAGGATAGAGCCATAGCCATCTCGTCGCTCAGCTTCGACCTCTCC
This sequence comes from Pyrinomonadaceae bacterium, assembly GCA_035276685.1. Classification (GTDB taxonomy): domain Bacteria; phylum Acidobacteriota; class Blastocatellia; order Pyrinomonadales; family Pyrinomonadaceae; genus JACVRN01. The sequence continues at coordinate 25,417 of DATELK010000017.1, read as the reverse complement.
GTCTACGACGTTTTCGGGATGCTGAGTGCTGGCGGCGCGATTGTTATACCCGACGCGAAATCCCTGCGCGAGCCTAAGCACTGGGCAGAGCTTGCGAAGCGCGAGCGAGTGACTCTCTGGAACTCCGTGCCCGCACTGCTCGGGCTGATGGTCGAGCACCTTGAGACGACCCGTGAAGCAGCTCTTTCATCGCTGAGACTGGCGATGATGAGCGGCGACTGGATTCCCGTGAGCCTGCCCGAAAGGATAAAACGGGTCGCGCCCGGTGCCAGCCCCATAAGCCTCGGCGGGCCCACGGAGACGACCGTCTGGAACATCTGCCATCCGGTGGAAGAGGCGGACGCTGGCAGAAAGAGCATCCCCTACGGCAAGCCTCTGTCGAACTGCCGCTACTACGTGCTGAATGAATCACTGGAGGATTGCCCCGCGTGGGTGACGGGAGAGATGTACTGCGCGGGCGCTTGCGTCTCTCGCGGCTACTGGAGAGACGCAGAGAGAACAGCAGAGAAATTCGTCTATGACGCGAGAAGGGGAGAGAGGCTCTATCGCACGGGAGATTTAGGACGATATCTGCCGGATGGAAATATAGAGTTCGTGGGCAGGGCGGATTATCAGGTGAAGGTGCAGGGCAACAGGATAGAGCTTGGTGAAGTAGAGTCTGCGTTGAAAGAGCACCCGCTGGTGTCTCAGGCAGTCGTCACGGTGCAGGGAGCGCGTGACGGCGACCGAAGGCTCGTTGCCTTCATAGTGCCTGAGGCTGGCGTCATGCCCGCGACGGCGGAGCTTCAGGAGCATCTACGCAGGAAGCTCCCGCAGTACATGGTGCCGGGCGTGTACGCGAAGATAGAGAAGCTGCCTCTGTCGGCGAATGGCAAAGTCAACCGCCGCGCCTTGCAGGAGATGAAGGACGTGGCGACGAGTTTGCCCGCCTCTCAAGCGGCTTCGTCGTCCGGCACTTCCATGCTCGCGGACATCGCAGGGATAGTCTCGGAGATTCTCAAAATCGAGCGCGTTGACCCGGACGCGCGGCTTATGGAATTGGGCGCGGCCTCCATAGAGATAATGCGGCTCGGCGGAATGCTTCAGAAGAAGTTCGGCTTCAGGCCCGAGATGGGCCAGCTCTTCCGGCTTCCCACGACGAGAGCAATAGCAGAGTTCTACGAATCTTCTCTCGTGAAAAGCTCTTCCGCGACGGGGCCTGCCATTGGCGGCGGAAGCGGTGAAGAGGCAAGGGCAAGCGCCGTCCTGGCAAAGACACCTCTGCTCTTCGACCCCAAGCAGCGGGCCCAGTTCAAGAAGTCCAGGCCGGGGCAGAGGCGTCTCTCACAGGACACGACCCTGATAGATTTAGCTACGCCTGAGACGTACGACTCGCAGGTAGAGCTATACAGGCGCAGGCGAAGCCACCGCAGCTTCTCGAAAGAGCCAGTCACGATTGAGGAGCTGGCGGGGCTTCTCAACTGCTTAAGCGAGATTAGTCTTAAGGGCCAGCCTAAGTATCGCTACGGCTCCGCGGGCGGGCTTTATCCCGTGCAGACCTACCTCTACGTAGCCGAGAACCGCGTGGAGGGATTGGCAGAGGGCGTCTATTACTACCATCCGGGGACGAGGCAACTGGCGCTCATCTCCGAGCGGGCGCGCATAGACCGTAACATTCACTTTCATTACAACCGACCGATTTTCGATGAAGCGGCTTTCACCATCTTTCTCGTCGCGGAGATGAACGCCGTCACGCCCATGTACGGAAAGATTAGCCTGAAGTACGCGCTGATTGAGGCGGGCGCTATGACGCACCTGCTTGAGACTACGGGGCCGGACTACGGGCTGGGACTCTGTCAGGTCGGAGAGGTTGAGTTTGAAGAAGCGCGCTCTTTGCTGAATCTGGAAGAGAGCCACGTGCTGCTGCACACGGTGCTTGGCGGGCGCGACGCGCGAGTTACGGTTGAGCGCGAGAGGGAAGCGGAAGTCACGAGCAGCGCGACGGGCCAGCTTAGCTCGACCGCTCAGATGACCGTCACTCCCGACGCGGCCGGTCGGCACGAAGCCTTTCCCCTGATGGTCATACAGCAGGCCATATGGATTGGCCGCAATGCCCATTACGACATGGGCAACGTCTCTACGCACGTTTACTACGAGTTCGAGAGCACGCACCTTGACCTTGAGCGGTTGAATAGAGCGTGGCGGAAGCTCGTTGAGCGACACGACATGCTGCGGGCAATAGTGCTTGAAGACGGTAGACAGCAGGTGTTGGAAGAGGTGCCGGAGTATCAGATAGAGGTAGTTGATTTAAGAGGGAAGCCTCAAGAGTTTGTTGATGAAAGGCTCGCTGAGACCCGAGAGCGCATGTCGCACCAGATGCTTAAGCCGGATGCTTGGCCTCTCTTCGAGAACATGGCGCATCTTCTGGACGGCGGGCGCATACTCCTGCACGTCAGCATAGACTCGCAGTTCGTGGACGCCTTGAGCGAGAACATAATCTTCTCGGAGCTTCTGGACTTCTACAACGATCCTGACCTCGCGCTCGCGCCGCTTGAGCTTACCTTCCGCGACTGCGTGCTGGCCGAGACCGCGCTCAGGGAGACGGACGCTTACAGAAAGTCGCGCGACTACTGGCTGGCACGCGTGCCCGCGTTGCCTCCCGCGCCGCAGCTTCCGCTCGTCAAGAATCCGAACGCGCTCAAGCGACCGAAGTTCGTTCGCTACGACGGAGTGCTACAGCCCGAGGAGTGGCAGAAGCTGAAAGCGCTTTGCGGGCAATCGGGCCTGACTCCTTCCGTTGTCATCTGCGCGGCCTTCTCCGCAGTGCTGGCAACTTGGAGCCGCAGCCAGCACATGACCCTGAACCTCACGCTCTACAACAGGCCGCCGCTTCACCCGCAGGTCAACGAGATAATAGGACAGTTCACGGGCGTCAGCCTGCTGGAAGTTGACTTCAGGCGCGACGAGAGCTTCGCGGAGTTTGCTCGCTCCGTGCAGCACCAGCTCTGGGAAGATTTGGAGCATAGACATTTTAACGGCGTGGAGGTCTTGCGCGAGCTTGCGAGACATCAGGGCGCAGCGCCGCACGCCATGATGCCTGTCGTTCTGACCAGCATGCTTAACCAGCCCGCGCGCAGCCCTAACGGAACTCCGCTCCGTTGGCTGGGCGAGGTGGAGTACAGCATCTCTCAGGCTCCGCAGGTCTGGATTGAGCATGACGTGAGCGAGCGCGACGGCACGCTCTCCTTCTACTGGGATTGCGTCGAAGAGCTTTTCCCCGATGGGCTGCTCTCAGACATGTTCAGCGCCTACTGCCATCTGCTCGAACGATTGATTGTTGAGCCGGACGCGTGGACGGGACGCACGCCCGCGCTCATCCCTGCCGCACAGCTGGAAGAGCGTGCAGCCGTTAACAAGACAGATGCACCCATCCCTGATGAGCTGCTTCACACGCTCTTCGCCGCACAGGCCGAGACGCGGGGCACAGAGCCTGCCGTCATCACTCCCTCTCGTACGCTGAGCTACGCGGAGCTTTACCGCATGGCGAATCAGGCAGGGCACTGGCTGCGACACCTGAACGTGAAGCCGAACCGGCTAGTCGCCATCGTGATGGAGAAGGGATGGGAGCAGATAGTAGCAGTCATGGGAGTGCTGCAAGCTGGCGCGGCATATCTTCCGCTTGATGCAGAGCTGCCTAAGGAGCGTCTGGCATACCTGCTCGAAAACTCTCAGGTAGAGCTTGTGCTGACGCAGCCGCACCTGTACGAGAAGATAGAATGGCCCGAGTCCGTGCGCCGTCTTCGCATAGATGAGGAGCGGCTGAGCGCCTGGTCGTCAGAGCCTCTGGACGCGGCGCAGGGTCAGGACGATTTGGCCTTCGTCATCTACACCTCAGGCTCTACGGGCTCGCCCAAGGGAGTCATGATTACGCATCGCGGCGCGGTCAACGCAGTGACTGACACCAACCGCCGCTTCAATGTGGGGCCGCAGGACAGGACGCTTGCTCTGACTGCGCTTCATCATGACATGTCGGCTTTCGACATCTTCGGTCTGCTGACTGCGGGCGGTGCGCTAGTGATGCCTGAAGCGGCCGAGAGACGAAACCCCGCGCACTGGCTTGAGCTGATGAACAGCGCGGAGGTCACTATCTGGAACTCCGTGCCGGCCATGATGAGCATGTTCCTTGAGCATGTAGAGGCGCGAGAGCTTGCCTTAGCCTCTACGCTCAGGCTGGCTTTCCTTGGGGGCGACTGGATTCCTCTGGACACGCCGGAAAGGCTGCGGGCGCTTGCTCCCTCCGCGCAGCTTGTCAGCGTAGGCGGGCCTACAGAGACGACCATCTGGAACATCTGCTATCCGGTGACTGAGACAGACCCGTCCTGGAAGAGCATCCCTTACGGCAAGCCTTTCTCTAATGCGCGTTACTACGTGCTGAACGAGAAGCTGGAAGACTGCCCCGCGTGGGTGACGGGAGAGATGTACTGCGCGGGCGCAGGTGTGGCTGGAGGTTATTGGAGAGATGAAGAGAGAACAGCAGAGAAGTTCATCTATGACGAGAGAAGGGGAGAGAGACTTTATCGCACGGGAGACTTGGGCCGTTACTTGCCGGATGGAAACATAGAGTTCATGGGCAGGGCGGATTATCAGGTGAAGGTGCAGGGCAATCGCATCGAGCTTGGTGAAGTAGAGTCTGCTCTGACGCAGCATCCCTACGTTGCTCACGCTATTGTGACGGCGGCGGGCGAGCTTCGCGGCGAAAAACGCTTGATTGCCTATTACGTTCTCAGAAATGGTCAGGAGCCATCCTCGGAGCAGCTAAGAGAGTTTTTGAAAGGGAAGCTTCCGCAGTACATGGTGCCGGGCGTGTACGTCAAGATAGAGGAATTGCCGCTCTCTGCGAACGGCAAAGTCAATCGCCGCGCGCTGCCCGCGCCTGAACAGCTCTCTTCCCTGAACGAGCGTGGATTCGTCGAGCCACGCAACCCGGTCGAGCGTCAGGTGACTGCTATCTTCTCCCGCGTGCTCAAGTGTGACGAGGTCAGCATCTATCATGACTTCTTCGCGCTTGGCGGAAATTCCCTGACAGCCATCCAGTTGATTGCACGCCTGCGTGACGAGTTCGAGGTGGAGGTGCCGCTCGTGGAGCTTTTCGATAATCCTACGGTGGCACACCTCTCGGAGACAATCATGACGATGCAGATAGAAGAGGCGGACGGCTCGGAGGTGGCAGCGCTGCTCGCAGAGCTTGAGCAGCTTTCCGACGAGGAGACGGAAGCGCTCCTAAGGGACGCGCAAAGTCAGGAGCGTAATCTATGAGCGACTTGAGACAGCGCATCACGGAGCTTTCTCCGCAGAAGCGGGCGCTCCTGGCCATGCGGCTCAGGAAGGAGCACACGCGCGCGGCCGCGACGCAGACCATCCCTCGACGCGCGGGCTCCGGGACTCTGCCTCTCTCCTTTAATCAGGAGGGGCTCTGGTTTCTTGACCAGCTTGAGCCCGAGAGTCCTCGCTTCTGCCTTTCGGGCACGCTTCGCATCAGGGGACGCCTCGACGCGGACGCGCTCAGGCAATCGGTCAACAGGATTATAAGCCGCCACGAATCGCTCAGGACGACGTTCGTCATGGTGGACGAGGAGCCCGTGCAGGTCGTCTCGCCAGAGCTTAGCCTGGACGTGCCTGTGATAGATTTGCGCGAAGAGGCGTTGGACGAGCGCGAAAGTATTGCCTCGCGGCTGGTCGCGGAAGAGGCCATGCGCCCCTTTGATTTGGGCCGTGGGCCGCTCGTGCGTGCGACGCTCCTGCGACTGGCCGACGAAGAGCACCTGATGATGCTCACCATGCACCACATCATCTCGGACGGCCAATCGCTCGTCATCTTCATGAAAGAGCTGGCCGCGCACTACGAGGCCTTCTCTCGTACTGAAGAGCCGCGTTTCGAGGCGTTGCCGATTCAATACGCGGATTTCGCGGAGTGGCAGCGCGAGTGGTTGAAGGGCGAAGTGCTTGATGCACAGCTCGACTACTGGAAGAAGCAGTTGAGTGGGAAGCTTCCAACATTAGAGCTTCCGACAGACCGGCCCAGGCCGCCCGTGCAGACCTACTGGAGCGAAGACCAGCTTCTGTCGCTGCCCGGCTCAATCGTGGAGCCGCTGAACTCTCTGGGGAAAGAGACGGGCGCGACAAGTTTTATGACGCTGCTGTCGGCCTTCTTCGCGCTGCTCCATCGCTACACGGGGCAGGACGACATCATCGTGGGCTCTCCGATTGCGGGGCGCAGGTGGAGCGAGACGGAAGATGTCATAGGCTACTTCGTCAACATGCTGGCCCTGCGCGCAAGGTTCACGCCGCAGCTGAGCTTCCGTCAACTGCTAGGTCAGGTGCGCGAAGCCGTGCTCGGCGCTTACGCCCATCAGGACTTGCCCTTCGGCAAGCTCGTCGCGGCCATTCAGCCCACACGCAGCCTCAACCGCTCGCCCGTCTTTCAGGTCGTCTTCATCCTCATAGACTCTCTGAAGAGCATAGAGGCGGGGGGCGTCACCTTCGAGCCCTTGCAGATAGACCGCCAGACCGTTAAGTACGACATCATAGTCTTCGTGGAGCAGAGCGAAGAGGGCTTGAAGGCGCTCTTCATGTACAACCGAGACCTCTTCGATTACCAGACCATCTCGCGCATGCTCGCGCATCTTCAGGCGCTAGTCGAAGGAGTAGTCTTGACGCCGGACGAGCCTCTGCTAGACATCTCGCTCGCCGAAACGCCTGACGAGAGAGAGTCCGCACACTCGCTCGATTCAACTGACCGGGACGAACACGCCAGCTTCCTCTTCTGAACTGAGGTGACAAATGGAAAAGGGAATCCTCCTAGTACTGCCGCCATTCTTTACGCCGCTCACGCCGCCCCTTGGCATCTCTATTCTGAAGAGCTACCTGACGGCGCACGGCTACTCCGTCACCTGCTTCGACTTCAACACGCTGGCGCAGCAGTGGAACATGCATCACCGTTACTTCGCCCGCCTGCAATCGCTTGAGAACATAACTATTCAGGACGGCTACTCGAAGCTCTGGCACATACTGAACGACCACATGCTGGCGCACATGAACGGCACGAGCGAGGAGACTTTAAGACTCGTCGTGCCGCAGATAATCTCGCAGTACGGCGTTAAGTCCGAGCCCGCTGTCGTGGACGACCTCATCAAGCTCGTTGACCAGTACTTCAAGAGCTTCGAAGCCACGCTCTTCGAGCTGTTCGACTTCTCGCAATACTCGCACATAGGCACGAGCACCTACACGACCTCCCTGTCGTCCTCGCTCTACCTCTTGCGCGCGGTGAAACAGCGCTTCCCGCAGATTACGACGATTATGGGCGGCGGAGTCTTCGCAGACGACCTCGCCTTGGGCTCCGACAACCTCGCCACGCTGATTGACGAGTACCCGTTCGTAGACCACATCATCATAGGAGAAGGCGAGGGTTTGCTGCTCAAGCTCCTGCAGGGCGAGCTGAAGCACAAGCGGCTCATCACGACCGAAGACGTGCAGCGCGTCAACCTGGACATGCTGGAAGTCCCCGTGCCGTCCTTCGCGGACTTCAACATGCAGGACTACTATCACCTGACCATAGAGGGCGCGCGAAGCTGCCCCTTCCAGTGCTCCTTCTGCTCGGAGACGATTCAGTGGGGGAACTATCGTAAGAAGCCTTCGCCCGTGCTGGCGGGCCAGATGATGCGGCTCGCGGAAAGCTACGGCAACAACACCTTCTTCATGGGCGACTCGCTGATGAACCCCTACATACAGGAGCTTTCAAAAGCGCTCGTCGATAAGGGAGGCTGCGTCCTTTATGACGGGTATCTACGCGCGGACAAGCCCGTCACGCACCGCGAGCGCGTGCGGCTCTGGGCCAGGTCAGGCCTCATTCGCGTCCGTATGGGAATCGAAAGCGCCTCAAAGCGCGTGCTCGCAAGCATGGACAAGATGACGACTCCGCAGACAATCGCGGAGACCCTGAAGTCTCTGGCCACGGCGGGCGTTCGCACGACTACGTACTGGATAGTCGGCTTTCCCGGCGAGACCGAGAGCGACTTTGAAGAGACGCTGGATTTCGTGCGCGAGAATCACCGCTACATCTACGAGCTTGAAGCGCACCCGCACCTTTACTACCCGTACGGGCAGGTTGGCTCGCGCCTCTTCGACTCCTTCTCGCTCTACCCTGAGGACGTGACGCGCCACACCAAGTTCAGGAAGTGGGAGATTGTGGACAACAAGCCTTCGCGCGAAGAGAAGTTCGACAGACTGCGACGCTTCTCGCGGCTGGCGGCGGAGCTTGGCTTAATCAACATCTACACGGAAGAGGCGCGCTATCGCGCCGAACGACGCTGGCAGGCACTGACGCCGCTCGCCGTAGAGGTGGCGCGGGGCACCCACCTCAGGCGGCCCGAGCCGTCGGTGCCTGCCACGCCCATAGAGATTTTCTACGAGCCTTGCAGCGGCTTCGGACAAAGGAAGGGCGGGGCGGAAGATGTCCTTTGCTACCGCGCCTCTCTGAAGAAGAGCTTGAAGGAAGAGGTGCTTCGACGCGCAATCGGAGAGTTGGTACGACGCAACGAGATGTTGCAGGTGGAGCTTGTGGGCCAGAGCTACCTGCACGTGTCGGAAGAGACGGCGGAGGAAAGCTCTGGCGTCTTAGCTGTACGAAGCGCGAGCGACGCTCCGGACACTTCCGCTCTTATACTAGAGCTTGCCGAAGAGGTTCGTCCCACGAGGGGCGCGTCCATCAAGGTCGCGCTTGTTGAGGGCGAGGGCGCGACGTGCGACGTGCTGCTCGTAGCTCACAGGGCCATCTTCGACGCGCGCAGTCTGGCGCTCCTGATGGAAGACCTCTACAGGATTTACGAGCAGCTGGATAACGAGAGAGAGATTACTTTGCTTCCGGTCAACGTGAGCTACGCCGATTTCATGCGCGAAGCGGCGCGACCGGCCGAAGCGGAAGCGAGCCGCTCATCCATAGATGATGCCACCTCAGTTGAAGACGCGCGGCTCACCCTGCGCTTTGACGAAGAGATTCTGAAGAGGCTCTTTGCGCCAGCGCCTGCGCGATACGGCCTGAAGCCGGGAGAGCTTTTCACAGTCGCCCTTCAAAGAGTCCTGAGCCGCAGCCTCACGACTGGAACAATCGTCTTCGACATCGTTGACGATTACAGGAATCAGTACGAGCCCCTTTCGCGCACCGCCGGAGCGCTGACCTATCGCCGCACGGTTGAGTGTCGCGCAGGCGCGGGCCAGAGTCTCCTGGAAGAGATAGAACGTATACGCCGCAGCTTGAGAGGCGATGAAAGCGCGGGCTCGACTACGGAGGCTTTCAGCTTGCTCCTTAATCTTGAGTACCTGACGGCGCGGCCGTGGCTCGGCGGCGACGAGTGGGTGGACGAAGGCTTTGAGCTGGCCCACAACGCGCCGCTCGGCTCGCATACTTTAGCCTTCATGCCCGTCCGCGCTCGCGGCGGGCTTGAGCTTCATCTACAGCATGAACAGAGCGCGCGTGTGAAAGCCTTAGTTGAAGCCGTCGCGTCTGAATTGCCGTCAGAGCTAGCGGCTGTGCTTGAGCATTGCGAGCGCTACGTGGCGGCGGAGCAGTTCTGGCTGAGCGAGTTCGACTACGCGACAGCCCATCAGGCGGTTCTGGACGACCTCAGAAGCAATGAGCAGGAAGAAGGCTTCCGTCTAGCGCGTCGCACTGTCGGAAACGAGCTGCTTGAGAGGCTTCAGGAGCAGTGCGGCGTTGATTCGTCAGCCCTAATCCTTGCGGCCTACGGACTGCTTCTGTCACGCATGAACGGCAGGGACGACCTACTCCTGCTCATGCTGGCGCAGGCTGATGACAAACAGGCGAGCGCTGTTCCCATCAGGGTGCGCCCCTACGGCGACATTACCTTCAAGCAGTTCGCACAGGCGCTAAGTAAGACTATGAGGCAGGTCTCGCTTCATTCTCCTTTCGCTTTCGACGTGCTGGAAAGAGCAGGGCGGCTCCCGGCATGCGACGACTCGCCTGCGGTTTTTGATGTCGGGATTCAAATCAACGCGAGCGGCGCGGAGCAGTGCGAGACAGACATAGAAGACGCGCTGGACGGACTCGGGCCAGCCGCGCGCTGCCTCAAGCTCATGCTCAACGTGCGCCCAGATTCGGAAGAGACCGCTCTGGAATGCGCCTACGCCCGCGCCTCGTTTGAGCCGGAGAACGTAGAGACCTTTCTTGGCTATCTTTGCCGCATACTTGAAGAGGCCGCTCGCGGCGCAAGCCTAAGACTCGACGAGATAGATTTGAGCCCGCAGGTCGAGAGCGTTCCAGCGCCCGTCCTACAGGACGCGGTTGACACCTTCTGCTTTAACTGAGCCCACGCGCTTACACCTGAAGCCTTAATCAACTGAGACGCGACAAGGGAGTGAAGAGTTGAGGCTTTCAAACGCGCCTCTTCGTCTGACTTCAGGGTGGAGCTCTGTCCTGATTGCCTGAATGAGATTCCAGTTCTAAAGATTTTTTGAAAATAATTTGAATCTTCTCTAAGGACTTCACCCGCCGTCCTTACTTATCTTTCCGCGTTGGACGAGTAGCCACTTAAAAGCGCGGCTGATTGGCAATTCCCCTCAAGCAGGGGTTGCAAAGCTGAGGCTCTATCCTTTCGCACGCTCCCAAGGCGATATAGAAGCAGACCAACCAGACGCAAGCCGAACGGTCGCCGCTTAATCACTACATGCATAGCCCTGGCCTGCGAAAACGGGCTTGACGGTAGTTTGCCCTGAATCCGAAAGACTCTCCCTTTACTCGTTCGTAAAATGCCGAAACAAATCACAATTAGAAGGAGACTGCTATGTCAAATGTGAACATCGTTCGCGCCTGGAAGGACGAAGAGTACCGCAGGAGCCTGAGCGAAGCGGAGCGCGCAATGCTTCCTCAGAATCCCGCGGGCATGATTGAGCTGAACGATAAAGACCTTGAGACGGTAGCGGGCGGCGATACCTGGACGGAGCCGTGCCTCTACTCCTGGTGGTTCTTCTCTCTTGGCTGCTGCCTGCGCGAATCAGTCATCGAGCAGTAGCGCCCAAGAGATTAACGAGTGGTTCAAACAAGCGATAGGCAAGCATCCGGACTCTTCGGCCTCGCCGCGACCGCTCTGCTCCTTTAGCTGTCGCGCAGAAGGCGGGTGGTATCGGAGCCAGGCCCGGCTGAAACGCTTCTTCCGCCGCGTGACGGGCGACGGAAGACGGCCGGGTCAATCCTTCTCTACGGGAAGGCAACGGGAGCCGCCGTTTTGCCCGGTGGCTTCAACCCCTCAATCCAGAATGTCGAAGGAGGTAGAATGACGAAAACCAACATCATTCGTGCTTGGAAGGATGAAGAGTATCGGCGGAGCCTGAGCGAAGCCGAGCGGGCAATGCTGCCGGACAATCCGGCTGGCGTTATGGAGTTGTCGGACGCCGAGCTTGGTCTGGTCGCGGGCGGAACCGAAGCGGAGCTTGCGCGCACAGGCTCCGGCTGGACTCTGGGATGCTGTAGCACCATCTGGCGCGAGTGCGGCTTCTCATGGTACCTGGGAACCTATGGCTGCTGCCCGGTCTCTTCAGACATGCAGTGCTACATGTACATGCAATCGCAATACTAGCGGTCGGCCGAGTGTGAGGTTTTCCCTGTCGAGTCCCCTGGTCGGGCTTTCCCCTGTCCGGCTCTAGAATTCAAAGCTTAAGACAGCAGGAAATCAACAGGGCTTGCACCGCCGCCCCTTTCACTGGCCGCGCTCGCTAGCGGCCAAGGCCGAAACCCTACGTGCAAGCGTAACCTGTCAGGTCTCTCCATCAATGAATGGCTCTCACGGCAACCCGGACGAGAAGTCGTAGGCCACCCTTTGCGGCGAGACCCGACAGGGCTTGCGCTCCACCTTTTAGACGAGGGAGAACGCAATGAGAAATAAAGATATCATCCGTGCCTGGAAAGATGAAGAGTTCAGGCGCGGGCTGAGCGAAACCGAAAGGGCGCTGCTTCCGCAGCACCCCGCGGGCTTCGTTGAGTTATCCGATGCTGACCTGGCTTATGCCTCGGGCGGCACGGATACGGGCACAGATAGCTGGCAGTTATTAACCTATGGCTGCTGTAACACAGTCACTCCGTGCACGGGCGGCGGGACACGCAACATCGCCACCATAGGCTGCTGCCACGACCTTATGGAAGAGTCGCCGCTGATGTACTAGGCGAGGCACGGAACATCCCGGCTCTCTCTTGAGAAAGGAGAAAAGGATGAGGAAGATAAATATCGTGCGCGCCTGGAAGGACGAGGATTACCGTCAGAGCCTGAGCGAAGCCGAGCGTGCTATGGTGCCGCAGAACCCTGCGGGCATGATAGAGCTTGACGACCGCGACCTGGGCGCTGTTGCCGGTGGAACAGTCTTCATGCCAGAGGCTGCCATGTCCGAGAGGTTGCTCTCGTTTGGCTGCTGCACTATCTGGGACGAGTGCTCGCTCAGCAACTGCACCTGGGGCGGAACCTGCGGCATCCTGACAAAGGGTTGCTGCTACTGACGGCTCCTCGCATAAACAAGGGAGTCGGGGGAGGCCTGCCCAAAGGCTTCCCCCGCTCCTAAACAAAAAGCACTCGCTCTCAACTCCACCGAAATCAAAGAACCCTTTAACCCTTCGCCCGTCAACCACTGTAAAGGAGATGTATGAATCAATCAGCTTTTCAAGACCCCGCCTGGCTTCACGCCGTCACGCTGACCGAACGACTGGAGTCGCTGCGCGCGACCCGTTCGGAGTCAGACCGCATAGAGGTTGACGCGGAGCTTGCTAACCGCCGCTTGCAGCGCTGGCGCTCGCAGAGTCCTTTCACGAGCGACGACCCCTTCAACAAGAGGCTGAACGTCGGAGGCCTCACCGAGCAGGAATTCTTGCGCCTCTTGGGCGAGCCCATAGAGGCTCTCTCGAAACGCATAGGGGACGTGCCTCCGTGGCTCAGGGAAATCGCCGAAGCCTACTCTCGCGCCGAAGGCGAAGATGCGTCCGCCGGGCCTCAGAAGGGGAAGCGGCTTTACGGCCTGCTCACTCTGATAGAGCCGCTCATACGGCAGAGCCACAGGCGGCTGGAAGAGGGCTTGCGTCGTATGGTTGAGTCAAGCACGGACTTGCCCTTCGACCCGGCGACCGTAAAATCCATCCTCTTCGCGGGCCTGCCGGGGCTTTTTACCTCTCTGATTGGCCGCACGATTGCGCTTGAGGTGAACGTCGCGAGGCTACAGGGCCTCTTGAAAGGAGAGACGCCTGAAGAGCGATTCACCTTCTTCATAGAGGGCCTCAGGCGGCCTGAGACGGCGCTCGCTCTGCTGCGCGAGTATCCTGTGCTGGCGCGCCAGTTCGTCGTTCACATCAACAACTGGCTCAACTTTCATCTTGAGTTCCTTGAGCACCTGTGCGCCGACTGGGCCGAGATACGCGAGAGCTTTGCGCCGGGAAGTGAGCCGGGCGTGCTCTCTCAGCTTGAAGGCGGCGTGGGCGACTCGCATCGCGGCGGGCGCAGCGTCCTCATAGCCACATTCACCAAAGGCTTCCAGGTCGTCTACAAGCCAAAGTCGCTGGCCGTGGACATGCACTTGCAGGAGTTGCTGGAGTGGCTGAACGAGCGCGGCGAGCATCCCTCCTTCCGCACCGTCCGTGTGATTGAGCGAGGCTCTTACGGCTGGACGGAATTTGTAGAGGCGCGTAGCTGCACGACTGAAGACGAGCTGAAGCGCTTTTATGAAAGGCAGGGCGGATACCTGGCGCTGCTCTACGCGCTTGAGGCCACGGACTTTCACTACGAGAATCTGATTGCCTCCGGCGAGCATCCGGTGCTGATTGACCTTGAGTCGCTCTTTCATCCGAGGGCCGAGGGCGTCGACACGCCTGCGGGCGGCGGCGCGATTAACGACTCTATGGGCTACTCCGTGCTGCGCGTAGGCATACTGCCTCAGCGCGTCTGGTTCAACGCCGACGAAGAGGGCATTGACTTGAGCGGCCTCGGCGGGCAGGCGGGCCAGTTGACGCCCAAGGCCGTCCCCATGTGGGAGAAGCCGGGCACAGACGAGATGCGCCTTGAGCGCAGGCGCATAGAGATGGCCGGGGCCAAGAACCGCCCGGCGATAAACGGCGCGGACGTGAACCCCTTGCAGTACAGGGAAGAGCTGGTCAAAGGCTTCACCTCCGTCTTCCGTCTACTGATAAAGCACAGGGACGAGTTGCTGGCAGAGGATGGCTTGCTCGCTCGATTCGCTTCGGACGAAGTGCGCTTCATCATGCGGCCTACGCGCGTCTACTCGCTTCTGCTGCACGAGAGCTTTCACCCGGACATGCTGAGAAACGGGCTTGACCGTGACCGCTTCTTCGACCGCCTCTGGGTGGGAATCACAGAGCGTCCTTATCTTGCCCGCGTGATTCCGGCCGAAGTGCAGGACTTACAGAACGGCGACATCCCCATGTTCACTACTCGGCCCGATTCGCGCGACATCTGGACGAGTCGCGGCGAGCGCATAGCCGACTTTCTGGACGAGACGGGCTTAAGGCTCGTAGAGCGCCGCATGAAGCAGCTCGGCGAAGAAGACCTGAATAAACAGCTGTGGTTCATCAATGCTTCGCTGACGACTCTGGCTATGGGCTCGGACGGCGCGCACTGGGCCAGCTACAGGATGATTGAGCCGGAGCTTCCGGCCACACGCGAGCAGCTTCTACAGGCGGCATGCGCCGTCGCAGACCGCCTCGAAGAGCTTGCCCTGCGCGACGAGCACGAGGTCTCGTGGATTGGCGTGGCGCTCCTTAACGAGAAGAACTGGACGCTCCTGCCGCTCGGCGTAGACCTCTACAACGGGCTCGGCGGCGTGGCCTTCTTCCTCGCTCAAGTAGGCGCTGTCACAGGGATTGAGCGTTATACGAAGCTTGCGCGCGTTGCCGTCAACACCATCCGGCGACACGTCGAAGTTCTTAAGTCGCAGAATCGTAACGTAGGCGGCTTTGACGGGTGGGGCGGCTGGATTTATCTGCTGACGCACCTGGGCCAGCTCTGGAACGAGCCGGAACTGCTGGCAGAGGCAGAGTCTCACGTAGAGCAGCTTCACGAAATGATTGAGGTCGATGAGTTCCTGGACATTATAAGCGGCACCGCCGGGTGCCTCGGGGGGCTGCTCGCGCTCTACAGTTGCGCGCCTTCGGAGAAGACCATGGCCGCAGCCGTTAAGTGCGGCGACCATCTCATAGAGAGCGCAAAGCAGATGGAGCACGGCATAGGCTGGCTCACTCCCATGACGGGAAGTAAGCCTCTGGCTGGCTTCTCGCACGGCGCGTCAGGCATCACCTCTATGCTGCTGGCTCTCGGCTCATTGACGGGAGAGGAGCGTTTCAAGAGGGCCGCGCTTGAAGGCTTCGCCTACGAGCGCAGCATCTTCTCTGATGAGATAAAGAACTGGCCCGACCTGCGCGAGATGGACGGCGTCGTGCCTGAGAACGATGACGGCGAGGGCCATTTTATGCTCGCGTGGTGTCACGGTGCGCCGGGCGTGGGGCTTGGCCGCCTGCGCTCTCTGCCCTATCTGGACGACGATGAGATACGCGATGAGATAGATGTCGCGGTGAGAAGTACACTGAGAGACGGCTTCGGCCACAATCACTCTCTATGTCACGGCGACCTCGGCAACATAGAGCTGATTATGCAGGCCGGGGACGCTCTGTGCGACGAGGAGCTGGGCAATCACGTCAACCGGCTGGCCTCAATTATTCTTGAGAGCATCAGACGAGAAGGCTGGCTGTGCGGCATCCCGCTCGGCGTAGAGTCGCCGGGACTCATGACGGGGCTGGCAGGCATAGGCTACGGGCTGCTCAGGCTGGCCGAGCCCGAGCGCGTGCCCTGCATCCTCACGATGGAGCCGCCCGCAGGCAAATAAGAAAATCAGAGCAGTAAAGAGAAGAATAGGCGCGCGAGCTTTCATCAAGCTTCCGCGCCTATTCTTATGTCTGCGGGGTTCAAACAGGATGGACAGGATAAGCAGGATAAAGAAAAAACAATCTCTTCTCTTTGTATCCTGTCTATCCTGTCCATCCCTGTTAATTCCTTCTTCCGTAATTTCGTATTCCTCCCATAAAAATGTATGCTGAAACAATATCGGCTGGTGGTGCGTATGCCTCCGATTAACGGTCTGTGAGTTTTCTGAAATACAAACACCTCTAATCAGGAGAGCCATAATGTCAACCAGTAGAAGAAACTTCCTGAAGCTTTCGGCCCTGGCGGGCGGCAGCGCCTTAACCTTCGGGGCATCTTCCTTCGCCTCCAACTTCATGGAGGCTAACCTTGGCGGCCACGCGAACGTGGGCAGGGCCAAAAAGCCTCTCAAGATTCTGATACTCGGAGGCACAGGATTCACCGGCCCCTTCCAGGTGCGCTATGCCCTGGCGCGAGGCCATCAGGTGACGGTCTTCAATCGCGGCAAGACTCATCCGGGTGAGTTGCCGAAAGAGGCGGAGCAGTTGATAGGCGACCGCAACCTAGGCCAACTGGATGCACTGAAGGGGCGCAAGTGGGACGTGGTGATAGACAATCCTACGACGCTACCCTTCTGGGTGCGCGACGCGGCGCAAATCCTGAAAGGCAATGTCGACCGCTACGTCTTCATCTCTACCATCTCCGTCTACTCGGACAACAGCAAGCCGGGCATGGACGAGACTGGGCCGCTCGCCAAGTACGAAGGCGCGGACGCGATGAAGGAGACGAATAAGACCCTGAGAGATTCCGGCTTCGCGCTCTACGGCCCGCTCAAGGTGATGTCTGAGCAGGAGGCCGAGAAGTGGTTTCCGCGGAAGACGCTGGTTATACGGCCCGGCCTGATTGTTGGCCCCGGCGACGAGTCCGACCGCTTCACCTACTGGCCCGTTCGCATTGAGCGCGGCGGAGAGATTCTTGCCCCCGGCAATCCCACAGACCCGGTTCAGTTCATAGACGCGCGCGACCTCGCGGAGTGGACTGTGCGAATGGTGGAGCAGGGAACGACGGGCATCTTCAACGCGACCGGGCCTAAGTCAAAGCTCACTATGGGAGGGATGCTCGACGGCATAAAGGCTGTGGCGAATCCGCAGGCAAAGTTCACGTGGGTCGATGCTAAATTCCTTGAAGAGCAGAAGGTGTCGCCGTGGGGAGACATGCCCGTGTGGGTGCCGCCCGTGGGCGACTCCGCAGGCTTTGCGGAAATCAGCATCAAGCGCGCTCTGGATAAGGGCCTGACCTTCCGCTCCTTAGCCGACACGACGCGCGCCACGCTCGACTGGTTCAAGAAGCAGCCCGCCGAAAGACAGGCTAAGCTGAGGGCAGGCATCAAGCCCGAGCGCGAGAAAGAGGTGCTCGCAGCATGGCACACGCGCAAGAAGGAGAGCGCCTAAGCTGTAAAGAGACTGGCACGGTTAAGGCTGAACTGTTGAATAAGGGGACTGCTTGTTGAAGAGAGAGGTTGAGGACAAGAGAGCGGAGCGCGTGGCTCCGTCCGGGGCTATGCGTCTTTTACAGAAGATGGTTGACGTAAAGCCCGTGGAGGTGCGCGCGCTCATACTGAGCTTCGTCTACTACTTCTTCATCCTCTCAAGCTACTACATCATCAGGCCCATACGCGACGACATGGGCGCGGCGGGCGGCGTCGAGAATCTTCCGTGGATGTTCACGGGCACGCTCCTGGCGATGCTAGTGGCCAACGCGCTCTTCGCGTGGCTGGTGGTCAAGTTCTCGCGCCGCCGCTTCATCCCCATAGCCTACAGGTTCTTCATCTCCAACCTTGTGCTCTTCTTCCTGTTGCTCCTGCTCACGCCGGGTAATCAGCACGTGTGGGTCGGGCGCGTCTTCTTCATCTGGACGAGCGTCTTCAACCTCTTCGTCATCTCGGTCTTCTGGGCCTTCATGGCCGACGTGTTCAGCACAGACCAGGGCAAGCGGCTCTTCGGTTTCATCAGCGTCGGCGGCACGCTCGGAGGCATCGTCGGCGCGGGCCTGACGGCAACGCTGGTTCAGCGGGTAGGCTCGCTCAACCTGCTGCTGCTCTCGGCCGTCATGCTTGAGCTGAGCGCTCAGTGCGTGCGTCTCTTCCCCGTAGCCTTTGAAGGCTCGCGCGCGGCTATCAGGGAAAAGGCCGCTGCGGACGAGCGGCCCATAGGCGGCGGCATCTGGTCTGGGATTGTGCATGACCTGCGCTCGCCTTATCTCCTGGGCATCTGCGCCTACATGCTGCTTTATGCCATGACCTCCACGCTGCTCTACTTCCAGCAGGTCAGCATCGCGGCGAGCGCCTTCACGGACAGGGGAGCGCGCACGGCCTTCTTCGCGCAGATAGACCTGCTCGTGAACGTCCTGACCATACTGGTGCAGGCGTTCCTGACGGGCAGGCTCCTGAAGTGGCTCGGAGTCGGCATCACACTGGCGCTGCTTCCGGCCATGAGCGTCATAGGCTTTACTGCTCTGGGCGTGATGCCTACGCTCACGCTCTTCGTCATCTTCCTCACGCTCAGGCGCGCGGGAAACTTTGCCATCGCACGCCCCGCGCGCGAAGTCCTCTTCACGGTCGTGAGCCGCGAGGACAAGTACAAGGCCAAGAGCTTCATAGACACCTTCATCTATCGCGCAGGAGACCAGATAGGCGCGTGGTCTTCGCCCGCGCTCGGCTGGCTTGGTTTGGGACTAACCGGCGTCTCCTTCGTGGCCGCGCCTATGGCCGCCGTCTGGTTCCTAATCAGCCTCTGGCTCGGGCGCAAGCAGGTGGCTATGGCGCACCACCCGCCCGAATCCGCCGAAAGCACAAATGCCCGCCCGCTCAACTCCATGAGCCTTGCAGAAAGCGCAGACTAAAATTAACAGGGATGGACAGGATAGACAGGATAAAAGAGAAGAGCTTGCTTCTTCTTTATCCTGTCTATCCTGTCCATCCCTGTTAATTCCTTTCTTCTAATTGACCCATCCGATGCGGCGCGCATATCCTCTGTGAGATGCTGTTAGCTGTCGGGACAAGTCTGGGCAAGTACGAGATTCGCGCGCCCCTGGGGCAGGGCGGGATGAGCGAGGTCTACCTGGCCCATGACGCACAGCTTGACCGGGCCGTCGCTCTGAAAATCCTCAAGGCCACTATGGCCGCAGATGAGCAGTGGATTTATCGCTTCCGTCAGGAGGCGAGAATCGTCTCCACGCTCAACCATCCGAACATCCTCACGGTCTACGAGGTGTCGCCCACGGACTCGCCGCTCTACATCGTGAGCGAGTTCATTGACGGTGTAACCCTGCGCTCTCACTTCAAAGACCGGCAGCTAGCCCTGACAGAGGTGCTTGAGATAGCGGCTCAGGTGGCCGACGCTCTCGCCGAAGCGCACCGCGCAGGCATCATACACCGCGACATCAAGCCCGAGAACATAATGGTCAGGCGCGACGGCTACATCAAGATTCTCGATTTCGGGCTGGCCAAAAGAACCCGGCAGGAGCCTGTGTCGGGCGATAACGACTCGCCCGCGCGACTCTTCGAGACAGACCCCGGAATAATAATGGGCACGGTGCGTTACATGTCGCCCGAGCAGGTCAGGAGCCTTGAATTGGACGAGCGCACTGACGTTTGGAGCCTGGCGGTCGTGCTCTACGAGATGCTGACGGGCGCTCTGCCGTTTAAGGGAGAGACTACGAGCGATGTCATCGCCTCCATCCTCACGCAGGAGCCGCAGGCCCTTACGCCTGACGCCAGGGAGTTGCCGGAGGCTTTGAAGCGGCTTCTTTCAAGGGCGCTGGCAAAGGCCCGAGAGCAGCGATACCAGTCAATCAAAGAGCTGGCCCAGGACTTGAAGAGCCTTCAGGACAGGGTCGAGCGCGACAGCAGAGTCCAGCCGCCCGACGCTTCAGACTCACAGCTGGAAACGACGCTCGTGCTTGGCTCTATGAGATACAGCCTGCGCCCCTCGCAGGAGTTCTCGGGCGAGCAGCACAAGCAGGTCACAATCCTTCTAGCCCACGTCCCCGGTGAAGACGCGCCACCGGATTCCGCCGCACTGAAAAGCATTCAGCACCTAATCTCGGAAGAAGGCGGGAGCATCATTAAAGTAGAAGGGCGCACGCTCACGGCGCTCTGGGGCGCGCACCTGTCGCACGAAGACGACCCCGAGCGGGCCGTTCACGCCTCCCTGCGCTTGATTGCGGAGCTTGACGGTGAGAGCGCGCACACGCCTGCGCCCTTCAGAGTAGTCGTAGCGAGCGGGCCTGCCTTTATCAGAGAAGACGCGGGCGGCCTCTTTGTCTCAGGCGCTGCGATTAACTTCGCGAGCCGCGTGCTCGATTCAGGCCGCACGGAAAAGTTAATCATCTCGCACGAGACCTTCAGACAGGTGCAGGGGCTCTTCGAGTTTCGCGAGCTTGAGCCGGAGAGGACACGCGACCGTATAGCTCAGCCCGTCTATGCTGTCGAGCGCGAAAGGCCCAGAGCCTTCCGCCCGCCCACGCGCGGCATAGAAGGAATCGAGACGCGCCTGATTGGCAGGCAGGGAGAGCTGCAACATCTTATGGACGCGCTCCTGACCGCCGTGGAGGACTCTACGCTCAACGTCGTGACCGTGCTGGGCGAAGCGGGCTTGGGAAAGTCCAGATTGCTTCACGAGTTCTCAGGACAGGTCAGGGCTGTTAACGAGTCTGCGCTCGTTTTTGAAGGCAGGGCCACGCGCTCTCTGATGCAGACGCCCTACTCGCTTATACGAGACCTCTTCCTGCGCTTCTTCGAGATACAGGACAACGACCCGCAGGAAGAGGCGCGCGTTAAGCTTGAGCGCGGTTTCGTCTCTCTCTGCGGGCCGGGGGAAAAGAGCGCGCGGCAGGCACACTTTATAGGCCAGCTCATAGGGCTCGATTTTTCGGACAGCCCGCACCTGAAAGGCATCCTCGACGACCCCAAACAAATCAGCCAGCGTGCGCTGCATTACCTGATTAACTTCTTCAGCCTCGTCGCGCGCGAGCGGCCCGTCGTTGTTTTTCTTGACGACATACACTGGGCCGACGCTCCCTCGCTGGACTTCGTCGAGCTGCTCTCTCAATCCTGCGAAGCGTCGCCTATACTGATTGTGTCTCTGGCCCGTCCCGTCCTGCTTGAGCGCCGCCCCGCGTGGGGAGAAGGCAATGCCTCGCACCGTCGTCTGATGCTGAGCCCGCTCAATTCGAGAGAGAGCCGCCAGCTGATTGACGAAATCCTCAGGAACGCGGGCCGTGTCCCGAAAGCCCTGAAGGAGCTGATTGTCGGTCGCGCCGAAGGCAATCCCTTCTTCGTCGAAGAGCTAATCAAGATGCTCATGGATCAACACATACTCCTGCCCGGCCCGGATGCGTGGAGCATTGACGAGACGCGACTGAAGGAGATTGACGTGCCTACTACGCTTGTGGGCGTCTTGCAGGCGAGGCTCGACAGCCTCTCTTCGGAAGAGAAGCATCTCCTTCAGCGCGCGTCTGTTGTAGGGCGCACCTTCTGGGACGGCGCGGTCGCGCGCCTGTCGGAAGAGACCGTTAAAGCTCCGTCCCTGACGCCTTCTATCAGCGAGCGGCTGGACTCGCTTCGTAACAAAGGCTTCGTCTACAGGCGCGAGATGTCCGCCTTCGCGGGCACGCGTGAGTTCATCTTCAAGCACGCGCTTCTTCAGCACGTCGCTTACGGCAACGTGCTCAGGCGTCAGAGAGAGGACTACCATCGCGCCACGGCCTACTGGCTCATAGAGCAGGCGGACGAGCGAGCGGACGAGTACGCTGGCGTCATAGCGACTCACTTCGAGCGCGCCGGGGAAGAGCAGAGCGCCGCGCAGTGGTACGTGCGAGCGGGCCATCAGGCGCGCGTCTCTTATTCGCCGGATGCCGCGACGACCTACTACAACAAGGCGCTTGCCCTGTTATCCGGCGCTGAAGATTCCACGCACAAAGGAGTCACGGAGAACCGCCTCGCGGTTGAGTTGTATGAGGGCCTTGGAGAAGTGCTGATGGCCCACGCTCGTTTGAGCGAAGCCGTGAAGGCTTACGAGAAGATGCGTGAGGCGGCAGAAAAGCAGGGCAACGTCCTGGCGCAGGCGCGTGCGCTCGTAGGCCTCGCCTTCATACAGGGTAAGAAAGGAAGTCACCATCAGTCGCTGGAATATTCCGTGCAGGCCGAAAAGCTGGCTGCGGAGTTTTACACGCCGACCGGAAAGCGTTGGGCCGCGCGCAGCTTGATTCGGCAGTGCTGGGCTCATTACTGGCTGGGCGACACGGCGAGCGTCCTCTCTCTAACGGAGCGAGCGCTTGCCACCAGCCGCGAGATAGGAGACGAAGGTCGCAGGGAACAGGCCTTCAGCCTTCACCTGCTCGGCGCAATCAACGAGAAGATGGGGCGCTTCCCGGAAGCGGAGCAGTATAAGAAGCAGGCGCTCTCGCTCTTCAAAGAGATAGGCGACCAGCGCAACGAGTGCCAGTTGACAATCAGCCTCGGCGAAAGCAAGCGTCTTCGCGGAGACTACGGCGCGGCCATAGAGTATTACGAAGAGGCGCTCGCTCTGGCGCGAGAGATTGGCGACCGCGTGGGCGAGATTCTTTCGCTCAACAACCAGAGCGGCGCTCTGCTGGGGCTCGGAGATTACGAGAGGGCCGAAGAAGACCTGCATCTGGTAATCAGGATGGCGAGCGCGGCGGGCCACCACGTCCTCTCCGAATCATACCGCTTTCTGGCGGAAGCTCTCTTAGGTCAGGGAAAAATCGTGGAAGCGCTCGAAGCCTGCATCCATGCGCTTGAGCTTGACAGGGAGAATCACGACCACCTTGGCGCGGCATGGCGCACGCTCGCGCACATAGCAGCGGCAACTTCAACGCAAAGCGTCACAGTCGGCGACGCGCCTTACGACCCGCGAGCCTGCTTCGCGGAAAGCCTCAGGGTCTTTAATGAAGCTGGCATGGAAGCGGAGAAGGCTCGGACTCTAGTTGAGTGGGCGCGTCACGAAGAGCAGCAGGGAGATGTTGAGCGCAGCCGCAGACTGCTCCGTGATGCGGAAACAATCTACGCTGCGCTCGGAATCAAGATGGACGGCGTGCCTTCTCAGTAAATCACCGAAGGCAGAAACGCTCCCTTCGGCTCGTTGTAGAGGCCCGTGCTCATGAGCGTCATGGGCATCAGCACTCTAAGCCCTTTCTCAAGACACCACCGGAAAAGGTCGCTGTTGCGTGTCGGCACCAGGAAGCCTGGGCCGTCGAAGCTTTTCGCAGCGCCTATCAGAGCTTTCATGTCTTCGTTGCTCTCTGCGACGGCGTGGCCCAGAAAGCCTAGCTGTGTGGCGTAGCCCGTGATGCGGCCCGCCTGCTCTACGACCGTGGCCGTGCCCTGCTTAATCGCCTCCGCCAGTTCTGCCAGCCGCTCGTAGCCGTGAATCCTCACGTGCAGTCTATTGCAGGCTTCAACGTCGCCGCGTGTGGCTGCGCGCACGTCGCGGCCGGGCATCACGATTTGAAGCGGCTCGCCCTGCATGGCCGAGAGCGGCTCGCGCGCGTCGAAGCCCAGCTTCGTGTAGAGAGAAAGCGAGCGGTTATGATAAGCGGCCTGCACGAGCCTGACGCCCGCGAAGAGCCGCTCCTCCGCGCGCGTGATGACTTCATGCATCAGACGCCTGCCGATTGCTCCGTTCTGCACCGAAGGGTCAACCGTGATAGGCCCCACGCCTGCTATCGCAGCCGTCTCCCAAAGGAAGTTGCTGCCCACGACGCGCCCGCCATCTTCGGCCACTATCGCGTAGACGTCGCCGTGCGACAGCAGATGAGAGAGCAGCCCTGCGGCTACGTCGGGCGAAGGGAAGTCAGGCGGGAAGCCGTGCTTCTCAGAGATTGATTTGAAAGCCTCGTAGCAGATGCGACCGCACGTCTCAACATCTTCCTGCCTCATCAGCCGAATCCTGATGTCCATATCGTCACTCTCCATTTCGTAGAACCGTCTCATCTACTAACGCGAGAAAACCCGCGAATGTGGGTCACGCGAGGGAGAGCCATGTAATCTTCGCTCAAAAAAATCATGCCCGAGTTTTTCTCTCCTGATTCTTTTTCCGCGCGCCGTACGCGTTAGCTCGTGTAAGGAAAAATTCGAACCATCATGAACCTGTGTCATCTCTAATCAGGAGGGAGTCTAATGCCTAATACCAGAATCATTTCACGCATCGCGCGCTCGGGCTTCGCGGGTCTGGCGCTGCACCTGGCCGCACTTTTCGTCATGACCTTCTGTGCATCTGCCGAGGCGCAGACCGCGCAGAACAAAATCGCCTTCAGCCGCGACGGCGAGCTGTGGACGATGAACGCAGACGGAACGGGACAGGTCAGCTTAGGTCTCGGAGCTGGCGCGCAAGCTTATGACCCTACGTGGTCGCCGGACGGTAAGAAGATAGCCTTCACCTGCGGCTACGAGCTTCCGAACATCTGTGTAGTTGACGCAGACGGCACGAATAACACGGTACTAACAACTGGCCCGGCCACTAGCCCGGCATGGTCGCCCGACGGTAAAAAGATTGCTTACACCTTTCAAGGCGCGGGCGAGAAGCTAATCTACCTGATGAACCCGGACGGCAGCGGCCAGCAGCCTCTCTTCGTCAACGACCCTTCAATCTTCTCAACGGCCAGCCCCGCGTGGTCGCCCGACGGCACGCGCATAGCCTTCGTGGGCATCTCTCTATCAAGCACCGACTCGGAGACTTATAACTCGGACATCTACACCCTGAAGGCCGACGGCAGCGAGCCGCCCGTCCTAGCGGTGCAGAGCGTGAGCGTCGAGTCCGAGATAGCATGGTCGCCCGACGGGACGAAGCTCGCCTACACGGACTTGCTGGGAGAAGTCACGATACACGTGCGCAACCTTGACGGCACGCCTTCGGGCATAGCGCCTTTGACGGATGGCAACCAGAACTCTTCGCCCGCGTGGTCGCCCGACGGCTCTCAGCTGGCCTTCTTCCGCGAGTACGTCTTCACGGATGAGAACGGGAACAACACCCGGCAGAAGGGTCTTTACGTCTTGCAGGTCTCGACGGGCATAGTCAACAGTCTCAACACCCCTAACGGCGAGACGCCTGCCTACAGGCCCATCTCGCAGCAGCCGGAGCCCCAGCCCGGCGCAGCAGAGCGCATACGAAATCTCATTAAGAGGATAGAGAGCTTCAACCTGGGCCACGGCATTACCAACAGCCTGACCGTGAAGCTAGAGCACGCGCTCAGAGCGCTGGAAGCGGGCGACACAGCCGGAGCATGCGACAACATGGCCTCTTTCATCAATCATGTGAACGCGCTGTCAGGCAAGAAGCTGACGACCGCGCAGGCGGCGGAGGTTAGAACGGAAGCAGCCGCAATCCGCGCTCTGCTCGGCTGCCAATAAGTCAGAACCGCCTGCGGTAGCGGGCGGGTAT
>DATELK010000016.1:0-10714 GCA_035276685.1 Pyrinomonadaceae bacterium | reverse complement strand
TCAATGATGAAACTCCGCAGGTACTTGCTCCCGCTTCTGCTCTCGCTGCTCTTTCTGTCGCAGCCCGTCGTTCCGCTTGTAAAGGCTGCGCCCGCTTCGCGCGAGCCAGCCAGAGCGCGGAACGGCATGGTCGCTTCCACCAGCGGCATAGCCTCTCGCATAGGCGCTGACGTTCTAAAGCGGGGCGGCAACGCCGTTGACGCGGCCGTCGCCGTGGCCTTTGCTCTGGCCGTAGTCTACCCTGCAGCGGGGAACTTAGGCGGCGGCGGCTTCATGATGATACGTCTCAAGGACGGGCGCGCGACCGCGATTGATTACAGGGAGATGGCTCCGAGGGCAGCCACCCGCAACGTCTATCTTGATGAGAAGGGAGAGCTGATAAAGGGCGAGGGCTCTTCGACGCTTGGCTATCGGGCGGCGGGCGTGCCGGGAACGGTCAGGGGCATGGAACTGGCCCTGAAGAAGTACGGCTCGGGGCGAATGACCTGGGCAGAGTTGATTGCCCCGGCGCGAAGGCTCGCGGCACAGGGGTTTCCGGTGAGTTTCAACCTTGCGCGCTCGCTGCGCGACACGAGCGACACCTTGGCTAAGTACGAAGACAGCCGCAGGATTTTTCTCAATCAGGGAAGACTCTACAGCGAAGGCGACACCATTCGACAGCCGGAGCTTGCGGCGACGCTCGCCAGAATCGCGCTCAGAGGCCCCAATGAGTTTTACGAAGGCGAGACGGCGCGGCTCATCGTTGAAGACATGCAGCGGCATAATGGACTGATGACGCTCGCCGATTTACGCGGCTACGTGGCGAAGGAGCGAGAGCCCGTGCGCGGCAATTACAGGGGCTATGAAGTTATCTCCATGCCGCCTCCATCGTCGGGCGGAGTGATACTGCTTGAGATGCTCAACATTCTGGAAGGCTTCGACCTGAAGAGCGTGGGCTGGGGCTCAAGCCAGCATACGCACCTTCTGGCGGAGACCATGCGCCGCGCCTTCGCCGACCGCGCGGAATACATGGGAGACCCGGATTTTGTGCGCGTGCCAGTGCAAGGGCTGCTAGACAAGACTTACGCGGCGCGGCTTCGCTCCACGATTGATTTGAAGCGCGCAAGCCCAAGCTCTGAAGTAAAGGCTGGCCGCCCCTCGGGCTATGAATCGAGCGAGACGACGCACTTCACCGTCGTAGACCGTGAAGGCAACGCCGTCTCTAACACCTACACCTTGAATGACAGCTTCGGCTCGAAGGCGACGGCGAGAGGCACCGGCATCATTCTCAACAACGAGATGGACGACTTTGCCGCGAGGCCCGGTTTCCCGAACATGTACGGACTGATACAGGGCGAGCGCAACGCGGCCGCGCCCGGCAAGCGCCCCCTCTCGGCCATGACGCCGACCTTCGTCGTAAGACCCGACGGCAAGCTATGGTTCGCCGTGGGCTCTCCGGGCGGGCCGCGCATCATCAACGCCGTCTTTCAAATCATAGTCAACGTCGTGGACTACCGCATGAATATTCAACAGGCGATAGACGCGCCGCGCATACACCAGCAATGGCTGCCGGACGAAGTCGTCTTCGAGCCGTTCGGGATGTCGGACGACACGCGAAGAGTCCTCGAATCAATGGGGCACAAGTTTAAGCTGACGACGGAGAAGGAGAGCAAGGTCGGCTCGCAGCTTCGCTTCATGGGAGACGCGCAGGGCGTCATGATAGAAGAAGGCACAGGCGTCCGGCTCGGAGCTTCGGACTCACGCAACTGGGGCGAGCCCGCCGGGTATTGAGAGTTTACTAAAGCGGATTCAAACAGGGATGGACAGGATAGACAGGATAAAGATAAAACAATAGCTTCTCTTTTATCCTGTCTATCCTGTCCATCCCTGTTAATTTCTATTCGTAGCTTAAGGCTTCCACGGCGTCCTGTCGCGCGGCTCTGATGGCCGGGTAGAGCGCGCCGAGCGTGCCGCCGAGGAGTCCCACCAGAAGCGCTATGCCGAGCCAGAGCGGCTCTATCTCTACTATGAGAGAGGTGGAGCGCATCACAGCGTAGCGCGCGGCGAAGGTCAGTATGAGGCCGAGGATGACTCCGAGCAGGCTCACTATGATGGCTTCCTGCTCTATCACCCATGCGATTGTCGTCTTTGACATGCCGAGCGATTTCAGGATGCCTATCTGGCGCGTGCGCTCCGTGACGGTCGTGTACATGGCGAGCAGTATGACGAGCAGGCTGATGGTGGCGGCGATGCCGACTATGACTTTAATGAAGACATCGAGCGCGGGCACGCTTGAGACGTAAAGCTCCGGCAGGTCGCGCGTAAAGAGAATCTGGTCGTCCGGGAAGCGCTCGCGTATGCGCGCCGCGACCTGCTCCTGCTCTTCAGGGTTCTTGCAGGCGACGAGGATAGAGCTGGCGTGGCCTTCGCTTCCAAGCTGATCCTGCATGGTGCCGAGCGGAATCTTTATGCGGCCCCCGCCCGGCGGTTCATACACTCCTACGATGCGAAAGGGCCGTTCATAAAGCACGACCGTTGAGCCTATGGTCGCTTTCCTGTCCTTCTGCCAGACGGTATCTACAATCGCCTCGTCCCCGCCCTCAAGCTTTCTGCCCTCTTTGATTGAAAGCCCCGCGACCGACGCGTACTCGTCAAAGTTGATGCCGTCCACAATGCGGCTGCCGAAGCCGCTGTCGCTCGGCTGCACGTCCTGACCCAAAGGGATAGCCCCGCGCACGCCTTCTATGCGGGCAATCTCCGCAGCGCGCGTCACGGGCATGGCGAAGCGCTGCGAGCCCGTCATGCCTATCGTGCCGGATGCGCGCACCATTATCTCTGCGCCGATGTTCGACTCGCGCCGACCTCGCTCGCGTAGAACGCCGTGCGCCAGTCCTGTGGTGAAGACAATCAGCAGCACGCCGACCGCTATGCCAAGGATGCTGACGAGCGTGCGCGCGGGCCTGTGGGAGATGTTCGAGAGTACAAGGCTGTCCATAAGTTTTCTCAGTCGAGGGCTCCTGTCCATGACCCTGCGTGTCGCCTTGGGGACTGTGCGCCAGAGCAGTATGAGCAGGCCCAGTCCAGTCCAGAAGACCGCGCCCGCCTTTCTAACTAGCGCGAGAGTGACGCCCGTGGCGGCGGCAAACCCGAGTGTCTGAAGAATGATTTCCGTGCCGCCTTCGTAAACGCCTATGGTCGCGGGCACGAAGCCGAAGACGAAGTTAATGACCTTTGTCAGAGACTCTATGATGTAAGCGGCCGACACGGACGGCGTCAAATCCAGCAGCCGCAGCGTGGCGTAAACCTCGTAGACGCTCGTCGCGTGCGAGAGGAAATCAAGAATGATGATGGAGAAGAAAGCGCCGGGCCTGTGCTTGTAAAAGTCATAGACCTTGGTCTCAAGCTCGTACAGGTGCTCGATTCTCGAAGTGACGGCCTTCGGCTTAATGCCTATGCGAGCCAGCTTCTCCACCAGTCCCGTCAAAACCTTCACGCGGCGGTGTACCAGATAAGCCGTGACAAAGATGCCGAAGGCCGAGACCCCCGCGATGGTCAGCAATACGTAGCGCACGACGGGCGGCAGGTTGTACGTCCAGAGCATGACGCACGCGCCGCTCAGTATGAAGACCACCACGGACAGATTGTAAAGGATGTTGTCTATGACGAGCGCCGTCACGCCGTAGGTGAGCGGCACGCGCTTTTTAAGGAGCGCGACCTTCGTGGCCTCTCCGAGCACGGGGCCAGTGAAGGTGAGAAAGCTTATGGCCTCGCCGCCCAGTCGCACGGCGAAGGCCTGCGAGAAGTTGAAGCGGCGGTGATTCTTAGGCACGGCCGTGCTCATGGCGAGCGTGCGGAGGGCGTGGCGGAGTCCGCTGATGACTAAGAGCAGGAAGAAGCCGAAGCCTATGCGGCCAAGCGCGTCGAAGATGGGCTGAAGGCCCACTAGGTTGATGACGTAGACCAGCAGCGCGAGACCTAGTACGAAGGCGACTACGTGCAGCCAGAACATGACGCGGCCGGATTTGCCCTTCGTCTCGCCGTCGCCTTGCTCGTCAAGCCCCGCCTCAAACTCTTCGTCTTCCTCCGCCTGACGATTCACTAACTGTTCATCGGTCGTTATCAAGGCTGAGACCCATCTCCTTTAGCCACGGGCTGCGGGGCTTGCGCCGCCTTTCCCAGAACCTCCTGAATCGGTCTTCCGGGGAAGGGACGAAACCCGCGCTCCCACAGTATGGGAAGGGGGCGCTCTCCGTCGCTCAACTGTCCTGTCAGGGCCAGCACCGTCGGCACAAAGCTCAGACTGTCGTAGGGCTCATCCACCACCGCGCCGCGCGGAATACTTGTGGCGTCTCCGCCCCAGAACATCAGGGTGGAGTTGGTGGAGACGCGGAAGAAAGAGCCGTGATTGCCGCCCGGATTAAAGCCTCGCACGTCAAAGTTCCAGTGGTTGTTCGCCAGTATCAACAAGTCGGTCTCGGCCAGCTCGCGCTGCCGTTTGCGAAAGCGGCGCAACAGTCGCTCGTCTTCCGAGAGCCCCGCCGCGTTCACGTCGAGAGAAGGCGGCGTGTGCCTTGCCAGTTGTTCGTAGATTCCAATCAACCCGTTAGAGTATTCCGTTTTGTGCAGCGCGTGCAACCACTCAACGTCCGTGTGCCAGTCGTCAAGGAAAGCCTCGCGCGATGTGTCAGCCGGAAGACGCAGGTTTTTATCTTCCCAGAACCTGAAGGGAAGTCCCTCCTGCCACGGGGCTCTCTCAAAACTAATGCGCCCGCCCGCGTCCATCTTAAGGTCTTTGATTGGCAGGTAGCGAAGGCTCGTGCGCCCGCGCTCGTCCTCTCGCCCGAGGATGAGCGCCTGTCGCTCGGCCCCTCCGTAAATCCATAGACAGTCGCCGTTAAACTGCAACTCCTCGGGGAGAAGCGGAAGGATGCGCTCGCGCGGGATGCGCGCCGCCACGAAATCAATGGGACGATTGCCCACGCCAGCCTGCACGTTGTTGCGCACGCTGACGCCGTGCAGGAGCGAGAAGTAATCCACTCGCTTGAAGCTCTGCTCCATGTCCAAGGAGCCGTCCGCCTTCAGCCTGAAGCCTGAGGGAGAAGCGGCCACCACGTAGTTCTGCAACTCATAGATACTGTTGTGGTCGCCCATAGAGCGCTTGGCAATGACATCCTCTATCTTCAGCTTGAAGGGGTCGAACGTGTCGCGCCTCAGGGACAGCAGATTCCCGAGCGTGCTGAGGTAAGTCGTATAATCCCTCTGGTCTGAGGCCCACGAGTCTAAGCGGGCGAAGTTGCGGCGGGCTTCAAGGTTTCGCCCCGCGTCGAGGTCTGCGCGCGTCCACTCCTTGGGCTTCGCGGCATAAAGCGCACGCTCGCGCTCTATGGCACGGCCTAGCGCCGTCAGCTCCTCCGTTATCTCTTTTATCTCAAGCTCCCAACCGGCCCTGCGCCTGTCAATCGTATCGAAGAAGCTCGCGGTCATGGCGCGGCGCATCTCCGGCTTCAGGTCTTTGCGGCGAAGCTGCTGCAACAGTATGTGCAGGACGTTCAACGCGGAGTCGCGCAGGTGAATCGAAGAGCGCTCGTTGCCGTCGAAATCAAGCAGCACCGTAGGGTAGTCCGTGCTCTGTCCCTTCAGATAGTAGGAGTCGTTGGTCGTCGTCGTGATGAGCGGGACGAGCGGGTTGATGCCCTTGATGGCGTAATCCAGCATCAGTCGGCGCTTGGTGATGACGTGATGGCCTCCGCCTTCGGGCGAGCCCAGCAGCTTCACAAGGTTAAAGCCCTGACTGTACACCGCAGGGCTTGAGTTGACGCCGTGGTCGGAGACTATGACCATGACTGTCTCGCGCGCCAAAGGCGATTTCTCAATCGCAGTCCAGATGCGGCCTATGATGCCGTCCAGTTCCTGCAAGGCGTAGAAGTGCGACTCTTTGTCACGATTATGATGAGTCTGGTGGTCGAACTCCGTCGTGTAGTAATCAAGGTAGCGGTAGCGCGGGTCGTTTAACTTGCTGATAAGCTCTCGCTCCATCTGGTCTTGCAGGAAGCGGCGAGTCTCAATCCCCATAGTCCACTCGTCCAAGACCTCACGCTTGTCCGGCTCCGTGAAGTAATTCTTGATGCCCGCCCCTATGGTCATCCATCGCGCGCCGCGCTGAAAGAGCTGGAACGCGGGGTAGCGCTCCTGGAAGGGATAGGCGTCCATCAATAGCGGCAGGCCCAGCTCGTCCAGCACCTCGACGCCGGGCATGTCTGCGCGGCGTTGCGCGTAGTACTGCATGTAGAAGGGTATGAAGTTCAGGTAGTCGTAGGTGTGCAGGGTGAGGCGGTCGTATTCGACGTTGCCCTTTATCTGCAAGTGCTGGCCCGTATCTAGCAGCGACCACGAAGGCCCCGAAAGGCTCATGCCGCGCGTGTAAAAGTTGGGGACGCGCGTGCCTCTCTGGTAAAAGACGTAATCAATCCACGGCAGCAGGCTCTTGCCCGTGCGCGGGTCACGCTGCCTGACGACCGCGTCCATCTCACCGAAGGGAAGCCCGTCAACCTTGACCACGACGACGCGCCTTGCCTGAGCGACGGAAGGCGTCCCGGCGAAGAGTATGAAGGCGAAGGCCGCGAGAAGCAGAAGGAGGCTCGCACGCGCGGCACGCGAATAAGCAAGAAGAAAGCAGCCCCCGGCGCTGCTTCCAAGACCCGTAAGCTCTTTGCACTTCAAAATCATTTCTATGGACTGGTGACGCTCATTATCGCCTTGGCGTCAGAGGGCGCGATGCGCTGCTCTTCGCGCACGGCGAGGCGCAGGTATTCGGCGCTCATCACGCGCCAGCGAGCCTCCGTCTGCGGGCTGCTGTAGATGCGCAGCAATTCGGACTTGGCCGTCTCGTTGTTGATGCGATAGAGACATCTTAAGGCGAGCGTACGCGCTTCGTCATCCTTTGTCTGGGCAAAGACACGCGCCGCAGCCTGAGCGGTCTTCCCGTCGGCAAGCTCACCATTTTCCGCGACGAACTGTAGTGCGCGGCGCACGTCCTCCATGTTGTAGACCACTTCTATCTGCGGCGTGCGGCGCACGGCCTCCCTCAGGAAGCGGCGATAGTAGGTCATGCGCCTGGCCCTATCAAGCCGCTCGTTGAAGTCCGCTGTCACATCAGCTCGCCGCGTGTAGAGCCCGAAGCTCAGGATGTTGGCCAGTCTCGTCAAGACCTTCGCCGCCTGCCCTCGCTTCTCGTAGTTAGCCATCTCTTCGCGGCGGTCGCGTATGAGGCGCGCAGGCAAGCCTTCGGCGTCATTCGCGTAGCGCAGAAGCGCCTCGTACTGGCCGCGCGCAATCGCCGCCTCATCATACATGTCGTTCTCGCGCGGGTTGGAAGAGACAAGCTCAAGTCGCCGGTTAATCTCGTCTCGGAACTCAGGGTCTAGCGACGCGTCCAGCGAGAGCAGCAGCTTGAGCTGCGAATAGGTTCTGAGCCGAGTCGGCTGGTTGATGTCCATGCCGCGCCTGCCCGTCACGAAATCATAGACGGTGCGCGAGAGAAAGTACGGGATGTCTCCGAAGCGCGAGAGCGTCAGGACTGTGCGCGTCACGTCCTCAAGCACGCGGCGCGAAATCTCTCGCCACTTAGGATTGGTGCGGTCGCGGAAATCGACCAGAAGTATAGGAATCTTCGGATGGTCCAGCCCGTAGACGGCGAGCGGTATCATCTGCACGGGCCGCGCTCCGGGTGTCTCGGGCGACACCACTCGATTGTCCGCGTCGAAGTAGCGCGTCGCAACATAGCCGTCCCAGTAGCGCAGTCGGTCGTCGCGCCACGGGTTCGCTATGTTCAGGAAGCGAGACTTGAAGGGGCGGTTTTTGTAGGTCACAAGGTCTGGACGCGCTACCCAGACGATGGCGTGTGTGGCCGAGCCGTCCGGCAGCTCAAGCGGCTCAAAATACAGCTTCTCGCTTTCTGCGCGCTGGCGCAGCAACTCCCAGTTGTGGCCGCGTATGTCCTTGGCAATCGTGGTTTCTTTGGCGTAGACGCGCTGAAGAAAGATGTCGTCGACTATGCCGCCCAGGGCTTTTTCCGAGAGCATCAGGCGTGCCTGTATGTCTCGCATCTCTTCGGGGCTGAAGAGCGGCTTTGCGCCCGTCTCGGCTTCGTAGAGAGAGAGAATCGCGAGCGCACGTGTGACGTGAGATTTTCTATAGTCGTCAAGGTTGCGGCGATAGCTGCGCGAGGCGGCCTTCAGCGGAAAGCCGTACGAGTCCAGAAAAATATTCTGTAGCGCTGCCCAGAAGAACCTGTTCCAGACCTCTCTGTCTGTCTTCGCAAGGTCAATGATAGGCGGCGGCACGCCCTTGGCGCTCTTGCGATTGCCTGCGCGGCTGTAGAGGAAGGGAACGCCCGAGGCCACTCGTTGCAGAAAGGTCGGCCGCGCGTAGGTCAGCATCCAGACGTAACGGAGGCGGTCGTTCTCGGGGTCTGTGTCGCCGAGCGTGTCGCGCAGGACGGAGACGAGCGGGACTTCG
The DNA here is from genome assembly GCA_035276685.1 of Pyrinomonadaceae bacterium. Lineage (GTDB taxonomy): Bacteria > Acidobacteriota > Blastocatellia > Pyrinomonadales > Pyrinomonadaceae > JACVRN01. The sequence goes on along the minus strand of DATELK010000016.1, from coordinate 2,218 downwards.
CCGTCCTCCTGCTTTTCGCGCGGGAGGCCGTCGAGCCTGCCGAAGATGGTCAGAAGCTCTGCGCCGCCCGCCACGGGCGTTTTCTCAAGCCGGAAAAGATGCTCCGCTGGGTTTGTTGAAGCGGAAGAGGCCGCAGGCTCGGCCGTTGCCGATTGAGCCGCGAGGCGGATTTGCAGGGACGGAAGCAGCGCCAGGAGGAGAGCTAAAGACAGAACTGCGCTCGGTCGTGCTTGAAACGGTCTAGGAAAAATCTTCATCAATCAAGCCGCTTCCTTTTTCCCCTGCAACTCACGAAAAGGCTCCTGTTGGAGCAAAACGGCTGCACGCGGGCTGCCCAACCCCGGCGCAGCAAACACTGAAATCCCTGCCATTCATTATAACGGCGAAAAAAAGCATGGCAAGAATTATGCCGATGAAGTCCGTGGCCTCAGACTCTTCTTCCGCTTTGCGATGAAGACGGAGCGAAAATAGTTGCTGTTAACATTTCAGCGGCCGATATTTCCCGCGACCGCGTCGAGTCCCGCCTGATTCAGCACGTAGATTTTCACGGACGGCACCTCTCCGAGCGAAAGCGTCGCGGCGGGCGCACTGGTTTTCTCAAGGCTTGAGGTGTAGGCGTCGTTCGTCAGGTAACGCCGCCCGCGCGCCACTATAACGATGTCGCCGGGGCTCAACTGGCGCAGCGCCTCTTCGTCCGAGAGCCATATGAAGGAGAGGTCGCTTCGCCCCGCGAGCCGCGCGTAGTGCTCAAAGAGTCCCGGAGTCTCGCTCGCCACACGCGCGCCGGGCCGCGCGATTCGCGCCACCTCTCGCGCCGCGTCGCGCACGCTCGCATCATAAAACTCGTCGTGCGGAAAATAGCTGCCTACTTCCGCTAGGCTCGCGCCGACAGCGTTCGTGTAGAGACGATAGTAGGGCTGTGCGGTGGTGGCTGAGACGCCCACGGCAAAGAGGGCGAAGACAATCAGCCCCGCACGCGCCATCGCTCCCGCCTTCTCGTTCTTAAACGCGTTGCTCAGCGTGCGCTCCAAGAACTGTGCCAAGAAGTGAAGCCCTATGGCCGCGATAATCAGCACGAGCGGCAGCGCCGTCGTGAAGTAACGCGTGTATTTCCCTCCCATGACCGTGAACGGCATGAACCAGAAGAGCAGCCAGAAGAAGAGGAAGTAGCGCCCGTCACCTAAACGCTTGCGAAAGAGCAGCGGGAGCCCCACTAGAAACGACGCGACCGTCACAAGCGGCAGCTTCACTCCCATGAAGACGTAGTAGAAGTGCCACGGCATTCCCTTCAGCCAGAGCGACATCTGGTTCAGGTAGAGCGAGCCCATGTACTCGTAGCTCCCGTGGCCTATGCGCTTCTCGCCCGCGAAGACCCGCATCTCGTGCCACGTTCCCGGCAGCAGTATAGTGGGATTGCAGATGAGAAAGACCACGCCCATGACTATGAAGAAGATGAAGAAACGCTTCTTGCCCATGCGCCATTGCGTCGCGGGGATGCCCTGAAAGATGTAGTAATAGCTGACGCCCACGGCCATCAGGTGCGGCATGTACTTGGACGCCATCATAGCGCCGTAAGAGGCGGCAGTGGCCCAGTACAGCGGCTCGGGGCTTCGCTTACCGGCTTCGGCGACGCGCTGGCTCTTGAGCCAGAAGACGTTGGCCAGCAGGAAGAAGAAGAGCAAGAAGGTATCTTCTTTGGCTATGCGGTTGAAGCTGATGGCAGTGGGGTCTAAGGCCCAGAGCGCGGCGCTAATCAGCGCCACCTCCGTCCCGAAAAGCTCTGAGACGAGTAGAAATATAAGGAGCGATGTGGCCGCGCCGAAGATTGTCACGGGCAGCCTCAGGGCAGTCTCCACGGAGACCTGCATCGAAGGATTGCCTGCGGCCAGAGGCGACGCGTTCCACTGCTCGGCCGCGACTATGCTGACCGTCATGAGCGCTTTCATCAGCATGGGATGCTCGCCGTTGACGGACGACAACCCGTTGCGGCGGTACTCGTCTACGGCCTGTAGCTTATTAAGCTCGTCTTCGCTCAGGCCTTCCGCGCTCAGTCCCGTCGCGCGAAAGCCGAAGCCCATGATGGTGATGATGAAGAGCGCCGCCAGCAGCCATGTGCGGCTTCTTACAGATAAGAGGCCGCGCCTGTCGAAAAGCTCCGGCCTGATTCCGGCTGTGATTACTGTCTCTGCGCGTGCGGACAAAACTGAACTTCTACTCC
>DATELK010000015.1:0-49063 GCA_035276685.1 Pyrinomonadaceae bacterium | reverse complement strand
TCTAGCTTAGATATAACCCGCCCGCTACCGCAGGCGGTACTGACCTGCTTTCTACAGGTGTTTGCGGAAGAAGGTGGCTATCTTCCAGCCGTCTAGGTAGACCCAGGGCTTTTCGCCGCTGGTGTAGTGGCCGCAGGGGAGCCAAGAGACATCCACGTTTATGCCGTGGCGTCTGGTCTCGTCTATCACTTCGCGCGAGAGGTCTACGGGAAAGGTCAGGTCGTAGCGCGCGGCTATAAAACGCATGGGGCGCGGCTCCTGCTTGAGCAAGCGCGGGATGAAGGGGAGCGGGCTGATGGGGAGCCAGTAGCGTCTAAGCTCTTCCAGCGTCACTTCACTCTCAAGCCCGTCCCTGACGTGGCGCGTGGAGATGCCGCGCCAGACCACGTCCGCGAAATAGCCCGAGACGTGATTGAAGACGCCTACCTTGATTCTCTCTTCGTGCGCGAAGGCCAGAAAGGCCGTGCAAGAGCCTATGCTTGTGCCTACGACGCCCACGCGCTCGTAGCCCTCGTGCTCTATGAGCCAGCGAGCGGCGGCGCGTGCGTCCAGCACGGCCTGCCTCATGGATTGAATCGTGCGCCCCACGTTTGAGCAGACGAGATGGTCTGCGCGCTCAAGCTCCGCGGGCCTGCGCTCTTCGTGATACGGCATAGTGAGCCTGAGCGCGGAGATGCCCAGACGGTTGAGCACGCGACAAAGCTCGACGTGGCTCTCCGGCTGAGCGTTCCATTGCGGAAGCACAAGGACTGCGCGGCGGCGATTCGTCTTATCCTGTGCGGGGAAGAAGCGTGCAAGCGCTCGGTTGTTTACAGCCGAGGGCGTCGTGACGGCGCTCGTCCACGAGAGAACGCCGCCAGTTAAATTAAAGTCTTTAACCTCGGGCAGCGGGTAGAACTCGTGGCTGCGGCTCAAGACCTCTTCGGCGTGGCGCTCGAAGATGCGGCGCGGGTCGTCTCCGTTGACGTGCTCGCGTATGAACTCCGCGCCCCACTCGAAGGGTCGCACAATGCGGTTACGGTCGCGCTGCGAGTAATAACGCTCTCGCGCGTGCATCCAACGTCCTAACACCCTCTGGCCCTGCCTCCAACAATATTCTAACAGGGATGGACAGGATGAACAGGATACAGATAAAACAATAGCTCTTCTTTTATCCTGTGCATCCTGTCCATCCCTGTTAATTTCCTTCCCGCGCCAACACCTTTTCAAGCTTCATGCGGAAATCTTCAATCGAGATTTTCTGCTTACCGAACTCTACCACGTCGTCTCTGATTAGATAATCCTTCACGCTGCACATGTCTATGGCGTGATAAGTGTCGCCGGACTTTTTAAGGAAGATGACGTGCGGCAGGTTGTCGTTGAGGATGACGCCGTAGGGACACATCCCCGACCAGCTTTTGACGGTAATCTCGTCGCGCCCCTCTTCGCCCTTGAAGATGCGGCGCACCTGCACGCGAATGTTCTCCGGGCCGAACGTGCCGTGCTTCAGCTCGTCGGGCCTGAAATCATAACGCTGGCCTATGATGATTAGGTCTGCGCGGCGCGCGGTCTCTTCAAAATTTATAGAAGCGTCCTTCGTGCAGGGCTCGCAGGCACGCGCCTCTCTCACCGTGAACGCGAGTGAAAACAGAATTAGCGCTAGAGTTATAAGGAAGACTCTTTTCATGACGGGTGTTTCGTAAATCCTTTCCGACTTATGTTCGTCGCTCAAAGTAGCGGCGAATCATTGACGGCAGCAGCAGAGAGGTTTGCAAAGGATTCCCCGTCGCGAAGCGGCGCGCAAAGCCACGGAAGAGATGCGCGGCGCGCGGCGTGTAGTTGAACCACCAGAAGTCGCGAAGCGCCGTCAGGCGATTGACGTGAACGTGCCGCGCCTGTACCAGCTCAAGCAGGCCCAGCCTGCCGTGAGTGTGGCCCATGCCGCTCTCTTTGACTCCGCCCCAGGGCGCTTGCGCTATGCCGTGCGTGTATAGAACTTCGTTGACCATCACCGTCCCCGCTTGAATCCGCCCGGCCACGCGCAGCCCGCGCCTGATGTTCTTCGTCCAGACGCTCGCCGTCAGGCCGAAGACGGAATCATTGGCAAGCTCGACCACTTCCTCTTCCGACTCGAAAGTCATCACGGGCAGCACCGGCCCGAAGGTCTCTTCGCGCATCACGAGCATGGAGTGGTCTACGCCGACCAGCACCGTAGGCTCATAGAACGCGCCGACCGCAGCCGACTTGCGCCCGCCGCCCGTCAGTGCCTTAGCGCCTCGCGCCACGGCGTCGCGCACATGCTCATCCACAATCTCAAGCTGTCTCTCGCTCGACATGGAGCCTATGTCCGGCGCGTCGCCCGCGTCTGCGCCCTGCCTGAGTCCCCGCGTCAGCTCCACGACGCGCTCTATGAATTTTGTAGCGATGCGCGATTGCACGTAGCAGCGCTCTACGGACGCGCAGGCCTGGCCCGAGTTGGCGAAGGCTCCCCAGACGGCTGCGTGCGCCGCGCGCTCCACGTCCGCGTCGTCCATCACAATCATGGGGTCTTTGCCGCCAAGCTCAAGCACCACGGGCATCAGCCGCCGCGCAGCCGCTTCCGCAACGCGCTTGCCCGTAGAGACGCTTCCCGTGAACATTATCTTGTCCACGCCCGCCTCGACGAGCGCCGCGCCCGTAGAGCCGTCGCCCGTCACGACCTCAAGCAAACCCTCCGAGAGTCCGGCGCGACGGAAGACTTCACCAATCTTTAATCCGACGAGCGGCGTCAGCTCGCTGGGCTTGAGCACCACGGCGTTTCCTGCCATCAGCGCCATCACGACTTCCGCGAGCGGAGTGGCCCAGGGAAAGTTCCAGGGGCTTATGATGCCCACGACGCCGCGAGGCTGGTAGACAATCCTTGACGAGCGACCCATCAAATTGTACTGGCCTATAGCGACTCTCTCGGGCTTGAGAAGGCGTGCTGTGCGGCGCGCGAAGAACTGCATCAGGTCAAGCGTCGGCACAAGCTCCATAGAGATTGCTTCCGGCGCGGGCTTGCCAGACTCCTTGTGTATGAGAGTCGCAATCTCTTCCAGCTCTTCAAGCACGATGGCGCGGGCCTTCAGGATGACTCGCCCTCGCTCTTTGAACGAAAGCGCGGCCCAGTCCTTCTGCGCCTCGCGCGCACGCTCGACAGCGCGCACGACATCTTCGGCGCGCATGAGCGGCACACGCCCCAGCTCTTCGTTCGTCGCCGGGTCATACGACACTACCTCGCCCGGCGCGCTCACCACTTTCTTGATGTCCAATGTCTCGACGCTCATAGGCTTTTCGGCCCTGATTATCGCTTATTCGGAAGAGAATTAACAGGAATGGACAGAGATTGTCAGGATGAAGAATAAAACAATAGCTCTTCTTTTATCCTGTGCATCCTGTCCATCCCTGTTAATTTCTTCCTCGCGGCACTGTTCGGTTAAAATAGGCCGGATACTTAGTCGCATCTTAGGAGACCATTTCATGCAAAGACCCCAGTTGGCCGAGTTCATGAAGCGCATGGCGGAGAATTCCGTCGCCATCATTCCAAGCTCTCTTGAAGCCACCCGCTCGAACGACACGCATTACCGCTACCGTCAAAGCTCAGACCTGCTCTACCTGACGGGCTTTGACGAGCCGGAATCAATCGCAGTCCTTACGCCGGGGCGCGAGCAGAAGTACACGCTCTTTGTCCGACCGCGAGACCCGGAGCGCGAGGTCTGGGACGGGCGGCGTGCCGGAGTAGAAGGCGCGCGAGAAATGTTCGGCGCGGACGAAGCCTTTCCCATAGAAGAGTTCAAAGAGAAGCTGGCAGAGATTCTCGACGGCGCGCAGACTCTCTACTATCGCGTAGGCGACGGCAACCCTGAGCTTGACCAGACGATAATTAGCCGCATCGCTCGCATGCGCGCCATGGGCTGGCGTCGCGCCGCGCCGCCCGAGGCCATCATAGACACGGGCGCAATCCTGCACGAGATGCGCCTCATCAAGACGGAGGAAGAGATTGGCCTCATGCAGCGCGCCGCAGACATAGCGGCCGAGGCGCACCGCCTCGCCATGCAGGAGGCGCGGCCCGGCGTGAACGAGTACGAGATAGAAGCCCTCATAGAGTATCACTTTCGCAAGAGCGGAGCCGCCGGGCCTGCATACACTACCATTGTCGGCGGCGGCGCAAACGCAACCATACTGCACTACATAAACAACGACGCGGAGCTTCGGGACGGCGACCTGCTACTGATTGACGCGGGCGCGGAGTATCAGGGCTACGCTTCGGACATCACGCGCACCTTTCCCGTCAACGGTCGCTTCACGAAAGCGCAGCGGGAAATCTACGAGCTGGTGCTTGAGGCGCAAACGGCCTGCATAGAGATGACGCGGCCCGGCGTGACTATGGACGAGCTGCACAACCGCTCCGTCGAGATACTGACCGCAGGCATGGCGCGGCTCGGGATACTCGAAGGCGAGACCTCCAAGCTGATAGAAGAAGAGAAGTACAAGCAGTTTTACATGCACAGGCTGGGACATTTCCTTGGGCTGGACGTGCATGACGTTGGGCGCTCTCAAATCGGAGGCCACTCCCGCACGCTTGAGCCCGGCATGGTGATAACCATAGAGCCCGGCATCTACATAGCCGCAGACACCGAAGAAATTCCCGAACAATACAAAGGCATTGGCGTGCGCATAGAAGACGACGTGCTGGTCACGGAGCAGGGCCGCCGCGTCCTGACCGACAAAGCGCCGAAAGATGTGAGCGAGATTGAAAAGCTGATGGAGCAGTCAAAGGCGGCCGCCGCCTGAAAGCGCTGAGCATGAAGAATAAACTTAAAGGGGCCGGGTGCCGTTAGCACTCAGCCCCTTTGAGCTTAGCGATTTCGTCTTCGAGATGGTTTACCCTTTACCGGCCTCGCAACTATCTGCACGTCTTCTGACCTTAGCGTGGGCGATGCTGTCGGCTCGGTCGCTTCCTGCGGGACAAGCCATAGCTCGACCGTAGCGTCTTCTCTATAGCCTCCGTCAACCGTCACTATGCGCTCGTCCACGAGGTTGCGTACACTGACGAGATAATCTTTTGCACGCCTTGCGCGCTCACTTGCCTGTCCTTCGTAAGAAATCCTGCCGCCGTAAGCTATGATGAAGCCGCGAGCGGAGAGCTCATTCATCAACTGGATTCCGAAGTTATCCAGTCGCGCCTTTTCGTCTTCAAAACTGATTGCGCCGTACTGGTCGAAAGCGCTCGGGCATCCTATCATTCGCGCGACTTCGGTAGTGCATGACGCTTTATTAGCACAATCCTTCGGCAACCCGCCGACTTCGAGCGTCGCGGTTAAAGAGGCAAGCCGAGAGTCTGTCCTATCAAGCTTTATATCCACCTCTATCGAGGAGGTATTCTGTCCCTTGCTTATCGTGCCCCCGGAGATTGTCCAGTTATAGGTCAGCTTATCGTCCGGGCCTACGCCTGTGACTATTGCTTTAAACGTTAAAGTCTTTTCGTCTTCCAGCGCCGTTTCCGGGCACTGCACTAGGATAACCGGGCAGCTATCCGTCAGAGGCCGGGTCGAAGACGAAGTCGTGAAGAGAAGCCCGAGGCTTGTCAGCAACAGAAGGCATAGACTCAAGCGCATGGCTGTCGCTCCTGTTCTTTATTCTTCGTTCTGAAACGATAGCTCTTCGACAATCTCCCGCATGGCCTCGCGCCCGCGCTCCACCTCTTCTGGGCCGAAGGAGACTGCGCCGACCACGGGATGGCCGCCGCCGCCGTAGCGCTCGCAGATTGAAGCTATGTTGTGCAGTCGCGGGCGTGGGCTCCACGGGTTGGAGCCGACGGAGATTTTCGTGCGGTAGGCTCCGCGCGTGAGCGCCACGGAATAGGTCGTCTCAGGATAGAGGTAATAGGGGATGAACTTGTTGAAGCCTTCCACTTCGTCTTCCGTCAAATCGAACTGGACGACGCCGCGCGCGTAGCTGGCCTTCGAGCGAATCATCTCCAGCGTACGCAGGTGTTGCTCAAGTATGGGACGAAAGCGGCGCTGAACCTCCTCGCTCATCGCGACTTCGTCGAGCGGACGCCTTGTTAGCTCCCTGATAATCTCTTCTATAAACGCATCGTCCGGGTCGCTCTCTATGACCTGCATCAGTTGAAGCGCGGGCGCGCGAAGCTCGACGCACTGCGCCGCCGATTCATAGAGCGCGCCGTCAATGACGTGCGCCCAGTGTATCAGGGGCTCAAGGCCGTTAGCGTCGAACTGGAAATGCGTGCGCGTTACGTCGGCTATGAACTCGGTGCAGGACTTGCGCTGCGCGTCCAGAAACTTGCGGCCCGACTCGTCGCTCTTAAAGTGTGCCTCGTCCTCGGGCGTGAGAAACGCAGACTGGTGATGGTCGAACCACCACGTCAGGCGCTTCGAGCGAGAGTACTTGAAATCGACGATGGCGTTCTCGTCGCCGTCGAACATGGTGTCGTCAAAGAGCTGGCCCGGTCTATGCAGGAGCGGCGTGTAGCCGACTTCTGCGTCCGCGTTTATGCGCGAGAGATAAAAGCGCGTGAAGACGGCAGCCGAAGCTACGCCGTCAAAGCAATGGCCGTGATAAAGGATGCGAAGTTTCATCTCAGTCGGAGAGAATAACCTACGGCAAGGGGAAGTCTCAAATCAGAAGTCCCAAATCCTGAAGTCTGAAAACTCTTTCTTTTGACTCGGGACGTGGGACTTCCGGTTCGGGACTTTAATCTTTTACTGGCAGGGCGTGACGGCCTTGAGGGTGAGCGCACCCGTGAGATGCGTGCGTATGAACTTGTCCGCTTCGTCTTCCACCAGCTCGCCGTTGACGACCCACGCTTTCTCCGTCAAGAGGTCGCCGGACTTTGCCAGCCTCACGGGCTCAAGAAAGACGTTGTAGGGCGAGCCCCACCTGCGCTTGTCGCCGGAAGCCTGCCTGTAGGTGTAATGAGATGTCTTCTCGCGCGCGTCGCGCCCTTCGGACTCGAAGACCACCATGTAGGGCGCGCCCTTCTCTCCGAAGAAGCTCTTCACCTCGTCGCGCGAGCCGTACTCGCTTATGCCTACGACCTCAAGACCCTGCGACTTGTACTTGTCATAGAGCCGCTCGACCACGGGCGCTTCATAGCGCCAGTTCGGACACCACGGCGCAAAGTAAACGACAAGGACGAGCTTCTTCCCCTTGGCCCACTCGCGCAGGTTCACTTCCCTTTCATCCTTGAGGCTCTTGTAAGTCCAGTCCTTGTAGTTGATGGCTTTCTCTTCAATGGGCGCGTACTCGTGATTACCTTGTGCGCGAACGAGAAGCTGCTGAGGCGAGAGCGCAAGCAGGGCTGCGAGCAAGAGAAGCGAGAAAAGTTTTGTCATGGTAGGTACTCCTGAAAAGCAGATGACAGCTATTTTTGTGCCGTCTCGGTTCCTTCTTCAAGCAGAGGCTTTATCTCTTTCTCGAAGCCTTCGCGGTCACGCGCGCCTATAATCTTCTGGCGTATGCGGCCCTGTCGGTCGATGATGAAAGTGGTCGGAAGGCTAGGTATGCCGCCGAATTTTCCCTGCACGGTCTCGCCGCCAATCAGCACCGTGTAGTCCTGCTTGATGTCGCTCTGAAACTCTTTTATCCCTTCGGCGCTATCGTCCCACGAAGGGCCTATGATGGTTAAGCCCTTCGGCCCAAGCTCCTTCTGCATGGCGTTCAGCTCTGGAATCTCTTCGCGACACGGGATGCACCAAGTGGCCCAGAAGTTCAGCACGACCACGCGGCCTTTAAGCTCGCTCAAACGGAAAGGCTGCCCGTCAACCGTCTTCAGCTCAATCTCGGGCGCGAACGTGGCATTAGCATCAACCGGCGGCGGAGGCGGCGGAGGAACCTCAGCTTTGCCGCCACCTTGAAACCACTTAGCAACTACTCCCTCCAGATTCGGGACGAAGCGCGCCAGCGTTGAGCTGTTGAGCTTGGTCGTCAGCCCGAAGGCCACGACCAAACCTATGATGATGAGTATCGAGCCAGAGACGACTTCGACTTTATGAAGGTGCCTGCGGAATTTTGAATAGAAGCCAAGGAACTGGTTGATGCCCAGACCCGTCAGCAGGAAGGGAACCGCCAGTCCCATCGCGTAGAACGAAGAGAGGACGAGGCCGCTTCGCCAACCGCCGCTCGTTGCCGCGAGGCCTATGATGCCGCCGAGGATTGGGCCAATGCACGGCGTCCAGCCTGCCGCGAAGGCTAGCCCGAGCGTGAACGAGCCGAAGATGCCTCGCGGCTTCTGCTGCGAGAAGTGGCGCGTGTCTTTATAGAGCGCCGCAATCTTCAGCACGCCCATCAACTGTAGCCCGAAGCCTATGATGACGACTCCGCCTATGATACGCAGCCAGATGTTGTTGAGAATGGACGCGCCGAGGAAGCCTGCGGCAGCGCCCAGAGAGATGAATATCATCGAGAGGCCTACGTTAAAGGCCAGCGAGTTGAGTATGACTGCGCGACGCGCCGATGAGCGCGAGCCGTCCTCTCCCTTCAGGCGGTCTATGCTGACGCCCGAAATCAGGGAGACGTAGCCGGGCACAAGCGGCAGCACGCAGGGCGAAAGAAAAGAGGCGAGCCCCGCCAGAAACGCTATTGTGATAGTAAGATTAGAGCTTTCCATAAGCCTTCCAGATGATTTTCTCTGATGCCTCGGCGGCGCGGAATAGTTTGCTCCCCGGAAGGGGAGCCGCCGGGGCGACAAGTATAGCAGAGGAGTGCCGCGAATGCCTTCTGCGAAACGGACTTCAGGGCGGATTTAAACAGGGATGGACAGCAGATTAAGGATAAAAGAGAAGCTATTGTTTTATTCTTATCCTGTTCATCCTGTCCATCCCTGTTAATTTTCTACGTCGCCACCATGAGAGGTTGAGGTAGAGGCCCGAGAGCGCCGACAGGGCGGCCAGCGCGGAAAAGAGAATCAGTAGCGGCACCTGCCAGGAGCCCGCGAAGAAATAGAAGTGGGCCTGCCGGAAGTAACGCGTCAACAGCCCCGGCGGCGGGGTCTTAATGACAGCGCCCGTTTCAGCATCTATGAGAAGCGAATCCGCGCCCATGCCGCCCACGGCCTGATAAACGGGCCTGCCCTCGCGCATCAGCAGCGTCAGGGCAGTCGTAGGCAGCTCTCTTCCTGCAAACTCGCTCGCCTTCCTTAAAGCCTCTTCGGGACTGAGGCGCACGCGCGCCGCGTCAATGCGCTCGACCTTGCCTCCCTCCACGGCCTCAGGCCACGCGTACAGCAGCCCGCTGGTGGCCCACGCCAGCACAGGCAGCGCCACAATCAAACCCAGCCACATGTGTACGCGATAGATGAAGAAACGCATAAGTAAGACAAGTCAGAAGGCAGAGCGCAGAATGATGAATGAGAAGAAGAACTCAAGTTGAATTATTTCTTTACTTCATCATTCTGCACTCTGCCTTCTGCATTCTCTTCCAAGAGCTTTTCTATGGCGGCGGCTATCTGCGCCTCTGTGCCGGAGCCCGTGCCGGTGGTGACAAGCCGCACCTTGCCGCGCCGGTCTATCAGGACGGCCGTGGGAATGGCTGTGACGGCGTAGGTCGTGTGGTTCTCGCTGTCTTCCGCGACGGCCACGCCGTAGGGCAGAGAGTGCTCCTTCTTGAACTTCTCAAGGAAGGCGAACTCTTCGGGCGGCAGCATGTCGCGCCCCTCGCCTGAGCCGTAGTAGCGCGTCAAGCCTATGATGACAAGCCCGCGCTCCTTGTACTTCTCGTGCCAGTCCTTCAGGTACGGAAAAGCCGCTAGGCACGGGCCGCACCACGTGGCCCAGAAATCTATGAGCACCACCTGGCCGCGAAGCTCCGAGAGCTTCACAGGCTTCTGGTCTATCCATCGCGCGACCACAATCTCGGGCGCAATCTCGCCGCGAAGCTCCGCCTGCTTTATCTTGAGCTGAAGCGCCGAGAGAAGACCGCTCTGCTCCTTCGGGTCTTTCACGTTCGCGGTCACGTACTTGACGGACTCTTCCAGCATACGTAGCGCTTCCGGCTTGCGCTCGGAATCAATCAGCACGGTGGCGAGCCTTTCCGTCGCGTCCAGATAAAGCCGGTTGCTGGGAATCCCCAGAGCAATCCGGCGCAACTCTTCCAGTACGCTCGCGGCGCGCTCCGTCTGCTTCAGGTCAACGAGCACGTCCGCGAGCGTCCTGCCTGAAGTGAAGAGCGTGTATTCTACGTTCGTGCCGTTCTGCGGCGCGGGCTTCACTAAACGAGCCGCCTTGAAAGCCTCGTCTGCGTGCTGTAGCGCCCGCTCCGGCTGCTTCTCCTTCAGAAGCACGCGTGCCAGCGCGTCCTCCATACGGAAGCGCTCGCTAGGCAGCTGCGGCTCGTTCTTCAGATAATCCGCGATTGTCTTTTCCGCTTCGTCAAAGAGCTTCATCTTCGCGGCCAACTGGGCCAGCACGTAGCGAGCGCCCTGTGCGCGCTTGGCGTCCGAAGGATTTGCCGCCAGATAACGTTTGAGCGCGTCCACGGCGGCCTCTCCTTTTTCCGCCAGGTTGTAGAGCATGCCTAAGTAGAAAAGGTCTTCGCCTGCCGTCTCCTTTCGCGCGGCGAGAGTCGCGGCGTTTCGCGCCGACAACTCTCTCTGCTCCTTAAGGGTCTGCTCAAGCAGCTTCGAGTTGAACGGAATCTTCTTCGCGGCGAACTCCTGAAACTTCTTTGACGAGTAGTTGGCCGCCTCTTCGTAGAGCATAACGGCCGTCGGCGCAGGCTTCACCTGCGGCTGAGCGGCGAGCTGCTGCTGCCCTCCGCCTCCGGCGCGCCCCTCCTGCCCCGCAACGCGCAAGGCAAAGCAGCACGACAGCAGCACCACAGCCAGTAAAGATAACCCGCGTTTCACAGCAAAGACTTCTCCATTCTCAAGTTTAGAAAAGAAGTACTCAATACTTCTCTTCCAGCAGCCGTTTTATCATCGCTTCAATCTCCTGCTCCTCTTCCTTGCCCGCGCCTAGCGAGATGAAGCGGACGTGGCCGCTGCGGTCTAGCAGGAAGCTCGTCGGGATGGAAGCGATGCCGTAGTTGATGTCGTTCTCGTCCGTGTCCGAGATGGCAAAGCCGTAGGGCAGCTTGAACCTCTTCTTGAAACGGCGCAGGTACTCAAGCTCTTCTGCGGCCGTTACCTCTTCTCCCTCGGCCTCGCCCGTGTAATTCGTCACGCCCAGAATCACCAGCCCCTTCTCTTTATACTTCTCGTGCCACGCGCGAAGGGTCGGAAAAGTGCTGATGCAGGGGCCGCACCAGTGCGCCCAGAAATCCAGAAGCACTACGCGGCCGCGAAGGTCTGCGAGCTTCACGGGCTTCTGGTCTATCCACTCGGTGACGACAATCTCCGGCGGCAGGGGACGCTTCCCGGCGCTGACGCTCCTGTTCGTCTTCATCTCGCCCGCCTCGATTCCGAGCGCGGACATCAGCCGCTCCGACTGCCTGAAAAGCGCCGGTGACGGAAGGTCATAGCTCATGGCGCGCAGGTCTTCGACGACCGCTCTCACTTCGTCCGGCTTCTTCTTAAGCTGGTAGAGCTGCACCAGCATGCCCGCCATGTTTCGCAAGGCTTCCACGCGCGACGGCCTGTCTTCAAGCTTCGGGAGGGGAAGCGATTTGAGAATGTCGAACGCCTCGCGCCCACGCTCCAATGCCTCGTCCAGCTTCTTCGCCTGCCGGTAAGCCGATGCCATGACCATAGCCATCAACAGCCGCTCTTCCATGTTCTGCGGCTGGTTCTTTAAGTAATCGGCACGCGCTCTTTCAGCTTCATCCGGCATGGCAAGCTTGGAGGCGGCTGCTACTACAAGCTCCATGCGGGCCGTCTGCGCTCGCTCGCCCGTGGGCTTCGTCTCAAGATAACGCTTGAGCGATGCAAGCGCCTCCTCGTTATTGTCGGCCAGTCGATAGAGCATCCCTAAGTAGAAGAGGTCATCTGGCGAAGGCTCCCTGCGCTCGGTCAGAAGCTTCGCGTAGCGCGCGGCCATCTCTCGCTGCTCGGCGTAGACCTTATCCGCACGCTCCTTGTTGTAAGGAACGCGCTCCTCGTTGAACCGCGCGAACTTCTCGCGCACGTAGTTGTCCGCCTCTTCATAAAGCGCACGGCTCGCGCGCGTGTCGGTTGATGTGGAAGATGAAGCGGCTGCTTTATCCGGCTGGACGCGGCCCGACTGTGCCGCGGCCGAAGAAGGACAGACGGCGAGCGCGCAGAGCCAGAGCGCGAACAGGCTTGAGAGGTTACGTCTCATAAACAGTTTTCCGTAGCACTAACGCACGCCCGCCTGTAGAAAGCGCTCAATCGTGAACGGCTTCATCAGTGGCCGCGCCGCGCCCGTCATAACCTCTTCCGCTACCAACTCGGCCGTGACGGGCGCGAGCAGTATGCCGTTGCGGTAGTGGCCCACCGCGTAGAAGAGCCCGCGCGTTTGCGCCGATGCGCCTAACAAGGGCAGGTCGTCTACTACCTTGGGCCGCAGGCCAGACCACGCGTCTACGAGCGGCAGATTAGCCAGAGCGGGAGAAATCTCAAGCGCGTTTGAAAGGATATTGTGTATGCCTGCTGCGGTCACGCGCTTGTCGAAGCCTGCGCGCTCGGTGGTTGAGCCTGCGAGCAGCCGCCCGTCGAGACGCGGCACAAGATAGCCGCGCGGGCTGTAGATGACGTGCCGCGCAAGGCTAGGCCTTGAATCGAAGCAGAGCATCTGGCCGCGCACGGGCTCAACGCGAACGGCGGGCGCGCTCTCGACCTCAGCCATAAGCTGAGAGGCCCACGCGCCGCCCGCTACGATTACGACCGGGGCGAACACTTTTCCGCGAGCGGTCTGAACGCCCTCGACGCGCCCGCGCTCAATCAAAATCGCTTCGACCTCTCTGCCCATCAGTAGATGTACGCCGAGCTTCGCGGCCGAAGTCGCAAGAGCCGCCACGAGCCTGCGGTTCTCGACCTGCCAGTCCAGCGGAAAGCGCAAGGCGCTCGCGGCCCGCTCGGAGACGCAGGGCTCAAGACGACGCGCTTCATCACCCGTCAGTCGCTCCACGGGAAGACCTGCGCCTGATTGCCAGTTGTAGCGGTGAGTCGTCTCCCGCTCGTCCTCTTCCGTGAACGAAAGATAGAGCGTGCCCGTCTGGTCAAGCTCTATGTTGATGCCCGTCTCTTCGAGCAGTGCGAGGCTGAGCGCGGGGTACAGTTCGCGGCTCGCGCATGCCAGCTCAAGGAAAGGGTCTGGCCGGTCGCATTCGGCCTGAGCGGCGAGCATCCCTCCGGCCGCGTGCGAGGCTTCCGCGCCCAACTGCCCGCGCTCAAGCAGCACTATGCGGCCGAAAGAGCTAAGCGCAAGCTTGCGCGCCAGCGACAGGCCCACGACTCCGCCGCCGACAATAACCGCGTCCGCCGTCTCCACGAATTTCTGCTCTTCCACGTTTAGCATTGCAGGCCGGTTGTTGGTATGATGCCTTACCACAGGAGTCAGAGCTCAGAATTCAGGAGTCAGAATGAAAGAGAAGCTTTCGGGGCTTGCTCTCAGGTCTGATACTCGATTCTAGATGACTGCAATATTGCTCTTATTCTGGCTCCTGAATTCTGGATTCTGAGTTCTGACTTATGACAAAACATACTATCACACTCATCCCCGGCGACGGCATCGGGCCGGAAGTCTCTGCGGCGGTCGTACAAATCATAGAAGCGTCCGGCGTCGAGATTGAATGGGAGACGCATTACGCGGGCGCGCAGGCCCTTGAAAAGTTCGGCGACACGCTCCCGGAAGAGCTGCTGGAATCAATCAAGCGCAACAAGGTCGCGCTCAAGGGGCCTATCACTACGCCCGTCGGCAAGGGCTTCACTTCCGTTAACGTGGGCCTGCGAAAAGCGCTCGACCTGTACGCGAACCTACGCCCGGTGCGAGCGCTTCCCAATATACCTTCGCGCTATCCCGAGCTTGACCTGGTAGTCGTGCGCGAGAACACCGAAGACCTCTACAGCGGCATAGAGCACGTGGTCGTGCCCGGCGTGGTCGAGAGCCTGAAAATCATCACCGAAAAGGCTTCGACGCGAATAGCGCGCTTCGCCTTCGAGTACGCGCGGCGCGAAGGGCGCAAGAAGGTCACGGCAGTCCATAAGGCCAACATCATGAAGCTGTCGGACGGCCTCTTCCTTGAATGCTTCCGCAAGGTCGCGGAAGGTTATCCTGAGATAGAGGCTGACGACAAGATTGTCGATAACGCCTGCATGCAGCTTGTCATGCGCCCCGAACAGTTCGACATCATGCTGCTAGAAAATCTCTACGGCGACATAGTGTCCGACCTGTGCGCGGGACTTATAGGCGGCCTCGGCCTTGTCCCCGGCGCGAACATAGGCGAGCTTGGCGCGGTCTTCGAGGCCGTCCACGGCTCCGCGCCCGACATAGCGGGCCAGGGCATAGCCAACCCCACGGCGCTTCTTCAGTCGGCCATACTCATGCTCAAGTATCTGGGAGAGCGCGAGGCCGCCGAGAAGATAGAGCGAGCCATGCTCAAGGTCTTCGAGGAGGGACGAGTCAGAACGCGCGACATAGGCGGCGAAGCCAAAACGGCAGAGTTCGCGGACGCCATCATCGCGGGCATGCGTTGAGGAGGACTTGCAAGGCTTAGAGGGCGCATCACGCGCCCTCTAAGCCTTCGAAGGCTGCATCTTCGCTTTAATGCTCTCAAGCGTCTCGGCTACGACCTTTTCCGCCTGTGCCTGAGGGATTCCTTCCCTGACGAGAATCGCGGAAATATCTTCTTTGATGGTTTGCTCGTCAACCGGGTCTTGGCCCGGCTGGCTGGCCAGTATCTCACGGCGAGCCTCTTCCAGCTTGCTGGCCGTATGAGCGTCCTTGTACTTTTCGTAGATGGCGCGGCTGATAAAGCCTGTGATAATGGGGACTACAATCTTGGCCCCAATGAAGGCCAGTATCTCAAGGCCCGTTAGCTTAAGCTCCCTTTTGCGCCCGCCTGATTGCTCAAGCCCGCGCAGCCGCTCTACAGCATCTCTCTCTTCTTTCTCTATCTCGTCCCTGCTCAATAAAAGGCTCATCCCTTGTTGGCTCCTTTTCAGTCCAGTTTGAACCCGGCGGCTTCGAGCGAGTGGCGCACCAGGCAAGCGTCCCGTTGCGGGAATTGATTTGGCTCAGTGATTCCAGTGCGGCAGGCGTTTGTAATCGCATCGCACACGTTCGCTTCGGCAAAGGGGCAGATGAATTGCCCCGTGTCGAAGTAATAGTCTATCAGCGCGAGGTCGCGGTTGTACTGCATCAGGTCTGCGAAATAGATGGCCTTCTCTTCCGGGTCTATATGGTCGTAGCTAAACCCGTAGGATTGTATGCCAGTGGGCAGCAGGTAATAGATTGGAACTTTATTGAAGACCGGGAAGGAGAGCGTCTTAGTCACGCAGGCGGACGGGTCGCTGAGCCTGAACTGGCTGCATTGCTGCCTGATTCTCAGAATGCGGTTGTCATCCGCCTTCGCCATCTCTGTGAACAGCTCCGACCAGTCTTCATAGATTTGCCTCGAAGCCATGTACGGGAACTCGCAATGCTGCAAGAGATAGTCCTCCGCCTTCCACACGTCCTTCTCGTAGATGGCCTGGTAGAACTTCTCATCCTCGGCGGGCGTGAATTTCAGGAACGAGCGGATTAAGCGGGCAAATTTCAGCCCCGGATAATAATCCATCTTTGAGGACGAGGTTTGCTCAAGCAATCTTTCCGACGGATGCGCGCAAGACAGGTCAACGAAGAAGGGGAAGAGGCGAAGCATCAGCTTGACGAAAGTGTTGGTCTCGCCGCCCTCGGCAGGGCTCAGCGAGCCGTAAAAATTGTAGAAGGTGTCCACGTACTTCGAGGACATGTGGAGGGGATTGAACAGCGTCCTGTTCTGCTCGGCGATTTCCCATTGCTCGTCGCTCATCTTCAGCCACGAGACTTGCAGCCATGCCGTCACCATCGCCTCCGACTCAAGCAGGCTGTCTACCAGCAGCGGCTCCACGTCGCTCTGCGGTACCTCCTTCACGCCCGCCGCAGCCGCCAGCGCGCCCGAAATATCTTTCATGCGGCTGGCCGAAAGATTCGGCGAAGGCACGAAAAGGAAGGAGTCCAGGGCGCTCTCTCTCGTCTCAAGGGCTTCGGACAAAATCTCTGTCGGCATGTACTCGTCTCGCGCCGACTCATTTGTGAAGGGCGGTCTGGATTGCGGAGCCCAGGTCAGGAGCATGGCATCGCCGAGTACCCCTCGCATGGACTTTCGCCTGACAGTGTAGTCCCAGTGCCCGACTCCCGTCAGCATGTCCTGCAAGTAATGCACGCACTCGTGGATAAAAGAGATGTTCTCGCGGAACTCGGGATTACTCTTCCATGCGGCGACGCCTGCGGCAAAGCTGGCTATGGTTTCAGGCAGGGTGCGAGTGTCTACGGGAGCGAAGGGGCTATAGGTCGCAAGCAGAGAGCCCCAGCGATAGCTTGCAACGTCGTTGGCGTGTAGATGAAACCTGAAAGACATTGAGACCCTCTACAAAGCGCGAGGGAGAAAGATTATCAATCCGGGCGTGTCGGCTCTCGAATGAGGCAGGTGAGCGCGCCCCTGAGCAGAACTTCTGCAACGACGGGTCAAAGTCTAAGAAAGGTCGCATGCTCAAGTCAATCCTCAAACCCGTGCTTTAACGTAAGGACGCCGCCCTTCATCCTGCTACACGATGTTAGCAGCGAGAAGGACGGCGTCCACTTAGCTCTCTATCAATGAGCAGGACTGCTTAATTGCTAATGCCGTCGTTCGTGAGGCCCGTGTAGGTGTCAGGCTGCACCAGCCCTAGCCAAGGGTCGGAGCTTGGCGTCAGGAAAAGCTCCGCGTAGACCCTTTCGTTGAAGGCCTCGGTGTCCATCATCCTTCTGTTGCTCAGGAGCCACGCGCGAATCTTTGAATGAATCAGGTACTCGTTACGCATGGTGTCAAGCGCTATCGCCTTCTCGAAGTTCTGTACGAGGCGGGCCATGCGGTCTGCGCCCGGCGCGTCAGTCCTGCCTGCTCCTAGGTAAGGATTCTGGCGGCGTATGAGCGCGAGGCTCGCCTGGTCAAGCTTCGCGTCGGCAAGATAAAGCGCGGCTATCTTGTTCCACGTATCTTCGTCCGTGAGGCGCTCAAGCGCTCTGGTGTCGGACGAGATGGCGGCGACGAGATTGATTTCAACCACCGACTTCGTTATGGCTGCGCGAGCTGCGGCGCGTGCGCTCGGAGGATTTTCAGGCGTGGCCGTTATGGCTGCGACCTTCTCCGTAATCTTTCCGCCTACTCGCTCAACGTCACGCGCCCACGCTTTCGAAGTCGCGTCCAGAAGCGTGTCGTGATAGCGCCTGAGAATCTCCATACGCGCCGGAAGGGCTTGGCCCTCAACCTGCCTGGCCACGGCTTCGGCCTGTTGAAGCTGGCGCAGGAAAGCCGCAGGGCCGTAGAGGCCGGGGAGCGCGTCAACTATGCGCCCTTCGGAATCGAGAATGTAGTGGATGCTGTTGCCGGTGATGGTGCGCTCGACGCGGCGGCCGTCGCCGTAGTCAATCGTGACGCGCGGCGCGGGCCTGACGCTCTTCCAGTGGAGTATGAAATGCTCGCTGAGGTAGCGCGAAATCTCTGGATTGCTGTAGAGCACCGTGCGGAAGAAGCGGCTGTTGGCGCAGCTTAATTCCTCGCTCAGTTTTCCCAGGAGCCGCAGCGAGAGTATAGGCTTGCCGCTAGCCTTGGAGGCTTTGCGCGCCTCTTCCATGTCCGTGTACCAGTAGAGGCCGGAAGTGTAGCTGTCACGCTGTTGGGCCACGCTGTCCAGAGCCGCAGTCACGCGCAGCCATTCGGGGCTAGTGGATGCCGAAGCGCTGTCGAGGCCGTTGCGACGAATCTCTTCGGCGAAGATATTAAGCATCGCGCGCAGGCCTTCGGGCCCCATGCGGCGCAGCTCGGCTATGGCCGCCGCCGATTCCGCCTGATTTTCCGAGACGGCGCGGCGCGCAAGCGCCTCAACATTTGTACCGGCGCTGACGGATTGAGCGAGGCTTAAGGAGACAAGAAGGGCCAGGAGCAGGAGAATCTTGGAACGCATTTGAAACCTCCCAAAAGCTTTAGTTAAGAACGGGAGAGATTTTGACGAGGCCGATTTCAGGCTTTGAATCACCGAAGCGCAATTAGGGTTGCCTGTAGGGGCAGAGGACTTGTCTCTGCCCCCACAACCTTATTATGCAGTTGGTATAGTGCTTTGAGCCGCCTGCTGGTAATCGCCTGCTATCACTATGGTGAGATGGTCTGGGCGGAAATATTTGCGTATGGCCCGGTTGACCTCTTCAATCGTGACCGATGCTATGATTTGCGGGAAGCGGTCTATGTAGTCAGGCCCGAGGCTGTAGAACTCGGAGCTCCAGAGCGCCTGGGCCAGCCCGCCGTTCGTCGCCAGCCCGACTTTGAAAGCGCCCGTGGCCGAAGCCTTTTCGTTCATCAACTCTTCCGCGTCTATGCCATGCTCTACGTAATCGCGCATCACCTTAAGCGCGGAGCTGATGGCGCGCTCCACGTTGTTGGGGTTGACGGAGACGCCTATGTACCACGGGCCTGCGGCCAGAGAGGGCGCGCGGAAACGCGAGTTGATGCCGTAGGTCAGTCCTTCGCGGTCTCTGACCTCAAGCCCGAGGCGTGACGAGAGAGTCGATTCTCCGAGCGCCTTGTTCGCCAGAAGCGCCGCGTAAAAGTCTTCGGACAGCCGTCGCAAGGGAGCGGCCGTGCCGAGCAGTATGTCCACGCTGGCCTTGTCCTTGAGCAGCACTATCTCGCGGCGGCTCTCGCTCTGCGGCTCAGGGTCTGAGACCTCTATGTCAATCTTCTCAGGCCCCGCGAAGTCCGCGAAGAGCTCTTCGAACTGTCTTTCAACTTCACTCGTCTCTATGTCGCCCACGAGCGAGAGAATCAGAGAGCGCCCGCCGTAGCGCTCTTTGTGAAAGCCGCGCACGTCCTCGACCGTGATGGAGTTGATGCTCTCTACGAGCCGCTCGCCCGGATGAAGATAGAAGGGGTTGCCGGGCGTGTAGATGAGCGAAGAGAATTTTTCGTATGCGCGAAAGCCCGTGCTGGCCTGCTGCTCCTGAATCCCCGCTATGGCCTGCTGCTTCAGCTTCTCAAGCTCGTCTTCGGGGAACGACGGCTCGCGCAGGGACTCGGCTATGGTTGAAAGCACGGCCTTCAAATCTTTGGAGAGCATGCGCGCGGCTATGTTGACGGAAAAAGGGTCTGCGCTGAAATCAAGCTGCGCGCCGACGGCCTCCAATTGACTCGCAATCTCAAGCTTCGTGCGGCGGAGCGTGCCGCGCTCAAGCATCTCGGCCGTGATGCGCGCCAGTCCCGGTTTTTCAAGCGGCTCAAAATAAGAGCCCCCGCGAAGGCTCCCGCGTAAAGAGATGGTTGGAGTCGCGTGATTCTCAAGCATCAGCAGCCTCGCGCCCGTCTGTAGCTCCCTGCGACTGATGCGCGCGGAGATGCCTGAGCGCAAGCCAGCGCCGCCCGGCTGAGAAGAAGAAGCGCCTGATGTCGCAGCCGCACCGCTCTCGCCTGCGTCATTTGCTCCCGGCTCTCTGTAAAACTGAAGGCCGCGTGGGCTTTCTCTCTTCAACCCGGCGGGCTGTCCGTTACTGCCGCTGCCATCGCTTCCGCCGCCGCCATCATCGTCCTCTTTGCCCGTACTCTTAGGGATGAAATACCCGACCGTGCGGTTATCCTCCGTGAAGTAGAGGCGCGCGACGCGACGCACGTCTTCGCCGGTGACGCGCTCGATACTTCTGGCGTAGTCCTTATAGAAGCGCCAGTCGGCGACAGCTTCGGCTTCGGACATCAGGAGCGCTATGTTGAACGTCCCGTCGCGGCTGTAGGCCTCCTGCGCGATTATCTGCTGCTTTGCTTTTTCTATCTCCTGCTCCGTCAATCCCTCCTCAGAGACCTTCGCAAGCTCCGCGAGGATGGTCTCTTCCACGCGCTTAGGCTCGACTTCGGGATTGACCATGCTGATGACGTTGAAGAGGCCGGGGTCTCTATGCTGGTCTGCGTTCGTGACGGCGTAGACGGCCAGCTGCGTTTCTACCAGCGCTTGATAGAGGCGGCTCGTGACGCCGTTCGAGAGCGCGGCTGAAAGCACCACGAGCGGGTAGATGTCGTTCTCTTCCGGCGGATTGGCGGCACGGCGCGCAAGCTCTTCGTTAGAGAGGACGCCCGTCTGGCCCAGCACGCCGGGCGTGTGAAAGGCCACCTGCACGATTGCCAGCTCTCCCGCTCGCCGTATCACAAGTCTTCGCTCGCCCTGCTGCTCAGGCTCTTCCGTGTAGACCTCCGGAATCGGAGTCGTCGATGCGGTGTAAGCGCCGAAGTGTTTTGTGATGAGGCCGAGCGCGCGTCCACGCTCGAAGTCTCCGACTAAAATCGCCGTCGCGTTGTTCGGATGATAGAAGGTGTCGTAGAACTCCTTGAGCCGCGCGGTCGGCACGCCTTCCACGTCCGCGCGCCATCCAATCGTGGGATGATGATAAGGATGCTCGCGGAAGGCTGCGGCATAGACCGCTTCGTCCAAGACTTCCGAAGGCTCGTTCTGGCCGCGCTCAAGCTCGTTACGCACGACCGTCATCTCGCTCTGCCGGTCTTCGTCCGCGATGTAGGAGTTTCGCATGCGGTCTGCTTCGAGCTTGATGGCAAGCTCCATCTGGTCGGACGGCACGGTCTCGAAATAGTTGGTGCGGTCGTACCAGGTGGTCGCGTTAAAGCTCGCGCCGATGCGCTGAAGGGTGGCGGCAATCTGCGTGTTGTGCCCCTTGTTGAAGGTGGGCGTGCCCTTGAACATCATGTGCTCCAAGAGGTGCGTCGCGCCCGTGTAGCCCACGGCCTCGTTCCTTGAGCCCACTCGGTAGACGACCATCACGGTCACGACAGGCGCAACGCGGTTCTCCACCAGTAGCACCTTCATGCCATTCTCAAGCCTGTACTCTTCGATTCCATCCTCCGCGGCGACGAACTTGACGCCGACGGGTAGCTGCTCGGTCTGCAAACCCTTATTGCCTCCTTAAAAGTTGAGTCACATACTTTAATCGCAAAGAGAGCCGAATAACAAACTCCGCGAGAGCTTTCACTCAGCATCGCGTGCCGGAAATGGGAGAGGGCGCTGCCCCTTTTGGCATAAGCGCGCAGGTTTTCGAGTCGCTTTCGTGCGTTGAACGGCCCGGAAAATCTGTAAGAGGCGAAGGCCGCGCTGGCGGGAACAATTCTTGCGTCCGCTTTGGGCCAAGACTTTGATAGTGCCGCGCGAAGTGTTGTCGCCCGTGCGGCTTCATGCGATTAGCTACAGAATAATCCGAGAATCCATCCTCGCGTTAGGAGGCTTTTATGAGAAGGCTCGCTGCCACGCTTCTCTCTACCCTGCTGATACTCTCCCTTTACGCTTCACCCACAGTTGTGCCGCAGACGCGCGAGCGCACCGTGACGCCGCCTAAGACGGACAAGGTAGACACCGTCAAAGTGGACGTTGACCTGGTGGTGCTGGACGCGCTAGTGCTTCAGAAGAAGACCGCGCGAGTCGTGGGAGATTTGAAGCAGAGTGATTTCACCCTCACGGAAGACGGCGTGAAGCAGGAGATAACGCACTTCAGCCAGGACGCCTCTCCGCTCTCAGTGCTCCTGATGGTAGACCGTGGCGGCTGTCTTGACCCTTTCGGCAGAGAGGTGCGCGCCGCCACTCGTGACGCTCTCTCAAGATTGAGGCCGCAGGACGAGGTGGCGCTCATGGCCTACAGCGACACGGTGGAGCTGGTTCAGGGGTTCGTGCGCGACCGCCGCCGCGTGGAAGAGGCGCTTGACCGCGTGCCGCAGTCTAACGAAGAGGCCCAGCACTGCTTGAACCGCGCCCTCTTCGACGCCGCGCTCTACATGATGGAGGCGGGTAATCCGGTGGGCCGCCGCGTCATCATCTTCATCACGGCCGTCACGAGCAACACGGATTGCACCGACGGGCCTTCTGGCAAAGCTGCCACACGCGCCGTGTATGAATCGGGCAGCGTCGTCTGCGGGCTGATTCCTTCCAGCACGGCCCAGCGCATTGAAGACGGCGCGGCGCGCATGGGCACAAGCATCGGCAAGATATTCAAGGTGCCTAGCCTCAGCATCAAAGAGCTGGCGGAGGAGACGGGCGGAGAGGTGCTGGACGACAAGCCGGAAATTCTGGACCGCACCTTCAACACCTTAATAGAGCACCTGAGAACGCGCTACCAGCTTGGCTTCGTCTCTACTAACAAGAAGCGAGACGGCACCACGCGCAAGCTCAAGCTGGAAATCAACCCGGCCCTGAAAAAATCTCAGGGCGAGCTGGTAGTCAAAACCCGCCGCACCTACATCGCGCCGAAAAGCTAAGTACGAAGGGAGGTCAGTAGATACTGTAGTACTGACCTCCTTTTGTCCGCATCAGGGCTGGCCGAAGCGTTTACGGTACTCAATGGAATAGATAAACCCGAATATCAGGTGGTGTATGTCTCTGGGGCCTATGTCAGGCCTTCCCTTGTGCGCGCCTCCGTTTTTAAAGACATCCACCCAGTCGTTCCATCCTACAAGCCCAGGGTCGTTCAAGTCCGGGTCACGCCTTAGATACGCGAAGTACTCTATCGTGACGTGTCCGCGCTCGAAGAACCTGTCATAGACAGGCTGCTGCTCGACGAATGCTTTCAGCGTTTGTCCGACCGTCAGTGTTCCATTGGCGCGAAGGTCTATCAACTGCTGGCGGCCGTACTGCGTAGGCTGTCCTGAACTGGTCGTAGCCGTTGCAGGCAACGTTACCCCAGCCGCCTGCTCTAGCTTCTGTATCAGCGTCGCCGCCTGTGAAGGCTGCAAAGCGTCGGAGAATCTATTGGTGAACTCAGGCTTTGCGGTGAACTGTTGCAGGTAGTCCTGAAGGTTCTGCTCCTGTACGCTCGCGGGGATGTCGAACCCGCTCAAAGAAGCCATGTCCGGCATGAACTCCGCGTAGCGAGGCAGCCTCCCCATCCCCACCTCGTACATGCGGTGGATGAGATAGCCCCTGTTGATAAACTCCGCCGAGCCGAAGAAGCCGTGCGAGACGTGCGCGCGGTCGCAATTAGGCGGCGCTCCGAGGAAACCCTTCTGCGGGCCGCAAGTATTGAGCACGTTAGTCCAGTCCGCAAAGCCCGCGGCGTCGGGCTCTCTGGCAAGGAAGTCCAGGTAGTTCTGGCGCACGAAGAAGTTGTTGTTCAGATAAGGATTCTGCTGCGGCGTCGTTGCCACCGTGTCGTCGTCCTCAATCGTGATAACGGCCTGAGTGTTTCCGCCAAGCGTCCCGCCCGAAGGATTCGTTAAGCTGATGGTGAAGACTTCATTGCCCTCTACGTATCCGTCGTTGATGATGGGGACGGAGATGTTCTTGCTTATCTCTCCTGCGGCAAAGCGCAGCGTGCCGTTAATCAAAGTGTAATCGCAGCGCTGAGAAGCGTGTCCCGTCGCCAAGTCGCACTCGTTGCCGCCCGACTGGTCTGAGGTTGAGTACTGCACGGTTGCCGCTCCTGTAGTATCGCCCGTGCGTCTGACTTCTATGGTTAAGGAGGCGAAATGCTGCGGCGTGATGTCGGCATTCTCGTGTATGGAGGCCGTGGCGGCGATCAATCCAATCACTCTCGGCGTCGGTGTAGGAGTTGGCGTCGGAGTCGGCGTCGGGCATGCGTTTGCGCTGACCGCGTCGTTGAGCTTTGCTATGAAGGCATCTCCGAACGGAGTGCCGCCGCTGTTGGCGGCCTGTACTGGATTAAGGGTCGGGAGGTCGGTCGAAGTGGTAGAGCCAGTGATGTAGGCGTTGCCGGATGAATCAATCGCTATGCCCTGCCCGTCATCGGAGCCGCTGCCGCCGAAATAGGTGGAGTATAAAAGAGCCGTCCCCGCCGCGTTAATCTTCGTGACGAAAGCGTCCTGGCTCCCGTTGCGAGAGCATTGTAAGCCATTCACCACGGGGAAGGTGTTCGTAGAGCCGGTGCTTCCGGCGACGTAAGCGTTGCCGGACGAGTCAACCTTTATGCCTGTGGCTATCTCGCCGCCAGCGCCGCCAAGGTAAGTTGAGTAAACTAGGGCTGTGCCAGCCGTGTTTATCTTCGTCACAAACGCGTCCTGCCCTGCTGCTCCCGCGCCGTTCGTCGCTTGGAATGCGTTGGCCGTTGGGAAGTTGGTTGACATGGTCACACCCGTGACGTAGGCGCTCGGCGCAGAATCAACCGCGATGGCTTCGCCTACCTCCTGGTCGCTGCCGCCTAAGTAAGTTGAATAGACTAACCCTGTGCCCGCCGCGTTAATTTTCGTCACGAAGGCGTCGGAGCTTCCGCCGCCGTTCAAGCCTTGAATAGCGTTGACCGTGGGAAAGTTCGTAGAGGCCGTGTCTCCTGTGACGTAGGCGCTGCCCGCAGCGTCAACCGCGATGCCCCTGCCGTTGTCAGTCCCGCCGCCGCCCAAGTAGGTTGAATAAACGAAGGCCGAGCCCGCCGCGTTTATCTTAGTCACAAAAGCATCTATGCCGCCGCCCGATATTGCCTGAATGGCGTTGGCGGTGGGAAAGTCGTTAGAGAAAGTGATACCGGCGACGTAGGCGTTGCCGAACGTGTCAACGGCTATGGCCTCGCCAAACTCAGAGCTACTGCCTCCGCCAAGATAAGTGGAGTAAACGAGCGCGTTGCCGGCGGCGTTGATTTTCGTCACGAAGGCGTCTTCGTTTACCGCGCCCTTCGCACTTTGAATGGCGTTCGCAGTCGGAAAGTTAGTTGACCCAGTGAAGCCAGCGACGTAGACGCTGCCGAAGATGTCAACGGCAATTCCCCGCGCCTCGTCGCCTGCGCTGCCGCCAAGGTAAGTTGAATAGACTAACCCTGTGCCCGCCGCGTTGAGCTTGGTGATGAAGACATCTCTGGTGCCCATGTTCCCGGCCGTCCCGCTGAGCGCCGCCTGAATGGCGTTGGCCGTGGGGAAGTTGGTAGAGGTGGTGTAGCCTGTGATGTATGCGCTGCCGTTTGAATCGACGGCGATGGCGCGTGCAAGCTCAGTGTTGCTGCCGCCAAGATAGGTGGAGTAAACCAGCGTCGGGTCTATCACGACCGCTAGACTCCGGTCGTACTGGCCCAGAGCGAAACCGACTCGACCATCTTTTTCGACCGCGTAGCTGCCCGCCACCTCCACGCGCTCGCCGCCCACTTCCTGATAGACCACAGGCTTGGGCTGGCGTATCACGCTTCCGTCCACTGTCAAGAGCAGGTCGCCCGAAGCATCCACTTCCACCCTGTCCGCTCCCTTGAATTGAAGCTTCACGACCCGTGGGTCACGACCGGGCGCAACCACGAAGTCATACTCAAGGTGTCTTTGATTGCCGTAATAAACTACGTCGACGCCGGGATAGACACCGGAGTAGCGAACGCGCCCGAAGGTGGAGATGTTCGTGCGCCAACGCGCAGGGTCGCTGCCCATGAAGTAGTTGACCTTGCCTTCTAATTCGCTCAAGCCTTCGGGGAGCGCATCGCGCTTTGCCCCGACCAGATTCATTCGCAACATGGCCTCGCTCGCCGCGCCGCCGCCGCGAGTCCCTTCATCGGAACGGCGAGAGAGTGAGAAGACGACCTCGGCGGGCGAGAGCGTGAGCGTATAGCCTGCGCCGCGCGCTACGAAGTTCGCGGTCTTCTCCGCCTGTCCCTGATTAGTCTCGAAGCTGAGCAGCAGTTGACCGAAAGCCTTGCTCGCCTCCGCCTTTGTAAGAAGCGCGGCTTCAGGCGCGGCGGCCGCATTGTTCGATACTGTTTCGGGCGCTTTGACGCGGGCCATGAAGCTAAGTGATAAGAAGACGGAAAGCGCAACTGCGCCCATCAAAACCAACCGTGCAGCTTCTTTATGATTTCGGTAGTCAGCATCGGTTGAGGAAGACTTGATGAAGCGGTTCATATTTTCTCTCCTGCTTGCGGGGGCGGGCCTTGAAAATTTTACGCACATGTCCGCATACGCGAGGCCGCAGGGCCGTGTCTGTTGGTGGAAAGATGTCGTGCCAAAAGCCTTGGGGGTGGATAAAGCACTGGGCCGCTTATGGCTTTGTATAAAAACGTGTGGCGTAGATTAGTCCGAGCTATAAGCAGAGTCAAGGTTTTCGGTGAGAGTTTACCTTTTATAAAAAAAGATTGGGCCAGTACGTGAATACTGGCCCAATCTTCACCTGCCTGTCGAGTCTGCTTTAAGGTTGCCCGAAGCGCTTGCGATACTCTTCGGAATAGATGAACCCGAAGATTAAGTGATGAATGTCGTGTGGCGCTATGCCTTGACTAGGTCGTCCGTTGGTAAAGACATCCACCCAGTCGCTCCAGCCCGTGAGATTCGGGTCGTTCAGGTCGGGGTCGCGTCTCAGATGAGCGAAGTAGAGCAGCGTGACGTGTCCGCGCTCGAAGAACCTGTCATAAACAGGCTTCTGCTCCACGAATGCTTTCAGAGTCTGCCCGACTGTGAACGTGCCGTTTGCTCTCAGGTTTATTAACTCCTGACGTCCGTACTGCGTAGGCTGGTTGGGAGCCGTGGTAGCCGTCGCGGGCAACGTTACACCGGCCGCCTGTTCCAGCTTCTGTATCAGCGTCGCCGCCTGTGAAGGCTGCAAAGCGTCGCTGAAGCGGTTGGTGAACTCCTGCTTCGCGGCGAACTCCGCGATGTAGTCCGCAAGGTTCTGCTGCTTGACGGCATCGGAGAGGCCGAAGCCGCTTAAGCCGGACATGTCGGGCACAAACTCCGCGTATCTGGGGAGCCTTCCCATACCGACTTCATACATGCGATAGATGAGGAATCCTGTGTCTATGTGCTCAGGCGCGGCGAAGAAGCCGTGCGTGACGTGCGCTCTATCGCAGTTGGGCGGTGCGCCCAGGAAGCCCTTCTGCGGGCCGCAGTTGTTAAGTGTCGTCACCCAGTCGTTGAAGCCATTCTGGTCAGGCTCCCTGTACAGGTAATCCAGATAGTTCTGTCTGACAAAGAAGCTGTTGTTCAGATAAGGATTCTGCTGCGGCGTCGTTGCCACCGTGTCGTCGTCCTCAATCATGATGTTGGCCTGGCTGAGTGAGCCGAGGCTTACTCCCACGGGTGACTGCAACTGGATGGAGAAGAACTCGTTGCCCTCCTTGTAGCCGTCGTCGATGATGGGAATCTCTATGGTCTTGTTAGCCTCTCCCGCCGCGAAGCGCAGAGTCCCGGCCTTCATGGCGTAGTCGCAGCGCTGCGAAGCCTGTCCCATAACCTTGTCGCACTCGTTGCCTCCGCTCGCGTCGGAGGTGAAGTACTTGACCGTGGCCGCGACGCTCGTGTCTCCGCCGCGAACTACTTCTATGGTCAGAGAGGTGAAGCCCTGCGGCGTGTTATGAGCGTCTTCTCGAATCTGATAGCTGCTCTGTGTGAACTGAACGGTCGGCTCGTCGTCGTTCGGGATGGTGCCGAGTCCCTGCGAGTCGCTGATGGTGGCGTTCTGCGCGTTCGTCAGATTAACGAAGAAGGTCTCGACCGGCTCGTTCAACGTGTCGCCGCTTACCTGCACCGTGATGGTCTTGGTCAAATCTCCCGGCGCGAAGGTGAGCGTGCCCGAGGCAGACTGATAATCGCTTCCGGCCGTGGCCGTGCCGTCCGCCGTGGCGTAGTCAACCGTCACGGTCTTCGCGCTCGCCGCCGAGAGCGTGACGGTGAAGATGAAGTTCTTCGTGCCGCTGTGACCTTCTATCATGCCTACGTCGTTGATGCTGAGCGAAGGCGCAGGGTCGTTGTCAGTGATGGTCAGCACGGCTGTCGCGGGCGTGCCAAGTTGTCCCGTCCCGCCCGGCTGGCTGAGCGACAGGTTAATAGTCTCGTCCGCTTCATCCAGCGCATCGTCTGTGATGGAGACGTTGACGACTTTGCTCGTCTCGCCGTCGCTGAAGGTTACGGTCTGAGAGACTGTGGTGTAATCGCTCGCTCCCGCCGTGCCGCTGCTGGTCGAGAAGAGAACCGTGGCGGTGCCCGCGCTTCCGCCCGTGCGCGTGATGGTGATGTCGGCGCTGCCGCCGTTCTCCGCCACGCTGTAGGTCGCGCTGCTGAACCTGAAAGCGCCGCCGTCGTTGACGGTGATGCTGACGGTCGCCGCGCTCGAATCAGCAGAGCCGTCGTTGGCTTTGTAAGTAAAGGTGTCCGTCCCCGAGAAGCCTGCGTTCGGCGTGTAGAGGAACGAGCCGTTCGAGTTAAGCGTCACAGTGCCGTTCGCGGGATTTGTAGCTATCGCCGCCGTCCTGCTCCCGCTGTCTATGTCCGTGTCGTTACCCAGCACGCCCGGAGCAGCCACATTCAAGGGAGTGTTCTCGTTCGTGGAGTAGCTGTCATTGACGGCCACGGGCGCGTCGTTGACGGCGTTGACGGTGATGTTGACGGTGGCTACGTTCGAATCACCGGAGCCGTCGTTTGCCTTGTAGGTGAAGCTGTCCGCGCCTGAGAAGTCCTGCTTAGGGGTATAGAGGAACGAGCCGTTCGGGTTGAGCGTGACAGTACCGTTCGCGGGATTGTTGACGACCACGGCCGTCATGTTCGGGCCGTCTATGTCCGTGTCGTTGCCCAGCACGCCGGGAGCGGCGACGTTGAGCGGAGTGTCTTCGTCCGTAGTGTAGCTGTCGTTGACGGCCACAGGCGCGTCGTTGACGGCGTTAACAGTGAGGACGAAAGTATCCTGCATCACCTGAGCGTTCGGGCCTAAGACGGCGACAGAGATGGTCGTCGTGCCGGAGAGATTAGCCACGGGCGTTATCTGAAGCGTGCGCGTGGAGCCGGTGCCTGTGACGCTCAGGTTCGCGTTGGGCACAAGCGTCGTGTCGCTGCTTATAGCCGAGACGCTGATGATGACAGATGCGTCGCCCACGTTGAAGTTGAAGGAGAGCGGCGTGTCTTCATTCGTAGCCTTGTCCGGGATGTCTTCCAGAGAGACCTGCGCCTCGAAAGCTCCTATGTCTACGGTCTGAACTGTGTCGGCATCGCCTGCGTCCATCATGCGCTGGAAGCCTGGGCCGCGCTGGTCTACAGGCAGTAGCTCGTCGGTTTCACCGTCGGCGTCCATGTCAAAACTGTCCGTAGGGAGAAGCGCGTTGCTGCCCGCGTCCAGTGCCGCAGAGCCAGCGAGCAGCGCGTGCGTCTGCGTCGGGCCGCCGTTGCTGGCAAGCTGGCCAAGCCTCGGGTTAGCGACGTTCACCTGATTGCCGTTGTTGCTGGTCAAGCCTCCCGAGCCGCCCGTGCCAATCAGGTTAAAGGAGCTGGTGTTGTTGACGAGCCCGCCGCTGATGTCGTCCGCTATGGGGCCCGTGCCACGGAAGTTACCCGCGACGATTGTGTTCTTCAGGAGCGGCGAACCGGCATTGACGAAGATGCCTCCGCCCGTCTCTCCGCCTGCGTTGTTAGAGTCTGCGCGGTTATTAGTGACGGTGACGTTCGTCAGCGCAGGCGAGCCGTTGTTGACATAGATGCCGCCGCCGTTGCCCTGCGCCGCGTTGCCGCTGATGGTGGTGTTGATGATGTTGGGCGAGCCGTTGTTGTTGTAGATGCCGCCGCCGTTAAGCACAGAGGCGTTGCCGCTGATAGTGCTGTTGATAATCGTCAGCGCGTTGTTGTTGTAGACGCCGCCGCCGTTTCCGCCCGCAGAGTTGCCCGTGACGGCTACGCTCCTGAGCAAGAGCCCTCCGTCGTTGACCACGCCGCCGCCATTGTTGCCCGCGCCCGAGCTTCCGCCCGTAATCGTCATGCCCGAGATGGTTACGCCGGAGGAAGTCACGTTAAAGATGCGGAAGCTGTTGACCGCCGCGGGGTCTCGCCTGACGGTAAGCTGTGTCGCGCCCGGCCCCTGTATCGCCAGAGGCTTGTTTACCAGAAGCTCGCCCGAAGTCAGCGTTATCTGGCTGACCACCTGTGCGGAGATGATTAACGTGGCTCCGGGGCAGGCATCCTGAATCGCCTGTCTGAGAGAGCCCGGCCCACTGTCCGCGCCATTTGTAACGCTCGGATTAAAGAAGCAGGGAGCCACCGTGACTTCATAGGTGGCCGAATTATTTTCCTGGCTCAAGTCCTGCGTGTCCGACTTAATCGTGGAAGTGTTCGCGTAGGAGGCGCTTGAGCCTGAGGGAATGTGGCCCACCAGCTTGAAGACGGCGACCTGTCCGACCGCGAAGCTCGCGAGCGTGCAGGTGATGGTGCCGCCTGCGCCGACCGCTGGCGTCGTGCAGCTAAAGGTAGGCCCGGAGGTCTGCGACAGGGAGACGAAGGTCATGTCTCCGGGAAGCGTATCCTCCCAACTGGCATTGACCGCAGCGTCCGGCCCGCTGTTACGCAGCTCTATCGTGTAGGTTACGTCCGAGTCTTCCTTCACATTGTCCGTGTCGGCAATCTTAGAGACGCCGAGGTCTGCGTTGGTCGTCGGGACGAAAACCGTGGCGGTGCCGCTGTTGTTCTCGTCGTTAACGTCAATCATTGAGGTTGTGACCGTGGCGACGTTTGTGAAGTACGCGCCCTGGGGCGTCTCCGAAGGGATGTGGCCGACCAGCGTGAAGGAGGCCGACTCGCCCGCCGCGAGGCTGCTTACGGTGCAATCAATCTGTCCGCTCGTGCCGGGGCTGGGCGTGTTACACGTGAAGGTGGGCCCAGTGTTCTGTGTCAGCGAGACGAACGTCATGGCCGACAACTGCTGGTCGTTAAGTATCCCGGTCGGCAGATTGTCGGTCACGGTAACGTCTGCGGCATCTTCGGTGCTGTCGTTGCTGACAGCAATGGTGAAGGTAACGTCGGTGTTCGCCTGCGCGGATTCGGACAAGCTGGTCTTGGTCACGCTCAGGTCTGTCTCGCCCGCATCGAGAGGTGCGAGATAGCTTGCCAGCGAATTGGTCAGAAGCCTGTAGCCGCCCACGTTGGACAGCAGACCTTTAACAGGGGAGCTGCCCTGTGAAAGGGTCGCCGCCCGCGTGCTCAGCCCTATGGGCAGGCAGACTGCCATAATAAGCGCGGCCATGACGGACAGTGCTCGGAGGCTCCTGCCTGCTCTCTTATTATTTATCGAAAGAATTTCCAGCTTGCGCCGGACAGCGGTATAGATTCTCAAAAAATGAGCACGGGAAGACGACATTTAAGACCCTTTCAGATTTGTATTCAGAAAACTGTGCTACCAGAGAGGAGTTAATCGAGGTGGCGTCGTGGGCTTAGAGTGGAAGTGTAACTCCTGCCACAACAAGACAATATCACGAACACCGTTTCCTTAACAAGCCACGAGATTGAAAGGCAGGTCAGTACCGCCTGCGTAAGCCGGGAGGGTCTCTTTTGCACCAATCTTGACTCTAAACAGACTAATACCCGCCCCCTACCGCCTGCGGTACTGACCTGCTTCGCCCGCTAAACCTTTAATTTTCGTTGTATTAACCGATTTTCACCCTGTCTGAAGCGATTTCCACGCTGTATGAAGCGGTTTCTACAGTGACTGAGCCGATTTTTAGCCTGTATGAACTGATTTTCACAGTGTACGAGTCGATTTTCGCGCTGTATCAAGCGATTTTGTCTGTGTCGGAAGCGATTTCGGGGCTGTATGAGTCGATTTACAGAGTGACTGAGCCGATTTTCAGTCTGCGGGAGGGGATTTTGCGACCGTCTTGAGCGATTTCGAGCGTGTCCGGGTGGATTTGGCTATGGTATGTGTCAGCTTGTCCAGCCGCCACGAGGCATGTTAACTTCTCTGTTTCTGATGTGGGCGATGTTGCGCGCCGTAGGAGCCCGCCCCGGTTCGATTCCTCAAAAGATAGATGTCTGAAGCCGCTTACAACTTGAAGGAGCGAGTCCGCGCTTTCTGGCAGGCGAACCCCTGCGGCGTTAAGTTCGCGGACGCAGAGCCGGGCACGCGCCTCTTCTACGAGCGCGTAGAAGAGCACCGCTACCGTACGGAGTGGCACATCCCCGAAGCCGCAGGCTTTGCAGGGAGCGGCGGCCTGAAAGTACTTGAGATTGGCTGCGGCCTAGGCACAGACGGCGCGCAGTTCAGTAAAGCGGGGGCCGATTACACGGGCGTGGATTTGACGGAAGCCGCCGTGGAACTGGCCCGCAGACGCTTCGAGCTGTTTGATTTGAAGGGCCGTTTCGAGACCGCCGACGCCGAGAGCTTACAGTTCGCGGACGCCTCCTTCGACGTGGTCTACTCGCATGGCGTGCTTCATCACACGCCGGACACCCGTAGGGCCGTGCGAGAGATTCATCGCGTGCTCAGGCCCGGAGGCCGCGCGGTCGTCATGCTCTATCACAGGGACTCCTATAACTACCGCGTCAACATCAGCCTGCTACGTCGCGCGGGCGCGCGTCTTTTGAGGACTGAGGCGGGGATAAAACTGGCGCACAGGCTGACGGGCGAGCCCGTCTCGAACCTGCGTGAGCACGCGCTCCGTCTTCGCACGGATTCCGAGAGCTATTTGAAGTCGGATGAATTCTTGAACCAGAATACGGACGGGGCGGGCAATCCGCTGGCGCGCGTCTATTCAAGACAGGAAGCGCGCGAGCTGTTTCGTGATTTCGAGCGGGTGGAGCTTCGCACCTATTTCCTGCACAAGCGCTGGATGCCCGTGGTGGGAAAGCTTCTGCCGCGCGCCATTGAGTCACGGCTGGCCTCGCGCTGGGGCTGGCACCTCTGGATTTACGCGCAGAAGGCAGCATGAAAGAGAGCTTGAAAAATATTGACTGAGAGAAGAGAGATTCTTGTCACGGGCGGGGCAGGCTTCATTGGCTCGCATCTGGTGGATAGACTTCTGAGCGAAGACTCCTGGCGCGTGACCGTCATAGACGACTTCAATAACTTTTACTCGCCCGCCGTCAAGCGCGAGAACGTCCGCGCGCACTTTCAGAATCCATCCTACAGGCTCGTAGAAGCCGACATACGCGACCGCGAGGCACTGAGGCGGCTCTTCGACGAGACGAAGTTTAAGGTCATCGTTCATCTCGCGGCGCGAGCAGGCGTGCGCCCGTCTCTACTTGAGCCGCAGCTTTATAACGAGACGAACGTGACGGGCACGCTCAACCTGTTGGAGCTAGCGCGCACGCACGGCGTTTCGCAGTTCGTCTTCGGCTCTTCCTCCTCCGTCTACGGCATCAACGCCAAAGTCCCTTTCAGCGAAGAAGACCCGACCCGTCAGCCCATCTCGCCTTATGCCGCGACGAAGGCTGCGGGCGAGTTGCTCTGCCACACCTACACGCATCTCTACGGGATACGCACGGTCGCGCTACGCTTCTTTACAGTCTACGGCGCTCGCCAGCGACCAGACCTTGCGATTCACAAGTTCGCGCGACTGATTGACGAAGGCAAGCCGATTCCCGTCTTCGGGGACGGCACCACGCGCCGCGACTACACATATATAGACGACATCATACAGGGCGTGCGCGCGGCCATTGATTACGCGGGAAGCGATTACGAGGCGATAAACCTGGGCGAGTCGCGCACGGTGGAATTGAACGAGCTGATAGCGCTTCTGGAAGAGGCTCTGGGTAAGCGCGCAGAGATTGACCGACAGCCCGCGCAGCCGGGCGACGTGCCGCAGACCTTCGCGGACATCACCAAGGCGCGCAGGCTTCTGAATTATGACCCGCAGACGCAGATTGAAGAGGGCATACGCCGCTTCATACAGTGGTTCCGGCAGGACAGGAGAAAGATTGAAGCCACCACGCGCTAATAAATGCAGAAGGCAGAGTGCAGAATGATGAATGAGAAGATAATTCAAACTTGGACAGTCTTTCTTTACTTCTGCATTCTGCACTCTGCCTTCTGACTTATCTTTTTTATGCTCCTCTCTGTAGTCATCCCCTGCTTTAACGAAGAGCTTGTGATACGGGAGACGCACAGACGCATGACAGGCGTGCTGGGCGCTCTCGCGGATTTGGATTACGAGCTGATTTACGTTGACGACGGGAGCCGCGACGCTACGGCGCAGATACTCGGAGAGCTGCAACGGGAAAACGAGCGCGTGCGTGTGATTCGCCTGTCGCGCAACTTCGGGCACCAGATTGCCGTCACCGCAGGACTTGAGTCCGCGACGGGCGACGCTGTGGTCATCATTGACGCAGACCTGCAAGACCCGCCCGAAGTCATAAGCGAGATGCTTGAGAAGTGGCGCGAGGGATTCCACGTAGTCTACGGCGTGAGAACCGAGCGCACGGGCGAGACCAGGTTCAAGCTCTGGACGGCCAAGACCTTCTATCGCTTAATCAACAGGCTCTCGGACACGGAGATTCCTCTGGACACGGGCGACTTTCGTTTGATGGACAGAAGAGTGGTGGACGCGCTCCTGAAGATGCCTGAGCGAGACCGCTTCCTGCGCGGCATGATTAGCTGGATAGGCTTCCGCCAGACGCCCGTTCACTACAGGCGCGAGCCTCGCTTCGGCGGCGCGAGCAAATACCCTCTGATGAAGATGGTGCGCTTTGCCACGGACGGCATACTGAGTTTTTCCATTGTGCCGCTGAAGCTTGCGGTCTGGATTGGGTTCGCGTCAATCGGGCTGGCGATTGCGGGAATCATCCTCGCGGTGCTTGAGAGAGTCTACAGGCTCTACGACATAAACATAGGGCGCGGCTGGGCCTCTCTCTTCATCGCGGTGCTTTTCATGGGAGGCGTTCAGCTTCTCACGCTCGGAATCATTGGCGAGTATTTGGGGAGGATTTACACGGAGGTCAAGCGGCGGCCCCTCTACGTAGTGCAGGAGCGCTTGGGGTTCGAGAAGGAAAGATGAGATTGACTGCGGAGCACATCATCAAAAGCCGCGCGGGTCGAACAATCGCGCTCGGCCTCCTGTTGATAGTCCTGCTGTCGCTCTCTGTGCGTGCGCTGACGGCGCAGTTCCTTGGCGAACGCTTAAGCGATGCGGGCTGGTTCCAGTACGGCTCATATAAGGTCTTTGACGCGCGGGCGCAAGGGATAATGGACGGAAAGGAATCCTTCTTTTTCATTCCCGACTCTACGCGCACAGACCTGATTCAATATCCTCCGGCGTTTCCCGTCTGGGTGGCATTCATCTACAGCGTGACGGGCGAGCGCTCGGCCCACGCGGTGCTTCGGGCTCACTGGTGGATGGACGCGCTGCTGATGCCTCTGCTCGCGGTGGGCTTAGGCGTGACGGCCTTCGGCTGGCGCGCGGGAATGGCAGCGGGCGCGCTCGTTGCGCTGTCGCCGCTGCTCGCCTTCTACGGCGTGACGCCTTCGTCGGACGCGCCTACGACGTGGCTCGTGCTCGCGGCCATGTGGATGCTTTTAGTCGCCGCCAAGAGGCAGAGCTGGCGGCTCGCGCTTCTTTCAGGACTGCTTCTCGGAGCGGCCTGCTGGTTCCGCGTCAACCCGCTGCTGGTAGTCTTCTTCTGGGCGCTGTCGCTCATGCTGTTTGTGCGGGCGCACTGGCGCGTGCGTGCAAGACTAAGCATTGCCGCGCTCGCCGGCACGCTCATTCTGGTTGCGCCTATCCCCATTCGCAACTGGGTCGTCTTTGACGAGTTTGTCCTGACGGGCCTGAACGTGGGCTCTAACTTCTGGGAAGGATTGGGCGAGACCGAGTACGGTAGAAGCCTCGGCTTTGAGTTCGGCGACCAGTTGATGGTGGAGCAGGAGCGTGTGGCTCTGGGACTGCCGCAGGACTTTCCCATCACTCCCGTCTGGCCCGACGGCATACGCCGAGACCGAGCGCGTGCGCGCAAGTCGCTCAAGGTCATAGTCGCGCACCCCGTCTGGTACGCGGGCGTGATGCTCAAGCGCATGTACTGGATGCTGAAGATGGCAGGAGAGCCGGGGCCTTATTACGGGAGCCCCGGCATCAACTGTACTGGCAGGAAGTGTCTGCCCGCGAGCTGGCAGGGCGGCATAACGGCTCTTGCGGTCAACATCATCGGCATGATTCAGAGCGTCTATCGCTACGCGGCGATTCCGCTTGCGGCCTTCGGCATCTGGCTGGGCTTCAGGCGTGCGCGCGTGATGACGATACTTCTGCTGACGATTGTCTTCTACTACCTCGTGCCGGGCACGGCTGCTCACACTGAGATTAGATACGTGCTGCCGATGCACGGCGTGCTGGTGGTCTTCGCGGGACTCGCCGTCGCGCGGCTGATAGAGGCTTTTAAGAGCGTGAATAAAAGAGAGAAGGTAACTGAACAGACTGTATGAAGAAGAAGCTGCTTGATTATCTGGCCTGCCCGACGTGCGCGGGCGACCTGAAGCTTTCTGAGGGTAAGACCGAGGGGATAGAGATTTTAGACGGCGAGCTTGGTTGCGACGCATGCAACCGCCGTTATCCGATTGTGCGGGGCGTGCCGCGCTTCGCTAGTTTGAGCGAAGTGGAAGAGGACAAGGCCGCGACCGCTTCAAGCTTCGGCTGGGAGTGGCAGCACTTTACGCAGAAGGACGAGCGCTACGGCGAGCAGATGCTTGGCTGGATTGAGCCCGTCAGGTCTGAGTTCTTTAAGGACAAGGTTGTGCTGGACGGAGGCTGCGGCAAGGGCCGTCACATGCAGTTAGCCGCCGAGTGGGGAGCGCGCGATGTCGTTGGGATTGATTTGAGCGACGCCGTGGAATCCGCCTTCGCCGCCTCTAAGGGCTCGGAGAAGATGCACGTCGTGCAGGCAGACCTCTGCCATCTTCCATTGAAGCGCGTCTTCGACTACGCCTACACCATAGGCGTCATACATCACCTGCAAGACCCGAGCATTGGCTTCCGCTCGCTCGCTTCAAAGGTTAAGGCGGGCGGCAAGTTCTCCGTCTGGGTCTACGGCGCGGAGAACAACAAGTGGATTGTGAAGCTGGTCAGTCCCTTGCGCGAGCGTTTCACCTCTCGCATGAACCGGCGCGCCCTGCTTCATCTCTCCAAACTGCCGACCGCGGTCGTCTACGCGGCGACGAAGCTCGTCTACGGCCCGCTGAACCGCACGGGCGGCGGTGCTGCACTCGCGCGCCATTTATTCTACAATGACTACATGAACACCATTTCCCGCTTCGGCTGGCGCGAGCAGCACACGATTGTCTTTGACCATCTGGTAGCGCCTACGGCCAACTACGTCACGCGCGAAGAGTTCGAGCGGTGGTGGAAGTCTGTCGGGGCGACCGATGTCGTCATTGGCTGGCATAATAAGAATAGCTGGCGCGGGACGGGCCAGATTAATTAGCCGAAGGGGTTAGAGATGTCCAGTGCAGTAAACGATGCGGGAAAAGAGCTGCCGCGCGAGATGATGCAGCACACCTACGCGATTCTCTACGAAGTGGAGGGCTCGCACTGGTGGTACATAGGCCGCCGCCGCATCATCAGTGGCTTCGTGCGCGAGATTTGCAGCCGCATAAAAGACCGTAAGCCAAAAATCTTGGACGTGGGCTGCGGCACGGGCGCGAACCTCGTCATGCTCGGCGAGTTCGGAGAAGCGCACGGCATAGATGTCTCGCAGGATGCGCTCTCCTTCTGCCGCGAGCGCGGCTTGAAGAACGTGCAGCACGGCGCGGCAGAGGACTTGCCCTTCGAGGACGGCACCTTTGATTTAGTCACGGCGCTCGACGTGGTGGAGCATCTTGACGACGACGCGGCGGGCTTGAGGGAGTTTCGCCGCGTGCTCCGCCCGGATGGTCGCATACTGCTTTTCGTTCCGGCCTTCATGTTCCTGTGGGGCGTGCAGGATGACGTGAGCCATCACAGGCGGCGCTACACCCTGCCGGAGCTTTTGAAAGTGGTGCGCGCGGCGGGCTTTGAAATTGAGCGCTCGACCTATGCCAACATCACCTTCTTTCTCCCCATCCTGCTTGTGAGAAAGTTTATGCGCCTCGCAAAGATTCGCACGGATACCGAGAACAGCATCGGCATCTCCGCGATGAATGGGCTCCTGGGCCGCATCTTCGGCGCGGAAAGCTCCGTGCTTCGACGCATGAATCTGCCCTTCGGCGTCTCGGCCCTATGCGTCGCGCGTAAAGTGGAATAGATGAAAAACTACGACGAAGAAGAGACTTTAGTCACAGACACTCGCGCGCAAGAAAGCCGTGGCCCGGCCGCGACGCCTGACATCTCCGTCTTTCTGCCCGTCTTCAACGAAGAGCCTAACCTGCGCCCGCTTCACGCGAAGCTCGACGATGCTTTAAGAAAGCTCGGGCGCACGGCGGAGATTATCTACGTCGACGACGGCTCTTCTGACGGAAGCCTTGAAATCCTGCGCGGGCTCTCTCGCATAGACCCGCGCGTCCGTGTCGTGGCGCTTCGCAGGAACTACGGGCAGACGGCCGCGATGGCCGCAGGCATTGACGCCGCCACGGGCCGCGTGCTGATTCCTATGGACGCGGACTTGCAGAACGACCCGGCCGATATAGTAAGACTGCTAGATAAGCTGGACGAGGGCTACGACGTGGTGTCGGGCTGGCGCAAGAACCGGCAGGACACTCTGATTACGCGCAAGATTCCTTCGATGATTGCCAACCGCATCATCTCGTGGATAGGAGGCGTGCCGCTTCACGATTACGGCTGCTCTTTGAAAGCCTACCGCAGAGAGTCTCTCGAAGACGTGCGGCTCTACGGCGAGATGCATCGCTTCATTCCCATCTACGCTTCATGGGCAGGGGCGCGCGTCACAGAGATTCCCGTGGAGCATCACCCGCGCACGATGGGTAAGTCCAAGTACGGGCTGTCGCGCACGCTGAAAGTCGTGCTCGATTTGATGACCATCAAGTTCATGGCGTCCTATCAGACCAAGCCCATTTACGTCTTCGGCACGTTCGGCATCTTCGCTTTCATCATCTCGCTTCTGGCAGGCCTCTACGCGGTCTTCCTGAAAATCTTTCACCGCGCGGACTTCGTGCAGACGCCGCTTCCCATCCTGACCATAGTCATGTTCGCCGTCGGCGTGCAGTTTCTGCTGATGGGACTCTTGGCGGAGATGCTCGTCAGAACGTATCATGAATCTCAGGCCAAGCGCGTCTACGCCGTGCGCGAGCGCTACGGCTTCGGGAACCGTCCCGCAGCCGAAAGCCAAACGACGGAAGACACCACGCTCGCCGGAAGAACCTGAAAACTTAAAACTGTCTTATGTGTGGAATTACCGGATGGGCCAATCTGGACGGAAGGACGCCGCCGCCTGAGGGCGCGGACGCGCTTCTGCATGCCATGTGCGAGCGCATGACGCATCGCGGGCCCGATTCGGAAGGCCTGATGGTGACTACGGGCGCGGCGCTCGGCATGCGTAGGCTTGCCATCATTGACCTGCAAACGGGCGAGCAGCCTGCGTGGAGCGAAGACCGGCAGGTCGCTGTAATTCTTAACGGAGAGATTTACAACTACCGCGAGCTGCGCGACCGGCTTGAGAAGCGCGGCCATCATTTTCGCTCGGCCTCGGACACGGAAGTCCTGCCTCATCTTTATGAAGAGTACGGGCTGGAGATGGTCTCGCACTTGAACGGCATGTTCGCGTTCGCCTTGTGGGACGCGCGCCGCCGCCGCCTCTTCATCGCGCGAGACCGTTTCGGCGAGAAGCCTCTCTACTGGGGCGTCTTCGACAACACTTTCCTCTTTGCGTCCGAGCCGAAAGTACTGCTGGCTCATCCGAGCGTGCGTCCCTCGCTTAACCTTGACGCGCTCCGTCAATATCTTTCGTTCGATTACACGCCTGCGCCGCTCTCCATCTATCAGGGCATACAGAAGCTGCCCGCTGCTCACCAGCTTGTGGTTGAGAACGGTCGTGTTGAAGTTCAGCCCTACTGGCGCTTGAGCTACAGGACGAAGGAGCCTGTGCCGACTGTTCAGGATGCTACGGAGCAGCTGAGAGAGCTTTTGCAGGATTCGGTTCGCATGCGTCTCGTCTCGGACGTGCCGCTCGGCGTGCTGCTCTCGGGCGGCGTGGACTCTTCGACGGTAGCCGCGCTGGCCGTGCGCGCTTCGAGCGAGACGGTCAAGACCTTCTCCATCTCTTTCGCGGAATCCTCTTACGACGAGTCAGCCTACGCACGCGCCGTGGCCAAGTTCCTAGGCACAGACCATCACGAAGAGAGATTGTCGGTTGATTTGGCCGCGAACCTCGTCGGCGAGATAGGCTCATGGATGGACGAGCCGTTCAGCGACCCTTCGCTCGTGCCGACTTATCTTCTTTCGCGCTTTACACGAAAGCACGTCACCGTGGCTCTCGGCGGCGACGGAGGCGACGAGCTTTTCGCTGGCTACCCTATGTATCTGGGCCACCGCTTCGCGCCCATTTACGAGCGCGTGCCGCGCTTCCTGAGGCGCAACCTGATTGAGCCCATCGTGCGGCGTCTGCCCGTCAAAACCGACAACATCTCTTTCGACTACAAGGCGCGTCGCTTCGTCATGGGCTCGGATTACGACGCCGTGGCTCGTCATCACGTCTGGTTCGGGTCGTTTACGCCGGAAGAGCAAGAGAGCCTGCTGACAGCAGACGCATTAAGACAGAGCGACGGGGACATCTACCGTCATGCCCGTCATCTGGCCGAAGCCGAATGCGACGCCGACAACGTAGTCGAATGCATGCAGAGTCTGGACACGCGCCTCTACCTTGCGGAAGACATACTGACGAAAGTTGACCGGGCGAGCATGGCCGTGTCTCTGGAAGTGCGCGCTCCCTTCCTTGACCCGCGCGTGGCGGAGTTCGCCGCCGGTCTTCCCGTCAATTACAAGCTGCGCGGGCGAACGTCAAAGTACATCTTGAAGCAGGCGGCGGCACCGCTGCTCCCGCCCTTTGTGACCAAGCGCGGCAAGAAGGGCTTCGGCGTTCCGGTCGCGGACTGGCTCAAGGGAAAGCTGCGGCCGCTGGCGCGAGACCTTCTCTCCCCGGAGCGCCTGCGCCGGGGTGGCCTCTTCAACGCGGACTTCGTCGAGCGCCTGCAAACGGAGCACGAGCGCGGGCTCGCCAATCATAGAAAGCTTCTCTGGACGCTTCTCATGTTCGAGCTGTGGCACGAAAGCTTCATAGAGACGGCGCGCCGCATAGAGACCTCCGTGACGAGCCACTCTTGAGCGCTTCCCACATTGTGCAAAGCGAAATCGAAAGCGCGTACATAAAGCTTGAAGCCTGGTGTCGTGAGCGTGACTACAGTGGTCACGACCCATTCGACGCTCTCAATAGCAGGCTCTTTCGCGCTCTGCCTCTGCTCTCATCTTCGCGCGCGGCACGCCTCGCGTGGACGCAGGCCTTCAAGCGCTCGCCTGTGAGCCTGCGTCGTCCGGCGCTTGTGCCTGTCGGGAGAAACGCGAAAGGGACTGCTCTCTTTGCTCTGGCTGCGCTGGCTGAGTTTCGCAGGACAGGCACGAGTGAGGCGGAAGAGAAGGCGCGCACGCTGCTTAAAGAGCTTCTGTCGGCGCGGCTTGAGTCACGAAGCGGTGCCGTGTGCTGGGGCTACAACTTCGACTGGCAGGGGCGCGCGTTTTATGCGCCAATGGGCACGCCGACCCTTGTGCCGACAGCCTTCGCCGCACGCGCGCTCGTCGAGGCCACAGAATGCTTCGACGATGAAAGCTATCTTAAAGAGGCTCGAAGCACCTGCGATTTCATCCTCAAGGATTTGAACGTGACGGAAGAGTCGGAAGGCGAGGTTTGCTGGAGCTACACGCCTCTTGACCGCACGCGCGTCTACAACGCTAGCCTCCTCGCGGCCGAGACTCTTTGCTCGGTCGGCGCGCTCACAGGTGAAAGCGCTTTGACTGAGCGCGGGCTTTCGGGCGCGCGTTACGTGGCACGCAGGCAGGCGGAGTCAGGCGCGTGGGCCTACGGCGCGGACTCTTATCAAGCATGGTCGGACAACTTTCACACGGCCTTTATCCTGACGAGCCTTGCTCGCATCATGAAAGCAAACAAAGCGGCGCGTGCAGAGCTCGCCGGGGTGTTTGAGCGCGGGGTTGAGTTCTGGCGCGAGCGCTTCTTTCTCTCAAACGGTTGGCCGAAATACTTTCCAGACCGTCTTTATCCCGCCGACGCGCACTCGGCCGGAGCTGCCGTGGTCGCGCTCGCAGAGCTTGCGCGCGAAGACCCGTCGGCCCTTCCCTTGGCCGAGCGTGTTGCCTCTTGGGCCATAAGAAATTTACAGAGCGGGCGCGGCTTCTTCTACTACCAGAAGCGGCGCTTCTACACCATACGCACGCCCTACATGCGCTGGTCGCAAAGCTGGATGCTCTACGCGCTCGCAAGACTTTTGGAAACAGTTCAGTACCGCCTGCGGTACTGACCTGTGTAACCTATGCTGATTTGGATTGACCTGGCTAATTCGCCGCACGTGCCGTTCTTTCGTGCGCTCAAGGTTGAGCTTGAGGGGCGAGGCGCGGAGGTGCGCGTGACGGCCAGGGACTTCGCGCAGACGGTCGAGTTGGCGCGCGGTGCGGGGCTTGAGCCGGAAGTCATAGGCGGCTTTGGCGGCCGTGCTCTCATGGGCAAGGC
This sequence comes from Pyrinomonadaceae bacterium, assembly GCA_035276685.1. Classification (GTDB taxonomy): domain Bacteria; phylum Acidobacteriota; class Blastocatellia; order Pyrinomonadales; family Pyrinomonadaceae; genus JACVRN01. The sequence continues at coordinate 6,580 of DATELK010000015.1, read as the reverse complement.
GGGTAATTTGATTGGCCGCGCGGCGCGACTCGCTCGGTGGGCGCGGCGGCAAGCGTTTGACTTGGCCTTAAGCCACAACTCTTACGCGCAGGTGGCTGCGGCTCGCGCGCTTTCGATTCCCGCCGTGACCTTGATGGATTACGAGCATCAGCCCGCGAATCATCTCTCATTCAGACTGGCCCGGCGAGTGATTGTGCCGCGCGCTTTTCCAGCAGAGGCGCTCAGGCGCTACGGTGCCGGAAGCGGAAAGGTGCGCCGCTACGAAGGGACGAAGGAGGACGTTTATCTGGCCGACTTCGAGCCCGACCCAGGCTTTGCCGGGAGACTGCTTGAGCTTGGCGTCCGCACTGAAGACATAATCGTGGTGGTTCGTCCCCCCGCGCGCGACGCGCTCTATCACCGCTTCGAGAATGATTTGTTCGCGGAGCTTGTCGCTCGTCTTGAGGCGCACCCACAGGTGAAGGTCATCCTCCTGCCTCGCACGGAAGCGCAGCGCGTTGAGTTCGCCGCGCGCTCCATAGCCACTGGCGGCAAGTTGATTCTGCCGCAGAGTGCGCTCGACGGCGCTAACCTGATAGCCGCGAGCGACCTTGTGGTGAGCGCTGGCGGCACCATGAATCGCGAGGCGGCGGCGCTCGGCGTGCCTGCCGCTACCATCTACGCGGGGCGCTGGGCCGCGATTGACGAAGAGCTTGTGCGCGAAGGAAGATTAAAGCGCATCAGCACGAGAGAAGATTTGGACAGGCTTAAGATAGAGAAAAAGAGCGGCCTCAATCCCCGCCGCGCTCTCAGCGTGCGCGCGGAAGTGGCCGACCTGATTCTAGACAAATAAACCTGTGTGAGCCCACGCCGGTTTACTATTGACTGTTTACTATTTACTATTCACAGGATTTGATGAGAGCGGAGCGAATCAAGAGGCAGATGGTTGAGGCCAGCGCCGTGCGCGTTCAGGCACGCGCGCCGCGCTGGACTGTCCCCTTCGTGAAGACGGCTCTCGTCCTCTCGGACGCACTGATTGCTGCGGGCTCATTCATCACAGCCTTTTACCTGCGCGAAGGCGTCTCGATTGTGCGCGAGGTGAGCGCGGGAAGCTTTCGCTGGAGCGCGAGGTTTGCTCCCTACGGTGCGCTGCTCGTCCTTATAGTCCTGATAAGACTGCTGGCGCTGCGCTACTACGACCTGTACAGGCTGCGCGGCGAGTTCTCTTTCGTGGACGACGCCGGGCGCATCTTCAAGGCGACGGCCATAGGCTCGCTTCTGATAGTCGCCGCAGCCTTTCTCTATCGCGGCGGCTTCCGCTTCTCAGCCTTCTCCTATTCGCGCGGCGTCTTCGTGCTGGACTTCGCGCTGGCTCTCGCGGCCACGGGGCTCGTGCGCTTCTCTGTGCGTGCGCTTCAGACACTTGTACGCAGCCGCGACATCAACCTGATACCCACGCTCGTAGTAGGACGAGGCCCCGAAGCCGCCCTCTGCATACGCGAGATGCGCGAGCGGCCAAGCCTCGGTTATAGAGTCATAGGCGTTGTCGAGAATGGAAAGATTGATGGAAGCGTGCCGCCGGTTTATGAAGGCGTGCCCGTCGTCAGCGACCTGAAGGGATTGCCGGAGGCCATACGCGATTCGGGCGCGAATGAAGTCATCATCGCAGACCCGCAGGTCAACGGCGACACTCTCTTTGACGTGATGATGCGCTGCGGCCGTCGTCGCGGCGTGGAGTTTCGCATCGCGCCGAGCCTCTTTAACTGCCTACCCAGAAAGACCGAGATTGACCAGATAGGCGCGCTTCCGATGATAAGGCTCTTCCGCGAGCCTCTCTCCTCGGGCGCTCGACTGGTGAAGCGAGCCTTCGACCTCTCTATCGCATCGCTTGCGCTACTGTTGCTCTCTCCGCTCTGGCTACTGATTGCGCTTCTCATCAAGCTTGATTCAAGGGGGCCCGTCATCTACCAGCAGGAGCGCGTAGGCATGGACGGGCGCATCTTTCTCTTCTACAAGTTTCGCACGATGCGCGCCGACGCCGACGACCGCCTGCACAGAGAGTATCAGGAGAAGCTCATAGCGGGACGGCCCGAGGCGAACGTGGGCGACACGGAGCGCCCCGCCTACAAGCTGCGCGCAGATGCACGCATCACGCGACTGGGCCGCGTGCTGAGACGCTTGAGTTTGGACGAGCTGCCGCAGCTCTTCAACGTGCTTCGCGGCGACATGAGCGTCGTCGGCCCAAGGCCTCCGATTCCCTATGAGGTGGAGAAGTACGAGCTGTGGCATCGCAAGCGGCTGGACATGAAGCCGGGCCTGACGGGGCTCTGGCAGGTGTCCGGCCGCAACCGCCTGCCCTTTGAAGAGATGGTTCGCCTTGACCTCTTCTACATAGAGAACTGGTCGCTCCTGCTCGACCTGAAAATCATACTGCGAACGCTGCCCGTCATGCTGCGCGGCGACGACGCATATTAAACGAGTGATGAAAAGCAATGCAGAAGGCCACAGTGCGAGTGATGAATTAAAAGAAGCCGATTCTAATTCATCACTCAGCGCTCCGCCTTCTGCCTTCTACGTCTGGCTTGACCGCCTCATTATCTTCTGGCTCTTCGTGATGGCGGCTTTCGCGCCGCACTCGATTGCTGTGACGCAAGGGGCGTGGCTGTGCGGGCTTATCGTCTGGGCGATAAGCTTTCTGTTAAGGCCTCGTTTCCATCGCACGCCTCTTGACTTGGCCCTGCTCGGGTTCATAGCGCTCACACTTCTTTCGTCTCTCTTCTCTTACGCGCCGGACATCTCTCTGAGCAAGATGCGCGCCGTGAGCCTCTTCATCATCATCTACTTCGTGGCGGAGAATGTTACGTCTCTTCGCGTGGTGCGCCTGCTGGTCTTAACGCTCGTCGCGTCCTGCATGGTGAACGTCCTCTACACCTTTGGCGAAAGAGTAGTCGGGCGCGGCGTGAAGGTGGAAGGAGTGCATGCTGACAGTCCTCTCTACGCGGCTGGCGTGCGCGACGGCGACACGATTCTAAAGGTTGACGACCGGGCTTTGCGTGACGCGGAAGAGCTGGCAGCAGCGCTCACAGCGCCAGCCGGTGATTCAAGTCCGAAGAAGGCTCGCCTTCTTATCTATCGTTACGAATGGATGCCCACGTTCGAGGCGGAGCGGGGCCGATTGTTAAGCGGGCAAACCTCCGAGGAAAGGCTAGGCGTTAAAAGCTGGTCGCGCGGGCGTGACTGGCGCGCATCCGGCTTCTACGGCCACTACGTCACCTACGCGGAGATGTTGCAGCTGGTGGCATCCCTTGCCTTCGGCCTCTTCATAGCCCTCAGGCGCAAGGCTTCGTGGCAGGGGCTCTTGCTTGCCCTGTCGGTCGCAGGCATGTGCGGCGCTCTTCTTCTGACCGTGACGCGCGCATCACTCGCCGCCTTCCTGCTCTCATCCATGCTGATTGTGCTCGTGGGCGCAGGACGCCGCGCCGTGCTCGTAGTCTTAATCTGCGCGCTGCCGCTGGCTCTCTTCGGCCTGCTGCTGCTTCAGCAGAAACGAAACGTAGGCTTCATAGACTCGAAGGACGATTCAATCAACTGGCGCAAGACCGTGCAGCGCGAGGGCCTGAACCTGCTCGTGAGCAAGCCGCGTCACCTACTGGTAGGCGTCGGGATGGACTCGATTAAGCGTTACTGGCGCGAGTGGGGACTGTTTCGGGGCGGGCAGATACCTATGGGACACATGCACTCGAACCTGCTGCAACTGGCGCTTGAAAGAGGACTGCCTGCGCTTCTCATGTGGCTCGCGTGGCTCTTCCTGTACGGGCGCATGCTGTGGCGGCTGTCGCGTGCGGGCAGACTGGCGGGCTGGATAGAGCGAGGGCTGGTGCTGGGCGCGCTCGGCGGGCTCATAGGCTTTTTCACGAGCGGGCTGGTTCACTACAACTTCGGGGATTCCGAGGACGTGATGATTCTCTTTATCATCATGGGGCTCTGCCTGGTAGTTGAAAGAGAAGCACGGCGTCAAACGCCCGTTCAGACGTAAAAGCGAGAGCGCCTATGAAGCCTCGCCATTAGCTTCACAGGCGCTCTCGCCTTCCCCTCCCACATTGGAAGTAACTCAGCGGTTGCTTAGTCGCCCATCACAACACCGTCACCCATGACGACTCCGTCACCCATCACGACGCCATCGCCCATGACCACTCCGTCACGAAGAAGGATGCCGTCGCCCATGACAACCCCGTCACCCATCACCACGCCGTCGCGGAGCAGTATGCCGTCGCCCATCACTACGCCTTCGATGATGACCAGACCGTCGCCCATCACCACACCGTCCCGAAGAAGGATGCCGTCACCCATAACAACTCCATCACCCATCACGACGCCATCGCCCATGACAACACCGTCACCCATCACCACACCGTCGCCCATGACGACGCCTTTTTTCTGGTAGCCTACGCCGAGGATGATGCCGTTGCTCAGCAGGTATCCGTCGCCCATCACGACGCCGTCGCCCATGACCACGCCGTCACCCATCACAACACCGTCACCCATGACGACTCCGTCGCCCATCACGACGCCATCGCCCATGACCACGCCCTTCGTGTAGACGATGCCCTGCGTCATCACCATGCCGTCGCGTAGCAGTATGCCGTTCACCTTAACCGGGCTGTTGGAGAAGATGACGCCGTCGCAGTAGGCTATGCTCGCGTTGAAGACGACCTGCTCGCCAGCTATGGTCGAAGCGTTGCCGAGCGAGGAGAGGGTCGTGTTCGACTTGAAGAGCGAGCTACCGGCCTGAAGCTTGGTGGCGTTCGGAACGATTGCTCTCGCCATGGAGGTTGCGCCGATTGAGTTGACCATGCCCGCGCCCTGCGTGACTATGCTCAGCTCGCGATTGCCGAAGCGCACGCCGGGGAGAGTCTGCGCGGTGCGCGTGAGAGCGGCCTTGACCAGGCCGGGGGTGAGAGAAGCGTTGGCTTCGAGCATCAGCGCTACCGTGCCGGATACGACGGGAGCGGCGAAGCTCGTGCCGGAGTACTTGAAGTAACCGTTGGCGAGCGCGCCCGTCGTGGTCGGCTGCTGAATGTTCTGCTGCATCGGGCTGTAGAAGCCTTGCGTCGTCTCCTGCGACATCGCCGCCATGATGCGAGTGCCGGGGGCTACTACGTCAGGCTTTGCGAGGTGGTCAATCTGCGTCGGGCCCTTGGAAGAGAAGTCCGCCACGTAATCGTCCGAGCGCTGCACGGTCTTTCGAGTATCGACTGCGCCGACCGTGATGGCGTAGGGGCTGTTGGCCGGGCTCGTGATGGTGCCGTAAGCCAGCTGGTGAATCTCTTTACCGTTGTTGTCGTAGCCGACGACCTTCGTCGTGCGTCCGTAGTTGCCAGCGCTCGTCACGACGACGATGCCCGCCATGTAGGCGCGAGCCACAGCCTGGCAAACCGGGTCTTGTCTGAAGGACTCGTAAATCGCTCCGCCTGCGCTCAGGTTCACTATGCGAATGTTGTAGGCTGCCTTGTTCTGTATGACCCAGTTCAGCGCGCTGATGACGCTGCTGGCGCGGCCCGCGCCGCTCTCGTCAATCACGCGAAGGTCAACGAGGTTCGCCTGAGGAGCTATGCCAACGTAATTTGCGCCGTAGCCCTTTGAGGCTTCGCCGCTGCCCGCCGCCACGCTCGCCACGCCCGTACCGTGACCGTAGGGGTCGCCCGATTTCTGGCTGCCCGTAAAATCTACAGAAGCCAGCACGCGGGACTTTCCTTTGCCGTTAAAGTCCGGGTGCTTTGCGCTGATGCCGCTGTCGAGAACCGCTATCGTGATGCCTTTGCCGGTGAAGCCGGGCATGCCTGCGAGCCCCTGCTGCACGGAGCCTGCGCCCGTCGTGGTCGTCAAATCGCCCTGCGCCTTCATCGGGCGGTCAGAGGCTACGTACTCGACATCTGCGCGAGCGGCTAGGCTGGCAACCGAGCTGGCCGGAACGTCCGCGACTACCGTGTTCAGCGCGCTGTAGCTGGCTCGCTTCGTTCCACCGATGTTGGCAATAGCGTTGTCCTGCTCTGCCGAGGGCTGTCCTTTAGTCTGAATGATGACGCGGACTGTGCTGTTAGATGAGGTGGAAGACTCAAGCTCCGGCGAGAGCTTTTTGTTCTGGCGTGCCTGACGGTTGTTGTTGTTGGCTGTGGTCTTGGCGAAAACTGTCAGAGGAGCAACTGAGACCATCATCAGGCTCATTAGGCTCAAGCAAGCGGTGATTTTACGTAACATGGCGATTTCCTTCTTCTTACGTGTGCCGCTTCTCTAAAGCGAAGGGGAAACAGCACGAGGGATTTCAAAACTGCTGAGATCGCCAACAGGAATTGCAGAAGCGTATGAGTAACGTTCCGCATCAGCCGGGAGGAGGAAGGCCGCATCCTCTTTCCCTACTGACCTGTTCCTGTCAACGATCTGCCTCTTCTTATTTCAACCCTCATGCCACGCCAGAAGAAATTTTGCTGCGCCACTTAACTCAAGCTATATAAACACTTAACCCTCCCTCCGCCTCGCCTCGCCCAGAGCCCCAAAATGGCCACAAAATGGATACCAAGTATCCAAAACCACCCCTCCCCCC
>DATELK010000014.1:0-11068 GCA_035276685.1 Pyrinomonadaceae bacterium | reverse complement strand
CGCGCTCTCCGTAGTGCTCACGCGCGCGGGCGTGGGCCTGGGCTCCGGAGAAGGTGTAACTCTCGCGGCGCTCTGCCCTACTGCGTCGGTCGGAGCGAGCGTGACATCGCCGCGCTCGGACTTGAATAAGAGAGTATGCGTGCCACGGCCCGAGCGCGCTTCGAAGATTCGTTCGCTAGATACGTCGTCGGGCGCGGCTATGGCGGAGAAGATTGTGCCGCTCACGGTTTCGGCACGAATGTTGGCGTCCGCGCCGTTCGGCATCTCGGCGCGTATGTCGCCCGCGACTGTTTGGGCGGAGAGCGAAGACGGAACGCCGCGCAACTCCACGTTGCCGTCCGTGGTGACTATCTCTACGCGCGAGCGCTCGGGGATGCGTAGGTGCAGGTCAACGCGTTGCGACTTACCGGCCGGAGCGCGCACGACTCCTATGGTCAGGAGCGCTTCTGTTCTCTGTATGAGGACGGGCGAGCGGCGCGGCGTCTCGCCTTCGACCGTGGCAGAGACGGAAACGTGCTTTTCCTGCCAGACCTCTACGGAGATGTCGCCGCGACGATTCTCGACCTTTAGCTCGCCGCCGAGCGGAAGGTCTGCGCGCACGCCTTCGTCCGCCTGAGCCATGACCCTGAAGCCCTGTAGGGGGACGATGAGCAGCGCAACCAAGAGGAGCGCCGAAGTCAGCAGACGCAACGATGAGCCCGGCAAAGGTTTTCCATTCATCGTTCTGCGCTTCGACTTCATAGCTCTATTTCGCTCCCGTCTTTTCTCTTCATAAATGATGACGGTTTCGCGCGGAAGGTTGGCGCGCAACTTTTTCTATCTCTCTATCATGTCCAGCATAGAGCCGGGGGCTCCCGGCTTTGGCTTCTCGGGCTCCGCTGGCTTAGGCGCAGGAGCTTCGTTCATATCGGCCAGCCGCAGGTTCAGGTTGTTGGCGTTAGTGGCATAGGGCATGGCGTCCTCGCGTTTCACAACGCCAGTCCTGATGTAGCGCTCAAGGACGCTGTCGAAGGTCTGCATTCCTTCCTGGTCGCCCTGCTCCATAGCGTCCAGAAGCGACTTGCCATCCGATTCACCTTTCTCTATGTACTCGCGCGTGCGCGCGGTGGATTTCAGAATCTCTATGGCGGCGGCGCGGCCCTTGCCGTCCGCCTTCGGAATCAGTCGCTGCGAGACGATGTAGCGGAAGCTCTGCGCTATGCGCGTGCGTATGGCCTGCTCTTCGTTCTTGGGGAAGACGCCTATGATGCGGTCGACCGTCTTCGAGGCGTCAATCGTGTGCAGGGTGGAGAGGACAAGGTGGCCCGTCTCCGCAGCTTCCATAGCCACCTCAATCGTCTCGCGGTCGCGCATCTCGCCTACCAGAATAACCTTCGGTGCCTGGCGCAGCGCGGCCCTCAGGGCGAGCGCGAAATCAGGCGTGTCCGAATGAAGCTCCCTCTGGTGAATCGTAGAATTCTTGTGCTGGTGCAGGAACTCTATGGGGTCTTCGATTGTAACAATGTGGTAATACTTGATCTCGTTAATCAGGTCTATGATGGCGGCGAGCGTCGTTGACTTGCCAGAGCCCGTCGGGCCTGTGACCAAGACGACGCCGTTCTTGAGGTCTGCGATTCTCTGTAGTTCCGACGGGAGGTCGAAGTCCGAGAAGCGCGGCGGGTTATTCGGGATAACGCGCATGACTATGGCGTGCGTGCCGCGCTGCATGAAGATGTTGACGCGAAAACGCGAGAGCCCAGGCGCGCTGAAGCTTAAATCCGCGGAGCCGTACTTTTCCAGATTCTGCGCCGCCGTCTGGTGATTGCCTATGATGAGCTTGGCGATGGCGGCGGTGTGCGGCGCGGTCAGCTTCTCAAGGCCGGGGATTTCGACGCCCTGTAATTTCCCTACCAGCTCTATCTGCGGCGGGCGGCCCGGCGAAAAGATAAGGTCTGAGACCTTGTCCGAGACGGCCAGCATGCGCTGCAAGACCTGCACGAAATTGGGCGGCTGCTGCGCTGCCGGCGGCGATTGCGGCGTCTGCGTATCAAGCGGTGTGCTCATAAGAAGAGTGACGAGTGAAAGAACAGTTTTCAGTTTTCAGTTTTCAGTTAAAAGCGACAGGCTTTCTGCTGAAAACTGAAAACTGATTACTGAAAACCGCTTTTCACTGTTTCGTTTCCTTTCCGGCGATTTCCTTAGTTTATTGCGCCTGTTTACGGTTTCGGGCTCTCTTCGTGACCAAAAATAAATGTTTGACGCGAACAACTGCGACATAAAGAGCGTACATCCAAAGTAGTGCAAGACGGAGGCTGCACAGCCGTTCTACCAAGTTGCAGCCTCACGTCAGGTAAGGCTGAAAGAAAAGGAGGCGCTAAAGTTCATGGCAACCTACAGAGACCCTGTGCGGGTATTCGCTCCGTTGGAAGTCATCGAGCGCCTGCTGGAGATTCGTGCCGAAGCAGGTTTCTCTCCTGCTGTTTATCTGCTTACGCCCGATGATTTGGCGACGTGTCTTGATGCTTATGGCTTCGACGTTTTCGCTTTCGAGGAAGTCGAGAGCGAATTCCACTTCGGGAACTATCGCGCGCCACTTGCGCCGGGTGGCAGTCATGCCCACAATTCTTTAACGGCGCACTAAGTAAGGTAAGAACTAAAAAGGCAAAAGTCAAAAGTGAAGAGACGGTTTCTCCTTCACCTTTGACTTTTGCCTTTTTAGCTCTGCCTTCATCTTAAAGCGCTTTGATGATGAAGAAGGTTATGTCGTCGGTCGCGCCCAGGCCCCCAGTCCAGTCAAGCACGTCCTTGTGAATCCTGGAAACCATCTCCCGCGCGCTCAAATCCTGCGCTTTGAGTGCCGCCTGCTCAAGCCGCTCTCGCCCGTACTCTTCGCCTGTGGGGCTGGCCGCCTCCGTCACACCGTCCGTGTAGAGCAGAATCAACTGCCCCGGCTCAATCGAGACGTAATACTCGTAGTAGCGCGTGTCGCGGAACATCCCGAGCGGCAACCCGCCGCGCTCTATAAAGCGCGTCTTGCCGTCCCTGTCAATCACGAGCGGCGGATTATGCCCGGCGTTCGTGTAGGCGAGCGTCCTATTTGAAGCATCCAGCACGCCGTAAAAGGCCGTGACGAACTGGTTGCGCTCTATGGACTCCCACAGCAGGTAGTTGACCTTCGCCATCGAGATGTGCGGAGCATAGCCTATGTGAATCGCCGCGCGGAGGCTTGCGCGCAGGAAGGCCATGAGAAGAGCGGCGGGCACGCCCTTGCCTGAAACGTCCGCTATGACCATGCCTATCTGGTCTTCGTAGATGCGAACCCAATCGTAATAATCGCCGGAGACTTCTTCGGTCGGAAAGTTGTAGGCCGAAATATCGAAGCCTTCAAGATTAGGGTCTGAAGGCGGCAGCAACTCAAGCTGAACCTGCCGCGCGACTTCTAACTGACCTTCGAGCCGCTTCTTCTCCACAAGCTGCTCGTGCAGCATCACCTTCTCTATGATAATCGCCACCTGCGAGGCCAGGAGCATCAGCACTTGCAGGTCGTCGGGCGTGTAGGTGTTGACCTGGTCGCTCTCAAGGTCGAAGACGCCTATCACTTCGTCGTTGGAGATGATGGGCGCGACCATCTCGGAGTGAGTCTCGCGCCGCGCGTTCACGTAGCGCGGGTCGTTATGCACGTCCGGCGAAATCACTGGCTCGCCGCGCGTCGCGACGTATCCTATGATTCCCTCGCCCATCTTCAGGCGAAGCTCGACGAGGTCGTCTATGTCGTAGCCGCGCACGGCTTCGGCTCGATAGACGGCGGAAGACTGCGCGCCTCCGTCGGGCGAAGCCTTCTGGCCCTGAATGATGAAGATTCCGGCGGCGTCGTAAGGCAGCAGCGTGCCGAGCGTGTCCATCACAAGGTTTATGACTTCCTGCAAGTCGAGCGAGCGGCTAATCTTCTTGGTGATGTCCAGCAGAAGACGCAGCTTGTCCGTGACGGAAAGCTTTCCGTCTAATGCTCCCTGCTCTGTTACCTGCTCTGCCATAATCGTCTTAACTCAAAACACGGATTATGAATGATGCCGCCCCGATGCGCAATCTATTCATTTGCCTCCGGCTCCTCAAGCGCCGCTTCCGTCAGGAGCTTGAATTCGAGAGGCGCGGCCGGGTGGTGCTGAAAGAACTCGTTAACGTCGCTCGGAAGCTCAAGCTGCTTCAGCTGCATTCCCCTAGCGCTGAACATCTCCTGATAACGGGCCACGGCCCGCTCGCCCGCCGCGTCCGGGTCAAGCGCCGCCACCACGCGGAACCTTCCCAGCGGAGCAAGCCACTCTTCCTTCATGCCGCCCGCGCCGACCAGGCCTACTGCCGCGAACCCGTGCGTCAAAAGCGTCAGAGTGTCCGTGAAGCCTTCCACCAGATAGACCACCTCGTGGCTGCTCAACTCTTCTAGCGAGTCCACGTTATAGAGCGCGGGCACCGGCCCACGCATGTTGTGCCAGCGCGGCTCAACGCCCGACGCAGTAGTTCGCGCCTGAAGATAGAGCGCACGTCCCTCCACGTAGAAGGGGAAAAGAAGGCGGTGGCGGTAGAAGGTCAGGTGCGCCTGATGATTAAAGAGCCCGCTCAGCTTAAGCTCCTCAAGCGGAAACGATTCCAGCATGCTGTTCATCACGCGGCGGTAGGCGCGGCGCGGAAAATACGTAACGCCCGCGACCTTCATACTACGCTCGTCAATGCCGCGCCGCGACAGGTAGTTTCTCCCCTCGGCCTGGTCTTCCTCGCGGCAGGCGGCTAGAAAAACCCCGCACACCTCTGCCAAACGGTCTGTAGCAAGCGGCTCGCCCTGATACTCGATTGTCTCCGCGTCCGGCGCGGCGCGCTTAATCAGAGATGACTCCTTGCGGCTCGCGGTTAAGCCCATCTCGCGCGCCATCTCGTTGACCGCCTGCACGAAGCCGACCGCGTGCATCAGCTCGTAGAAGCGTATGCAGTCGCCGCCCTCGTCGCGCGAAAAGCAATGAAAGAGGCCGCGCTCAAGGTCTACGGAGAGGCTTGGGTTTCCCCGGCCGCTGTGCGAGTGGTGCGGGATGGGGCAGAGCGACTGAAGCCTGTTGGACGTGACGCGAGCCTGAGTGTGGCAGTAGCGCGTGTAGAAGGAGCGATAATCAATAGACGACTTTATCTGCTCGCTCAAGCGTCGCAGCCGCCCCACGTCTCTCTCGTCTCGCTCCATATGAAAGACAAGGCAAAAGTCAGAATGCAGAATGATGAATGAAGTGCTGATTCAAGCTGAATAGTCTTTCTTAACTTCTGCATTCTGCACTCTGCCTTCTGCATTTCTCTTGTAGCCGTTCTGCTGTTCGTAGCGGCGCTGAATCTCTTCCGGGTGCTGCGCCTTGTAGTCCTGCCAGAGCCGCGAGACCTTCATGCGATACTCCACAAGGTCTCGGCTCACGTTGAAGTGCTGAGCTACCTCTTTCGAGGTCTTGCCCTGAAAGACGAAGCGCCGTAGCGACGTGAAAGGAACCAGAGAGGCCGCGCCCACGGCATAAGCCGCCTCTTCATCATCATCATTGTAATCGCGCGAAGCCATCTTGCCGTGCTTGTCCTGCGCGACTATGTTTAGCCGGTTCGCCTTGTGGCCCAGAAAGACGTGGCAGACCTCTTCCATCAGTGTCGCGTTGTTGCGCTGAGCGCCGTGCGTAGGGTTCAGTATGACGAGCCGCCAGCCGTTGGGCAGAGGCCGCGAGGCAGTCCCGCCTGACCATGCGTTCGAGCCCTCGCCCAAAAGATGCGCGCGCGCCTCTTCCGACAGCCCCATAATCATGTTGAAATCCACGACCATAAGCTTGGCGTAGTTGGCAAGGGCGAACGGGTCCAGAGGCTCGTCGTCACGCGCCAGCCCCGCGAAGTCGCGAAGGCCCTGCGCGCGCAACTCGTAAAACCTGCCCTTCTGAGTCGGAGGCAATATCTTCTCGTCCACGAACACGATTATAACCCGAAAACCTTTCAGGCCAGGCCGCTCTCTAAAAGCCAGAAATGGCCGCGCTGCACTTCTGGCAACGCGGCCACTCGCTTCTCACCGAAGACCGTCTGAACTTTACTCTGCTTTTACCCTGCGCGGTCGCACGCTTAGCGGCGACGCTTGCTGCGCGGGTCTTCGCCGGGACGGCTGAACTGTGCGTAGGCAACGCGGAACAGCTCCGCCAGTGCATGCGCCGTTTCGGGCGTCAGGTTTCGGTCGGCTCTCAGGTGCGCCTCAACGATTTCCGGCATGCTCTCCTGCGGGAAGTAGACGACTGCCTTCGCCTCGTCCGCTCCGCCTTCGCGCCCGCCCATAATGCGCTCCATAGGCACGTTGAGCCACGCCGTCAGGCGCGCGATGTTATCGGCGTCGGGTTTTCCTGTGCCGTTCTCTATCCGCGAAAGCGTGGAAGCTGAAACGCCTGTTTCATCTGCGACATCGCGCAGGCTCAGGCCCTGCTCCTCGCGCTTGCGGCGTATGGCACGCCCAAGCTCAACCGTGTTCACCAAGCTCTTTTCCGCCATTTTTGGCCTCCTTTCGGCCACGTGGGAGCGCCCAGAGGACACCCCTTCCGGCCTATTACACCCCAGAACATATCACAGGAAAATTTTAGATGCAAGACTTTGTTTTATACTTGCAACAAGGATGGAACAGTGGTACACTGTTTCACGTATGAAACAGAAGAGATTTCATACTGTAAGCAAAGGCTGAAATTAGTATGAGCGCAAATGAATACATCTGGGAAACATTCGACGGGCTGTTCAAGACCGTACACCGGCAAACGCGCCGGGTAGAGGAGTTAGAGGCGCGCGTGGCCGAGCTTGAGCGCCGTCTTGATGAAACGCGCAAAACAGAGCCCGCGCATCTGAGCGAAATGCCGGTGGAGCGAGCGGCCTGAAACAGCAGTTTTTTAATAGGAGCCAAGAGCCATGTCATCGAACGCCGTAGCAACAGACAGAAAAGCCGTGATGCGGGACAAGCGGGCGCAGGGTATCGCCGCTATGGGACTTGTGACGCGCGAAAACGACCGTTTCCGCGTGCTGACGCCCACGCTTCGCGGGCGCAAGCAGAGCTATGAAGTCTGGCGCGATGAAATGGGCAAGGTGCGTTGCTCTTGTCTGGAATTCGAAGAGCAGGTCACGACTGACTCAAGTTTTCGCTGCGAGCACATACTCGCGGTCAAGCATTCGCTTCTGGCGCGAAACACGGAAGCGGTAACCAAGCAGCAGCCCGCCGAGAGGAAGGCCGAAGAGGTGAAAGCCTCCTTGGAATCCGCCGTCGAGGCAGCTGAGCCCAACACAAACGCAAACGCATCCGAGGAGCAGGAGACCAAGAGGGCCAGGAAGCCCGCGCTGGTCGAGCGCTCCGAACGGGAGACGAGCGAAGCGGAAGAGGCAGTTCAGATTGCCGAAGAGCAGAAGAGGGCTTCCAACGTTCGCTCACTCGCTGAACACAATGAGATAGAGGAGCAGGAAATGAGCAGGAAGAAAGATACAGCACTTGAAGTGCAGGAAATCACGAACGAGGGACAGGAGACGGTTGCTTCCGTAGTCCCCTTCACCAACACGCTGCGCGCACTGAAGCAGCAGGTTGACCCTAACTTCATCAAGACGCGTGAAGGCTGGACAGACCGACAGGGCAACACTCACATGGTCGAGTACGTCGAGTGGCACACGGTCGCGGACATTCTTGACCGCATCGCTCCGACCTGGCAGCACGCTGTCAGAAACGTCGTGCAGCTTGGCGACATAGCCGTCGTCACCGCCGCCATCACCATCGACGGCGTCACGCGCGAAGGCGTGGGCACAGGCACCAGTGAGAGTGAGATGGGAATCAAGAAGGCTGAGCACGACGCTCTGAAGCGCGCGGCCGTCAAGTTCGGCATCGCACGCGAGCTTTACCAGCGCGAAACGGAAGTCATAGAGCGACAGGGCGCAGCCGCGCAGCCCGGACAGATGCCGCGCGACCCGCTTGCCAAATCCATGGCAGACCTCGTGACGCCGAAGCAGCTTGGCATGATTCGCGCTCTCGCCAGAGAGGCCGGGGTTGACCCCGAGGAAGAGTGCCAGTCTGTGCTGCGCTGCAAGACGGATGAGCTGTCGAAGCGCGCCGCCAGCTCCTTCATAGACCACCTGAAGGGTCTACAGCAGGAAGCCGGAACGATTCGCCGCGCGAGCTAAGCGAAGCTTCAATAAGCTGAGGAGCGGCGACCCGGGAAGAAATCTCTGATTGCCGCTTCTCGGTCGCCTCCCCTCTCCCGCTCAGAGTGTGGCAAGGAGGAAGTAGGAAATGATGACACAGGAACTTTTGCAGGAAGAGATGAGGCCGCTTTCGCTTGAGCTTGAGTACGCGGACGAGCACGCTCAAGAGAAGCGCGAAGGCAGCGCAACAGAAACAGAGACGCGTTCGAAGAAGGACCAAATCATCTCTCTTTACGAGAATGGTGTGACGGACATAGCACAGATTACGCGGCGCGTTGGTGCGCGCCCCTCCTATGTCGCGCAGGTGCTTCAGAACGCAGGGATACTCAAGGGCTACTTTGACCTGTACACGACTACGGCGCGCGAGCAGAACATCTATTCGAGGTTCTTCCGCAACGTGCTGTCGTTCAAGACGGTCGAAGCGGCGCGCGAGTCGGTTCAGAAGATTGACAGGCTTTACAACTATTTCGAGCGACTCGGAGACCGCGCCGGTCAGCATCAGGCGATGGTTCTGGCTCTGACGGGTAAGAACCGCGCTCGCTGGAGCGGCAAGCTGGAAGAGTCGAAGATTTTCAGTGAATGGCTCGCTGCACACTAAGAGCCAAGCAAGTTTAAGAAGGAACACAATCAGTTTTTCACCCCTCGCTGGGACCATAAGAACGAGCCAAGGGCGGGTTTGATAAGGTGGGTTTTCAATCTATAGAAAACTCACCTTTCATTTTTTTAGCTCTACCGAAAGGCCGCGTCTTTTGTGCTTTACCGGCCTTCATACCCTCGCAAAGAATCGGCGCTCTTTTCTAACAAGTAGTTGGTTGACATTTCTCTTCTCTGAAGGAGCTGGAACTATGCTTAGAAATATCGGCGGGGTAATTGTCGGTTACGTCCTCATGGCCCTCATAATTTTTCTCACCTTCACGATTGCCTATCTTCTGATGGGCGCGAACAATGCATTCGAGCCGAACACCTACCAGGTCTCGAACCTGTGGCTTGTGACGAGTTTCCTGCTGGCGTTCGGCGCGGCCATGATGGGCGGTTATGCCTGCGCTGCCATCGCCGGGGCACGGAGCCGCGCGCCGATTGCGCTCGCGGTGCTGGTGATTGTCATAGGCGTGCTGGCGGCAGTCCCAACTCTCAGGGCGGCTAACGCCGGTCGTGACCGCCTCACCAGACCCGCAGAGGTCTCGAACATGGAGGCGATGCAAAATGCTGTGCAGCCGGGATGGATAGCTGTGTTGAATCCAATCATAGGCGCGGGAGCTATACTCCTTGGCGCAAGCCTCAGGCGCAGGCCGCGCAGCTAGAAGCTCGCATCGCATTCTTCATCTAATCCGAAAACTTTCAATCTATTTCAAAACTTAAAGGAGACGAAACGAAATGGCTGAACATGAGATGCCTAAGAGCGGAACTTTCTGCTGGAACGAGCTTTCAACCAAAGACGTGGGAGCGGCGAAGAAGTTCTACACTGAGCTTTTGGGCTGGCAACTTGAGGAATCAAACGCCGCCGGGATGACATACATAGAGATTGTCGTCGGTGGCGAGCACATAGGCGGCATGTACCAGATGATGCCCGAACAGGGCGACGCGCCTTCGCACTGGATGTCTTACGTCGCGGTTGACGACGTGGACGATAGAGCGAAGAAGGCCGAAGAGCTTGGCGCAAAGCTCTGCGTGCCTCCGACGGACATTCCTAACGTGGGCCGCTTCTGCGTCATCACAGACCCTACGGGCGCGTCGATTTCGCTCGTCAAGCTACAGGCTCCTGGCCGATAGCAGCTAGATAAGCAGAGCGAGCCGCCTGTCCCTTTTTTAAGTTTTCATTCACGAAGCCCACCACCACCATAGCTCTTGAGTAAGGAGGAAGAGGATGTTTCTGGGAATCAGAACTGTCATCTATCACGTCAACGACCTTGAGAAAGCAAAGGACTGGTACACGCGCGCTTCCGGCGTCGCCCCGTATTTCGACCAACCGTTCTACGTAGGCTTTAACGTCGGAGGCTACGAGCTTGGCTTAGACCCGGACGGCTCCTCTGACGAGCGGGAAGCTTCAGACAAATCGGTCGCTTACTGGGGAGTTGAGAATATAGAAAGCTCGCTTAAGCATCTGTTGGAGCTTGGAGCGACCAGACACACGGACGTTCAGGACGTTGGCGAAGGCATTCGCGTGGCGACCGTAAGAGACCCCTTCGGCAACATCCTGGGGATAATCCAGAACCCGCACTTCTCTCTGGCTAATCAACCGGGAGGCGCGTCGTGAAAAAGAGAAGGCTCCTCATGTGGCTGCTCGCGCCTGTAGCCGCCTTAGTCGCCCTGCTTCTCCTTGTCACCGCCATAGGCCTCCTGCTTCCGCGCCAGCACGTCGCTTCGCGCACCTTGAAATCTCGCCAGTCGTCCGAAAACATCTGGCGCGCGATTACGGATTATGAAGGGCAGACGGCGTGGCGAAAGGATTTGAAGAAGGTCGAGCGGCTGCCGGACAAAGATGGTCACGAAGTCTGGCGAGAGGTTTATGAAGACGGCTCTCCTTTGACTATGGAGACGACCGAAATGGTCGCGCCCACGCGCCTTGTGCGAACCATAAAGGACGAGGGCGGCCCATTTTCAGGTCGGTGGGAGTATGAGATTAAGCCTACAGGCGCGGGCGCGAGCAGCCTCACCATCACCGAGCGTGGCGAGGTTCCCAATCCCTTCTTCCGCTTCGTCTCGCGCTTCGTGATTGGCCACACCTACTTCATGGAAAGGTTTCAAAAAGACCTCGCGGCGAAGTTCGGAGAAGAGGCCGTTATAGTGTCAGAGTAGGTCAGTACCGCCTGCGGTAGCGGGCGGGTATCAAGCGTAACTAATACCCGCCCGCTACCGCAGGCGGTACTGACCT
>DATELK010000013.1:0-23899 GCA_035276685.1 Pyrinomonadaceae bacterium | reverse complement strand
TCTAGCTTATCTAATACCCGCCCGCTACCGCAGGCGGTTCTGACTGCGTTTAGTAACTATTGCTGCTGCGCGAGCTTCTGCTTCCCTGCCACAGCTTCGTCGTAGGCTCCGCCCTGCACGCGGCCCAGCTTGATGGCCGCGTCGAACTCCTTCATTGCCTCTTCCGCCTGGTCAAGGAAGGCCAGTATGCGTCCCATGGCTGCGTGAGAGCGAGAGAGCACGGCCGGGTCTGAGGCAGCCGTGGGGGCCGTGACCGCCATGCGATAGTGCGAGAGAGCGCGATTCAGTCTTTCAATCTGAAGCTGGTCGTCCGTGGTCTCGCGCGCCTGCTGCATGGCGGCTTCGCCGAGCGCGTAGAAGATGCGCGGCTCGCCCGGATACTCCTGCAAGAGAGCGCGAAGCTTAGCTTCCGCGCCCTCGTAATTCCTCAGCCGCAGCATGTCGTCAACTTCAATCAGCTTCTTTATGAGCGCGCGTCGTGAAGCCTCTACCGCTTCCACCCCTGCGCCCGCCGATTCACCGCGCCTTGCTTTGCGAGCGGCGAGCGCACGCTCTCGCTGAGCGCTCGTCTCTTCAAGACGCTTCATTTCACGCGCCACGTCAAACGAGGCAATCATGTCGGCCAGAGAGCTTGAGACGTCGAAGCCTGAGCTTTCGACGCCGCGCAGTTGGTCTGCGAAGTAGAATGCCAGCACAGCGCCGCGCTCGTAATCCTCGGAGAGCTGCGCGACGGTTTCGTCTGCGATAGCGGCCCGAGCCGCCTGCGCCTCTTTGACGATGGCGTCACGCGCCGCAGTATCTTTGGTTTCGGCCAGCCGCCTCTGCATGTCGCGCGCGACCGCGTCCAGCCTCGCGGCCTCGCTCAAGCGCGCGTCCGCGCCTGCCACGAGCGAGCGCGCCGTGGCATAAAACACGTCGCCGCTCACGCTCCTGCCCGCTTTCGTCAACCCGTCCAGAAGCTGCTTGAGCGCGTCGCGCCGCGCCGCCACCTCCTTGTTGAAGCGAGCTATCAGAGGGTCTGCCACGTATTGCAGGTAGGCGCGACGAAGCTCCGACGAAGTCGGGTTGGTGTCCTGCGGAACGACCGCGTAGTAATCGTCGCCAATGACGCGGAAGTTAATCGCGCCGGGCGCGGCCAGCAAATCCGGCACGATGAAGAAGCGCCGCTCGCGCTCGCGAGTGGTGTAGCGCTGCGGCTCGTTCTTCTTGTCACTGCTCGACTGCGACTTAAGGGGGAGGCGCTCAATCGTGGTGGTGACGGGGCGCGTGTGCAGATACGAGAGCGCGGAGCGAACCATCTCGGTCGTAGGCGCGCGAAGGCGGTCTGCCTCCGCCTGATAAAGTCGCAGGTAAGAGGGCATCCGCTCGGCTATGCCGGACTTGGCATAGAACTCTCGCACGAGCGGCGCGAAGTCCAGAACTTCCAGCAGGCCCGACGGCAGGTCAATCGAGCGCGCGGGCACGTCTAGCCCCGGCACAGGCCCCATAGCGTAAGCCAGCGAGACGTAGCGCGAGGCCTGCTCTGCGGGCGTGGCGTCTCCCTTAAGCTGGTTCGCCTTGTAGAAGGTGCTCAGCCGCCTTTTCAGGTCTTCGTCCAGTCCCGAGAGGTCGCGCCTGACCTGCGCGCGAAAGGCCGAAACCTCTGCGCCCTGCGGCGTAGGGTCAAAGCCTGCGGCATCCAGCGCGGCCATCATCACTATCAGTCTGGGCTCGGGCTGAAGGCGCACGCCGTACTCGGAGAGGTCAAAGCCGGGGGCGCGTCGCTGCTGCGGCTGCGTCTGGGTGGCTTGCGGCGTGGGCCGCGGCGTGCTCTGCGCCTGAGTCGTTGCAATGCTGCCCGTCAATAACAGGAGCAGGGATAAAAACAGTCTTGAATGTTCTCTTCTCATAAGTGAGCTTCTAAAATCAGCGGGTTTAGGGAGCGCGTGCCGTGGGAGCTTGAATCTTACAACCCTTGCTTCTTCAGCAAAGGATAGAGATGACATTTCTCTTTTAAGAGATGCCCGAGGGGAGGACTGTGCGTGCGCGGGCCGGAAAGGGCGAAAGGGCCATAAGGACGGCTGTAAAAGAGAGTGACAAATGGCGAGTGACGAGCAATAAGAAGCCTGTTCTTATCTCGTCACTCGCCACCCGTCACTTGTCACTCCTGATTGCTATTTGTAGCTTGCCAGCGCTTCCGACTCGTCGTCGTAAACGTCGAAGACCGTGAGCAGCTTGGTGATGGCGAGCAGGTCTTGGAGTTTCTGTGTCAGCCTGAGGAGCTTCAGTTGGCCGCCCTCCTTGTTAATGGCCGTGAAGCTTGATACAAGCTCGCCTATGCCGCTCGAATCAATGTAGCCGACGCCCGCCAGGTTCAAGAGAATCTTCTTCTTGCCTTCTTCGAGCAGGCGGCGAATGGCGCTCCGGAGCGCAACCGAGCCTTCGCCAATCGTTATCTTTCCATCCATGTCCAGAACGGTTACATCTCCGGCCTGACGCTCTTTAATATCAAGTTCAGCCATTAGGAAAATCTCCTCCGATAAAATTTCGTCCTATTTTCTTTTGGTCATGCGAACGACGGTTCCGCCTTCAGGGTGACGCGAGTATTCCACGTCGTCCATGAAGGTACGCATAAAAAGGATGCCGCGCCCGCTGGCCTTCATCAGATTCTGCGGGTCTGTAGGGTCCGGCACGTTCTCTAAATCAAACCCCGTCCCGCGGTCGCGCACCGTTATCTCAAGCATCTCAGGCGAGCCGCGAAAACTGACCTCAACCTTCTTGGTCTCGTCCTGCCGGTTGCCGTGCAGAACCGCGTTAGTGACGGCCTCGCGCACGGCCATGTCAACTCCGAAGGCCGCTTCATCGCCGAGCCCCAGGCGGCGCACCACACCGGCAGCCACTTCGGCGGCATGAGCTATTGATTCGATGCGGCTATCAAGTTCGAGTTCAGTCGTCTCTTCGGTCACGAGATGAGTGTGGCCTTTCCAAGCGCCCCTTCTCCGGCGGGCTTGGGCTTCAAAACATAAAAGCTTCGGATAAGCGAACCGGAATAGTTCGACGGTGTAACACGCCCCGCACCCGCATGTCAAGAAGGCAGAAAAACATAGATTGGCTCATTTTAAGAGAAAGAAGAGAATTAACAGGGATGGACAGGATAGACATGATAAAAGAAGAAAGAACTTTTGATTTTTCTTTATCCTGACAATCTCTGTATATCCCTGCTTTTCTGTGCTTGCGCTTTTAGCTTCGCGGCTTCATCCTTTTCCGTCTATGAGAATCCGACCGTCGAGAAGAATCAAAGGGGCTTTGAGCCCACCCGGCGACAAGGCCGTCTCTCACCGCGCAGCCATCATCGCAGCCATAGCGCGCGGCGCGTCCCGCATAGAGAACTTTTCTACGGGCGACGATTGCCTTGCGACCCTTTCGTGCCTGAAAGCTTTAGGCGTGCGCGCAGAATGGGAAGCGGGAGGCGGCGCTCTGCTCGTGGAAGGCGTGGGGCTGGAAGGCTTGCGTGCGCCTCGCGCGGCTCTGGACTGCCGCAACAGCGGCTCGACCATGCGTATGCTGGCCGGAGTCCTGGCTGGGCAGAGCTTTGAATCCACTTTGACGGGCGACGAATCTTTAAGAGCGCGCCCCATGAAGAGAGTCATAGAGCCGCTCGAATTGATGGGAGCGCACGTCGAATCCAGAGAGGGCCGCGCGCCGCTCCTGATTACAGGGCGCGTTCCCTTGAAGGCCATCGCTTACGAGATGGCGGTCGCCAGCGCGCAGGTCAAGTCCGCAGTGCTGCTCGCGGGTCTTTACGCTAAAGAACAGACCAGCGTGATAGAGGCTGGCGCTCGGCGCACGCGCGACCACACGGAAAGGATGCTTCGCTGGTACGGCGCGCGTGTGACAGAAAGGTTGAGCGAAGACGGGTCTTCCAACGTCATCTCGCTTGAGCCCAAAGCCCAGCTACGTGCGCGGGACTTTCGCGTTCCGGGCGACATCTCTTCGGCAGCATTCTTTATAGCCGCAGCCTCTCTTCTTCCCGGCTCGTCGCTCAAGATACGCGGCGTCGGCTTGAATCCAACCCGCGCAGCTTTTCTCTCCGTCCTGCGCTCGCTCGGCGCGGACGTGCGCGTGGAGCAGTCTGCCGGAAGCAGTGGCCGCTGGGCTGAGCTGGACGAGCCCTTCGGAGATATTGAGGTGCGCGGCGGCGCGGGGCTCGCTCCCGCAAAGCCCGAGTCGAATCAACTCCGTGGCGCGCTCATCCCGCAGCTGATAGACGAGCTTCCGATGCTGGCGGTAGTGGGAACGCAGGTCACGGGAGGCTTGACGATACGCGACGCCACGGAGCTGCGCCTGAAAGAGACGGATAGAATCAAGGCTACCGTAGAGAACCTGCGCGCGATGGGCGCGCGTGTGGAAGAGCACGAGGACGGCTTGACGATACCGGAGCGCACGCGTCTTCGAGGCGCGAAGATTAAGGCTTACGGCGACCACCGCATAGCGATGGCCTTCTCAATCGCGGCGCTCGTGGCCGAAGGAGATTCCGAGATAGATGGCGCAGAGTCGGTCTCCATCTCCTTCCCTGAGTTCTACCAACTGCTTGAGTCCGTGACGCAAAGATGAGCGATAAAGAGAGCCGCATAGTCATCACGGGCTTCATGGCAGCCGGGAAAACGAGCGTCGCAAAGGCGCTGGCCGAGCGCATGAATTGCCGCATGATTGACCTCGACTTCATCATCACGGAGCGCGAGAAGCGTAGCGTCCCGGCCTTGATAACGGAAGAAGGCGAAGCACGTTTCCGTGAAGCCGAAGGACGAGCCCTGCGCGTAGTCCTTGAGATGAATCGAGCGCGTGTCATAGCACTCGGCGGCGGAGCATGGACGATTCATGAAAACCGCGCTCTCATAGCCGAGCATGATTGCCTGACGGTATGGCTCGACGCTCCCTTCGAGCTGTGCTGGCAGAGGATTACAGAGAGCGAAGAGTCGCGCCCCCTTGCCAAAGACAGAGAGGCGGCAGAGCGTCTCTTTCATGAGCGTCGCGCGCTGTACACGCTCGCACGGCTCCGCATAGAAGTCACAACTGAAAAGAGCGCAGAGGATTTAGCGGCGGAGATAATCAGCGCGCTCTGATGTATGATAGAGAAAAATTTAAAGGTGACACAGGGATGAGCAAAGAACAGAGGGACGCCAAAGCATTGAAGGTTGCGCGCGTACTTCACAACGCGGACAACTGGAAACACCTGGCCCGCTGGAACGGGCTGGGCTACTACGACCTGCAAACCGAGGACACAGGCGACGTGCCTGTCAGATTGTTCCTGACGCCGACGCTTCTCAACGACGCCGAAAACATCCTCTATCGCCAGATAGTCAACGCCACTCGATTTCCGGGCGTCAAGATGGTAGTCATCACACCCGACACTCACTACGGCTACGGCGTCCCCGTCGGCTGCGTCCTCATCACAGACGTAGACACAGGCGCAGTCGCCATGGGGCCCGTGGGCTATGACATAGGCTGCTTCACCGAAGATACGCTTGTGCCAACTATAGACGGGCGCTCCTATCCAATCGGCCAACTGGCACAATCAACTGAAGAGATTTACGTTTACTCTCTTTCACCCGAACAGAGAGTTGTTGTAGCCAAAGCGACGGCAAAGAAAACTCGCGTTAGTGCGCCGCTAGTCAGGGTTACATTAGACAACGGTCAAGAGATTCGCTGCACGCCCGACCACGAGTTCATGCTGCGCGACGGCACCTATCGCCAGGCACAGCACCTCGCCCCGCAAACTTCGCTCATGCCTTTCCACTTGGGCGAATTTATGGGCTACAACAATCTGACCAATGCGGCTTCTATCAACAGTCAGAGAGCGCACTATAGCTATAACCATAAGGTCGTTTCGGTTGAGTTTCTTGATGAAGTTGCTGATGTGTATTGCCTGACGGTTCCTGAATATGGAAATTTTGCTCTGGACGCAGGCGTCTTCGTGCATAACTGCGGGATGATGAGCGCGAAGTCTGAGGTCGGGGCGGAGGCGGCTACGGCGGAGAAGAAGCTGGCGTTTAACCGGGCGGTGATGCAGCGCGTGGAGATGGGCTACGGTGGAAAGAGTCATCGCCTTGGGCGCGTCACTGAGAGCGAGTTCAATAATCTTGTCAGGGGCGGCGCTGAGTACTACGTCGAAAAGTATGGCGCGACCTTTGACCGCAGCCGCGCGGAGCGCCATCGCATACCCGTTGACGACGACTGGCAGATTCCGTGGGGAGGCAAGGGCAGGCCGGAACGCGGCCTTGACCAACTGGGGAGCCTGGGCGGCGGCAATCACTTCATAGAGTTGCAGCGAGAGGAAGCTACGGGCGCTCTCTTCCTACAGGTTCACACGGGCAGTCGCGGCTTCGGTCACGGTCTTGCCACGAACTACTTCGAGATGGCTAGGGAGGAGCGGCCCGACGCGATTACGGATATCGACCTTGGGTATTTCACGCCGGAGTCTCGCCACTACCGCGATTATCTGAACGCCGTGGCGGCGGGCGGTAACTACGCGATACTTAACCGCCTCGTCATCTTCGAGCAGGTGGCGGACGCCTTTCGTGAAGTCTTCAATGCAGACCTTGAGCTGATTTACGAGATAAGCCACAACCTAGTGCAGAGAGAGTGGCACGCGGATTTCGGAGAGGTCTGGGTGCATCGCAAGGGAGCTACGCGCGCATTTCCGGCTGGTCATCCGGCCTTGAAGGGAACCTTCTGGGAAGAGACGGGCCACCCGGTTCTGATACCCGGAAGCAACAAGGACTACAGCTACATCCTGCGCCCCTTAGAAGGCGCTAGCCGCAGCGGCTACTCCGTCAATCACGGCGCTGGCCGTAGACTCTCGCGCGGCGAAGCCTCTCGCCAATTGTCGCAGCGACAGATTGACGACGAGTACGCAGCAGCAGGCATACTGGTCAACACGGACGGCCGCGTGCCTCTGGACGAAGCAGCGCCCGCTTACAAGCCCTCGGAAGAGGTCGTGCGCGCCGTTGTCGAAGCTGGCCTCGCGCGTATAGAGCACACGCTATGGCCGCTCGCATCCCTGAAGGGCGTGGACGAAAGGAAGAACCGCCGCCGCAAGAAGGGGCCGCGAGGGAAGAAGACGAGCGAGCACTATTAGAGCAAGTAACAATTAACAGGGATGGACAGGATAGACAGGATAAAAGAGAAGAGCTTGTTTCTTCTTTATCCTGTTCATCCTGTCTATCCCTGTTAGAGTCTTTCCCTGCTTATAACAACCCTAACTTGCGGTCTTTCCGTTCGACTGCGCTTTGAGCATCTTCAGAAGCGCGAGCTCTTCGGGCTGGTATTCGGGCTCTATGCGGCGTATGTAGCGCTCAAGGCGGCGGCGAAACTCCGCAAGCGTGGTTCCCTTCAGGTAGGATTCGAGCACGCGCGGGTGTACGTAGCTGCTTCGGCAGACCGTGGGCGTGTTGCCAAGGTGCTCGGCCACGTCCTTGACCGCTTTGACCAGCTTCTTCTTCGCCTCTCTTTCGTCCTCGCTCGCGCCAAGCTCTGCGAGCTTTATCGCGGCGAGGAGCGTCCCTCCCCAGGTGCGAAAATCCTTGGCGGAAAATTCCTGCGAGGTCGCGGCCTTGATGTAGTCGTTGACCTCTCGCGGCTTGACGGGCCTGGCCTTTCCATCTTCGTCGTAGTAGTTGAAGAGGCGGTGGCCGCCTATCTTCTTGATGTCGCCTATGAGCGTGGCCAGCTCTTCGTCGACGATGATGCGTCGATGATGTATGTGATGCTTGCCTACGAAGCTGAAGATGAGGCGGCCCCCGCGCTTTATCTCAAGGTGCCGGTTCCTGAGCGTCGTCACGCCGTAGGTGCGATAGCGCTTGACGCTCTCTTCCGAGCCGACGCGGAAGTACAGGTCGTTGATGAGACGTACTATGACGGCCAGCACTCGCTCCTTGGGAAAGCCTTCGCGCGAGATGTCCTCGTTCGTTCTTCTTCTAAGGGAAGGCAGGTGCTCGCCGAAGCGCTCTATCTTCTCGTATTTTTTTCGCTGCTGGCGCGCGGCGAACTGCGGGTGATAGAGGTACTGAATGCGACCGCTGGTGTCCACGCCTATGGCCTGAAGGCGGCTCTTGGGGCGCGGCGAGATGCGTACGTGCTTCCACGCAGGAGGAATGACCAGCGATTGTATGCGCTCAAGCTGGGCGGGGTCTGTGATGCGCTTGCCCTTTGGGTCTTCGTAGCGGAAGCCCCTCGTCTTTGA
Source organism: Pyrinomonadaceae bacterium (assembly GCA_035276685.1). Classification (GTDB taxonomy): domain Bacteria; phylum Acidobacteriota; class Blastocatellia; order Pyrinomonadales; family Pyrinomonadaceae; genus JACVRN01. The sequence goes on along the minus strand of DATELK010000013.1, from coordinate 15,678 downwards.
GCCGCGCCGCAGCCACCACCGGGCGCGCTCGCCGCGCGCAACCATCTCCTGCGGTCGCTTTTCCGTTACTGTTTGTATCGCCTGCTCTACCGTAGCCATCTTGAGATGTTCGATTCCCGCTCGTTAAATTACCGTGGCCGCTTCTTCAATCAAACGCCGTTCCTCACCTTCATGAGAAAGGCAATAGTGACAGAATCTTCATAAAGGTGGGCCTGTGATGCCTCTTTTCCTGAGAGCATTGCCGGGCCGCGCGCCGCTTAAAGTCTTAGAGAACCATTCCACTTGTGATATAAAAAGCGCGTATTCATACAAGCCGGGCAGACATTCTCATGGAGGCTTTAACGAAGTGGGTTCCCCTTTGATTGTGCTGACCGCTTCTACCACGGAAGCCAGCGAATGGCGTCATAGCATCTGGCAGCAGATGATGGCCGCGACCGTCCCTGCCAAATTCAGCAAGCATATTATTAATCCGGACTCCCTGATTACGGAGTCGTGGCCGGACGGTCGAGCCAGGTACGTGCCGAACGGCCTCAGGATGGTCGAGACGCTTCTGCTCAGGGAGTACAGGGAAGAAGACGTGGTCACCTGCTACGTCGAGCACCTGGAAAAATTCGTGGGGCCTGAGACGCGCATAGTAGCCATTCACGCGCACAACCCGCTCGGCATCTCCTACGCGACGGACGTTTACTCGAAGCTCGCGGGCGACCAGATGATGCCGCTGAACGCCTCGGAGTTCCTGCGCATAGTCCGTCATCCCGTCCTGAAAAAGTATAAGCCGAAGATTGTCATAGGTGGCCCCGGCGCGTGGCAGCTTGAGAAGGCGAATCAGCTGGACGAGTTCAACGTCACACACCTGATTGACGGCGAAGTGGAGCTTCTCTTAAACGACCTCTTCAGGCGCATACTGGCGGACGACCCCACCTTGCCGCGCATCATCAAGCTCTCCAAAGAGACTCAGCCGAGCGTGGAAGAGATTCCAGTGGTGCGTCACCGCTCGACCTTCGGCGTGGTGGAGATAACACGGGGCTGCGGTCGCGGCTGCCAGTTCTGCTCTCCGGCCACGAAGGTCGGGCGCTCGTTCCCGCTTGAGCACATCATGCAGAGCGTTCGCATGAACGTCTCGGAAGGCGCTTCGGAAGTGATGCTGGCCTCCGAAGATATGTTCCTCTACGAGCAGCTTCCCAATTTTGTGACCAACACGGCGGCTCTGGAAAAGCTCTTCCGAAGCGTGGCGAGCGTGCCGGGCTTAAAAACTATTCAGACCTCTCACATCACCATGGCTCCCGTGGTCAAAGACCCTACGGTGATAGAGCGGCTCAGCCCGATGGTGGTTCCCTACTCGCACGTCACGCACAGGGACTCTACTGACGCAGGCAAGTGCGTGGCAGACCCCATCGTAGGGCTTGAGACGGGCAGCCCGCGTCTCTTCAACACCTTCATGAAAGGGAAGGCTTATCCGTACAAGGCGCACCAGTGGCGGGACGTAGTTCTAAAAGGCATGGAGATACTGAACCGTCACAACTGGTATCCCTTCTGCACCTTCATCATAGGCTTGCCAGGTGAGACGGACGAGGACACGAGGCTGTCGCTGGACTTGCTGTACGAGCTGCGCGACGCGAAGGGGACTTTTGTGCCGACTTGGTTCGTGCCTCTGGAAGACACGCGCATGTCTCAGAAAGATAGCGCCAAGCTGATAGAGATGACAGACCTGCAATGGGAGTTCTTCTTCACCTGCTGGAAGTACAACCTTGAGTTCTGGCACGGCGCGCGGCACCGCGCAAAGTTCCAGCTAGGCGTGCCCATCTACTATCGCATGCTCGGTAAAAAATTCTTCGGGCGCGGCATAAAGTACCCGCTCTATCGCTTCGCGGGATGGCCCGACCGCTTCATGCGCAAGCGCCTGTATCTGGACTTCACGGGCTACAGGCGCACGTCCCGGCTGATGAAGCCGTTTGACGCGGAGATTGTCCCGGGCTTTGAATCAGTCAGGGGACTCAACATGATTGACGCAAGCCAGCTGCACGCCGCCCAGAAAAGCGCACACGCCGAAGCCCTGAACGCCACGGGCGACTGAGAACGCGAAAGCACTAGACGAAGAAGCAGCACGAAAGCTCTATGCTATCCGTGCTGCTTCTTCATTTTGTACTTCCGGCTATATCTCTTTAGCCTTCGTTGGAATCGAATTTGGCGTCGCCGTTGACGGAGACGACGACGCGCCTGACGTTGGGAAACTGTTTGAGCGTGCGCGTGACTGCCTCTCTGAATCTTCCGGGCGACATGTCGCCGGGCCAGCCGGGCCAGCGGCGCGTAGCCACGAAGTTGACGCGCGCCGTGCCGTCCCTGATTGTAAGCGAGCCTATATTGAACCCGTCCACGCTCAGGCTGAGATAGCCTTGCCGTTCCTCTGCGGCGCTTGGGCCGCGAACAAGCGCCTGAAGAGCGGCACGAGCGGGCTCGCGGCCGTCCACCATGCGCTTGACCGCGCTTATGCCGAAGGGATTCTTATCCGTAGAATCGCGCTCGCTCCAGAAATAGACCTGCACCTCTTTCTTGCGCGGCTGGCGTGCTGTGGCCTCAGTCGGAGAGTACCCGCCCGCCAGAGTCGCAACCAGAAGCGCGAGCGCCAACAGGATTCTCTTCTTTATCTTCATCATGGGAATCTCTTCTATCAGAAAATGTGCGGGAGAGCCAGTCACAGTTTCGGACGCGAGTGTGAGAGTAGATTTGCCGGATAGCTTCAGAGGTCACGAGTTATCTCTTCTTTTTTGACGTGCTTCTCTTCCGAGAGCCTTTGCCTATAACTTCCGCTTCGTCGCCCGCGACAGCCTCTTCGTCCTTAACCTTCTGCAAGAGCCAGAGCTGCTTGTCACCCTGCTTTCGACCTTTCATCCTGAAGAGCCGCCACAGCCCGCGCAGCCGCTCGCCCTTAAGATGAAACTTGAGCGTGCCAGCGCGCCACGCTCCTAAAGGGTCTTCGCCGCCTTCCATCTCGTAGGTGCCTATGTCCCAGCGATAGACCTGCCCCGCGCCGTAATGGCCCTCGGAGATTTCGCCTGTGTAAGTCAGGTAAGAGACGGCGTGGTCTTCTACCTCGACGGCCAGACGCTTCACAGTAGAGTCGCGCGAAGGCCCCTTAGGCACGGCCCAGCTCTTGAGCACCCCTCCCATCTCCAGCCGGAAGTCCCAGTGAAGATGGCTCGCGTGATGCTCCTGAACGACGAACCTCTGCTTCTCTTTCTTCAAGGCAATGTTCCCAAACAAGAAATTAACAGGGATGGACAGAGATTGTCAGGATAAGAATAAAACAATAGCTTCTTCTTTATCCTGTGCATCCTGTCCATCCCTGTTTGAATCCGCCTTCCGTATCTTTAATCGTCGCTCACTGCCTCTAGGTCGCTGTTGGCGGGGCCGTTGATGACGCGGCCCGTAGCGTCATAGCGAGAGCCGTGACACGGGCAGTCCCAGGTCTTCTCGTTAGTGTTCCAGTTGACTATGCAGCCCAGATGGCGGCAGACGGCGGACACGCGATGCACCACTCCGTCTTCGTCACGATAGACGGCCACCTTCGACAGCCCGCCGCGAATCAGAGCGCCTTCGCCAGCCTCTACTTCCGACTCGTCGTCCACCTCTCCCGGCGTCACGTAGTCCGTGAACTGAGCGGCGACGTTCAGGTTCTCTTTCGCAAACTCGCCGAGCGCCGAAAGGGTCTTGCGCGCGGGGTCGTAGACTTCGGCCCAGTGATTGTCGCGCCCCATGATGAGGTCTGTCAGCAGAAGCCCCGCGATTGTCCCGTGCGTCATGCCCATGCCTGAATCGCCCGTCGCTATGTAGACGTTGGGCTCGTCCCTTGGGTTGCGGCCTATGAAGGCCAGGCCGTCAATCGTCTCGAAGACCATGCCCGACCAGCGAAACTCTATCGCCTCTATCTGCGGAAAGCGGAAGCGCGCCCATCTCTCAAGACGACTGTAGCGGCGACCGTAATCATGCTCCTGCCCGGTCTTGTGGTCTTCGCCTCCGACAATCAGAATCTCGTAGTCCGCGTCCTCTTCCTCCGCTCTCTGAACGCGTACGTAGTGATAGGGGTCGAGCGTGTCCCAGTAGAGAGCGTGCGGCACGGAGCCTCGCGGTATGCGAGCGCCTATCACGTAGGTCATGTAGGGAGCCTGCTTGGTGTGTATCTCGAAGCGGTCGTTGATGGGAGAGTTCGTGGCGACGACTATGTCGCGGGCCTCTACCGCGTAGCCTCCGGCAGTACGCACGCGCGCATCGTCGCCTCCCTCAATCTCCGTGGCGTGAGCAGAGCCTCCCGTGAAGATGAGGCCGCCGTCGCGCCTGACAAGCTCCGAAAGGCTGTTCAGGTACTTCATCGGATGAAACTGTCCCTGACTCGGGAAGCGCAGCGCAGAGCCTGTGTCGAATGATTCAATCGGCGCTCGCTTAACGCGCTCTACCGTTTCGAGTCCCGAGCGATGAGCCGCCTTTAGCTCGTCCTCCAGCACCTTTCTCGATTTCCTAGGCGGCGCGAAGAGATAACCGTCGAGCCGCTCAAAGTCGCAGTCAATCCCCTCTTCCTGCACGATTCTCTCAATCGTGTCTATCGCGGCCGTGTGGCTCTCGGCCGTTATGCGTGCGCCGCGCTCGCCGTGCAGCCGCTCTATCTCGAAGTAGCGGTCGTCAATCGCGTTCGACAGGTGCGCGGTCGTCCTTTCCGTGTTGCCGCCGCCAATGGGGCCGTCGTCCAGGACGACTACCGAGCGGCCTTCGCGCCCCAGCAGGTAAGCGGTCGTGAGTCCCGCGATGCCTGCGCCGACGATGCAGACATCCGCGCGGGCGTCCGCCTTCATGGCCGAGCCCGCAAGCTCTTCCGTGGTCGCGCGCCAGAGTGAAACTGTTCTTCCTGAATCGCTCCTCATAATCTTTTGTCCGTACGCGTGTGAAGCTCTTGACAGAGCCTCCGGTTAAGTAGCAGTTTTGTTTGCAGCATTGTTTTGAAAGATGAAAGAGAGGGGAGACGTTCAAGTGTCCAGTCCGGCCAAGCTAATGGGTCATCCCATACATCCCATGCTCATTCCTTTTCCGATTGCGCTCTGGGTCTTTTCACTCGCGGCAGACTTAATCTACCTCTGGCGAGACAACCCTGCGTGGGCCTGGATAGCCTTCTACACGCTGGCGGGCGGAACCTTGAGCGCCATCGTCGCGGCCGTCTTCGGCATCATAGATTACTTTTCCATACGCGATAAAAAAGTCTCTAAGATTGCCGCCTGGCACGCTCGCTTCAACGTGCTGGCGCTCCTTGTCTTCGCCGCCAGCTTTTACCTGAGAACTACCGGAGGCGCGGGCCTCGTCGGCGGCTCGCTCACCATCCCGCTAGCCCTTTCGATAGTAGGCGTATTGAGCATCACCATCAGCGGCTGGCTCGGCGGCGAACTGGTCTACAAGCACGGCGTCGCCGTAGATAAAAGCAATTAACATGGATGGACAGAGATTGTCAGGATTAAGAATAAAACAAAAGCTTCTTCTTTATCCTGTTCATCCTGTCCATCCCTGTTAGAATCGGCTCTAGTCCTTGCCTTCCCTGTTTTCCAGGTCTTGCTCTACCGTCTCGCGGTCGCCTTCGGCGGTGCCGGGTGTTCTGCCGGGGTCGCCCGTCTGCTGCTCAGCGTCTGAAGACGAGCCGCCTCGCTGGCCCTCGTCCTTTTTCTCTTCCGCCATACGTTCCTCCTAAGCGCTCATCCCGGAAGCCTGACCCGACGCGCCCGTCTCCATCGTCTGCTTGAAGCGGCGCAGGTCATCACGAATCTGCTGCGCGGGCTCTTCGCCGAAGAGCCTTGCTACGGCCGCGCCGACTGCTCCGCCCGGCGGGTCATACTTGAGCACGACGCGGACTTCAGTGCCGCCTCCGCCCGGGGCTGCCGTGAAGTGAACCGAGCCCGCGTTATCAACCTGCGAGCCTTCCAGCGAGCGCCACGCTATCAGCTCGCCTGCCTTCTCGTTGTAGACTTCCGCGTCCCACTCGACGCTCGTTCCCGCAGGAGCCTTGGCTACCCAGTGCGAACGATTGCCGCTCGCGGTCACTGACTCAAGATGACTCATAATGCGCGGCAGGTTCTCGAAGTTGCGCCAGAAGCCGTAAAGCTCCTGCGGCGTGCGGTTGTTGATGACTATGCTCTCTTCAACCTTGATGCCGCGCCCTGCGGGCACGCTCACCACGGGGCTCTTCTCCTGCTCGCTGCCAGTCCCCGCCGTGTTGATGCCTGCGGCCTCGTACATGGCGCAGTGGCCGCTCGTGCCGCGATAGATAAGTGAGCCGCCAACGAGGGCCAGCACTGCGCCGCCCCACGAGCCGCTCCTGATAAGCTGCGTGAGGCCGTAGACGGCGAGCGCGCCGCCGCCCAGGGCGGAAGCCCAGCGCTCAGTCTGCCCCACGTTAACGTCCCCGCTGAAGATTCCCGGCACGTTCCAGCCGCTCTCACTGCCACTGCCCGAGCCTGTCTCCGATGCGGTCACACCGGCCTGCTCAAGTGCCTCTTGCATTGATTCTGCCATTTTCTCTTCCTCCGATAGTTCTGTTACTTTTTTTGGCGTTCCTCAAGACTCGCACCAATGTTTGGCGAACCTTGTGCGAAACCGTCTCTTTGTTCTGAAATTCGGGGAAATTAAGAGGGGAAGAAAAGGAGGAAATTCTAACAGGGATGGACAGGATGAACAGGATAAAGAAAAAATAGCTGTTCTGCTTTCATCCTGTCTATCCTGTCCATCCCTGTTAATTTCTTATCTACTCTTTATAGCCGTCCGGGTGTTCCTGCATCCAGGCCCACGCGGACTCTATGATGACTTTCAAGTCCTGTCTTTCGGGTTGCCACCCTAGCTCGCTTCTGATTCTTTCAGAGCTTGCTATCAGCACGGCCGGGTCGCCCGCGCGACGCGCTCCCACGCGAACCTTTATCTCGCGACCCGTCACGGCGCGGGCCGTCTCAATCACTTCGCGCACGGAGTAGCCTTCGCCTCCGCAGCCGAGGTTGTAGATGCGGCTTCGCTCGTCCAGCACACCGAGCGCGAGTATGTGCGCTCGCGCAAGGTCTACGACGTGTATGTAGTCGCGCACGCAGGTTCCGTCGCGCGTAGGGTAATCGTCGCCGTAGACTTCCACGTGCGAGCGGCGGCCCGATGCTGCTTGCAGGACAATCGGAATCAGGTGCGATTCGGGGTCGTGCCATTCGCCGCAAAGGCGTGTCGCGCCTGCCGCGTTGAAGTAGCGCAGCGACGCATAGCGCAGATTGTAAGCGCGGTCGTACCAGTTAAGTGCGTGCTCGAATGCAAGCTTGGTTTCGCCGTAGGGGTTGGTGGGATTAGTGGCGTCGTGCTCTTCTATGGGCTGCTTTTCCGGCTCGCCGTAGACGGCTGCGGTTGAGGAGAAGACCAGCCTTCGTACATCTTCGGCCAGCATCGCTTCCAGAAGCGCGAGGCCTGCCGTGACGTTGTTGCGGTAATACTTCGCTGGCTTCTCAACCGATTCGCCCACGAGCGAATCAGCCGCCATGTGAATCACCGCCTCGATTCTATTTTCACGGAGCGCGCGGCTCATGCGCTCCACGTCCATCAGGTCGCCTTCTATGAACGCGGCTTCAGGTGTGACGGCCTCGCGGTGCCCCTTGTAGAGACTGTCGTAGACGACCGCTTCGTGCCCGCCTTTAACAAGCTCCTCAGTGACGACGCTCCCTATGTACCCGGCCCCGCCTGTGACAAGAACGCGCATAAGAGTCTCAGAGATAAAAGAAGCAATCTAAGCTCTCGTCTCTCTCTTTACGAGGCCGCCACTTCCGAGGCGGCAGAGGCTTGCGTGCGCGTCTTCTGCGCCACGTCAGCGGGCACGTAGAAGAGGATGCGATTACAGTTTTCGCACACTATTATCTCTTCGCCGCGACGGACTTCGGCCATTACCTGCGGCCTCAGAGCCATGAAGCATGCCGAGCAGGAGCCGTTGCGCGCTTCTGCCAGCGCCACGCCGTCGCGTATGCGCGTGACGAGACGGTTGTAGGTGGCGCTCAACTGCTTCGGCAGAACTTCTATCAGCCGTGTGCGCTCCTCGCGCGCAGCCGCGAGCTGTTCGGTCTGTGTGCGCGTCTGCTCTTCGAAGGCGCGCATGCGCTCGTCGTGCTCTGCCTGCATGGTCGAGATTTCCGGCTCGCGCTCCTTCAGCTCGCGCTCGGCCTGCTCAAGCGTCTCCATCTTCTCAAGCGTCTGCGTCTCAAGCTGTGAAATCTGCTTGCGCGCGGCGTCCGCCTCGCGAATCGCTGCCGTGTACTCGTGCTCGTTCTTCGAGGACATCAGGTTGCGCTCGGCCCGTTCGAGGCGTGCGCGCTGCTCCTGTAGCTCTGTTTCAAGGCGCGTGCGCTCGGCGCGGCCCTCGTCTCGCCGCATCTCTATGGCCCGAATATCAAAGGCGCGCTGCTCGAACTCTTTTTCGATATCAGCGCGCCTTTGAGGGATGCTATCTATTTCGGATTGTAGTCTACGTATGCTTGTGTCTGCGTTCTGCAAAGCGATTAACTGCTCTAATTCCGCTTTCACTCTCTTCTCTCCTTAAAAGACCAGGACTCACAATAAGGATGAAAACCCGCTTGGTCTCCTGAAAGACGAATCATCACACATTCGGCCCCCGCACGCAAGTTAAGAGAAGAAGTAACAGGGATAGACAGGATAAGCAGAATAAAGAAGAAGCATGCTCCTCTCTTTCTTATCCTGCTTATCCTGTCTATCCCTGTTTGAAATTGCTCTAAATTTTACTTTGCTCCGACGGCGCGGGCGGCGTTGATGCGCCCGCCCGTGACGACTTTCCCTTTCAGTGCGGGCAGCGGGTCTGTCGAATCCATCAGCCGCTGGCGAAGCTCCTTCACGGACATGTCAGGCTCAAGAGAGAGCACCAGCGCCGCGACGCCTACGACTTCGGGAGTGGCCATGGAGGTGCCGGAATGCTCTTCGAACGCGCCGCCCAACCACGTGCTCAGAATCTCCGCGCCCGGCGCTGCTATGTGAACCGTCTTCGCGCCGTAGTTGGAGAAGGAGGCCAGCTCGTCGTTGCGGTTAAGCGCCGCGACAGAGATGACGTTCGGCAACTGGTAGCCCGAAGGATAATGCGGCGAGCGGTCTGCGTCCGCGCTCGAATTGCCGCTCGCGGCGATAAACAGTATGCCTTCGTCTCCGGCTTCACGAATCGCGTCCTCAAGCGCCTTGGACTTTGCGGTCGAGCCCCAGCTTGCGTTGATGACACGAACGTTGACGCCCGCGCGCTTGCGCTCAATCACGTAGTTAATCGCCTTGATGGCGTCCTTGGTAGTCCCCGAGCCATTCGCGTTCATGAACTTCAAGGGCATTATCTCGACCTTCCAGTTGACGCCGGCTATGCCTGTGCCGTTGTCGCCTTCAGCGCCAATGATGCCCGCGCAGTGCGTGCCGTGGCCGTTATCGTCCATGGGGTCGCCCGTGTCGTCTATGGCGTTGAAGCCGTGGGCGTCGTCCACTGTGCCTATCTGGTCGTCCGTATAGCGTGCCATGTTGGGCGGCCGCACCCACATGTTCTTGATAAGGTCAGGGTGCGTGTAGTCCACGCCGCTGTCCAGCACGGCCACGACCACCTTGTCGCTGCCCTTGGTCTTGTCCCATGCGGCGAGGGCGCTGATGTCTGCTTTGGCGCGACCGCCGCGCTGCCCGCTATTCTCAAGCGACCACTGGTCGCCGAACATTGGGTCGTTCGGCCCGTTCTCGGCCGAATCAAGATAGGAGGGAGGCTCTGTGCCCTGCGGCTCGGGGTCAAGGCTGATGGTGTAGTTGGGCTCTACGTACTCCACGTCCGGCAGGTTGCTATAACCCCGGATGATTTCGTCCATGTCCGCGCCGTCCGCGTCCTCCATCACCACCAGATTGTTGACCGACTCTATGCGGTCTTCTATGCGGTCGTTCTGGCGCAGGGCAATGGCCCTGATTCTGTCGAGGGTCGTGCCGGGACGAAAGCGCACCAGCACTTCTAAGGCCTGCGTGCGTTTAGGGATGGTCGTCGTGGTTGTAGTCAGGACAGTGCGCGAGCGTCTTGGCTGGTAGTCGCGCTGCCAGCGACGAATCTGCCCGGCCATGGCGGCCAGCATGATAATCGTCACGGCCAGTAATAGATGCTTAGGGAAATTCTGCCGGTTCATCTTAACACCTCAAAAACAGTCTATGCTCTGGACTTCATACCTTGTGGTTCGAGCCCTTGTAGTTGTAGAGACGGAGTTGGTCGCGCCCGGCGCGGTACTCGTAGCCTGTGCCAGAAGCGCTCAGGCGTATGCGCCAGCCGGGGGTAATCATCTGACCGCTCATCTCGTCTTCAATGGGCGCTCCGAGCGCCATGTCCGGAAAGTCTGCCTGCTCGACAGAGTCCTCTTTTATCTCAGAATCAGAGACGCCGAGGCGCTTTGCCAAATCCGCTCTGGCTCGCTTAACGGCGTCATCCTTGCTCAAGGCCATTACCAGTGACTCCTTTGAACGTGACGGCTGCTGTCTCTTAAGATAGAGAATAACTGAAAGTGGATGCCTGAAGTCTGACACGCTCTTCGCTGGTATCCAGTCCGTCTCTGCCATTATTCTGCGCCTGCGCGGGGCGGCAAGTCAAAGTTTTTTGAAGTCGCGCGCCAAAGTTTCTATGCCCAAAACTTCGGAAGAGATACGAGCGATTGCAGACGGGCTCTACATGGAGCGCGAAGAGACTGAGTCTGTTCGTCGCAGCCTTGAGATTCTGCGCGAAGCGCCTGACGATTACGAGGCGCTGTGGCGACTCGGCCGCGCTCACTTCTTTCTGGGCCAGGAGGCGGGCACTCGTGATGAAGCACGCTCGCATTACACGGCGGGCGTCCGTGCCGGAAGAAGCGCCGTGCGCGTTTCTCAAGACCGAGTAGAGGGACACTTCTGGCTCGGCGTGAACCTTGCTCTACTGGCGCAGCTTCGAAAGCCTCTCGGCGCGATTCGAGCGGCGCTCGAAGCAAGGCGAGAGCTTAAACGAGCGGTAAGCATAGACGCTGGGTTTCACGGGGCAGGCCCCTTGCGAGTGCTGGCGCGGCTGGAATCAAAGCTCCCGCTCATCCTGGGCGGCGGCCGCGCACGCGCCCGCTCCCACTTTGAAGAAGCCCTTCGGCTGGCCCCTTCAAACACCGTCACACGCATCTACTTCGCGGAGCTGCTGCTGGAATGTGGAGAGCATGAGCGCGCCCGCGCAGAATTAGAAGCTCTTCTAGCCATCCCCTTCGACGCGGCCTGGGCCTTTGAAATCAGGCGCGACCGGGAAAGAGCCGGACAGATGCTAGAGAAAGCAATTTAACAGGGATGGACAGGATAGACAGGATAAAAGAAGAAGAGTTGTTTTTTCTTTATCCTGTACATCCTGTCCATCCCTGTTAATTTCTTCTTTGATTATCTCAGGTCGCCGTAGAGATGCTGTAGCAGGGCCGTGATAGTTATGGCTGCGGTCTCTGCGCGAAGGATGCGCCCGCCCAGGGTTATGATTTGCCAGTCGTGTGAGCGCGCTGCCTCAACCTCTTCCTCCGTCCAGCCGCCTTCCGGGCCTACGAGCGCCGTCAAGCTTTGCGGAGCAGTGGAAGCGTCCAGACTTTGCGCGAGGCTCCGGCCTCCGCGCTCAGCGAACATCAAGGCCCACTCGCCCCCTCGGTGCGACGCGCTCTCTAAAAGAGAATCCAGGGCGAGCGGCTCTTCGATTACGGGGAGTCGTGCGCGGCCCGATTGTTTGGCGGCTTCAAGTGAGATGCGTCGCCAGCGCGCGGTGCGCTTTTCGGCATCCCTTTCATCCCGCAGCCGTATGTCGGAGAGCTTCGTCGTGACAGGCACTATCTTCACGACGCCAAGCTCCGTGGCCTTCTGCACGGAGAGGTCAAACTTCTCGCCCTTCAGGAGCGCGAGCGCCAGAGTTAAGTCGAGCGAGGATTCGGGGCTCGCCGCCTCAACCTCTTCCACTATCTCAAGCGCAGCCTCGTCGCGCCTCAGGCTCTCTATGCGACACAGATACTCTCGGCCAAGACCATCGAAGACGAAGACCTCGTCGCCCGGCTTGAGCCGCAGCACGCCCCGCATGTGCTGCGCCTCTTCAGCCGCGAGCCGAACACTCTGTCCTCGCCGGAACTCCTCCGGCGGCGCATAGAACCTACGACGAGACATAAAGAAGAAAGTGCAGAAGGCAGAGTGCAGAATGATGAATTAAAGAAAGCATTCAGGTTGATTCTTTTCTTCATTCATCATTCTGCACTCTGCCTTCTACATTATTATTGCCACCCATTCGCCCTTAATAGTGATTTCGGGCTGCTGTGTGACGCCTAGCTCATGAAGGCTTCGGAGCACGAGCTCCGTCTGGGTTTCGAGTATGCCCGAGAGAATCAGTCGCCCGCAGGTGACGGAAACGAGTCGGGGCAGGAGAGGCACGATTACGTCTGCCGTCAGGTTCGCGCAGACGAGGTCTGCCGAAGCCGTCTCGTCTTCCACTGTCCCTGTGCGAAAGCTTATGCGGTCGGCTACATGGTTTAGGCGTGCGTTCTCAAGCGCAATCTCCACGGACTGCGGGTCTATGTCGCAGGCTTCTATGCGCGCCTCCTTTGAAAGAAGCGCGGCCGCGATGGAGAGAATCCCCGTGCCGGTGCCTACGTCAAGAAAGCTTCCGCCCCCGAAATATTTTTCGATTGCCTCAAGACAGAGCCGCGTGGTTTCGTGCGTGCCCGTGCCGAAGGCCATGCCGGGCTCAATCCGTATCACATGACGCTCTTCGCGCTCGTCAATCTCGCTCCAAGGCGGGGCTATGATGAAGCGCTCGCCGACTCTCACGGGCTGCCACGACTTCTTCCATTCGCCTAGCCAGTCGCGGTCTTCTACCTCTCGCAACGTCATGTCGCGCGCGGAAGAGGTGGGAAGGTCGTAGAGCCTCAGCGCGTCAAGAAGCGCGAGGCGCACTCCCTCTCTTTCGGGCGGAGAGTCGAAGTAAGCCGTCACCAGAATAGTCTCATTACTATCTGGCGCTTTGCGGCCAAGCTGGTTTATCTCCGTCCCAAGCGCGCCCGCTTCCATCAGGGCATACTCGACGGCTTCGGCTGCCTGCGCCTCAACCTGCACGTCTAGCGCATACCAGACGCGCGCGGCGCTCTCTTCCGATGCTGCACCTTCCGCTTCTCTCATTTGCCTTTGCCGTGAATGCCGAGGGTGTCAAGCAGGTGCTCCCGGTCGCGCCAGCCCTCTTCGACTTTGACGAAAAGCTCAAGGTGGCAGCGGTGGCCCAGCAGGCGCTCAACGTCCTGGCGTGCGCGCGTGCCTACCTCGCGCAGCCGCTCGCCCTGATGGCCTATGATTATCTTCTTCTGCGTAGGGCGCTCAACGAAGATGGCGCAGTAGATGCGCGCAAAGTCTTCGCGCTCCTGCTCGAACTTCTCCGTCACGACCGCCGTCACGTAGGGAATCTCTTCGCCCGTGGCGTGCAGGATTTTTTCGCGCACTATCTCGGCGATGAGATTTCTGAGGGGCTGATCCGTCAGCTCGTCTTCCCCGAAGATGGGCTCTCCTTCCGGCAGGTTTTGAATCATCTCTCTGAGCAGCACGTCCAACTGGTCGCCCTTCATGGCCGAGAGCGGCACGACCGCGCGCCAGTCGTACTCATTCGAGTACCACTCCATCAGTGGAAGAAGCTTGGACTTGTCTGAAAGCTTGTCGGTCTTGTTGAGCAGAAGCAGCGACGGCTTCTCAGACTCTTTGACCAAATCGAGCACGAAGCGGTCGCCGTTGCCCGTAGAGACAGAGGCGTCGCGTATCAGGCAGACGAGGTCTACGCCTTCGAGCGCTTCGTGAACGGCGGCCATCATGCGGCGATTCAGGAGGTAGCCGGGCTTGTGCACGCCGGGCGTATCCACCAGCACAATCTGGCCCGTGGGGCGCGTAATCACGCCTTCAATGCGGTAGCGCGTCGTCTGCGGCTTGTTGGAGACGGCGGCAATCTTTTCGCCCACGAGCCTATTTAAGAGCGTGGACTTTCCGGCGTTGGGCCTGCCGACGAGCGCCACGTAGCCGCTTCGATACACGTTTGTTCCCGACTCTTCAGCCATCAAAACAGAGCCTCTCAAATTTCTTGTGAAAGGCGAGTTCTAGCATCATCCTGTACATCCTGTCCATCTCCGAAAAGAGAACGCCGCCCGCAGGAGCTTATATGCCTGCAAGCGGCGTTCGTCCGTTTAGCGCGAAAGTGTCGCTTAGCGCACTACCTTATGCGGGGCCGTGCGCGAAGGATGATTCTCTTCCTCCTGCTGGTTGTTAATCATGGCGTAGAGCTTGTTGGCCTTCTCCGCATCGAGCGTTCTCAAGGCCCTGTACTCCGCCATAGCGCCTTCGCGGTTGCCCAGAAGGACGAAGGTGCGGCCACGCATGTAGCGTATCTCGGCGTTGTTCGGCTGAAGCTGCGCCGCCTTCTCGTAGGCGTCTGCCGCCTGCTCATAACGACGCAGGTTGAAGTAGGCGTCGCCCAAGTACCAGTGGGCCGCAGGCCAGCGCGGGCTGACGCGCGTCGCCGCCTGATAGTACGGGATTGATTCCGCGTAATCGCCGTTGTTGTAGTAGGTGTTGCCCATGCCTAGGGTCGCTTCCGAGTTGCTAGCGTCAAGCTCAAGAGCCATCTTGTAGACCTTGCGGCCTTCCTCGTAACGCTTGGCCTCCGTGTAAAGGTCGCCCGCCAGCACGTACTCCTTCAGAGCTTCCTGCCTGCGCCCCAAATTGTAGTAAGCGTCAGCCAGATACCAGTGCGCCGTGGCCCACTTGGGACTGATGCGCGCCGCCGCCTGATAAGGAGCTACCGATTCGGCGTACTGCTTGGAGTTGTAAAAGGAGTTGCCGAGCGAGAACTGCGCGTCGTCGTCGTTAGGGTTCAGCCGGACGGCCTCTTTGAGAAAGGGAATCGCGTCCGTATACATCTGAAGCTCGTTCAGGGTGCTGCCCAGAGCCTTGAGCGCTTCCTGATAATCCGGCTTAATCTTGATGGCGTCTATGTAGCTTGAAGCGGCCTCGCGATAGCGCTTCAGGGCGTGATAAGCGTCGCCCAGATAGAAGTGAGCGGTCTCCCACTTAGGGTCAAGCTGCGCGGCCTTCTGATAGGCGGGCACCGATTCCGTGTAGCGCTCGGCGTTGTAAAGAGCGTTGCCCAAATCGAACCAGGCCTCTTCGTCATCCGGCGTCATGCGAACAAGGCGCTGGTAGACTTCGGCCGCTCGGTCGTACTGCTTGGCCTGAAAGAAGGCGTCGCCCTGCTTATCGAGGTCGTCCGCGCTCGGGCCCGTGGGCTGAGTGGTGCGCGGAGTAGTGGTGGAGGCAGTCGTGCCGGGCGTGGTGCGCCTGCGTGTTCCGCGGCGCACGTTGCGCTTGGCCGACGGAGCGCTTGAGCTGCGCGTGGAGACGCCGCCTCCGCCGCCGCTGGCACCGCCGCTGATGTCGCCTCCGCCGGTCGTGCCGCCGGGGCCGCCGCCGTGCCCCTGCCCGAGCGCCGCGCCCTCAGCGCCACACAACAACACGAGAGCTGCCAGCATGGAGGCCGCGTGGCGCAAGCCAAATTCTTTGATTTTCATCTTTGAACTCCTGAAGGTGGTTAAAATCTGCTCCTGTAGCAAAATTGCC
>DATELK010000012.1:0-16966 GCA_035276685.1 Pyrinomonadaceae bacterium | reverse complement strand
CTTACCAGCAGGCGGTGCGTCTCAAAAATGATTACTTCGAAGCCTACAGGTCTATGGGTGACACGCTCAACGCGCTCAATCGCTATGAGGAAGCCCTCACGCCCCTGAGGAAGGCTATTCGTCTCAACTCCGAAGACCCTTACGTCTATCTTTATCTAGGCAACTCTTACTACAACTCGCGCCAGTACACGGAGTCCATTGGCCCTTACGAGCAGGCCGCGTATTACAGGCCAGACTGGGCGCTCGCTCACTTCTATCTGGGCGACGCCTATTTCCAGTTGAAGATGTATGAGAGCGCGGCTTCGACATACAAGGAAGCGACGCGTTTGAAGCCTGACTACTTCGAGGCGTTCAAGGCTCTCGGCAACACCTACAACGAGCTTGAGCAGTACGCCAACGCCGTGGCCCCGCTCAAGCAGGCCGCGCGCCTTGACCCCAAGGACGCGGACGTTCAGTTCTGGCTGGGCAACGCCTACTACAACTCGAACCGCTTTGAAGAGGCCGTCGCCCCTTATGAGCAGGCCGTGAAGTTGAAGCCGGATTGGGCACGGGCACACTTTTACTTAGGCGACGCCTATGACAAGCTTAAGCGCACGGACGATGCTGTCAGAGCCTACAAGATGGCGATTCGTCTTGAGCCGGACGACGTTAATTATCATTTCAACCTGGGCGTCACGCTCTTTAACGCGAAGCGCTACGCGGAGGCCGCAGCCGCTTACAAGCAGGCGGCGCTGCTCAAGCCCGACTGGGCGCAGGCGCACTTTTATCTTGGCGATGCCTACAACTTCTCGAACCAACCCAAAGAGGCCGTGGTCGCTTACAAGCAGGCTTTGAATTTGAAGCCCAACTATGCGGAGGCGCACTACGGGCTGGGGCTGGCCTACATGAAGCTGGGTAACAAGACGGCCGCGCTCGAAGAGGTGAAAATCCTGCGCAACCTGAAGCCAGCTCTGGCGGAGAAGCTGGACGCGGAGATTAACAAGCGACCGGCCATAGCCGGAGACGTGCTTTAGAAAGCATAGGAAATTAATACGCAATCTGAAATTCAGCGCCCCGGCTCAGTTGCATGAAGCCGGGGCGCTGAATTTTTTAGGAACTATTACCGCAGGGGCGAACAACCAGCGGCATGCGAATCCTCATCTGAGCGGGCATCAAGGGGAGTGAGATTTCATCCCGCCGCCTGGCCTGAGCATGCGCGCGCTGATAAAGCTTCTGCCGGGCGAACCTTCCTTCTAGAGTATTTAGCTTTTAGAGAGCGCTTCTGCGTCTGGCTTGAAGACGGGCGCTTCTAGGGTCGGACTAAAAAAATGTTGGCGGCCGTATCCTTTCAGCCGCCCGGCGGTAATTATAGTTGAGTGCGATGATAATCGCGCTCGGGCCCACAGAGACATCCTGTAGCATGACGGACGAACAACTCTTGAAAAGAGCGAGCCGTGGCGACGAGGCAGCGTTCCTGCTCCTTTATGAGCGCCACCGCGAGGCGGTCTTTCGCTTCGCCTACAGGATGCTGGGCGACTCTGCACGTGCCGAAGACGTGACACAGGACTGTTTTTTAAGCCTTGTGCGAAAGCCGGACTCTTTCGACGAGTCGCGGGCGAAGCTTCGCACCTACCTGTTGGGCGCGACGCGAAATCTTTCGCTGAAGCAGTTGCGGCGGCAGGGGCAGGAGGTGGGGCTTGAGGAGTTCAACGAAGAGCCGAGGCCCGGCCTTGTGGAAGAGCCGCTTAGAAAGCTGCTGGACGAGGAACTTGCATTTGAGGTGAGCCGCGCCGTGGCCGCGCTGCCGCCGCTTCAACGCGAGGCGCTGGTGCTCTTCGAGTACGAAGAGATTCCGCTCAAGGAGATTGCGGCCATAGTGGAAGCGGACGTGGGCACCGTGAAGGCCAGACTTCACCGCGCACGCGCGAGGCTGAGGCGAGAGCTTGAGCCATACTGGAGAAGCGCCCAGATTGTTGTTCTGGAGAGAAGCGAAGATGAGAGACAAGAAAGAGACTCAACCATTTTCCACTGACGACGAAAGACGGGAGCTTGACGAAACGGAAGAGCTTCTGGCGTCGGAGGATGATGATGAGCTGAAGGCGATGCTATTGCTCTGGCGAGCGCCGGAGCCGCCTGCCCTCATGGACAAGCGGGTCGCAAACGCCTACCGCCGTGAAATAAGTCAGACACCCCACGAGAGCGAGGTAACGAAGATGAAACGCTGTTCAATATGCCAGGAAGAGTTCGCGGATAAATTCAGCTTCTGCCCGGTCGACGGCACGCCTCTGAGCGAGCCTGTCGCGGAAGCCAACGTCATCGTCAGCGAAGGCTTCGATGAAGATGCGGCTGCGACGCTTCCCCCCGGCTACAGTCCTGAGGCGCAAGGCGCTGCCGTGAGAGCTAACGAGTATCACCTGACGATTATAGAAGAGCGCACGATAGTGGGACGCCTCTCGGAAGAATTGAGAGAGTTTGCACACGACGCTCAACTCTCGTGGCCAGAGTTTAAGCGTGACCCTATAGGCTTTACTCGCCGTGGTATCGCGGCAAGCGGCGTTCTTGTCTGGAAGTTCGTCACGCGCCCGAACGTTGCCGTCGCTTTAATCTCGGCCGTCATGGTGATGCTGGTTATAGCCTCGGGCATCATGCTCCTTGAGCGCAGCCAGTCAACCGTCCTCACCAAGATTGTCATGGTAGCTCTCGGAGTAATATTCCTCGTGCTGGCCGGAGTCATAGCGTCATCACTGCCGAATCGTTACCGCTCGTTGTCAACGGAAGAGACGGCCGAGACGAAGAACATGGCGCTGGCGGGAGTCGCAGCCTTCGCTTTCATACTGTTTCTGGTAGGCGGATTCTACGGGATAGACAGGTATAGAAGAATTAAGCAGGAGCAGATAGCACAGGCTCAACAGGAGCGGCTTACCGTAGAGATGGTGGATATTCCTCAAGAGGAAGAGGAGCGCGAGCCGGGAGCCGCGGGTGCCGGAAAGGGAACAGGCGGCGGGCTCAAGCCTAAGCAGGAGAAGGCTGGCGGTGGCGGCGGCGGCGGTGACGAAGCAGAGACACGTCAGGCCAGCGCGGGCAAGCTGCCTACGGCGAGCCTTGAGCCTCAGATAGTTGTGCCTCGCCCCGAGCCTCCGCCTTCGAAGGCCGCTCTGCTGCCGGTCACTCCCACCGTGAGGGCAGACCCGACGCTGTTTCCGCCCGACACGCGTAACCTGCCTTACGGCATGCCCGACTCTAAATCGACAGAGCTGTCGCGCGGCAGTGGTAGCGGCGAGGGCTACGGCGGCGGAAGCGGCACTGGCGTAGGCCGTGGTGAAGGCGCGGGTGTTGGGCCCGGTCGCGGCTATAACACGGGCGGCGGAGACACTAACCTCGGCGGCGGCGGCACGGGCGGCGGCCCCGGCGGCCCTGACCGTAATAGGGTGTACACGACCAAGGACGTGACGAGCAAGGCTAGGATACTGTCGAGACCGGAGCCGCAGTACACGGAAGAGGCACGTCGGAATCAGGTCACGGGGACAGTAGTCCTCAGGGCAGTCTTCTCCGCCGGCGGAGCGGTGACGAACATCAAGGCGGTGAAGGGATTGCCGGATGGATTGACTGAGAAGGCGATAGCTGCCGCAAGGCAGATAAAGTTCGTGCCTGCTCAGAAGGACGGGGTAAACGTCAGCCAGTACATTCAGATTGAGTATAACTTCAATCTTTACTAACCTGCCCGCCAGTTGAGAGAGCGGCGCTTCCTTTTACACTCAGGAAGCGCCGCTCAAATTTTTTCAGGCACGAGATTTCGGAAATTTTTTTCGCTTCTCGGGAAACGCTCTCTAAAGAAAAGCGCATCTACGTGAACATCAGTGCAAGGCTCCCAAGCTTTTCTCGTTCTAGCACCGGAGTAGTTAAGTCAGGGCTCAAGATGGTCATCTCCTAATCTATGACCGTATAGAAGCCAACCAAAGTTGCGAGGCGTTCCTTTCAAGAAGAGGCTGCCGCCATCGCACGCTGTCTCCGTGTGACTATTTTTTTGAAGGAGATTCCCATGCGCCGAAGACCTATCACAATTTTAGCTTTCCTTCTAACAATTTCCTGCGCCTCTTTACTCGCCCTCTCGCTCCTGCCGACTGCTCGCCCCGCGCTCGCGCAAAACGCGGGCGGCGGCACGCAGGGCGCGCTCGCGGCCGTAAACTCTCGCGGCGAGGCGGTGGGCAACTGCCCGCTCAAGCGCACCAACGTCAAGGCAGAGATTAGCGGCTTCCTCTCGCGCGTGCGCGTCACGCAGGAGTTCGAGAACCCCTTCAAAGAGAAGATAGAGGCCGTTTACACCTTTCCTCTGCCGCAGGCTGCCGCCGTCGACGACATGACAATGCAGGTGGGCGACCGCACCGTGCGCGGCCGCATTCTACGCCGCGAAGAGGCGCAGGCCGTCTACGAGGCCGCGAAGACTAACGGGCAGGTGGCGAGCCTGCTTGACCAGGAGCGCCCCAACATCTTCACGCAGAGTGTGGCCAACATCATGCCGGGCGAGAAAGTGACCGTGGAGATTAGCTACGTCGAGACGCTCAAGTATGAGGACGGCACTTACGAGTTCACTTTCCCTATGGTCGTCGGGCCGCGCTACATTCCGGGAGCCGCCACGGGACGACAGGGCACAGGCACCAGCCCTGACACTAACAAGGTGCCTGACGCTTCTCGCATCACTCCGCCCGTGATGCCCGAAGGCATGCGCGCGGGCCACGACATCTCGCTCGAAGTCATGCTGGACGCGGGCGTGTCTCTGGACGGCATCACTTCAAAGTCGCACGAGATTGACGTGGATAGAAGGTCTGCTTCGAGCGCCCTCGTGCGCCTGAAGAATCGCACGGAGATACCCAACAGGGATTTCACGCTGCGCTATGACGTGGCGGGAAAGTTGATGAGCGATGCTGTTCTGACTCACAGGGGCGGTCGCGGCGGCTTCTTCACCATGATTCTCCAGCCGCCCGAGCGCGTCTCGGCAGAGGACGTGACGCCGAAGGAGCTTGTCTTCGTGCTTGACACCTCTGGCTCCATGAACGGCTTCCCGATTGAGAAGGCCAAAGAGACTATGAAGCTCGCGCTGGATAGCCTCTACCCGCAGGACACCTTCAACCTCATCACGTTCGCGGGCGACACGCACGTGCTGTTCGAGAAGCCCGTTCCGGCCACGCCTGAGAATATGCGTAAGGCGCAGGCCTTCCTTGCCTCGCGCACGGGCGGCGGCGGAACAGAGATGATGAAGGCCATACGCACGGCGCTTGACCCTTCCGACGCGCAGAATCACGTGCGCATAGTCTGCTTCATGACTGACGGCTACGTGGGCAACGACATGGAGATAATCGGAGAGGTGCAGAAGCATCCGAACGCTCGCGTCTTCGCCTTCGGCATAGGAAGCTCCGTCAACCGCTACCTGCTGGACAAGATGGCCGAAGAGGGCAGGGGAGAAGTCGAGTACGTTTCTCTCAACGAGGACGGCTCGCGCGCCGCCCGCCGCTTTCACGAAAGGGTGCGTAACCCTCTCCTGACGGACATCTCCGTCGATTGGGCCGGGCTTCCCGTGGCGGACGTTTATCCTAAGCGCATCCCCGACCTCTTCGGCGCAAAGCCAGTGATGGTGACGGGCCGCTACACGGGCCACGCGAGCGGCACGGTAAAGCTGCGCGGCAAGATAAACGGGCGAGAGGTGGTGCGAGAGATTCCCGTCAACCTGCCGGAGGCGGATTCTAACCATGACGTGCTGGCTACGCTCTGGGCGCGCACGCGCATCGACGACCTCATGAGCAAGGACTACAACGGCGCTCAACAGGGAGCCATGAAGGACGGCTTGCAGGAGACCATCACGCAACTCGGCCTTGAGTACAGGCTGATGACGCAGTTCACCTCTTTCGTCGCCGTAGAAGAAGTAGTGGTCACTGACGGAGGCCAGCCGCGACGCGTTGAAGTGCCAGTGGAATTGCCCGCAGGCGTCAGCAACAACGCAGCCGTTGACGCGGTCGCCGAGTTCGGCGCAAATAACACAGTAACTATGAGGGCAGGCACTAATACGACTACAGGACAGGTTCAACAGCTTCCTGTGCAGACGCGAAACTCCCCGGCGTCTGTGGTAGGGCTTCAGCCGGGAGTTACATCGGGCAGCGGAACCGGCCAAGGAGCGGGCGGCGCAGCAGGCAGAGGAACCGGCGGCAAGGTCAAGGTAGAAGAAAAAACTGCTCGCAAGGACTCCTCGCAGGGCTTCATGGTCGTTGACGGCGCAGACAAGGCTAACGAAGCCGCGTACATCATAAAAGATGATGAGAAGCTGACGCCTGAGCAGCAGCGGCAGCGAGAGTTGGTGGCCAAGATGCATCCGTCTATCGCAGCCGTCATCAGCCGTCTGCTCAGCAAGGGAGCGCAGCCCACGGCGGACGAGCAGAAGTTCGTCCGCGAAGGCAAGGCCGAGATACAGGTCATGCTCTCTGACAAGACGCCTGAGGCTATGGAAGAGCTGAAGCAACTGGGCTTTGAAGTCCTGCTAGACCCGAAGACCTCAAGGCTCGTCATAGGCCGCATAGCCGTTGAGAAGCTCTCGGCACTGGCAGAGCTGAAATCCGTGCGCTACATAGCGCCGCAGATGAAGCGCTAGCCAGTAGGCCGCAAAGCCTACGCAGACGAAAAAGACCGGGAGGCTTCATCACATCTAGATGAAGCCTCCCGGCCTTTCTATTTTCAGTTGTCGTTCTTTACGCGGCGCGTGCGGTCTGTTGTCTTCGCGGGTCGTATTCCGTCTCAAGAAACCTGCGGGCGATGAACTTGAGCACGGCCGAGACGTGCTTGCACTCGTAGCCGGGCTCGGCGTTGCCGCGAAAGATGAAGTCCGCGCAGGTGCAGGCAAGCCGCCTTGTCTGCGGCTCGCAGAAGAGGTGATAGTCGGCTTCAGCGCCCGACTCCGAGCGGGCCATCCAGCCATAAGGTTCCGCCTCGCTGACAAGGATGCGCTCGGAGCGAGCGGCGCGCTGCTCTGCGGGACTGAAATCCTCTTTTTTAACAATCTGTCTCTTTTTCGTAGTCATCTTAAATGTCCTTCTGTTTTAATCAGCTTACCGGGGAAGCGCCCCGAAATTAGAGGCTCTGAAAACCGTAAATTAGATGCCTCAAGCACCTTGTAGGTTCGACGCCGAATAAGCCTGCGGGTGCTGCGCTGAGCTAATCAATTGTCATCGCCTTCTGTAAAATTGCTGGCCCGTCTCAGAGAGGCGCGGCGCTTTAGCTGGCCTCTAGCGGCCTGTGTGATTATCTCTGTAAACCTGCTGGCGTGGTTTGCTGTTGCGTGGGCGTTCGGCCTCTCGCCGTTTGCTCGCCAGCATTCCTTGCTGCTGTTGCGCGCAGGGGCAGTCAACAGCCAACTGCTCGGCGAAGGCCAGTGGTGGCGACTCCTTACCTCGCAATTCCTGCACGTTAATTTCCCGCACATGCCCTTTAACATGCTGGCGCTGTTTCTGCTCGGCGGCATGCTGGAGCGCGATTTGGGAGCGTGGCGGTTCCTTACGCTCTACTTTGTGAGCGGGCTGGTCGGTCAACTATCGGGCGTGGCCGCGACTCCCGCGCTGATTAGCTCCGGCGCTTCGCAGGCAGTCATGGGACTCGCGGGCGCAGTCTCCGCAGGGCTTCTGCTGCAACGTCACAGCAAGCAGACCGCGAGGCTACTTATCCTGCTCATCTTAATCTCAGTGCAGGCGGGGCTGGACTTGTTGACGGCGGGCCACATAAAGGCCGGTCACTGGGGAGGCTTTCTGGCGGGAGCCTTTGTAGGCTACTTGTTCTATCGCCGGAAAAGGGGAGCGTAAGCAGGGCCGTTCATGCGCGCGAGACGAGCGTGCGCTCTCTTCTGTAAAGGTTATGCGGGAAGGTCGGGCCGGGCGGCTCGGGAATCTTCGCGGCCTCTTCGGGCCTGCGCGCTCTGCGGCGCTCAAGCTCAAGCCTGAGGCTTTCAAGGCCGCGCGACATGGCCCAGCGATGGTTGGCCGAGAAGATTGGCTTCAGTAGAAACGAGAGCCGCTTGAGCATCGGCTTGTCCGCGCGAATGCGCCAGTCGTAGATGATGTCGACGAAGGGGCCATCCTGCGTGAACGTCCAGACGCCCGTGCCCTCGAAGTCTCCGAAGGCTTGCAGGGTGAAGCCGTGCGGTGGACGGGATTCCGTCACGCGAAACTTCCAGCGCAGAGTGTAGGGAAGCCAGCCCTTCGTGTAGAGGCTCACGACGCGGCCCGTACCGCTCTCATCATTCGGCTCAAGCTCTTCCACGGACAGGTAAACTGAGGGCCACCAGCGCGGCAAATCACGCGCGTCCTCCAGAATGGCGGACACCTCTTCGACCGTGCCCTCCACTCGCCACTCTGAGATGAAGTGATACTCGTTAGCAGCCATAACCAGCTAAAGATACGTAGGACTGCGTGCGTGCGGATTTGTGAGCGCTATGCGTGGCCGGTCGAGAGACCGTCGTAGTCCTGCGGAGCTATGATGAGAACCAGCGCGCCTTCGACAGTGTAGACAGGCTCGTGTACGCTGCCCGCCTGCGCGCAGTGAAAGTCGCCCGGCCCAAGCTCCTGATTGGCGGCGTGAAAATCGCCCTCTATCACGTAGCACTGCTCTATGCCTTTATGGCGGTGCGTGGGGATGCGTGTGCCCGGCTTCATCCTGACAAGCGTCGTGACCATGCCGCTCTGCGGGTCTGTGAAGAGGTGTTTGATGGAGATGCCTTTGGCGGCCTCCTGCCAGCGCCCTTCGTCAGCGCGAAGGGTTAAGAGCAGCTGCGACGCATCAACGCCCGCAGGAAGGGGACGAGAGCGCTTCCCGTCTTCTGCGACGAGCGAAAGCAGTTGAGAGCGCGTGTCCCGTGGCGGCTCTGCCTCCGCTGCTCCGAGCGCGAGCGACTCCGTCACGGCCTCAAAGCCCTGAAGCTCTGCCTCGCACTGCTCGCAGCCTTCCGACAGGTGCTCTTCAAAGGCGCGTGCCTCCCACTGGCTGAGCGCGCCGAGCGCGTAGAGCGAGGCCCTCTCCATCATCTCTTCATCGCTGAAGCGGTGCATCTACAAAACCCCTCTATAAGAATCTCTGAGCTGCTCTCTGAGCTTCATCATCCCGAGACGCGTGCGCGTCTTAATCGTGCCCAGAGGCTGCCCCAATCGCTCTGCTATCTCGCTGTGGCTCAGGCCCAGATAGTAGGCCATCTCTATCACCACGCGCTGCTCGGGCGGCAGACTGTCGAGCGCCCCGCGCACGAGTCTCTGTCTCTCTGGCGCTATGGTCGGGTCTTCGAAAGCGGTCGTGAGGGCCATCACGGCGTGGCCGCCCCCTGCGTCCAGAGACTCCTTACGCATCTCCTCCTGCCGGGTGGAGCGCAGGCGGTCTATGGCCCGGCTGCGTGCAATCGTCACCAGCCAGGCCAGCGTCTTTCCGCGCAAGGGGTCGTACCTCTTGGCCTGACGCCAGACCTGCATGTACACGTCCAGCAGCACCTCTTCGGCGAGCCCCGCGTCGTTCAGAATCCTGAGCAACAGGCCGAAGATGAGACGGCTCGAACGGTCGTAGAGCGACGAGAGGGCGGACTCGTCCCCGCGTGCCATGCGCTCAACGAGCGCGGCCCATTCGTGCTCGCGTATGTCTGCGGGCTCAGCGAGAGCTTCGGGCGCTGCTGCCAACGACTCCTCCCCTGCCGAGACTACGTGTTTCTCTTTGTCAACGGATTCATTCAAGGCTGATTGTGGCGAAAAATCCGAAATCAAAAGAAGCGCCAGATAATATACATCTAACTCGCCGCAGAGAGAAATTGACACGGGTGGGCAGCCGTGGTCAGGATAGGAGATGCTTTATAAAGTATCTGTTGGGGCAGTGATGAAGAAGCCAATAATTATTTCGTTCACGGCAGCCTTCATTATAGGCATCGGTGTCTATGCTTTCTATTTCATGTCCAAAGTGATGCTGCAACCGGCTGCTCAGGATTCGGAGTTAAAGGTCGCCCCGCCCACTTTACAGGCCTCGCCAGGACAAGAGGGAGACACGGCGGGAGTGCCTCCTCCCCCGCCTCCTACTTCAGTAGGTACTACGCAGACCACCCCCGATTCTCCGCGCAAGCTGGTTGGAATAACAGAGGAAAGGTTGAAGCAGATTGAGCAGTCCTTGCCAGCAGGGTCGCGAGTTTATCTGAGTCCGGTCGGAAGCGACAACTCGGTGGCCGCTTTAGTTGACGCTGATTTATACGGTGACACGGGTAAAGAAACGGTTGTTGTCCATACTGCTAAATCACCTACGTCGGGCGAGCCGACGCCTCCCTTAATACTCAGCCTCTTAAGCTGGAACGACGGAACAGGCTCGATTGTCGCTACTACTCCATTAAGCGGCGGCGTCATCTTTAACATCAAGATGAGCGGGAGCAATGTCCCGCTGGCCGTTGCCGACCTGACAGAGGATGGTCGCCCTGAAATCATAGTAGCCTCGGGCGCAGGGGCAAGTCTGGGGGGAGCGCTTCGAGTATTCAGAATTGGAGGCCTGTCTTTTACTCCTTTAGCGGAGATTGAAGGTAACTTCTTTGAAGTTAGGCCGGGCAGGTCAGGCACGATAACGGTGCGCTCAAGGTATGAGAACAGACCTGCTTCGTACCGGTGGGACGGGATTCAATTTGCCCGGCAGCAGTAGCTGTCAGTCCTTAGCGCCCCTTTTATTTCACGGCACGAACTCAAGCACGATGGCGTCGTGGTCTGAGAGCCTGCCTTTGTCGTCCGAGAGGTCGCCTACGACGCGTGGCTCGGTGCCGGGCGCTAAAGTGATGCCGCGACCCGCGAACCAATCCAGCTTCAGAGAGGCGCGGCCCCCGTGGTTTCGCAGCGACCACTTGAGGAAGTGAAAACACCATTGAGGAATCCAGTCGGCCATGTTGGTGTTGACCGCGATGTCTTCAACGCTGTAATGAAGCGTTCCCGCCCCGTGCTCGTTCAACGAGCGATAGTCGTAGCCGCGCCGCTCAAGCTCTCTGAATAGGCCGCGCTCGAACCACCTGTAAGGGTGAGGGTAATGATTGCGTATGAAGTAATCAACGCCCATCATGACGCGCCGCCAGAATCCCACGACGGCATAGAGCGCGCGGCGCGAGTTGTAGGTAGAAGTGTTCCAGTCGCCGCCTATGATGACGGGAAGCTGCGGGCTAAGGGTTTCCAGATGCTCCAGCAGCAGCTTCATCTGAAGGTGCCGGTGTCGCTGCGTCGAATGAGCATCGAGATGAAGGCTGACGGCGCGGAACTCGCCCAGAGGGTGCAGCACGTCCGCTATGACCGCTCGCTGCGCGCCCAGCCGCTTCTCCTTGCCGCGCATCTTGTCCTTGCCGTTCGGCAGCGCCAGTTGATGCGCGCCCCTGATGGGATAGCGCGAGAAGAGCGCGTTGCCGTGAAGAGCCTGCGTGTTATCGCCTGCGGTGCTGTATTCGAGGCCGCTGCCTTTGACAAGCGACAGGTAGCAGGGCGCAAAGGCGTAGTTCATCTGAAGCGCCTCGGCAATCTCGCGCGCGACGAAACGGTTACGGCTGCGCGCCATCCCATAATCAAGCTCCGTCAGAAGAAGCAGGTCGCTCTCGCGTATGGAGGGATGCTCTGTGAGCACCTCTATGATGCTCTCAAGGCGCGTGCCTCGCTCTATGTTCCATGCGGTCGCGCGCACAGGCCGCAGCTCTTCCACCCGGCGCTCGTTCGAGACAGGCGAGAAGCTCTCTTCCACCAGCCCGTTCAAGACCCTTTCGACTTCGGGCCTGAGGCGCTGGTAGAGCGCGGAGGCTTCCATCTCGGGCGTGGAAGAGAAACGCAGTAGCTCCGCCAGGTGTGGCTGAAGCTCGTGGTCGAGCGGCGTCGTGCGTGCGTCTTGCTGTTCTGTAGTCGGATAGCTCAAATGCATCTGGCAGAAAAATAGAGCGGGCGAAAAAAGATTACCGGCAAGCTCTTACTGAACGGTCGCGGGCAGCAGGGAGTCTCTGCGGTCTGTCGCTATCGCATAGCCGTCTTCTATCCTGCCTATGAGACCGTGAAAATGTATGTCCGTGCCCGAGAGAACCAGCAGCACGTCACCCGCGTGATAGCGCGGGTTGTTCAGAGGAAAGCGCACGACGACCGCGCGCCCGTTCTCCTGCTCAAGGGTATCGAAGTTGAAGTCGTCGGCCGAGACCACGTAGGTCAGCGAATTATTAACACTATTTTGCTCGTCAGGCATTAACCATTACCTCTAATCATAAATTGAGCCTTCAGGGTAACAAAAAAGAGGCCGGGTGTCAGGTGGCCGTAAAAGTCCTTACGCGAGACGTGCGCGGCAGACGGGACAGACGCGCGTCTCTTCTTTCATCAAAAGTCCAACCCAGAAGAGCGGCAGGCAGAAAATCAGGAGCGCGCAGAAGACTATCCAGCCTTCGACTGAGATTTTCTTCTGAGTTACAGGCGGATAGGTGCTCTGGCAGTTGGGACACCTGTAGCCGCCGCTCGCGACACCCGGCGCGCTGTAAGGCTCCAGGGGCTGTGCCGTGAAGCCCGTGCCGCCGGTCGCGTCCGCAACGGGCGGAGCGTAGTCGCGCGCCTGCGTCTTCTGATGCTCAAGCACCGTTCCGCAGTACCTACAGATGCGCGTGGATTCATCGTTGACTCTGCCGCAGTTGTTGCAGGTAACCATAGAGATTGTAGCGTCACCGCCGAAGACGAAAGTATGAGAGCCGAAATTAAGCCAAACAAAAGGAACGCGCGCATCATAGCGCAAGCCGCGCGAGTTGAACAAACCGTAGGGAAAAGATGTCCGGACTTGTAGCCCGCTTCTTCATGGAGCTATAAAGGCAGCATGAGAAATCCTACCGAAAGATTCTCAACGAGAGTCGATAACTACGTTAAGTACAGGCCCGGCTACCCGCAGGATGTCCTGAAGCTGCTACGTGAAGAGTGCGGCTTGAATACTTCTTCCGTCATCGCCGACGTAGGCTCGGGCACGGGAAAGCTGTCCGAGCTGTTCCTGAAGAACGGCAACACTGTCTACGGTGTTGAGCCCAACCGCGCGATGCGCGAGGCGGGAGAGCTATTGCTCAGCGCCTATCCGAACTTTAAAAGTGTGGACGGCACCGCAGAGGAAACTACTCTTGATGAGGGAAGCGTTGATTTCATCACGGCGGGACAGGCTTTCCACTGGTTCGACCGCGCGAGAGCGCGCCGAGAGTTCCTGAGAATCTTAAGGCCCGAGGGCTGGACGGTCTTCCTCTGGAACGAGAGGCTGACGGACACGACCGCTTTCCTGGTAGCCTACGAGAAGATGCTCATCAGGTACGGGACGGATTACGAGACGGTCAATCATACGAACATAGACGACCATGTCATCTCGGAGTTCTTCCGGCCCGGCCACTTTCGTCTGAAGATTTTCAAGACCCGGCAGGTCTTTGATTTCGAGAGCCTGAAGGGAAGGCTCCTATCCTCTTCCTACGTGCCCGAAGAGGGCGAGCCGAACTACGCCCTCATGCTCGAAGAGCTGGAAAGGATTTTCAAAGCGCACGAGACGGACGGAGAAGTGGCCTTCGAGTACGACACGAAAGTCTACTACGGCCAGCTGGAATCGTAAGGATAAGAAAGATTCAAACAGGGATAGACAGGATATACAGGATAAAGAAGAAACGCTTCCTCTTTTATCCTGTATATCCTGTCTATCCCTGTTAATTTTCTTTCCGGCGATTTAGTTTGTCGCGGCGCTTGCCGGCTGCGTGGCGCAGTGCTGGTCGAAGGCTCGCTTAAGCTCTTCGGCTATCTGCTCTGCGAACCTGTTCTCTATCTGGCTGCGCTCCATCATGTAGACAAGCTCGCCGTCTTTCAATATCGCTATGGATGGCGAAGACGGACGGTAGCCCGTGAAGTAGCCGCGCGCCTGCTCTGTCGCTTCTACGTCTGCTCCGGCGAAGACCGTGGCGACGCGCTCGGGCCGCGTCTCGTGCTGTAGCGCGAGCGCTATGCCGGGACGAGCCTTGCCAGCGGCGCAGCCGCAGACGGAGTTGACGACGACCATCACGGTGCCTTTGGAATTCTGTATTCCTTCGTCAACCTGCTCGGGCGTCTTCCACTCTTCCACGCCGAGGCGGGTCAGCTCTTCTCTCATGGAGCGAATCATAATCTCAGGATAAGGCATAAAGGTTTTCTCCCTTCAGTATAACTATTGCTCTTCTATCTTCTGCTAGGCCGGGCGCGTCGGTCAAGTCCTTCGCGCTTGGCCGCCGATGTTGATGGTGCGCGGCTCGTCGCCGTCGCCCTCGATGCTTATGCGCCAGACGGGCTCGGGCAAAGGATAGGCTCCCATTCGCTCGGCCCATTCGATGATGACGACGGCGCTCTCGTCCATCAGCAGCTCGTCCAAATCTACGGCGTGCGCGGCCCCGGCTCCTTCGTTCAGACGATAAAGGTCTATGTGATAGAGCCTGAGTTGTCCCTCGTAGAGATTGACGAGTGTGAAGGAAGGGCTCGTCACTTCATCTTCATCTACGCCGAGAGCCACGGCGACTCCCTTGACGAAGAGCGTCTTGCCCGCCCCAAGCGGCCCGCTCAGTAAAAGAATCTCTCCGCCGCGTAAAGAGGAGCCGAAGCGCTCGCCGAAGCTTTGCGTCTCTTCCGGGCTGCGGCTAATCCATTCGCCCGCCTGCGGCGTGACGTGCGCCGTCATGGCCTCTCTCCTTCCGCGTCCAGCGAGAGAATCGCCGCGCCCAGATGCTCGCGTATGTCGGATGCCGTCATGGTTCGCATGCCTCTTTCACGAGCGCATAGGTCGCCCGCGAGCCCGCCTACGTAAACGGCCGCGATGGCAGCCGCGAGAGCATCGAGCTCGTCATGAAGCGAGGCGCGTGCCTGCGCCAGAAAGCCTGTGATGATGCCTGTCAGCGTGTCGCCCGCGCCCGCCGTGCCGAGTCCCGCGTTACCCGTGGGATTAATGAAGACTCTCCCGTCCGGCGCGCAGATGATGGTACGCGCTCCCTTCAATACTAGAATCAGATTATGCCTGACGGCGAACTCGCCGGTGACAGCGACTCTATCCTTCAAAGCATCCTTGTCATGCGCGCCCAGAAGACGAAGCATCTCGCCCGCGTGAGGCGTCAGGATAACTGGATAGTCGTCCGAGCCGCGCAGCTCACCGGGCCAGGGAGCAAGCGAGTTCAAGCCGTCCGCGTCAATCACTACGGGCGCGCGTCGTCCCTCCACCATCTCGCGCACGAAGCGCCGCGTGCCTTCGTCTTCAGCAGTCAGCCCCGGCCCTATGGCTAAGACATCTGCCCGCGTCGTCAACTCTCTTGCGCGCTCTACAGCCTCGTAGCTCAGCGCGCCGCCTTCTGTCTCGGAAAGCCCCGCCGTCATCACTTCGGGCATGGCGTGCGCGGCTACCGCTGCTTGCGCGCTCAGGGAAGTCATGACCGTCACGAGCCCCGCCCCTGCGCGCATGGCTGCGTTGGCTACGAGCGCGGCCGCGCCAGTCATTCCGCGCGAGCCCGCGATGATAAAGGCGTGGCCGTGCGTGTTCTTATAGGAGCCCGGCAGGTAGCGCGTTTTGACAAGCCACTCGCGCGCGTCATCTTCCTCCGTGAGAAAGAGGCTTGAGGCGGAGGCTTCCAGCAGGGACGGCGGCGAGCCAATGTCTGCGACCTCAAGCTCGCCGTTGTAGTCTGAAGCTGGTGGCAGCACGTTCGCCAGCTTCGGTGCCGTGAAGGTGACGGTTAAGTCCGCGCGGACGGTCTCGCCAATCAGCTCCGCCGAGTCCGCGTTAAGACCGGAAGGGATGTCCAGAGAGACTACGAGCGGCGCTTTCATGTGCGCTCGCTCGCGTGCGCGACGCATCAGCTCAAGGTGCTCCAGGACTTTCAGGTAGACGCCTTCGAGCGGACGCCTGAGGCCCGTCCCGAAAAGCGCGTCCACGATGATGTCGTAAGGGTGATGCCCTGCGCTTATCTCTTCCCAGTCGGCGTCCGTCTCGCATTCCGTGAAGGAGAGCGGCGGCGGAAGCCTGTAGGTTCCAGCGTCAAAGCGGGAGAGGCTGCGTACTATCTCGAAATTTGTGCGGGCGTCGCCCTTCGTCTCATCTGCGCGACCGAAGAGTATGACGTTGACCTGCACGCCCGCCAGCCAGAGCAGTCGAGCCAGCCCTGCGCCGTCGCCCCCGTTGTTGCCGCGCCCGCACAAGACAAGAGCGCGCCGCTTTTTCAGCCCGCCGGGAAAGCGGCTGATGATGGCGCGCAAGCTGCTCTGCGCGGCTGTCTCCATCAAGAGCAGAGAGGGGAGCGAATAGCGAGCCGTCGTCTGCTCGTCAATCCCGCGCATCTCCGCTGCCTCTATAATTTTTCGCACGAACGGGATAATAGAAAGAGAGCCGCGCGCGGGTCAAACCCCGAAACGCGCGGCCCTCGCCAGAGAAAGGAATTGTCTACAGCCCGCTTCAGAAAGGGAAAGGCGCTGGATGAGCGTCCCGGGAGGCTTAAAAAATCAGACGCCGCCCCTTCTCTGGGGCGCTGCCTGCCGCTCCGCTTAGCCGTGCTTTTCCTCTTGGAAATCTAAGTAAACGGTTAATGAAAGGGCTGCTCCAGAAAAGTGAGAAAATATTTTCAGGCTGGCGGTTGGCGGGCCTTTTTGCGTGAAATGCGAAGCGGGGCAGAATCCTTTTGGACTCCGCCCCGCCGGAAGGGAAGTGTGCAATCACCCGAAGGGGAATAGCTCAGAAAAGGCGGCTCAAGAGCCTTGAACTACTCAGCCTTTTCAGCAGCTTTTTTGCGTTTGCTGCGGACGCGAGCGGCCAGACCAGCCAGTCCGGTGCCAAGCAGCACCATCGTCGCGGGCTCAGGCACTGGCGCAGAACCTCGTCCCAGGTTCAGATAAAAGCTCTCCGGCCCACCCTGAGCGTTAATGATAGTCGCCTCCAACCCCAGCCTCAGATTAGGATTCGCTGCCAATGCGGCTGCCAG
>DATELK010000011.1:0-15783 GCA_035276685.1 Pyrinomonadaceae bacterium | reverse complement strand
CAGTCCCAGTCCCATCCCCGCCTTACCCTTCGTAGTGAAGAAGGGGTCGAATATTCTTGAGCGCACCTCGGGAGTCATGCCGAGCCCTGTATCACGAACGCTAATCTCCACCTGACCGTCCACTTCTTCTGCTGAGAGAGTAAGGCGACCGCCCTGAGGCATGGCATCCACAGCGTTGAATACCATGTTGACCAAGACTTCTCTCATCTCCGACGCGTCTCCCATGACGAGGGCGTTTGAGCGAATCTGTAAATCGAGGCTGATGTGAACGTTTGCCGCCTGCGCGCGGTCTTTCCATCGCGGGCGGGTGATTTCAGAGACATCGAAGAGAAGCTGGTCAACCGCCACGGGAGCAAAGTCGTGGTCGCGGCGCTGGCGTGCAAAGTCCTGTATGCGCTTGATGGTCTTCGCGCCGTCCTCCGCAGTCTTGGTGATAATCTCAAGCCCGCTCTTAATCGTCTCAAGGTCGGAGGTTCGCTGTAAAAGCTGAGCGCGGCCCAAGATTCCGGCCAGAGTGTTATTGAAGTCGTGAGCCACGCCCGAGGCAAGCTCGCCCAAGGCGGAGAGTTTTTCCAGCTGAGAGAACTGCTCTCTAATTCTCTCCTGTTCAGCTATGTAGCGTGACAGTTCCTCTACGTGCTGCTGCGCCTGCTCTGCCGCCGCTGCGGCTGCCGTCGCCTCCACGTTCTTCAGGTAGGTCTTGTAGGTGAAGTATATGACGACGATGATGGGCGTCGTGATGATGAAGGCGTAGACGCCGAAGGCATCTACGAAGCGGGCGCTGATTCCGGCGGCGCTCGCCCCGGCGAAATAGGTGATGGAAGTCCACAGGTAATAGTTCTTCCACGTGTGCCAGACGGGCTCGTCCGTCTTAAGAGCCTGCGCCACGGCGACGAGGCCCGAGTTGGCTATGTAATGCACGAGCGCCATCAGGTATACGGCCGTGACGAAGTGGCCCGAGTACGCGCCGTGCGCCAGGTCTGTCAGCGGGCCGAACAGGTAACGCAGCGTGTAGACGGTCAGGAACGTAGCCGTCGCCATCATGCCGGAATTGAAGATGACCGTGATGGGCTTGCGGCTGATGCGAAGGCTTGAGCAGACGCCCTCGGCTGCGGCGAGAAGTATCGCAGCCTCGCCGCCGTAAATCAGCATGGTCAGAAAGATGAAGGTGTCTGAGACTGTAATCTGGCCGCTGATGCGCGGAATCTGTATGGCTATGCGAGAGGCAAGGCCTATGGTGATGAGCGCCAGCAGCAGGAAGCGATAGTCCAGCTCTTTCAGCTCAAGGTTGAGCGCGGCGTAAAGGAGCACGGCCGCGCCGCTTCCTATGACAGTGTACATGTAAGGCTTGGCAAGACTCTTTCTGCTCATTAGGACAGTCCTCTCTTATCCTCGCTGCTCGTAATCCCTTTGCAGGTAGATGGTGTCGTAGTTGCCGCCGAACTGAAATCCCGTGCGGCGATAGAACTCCTGCGCCTTGCGGTTCTGCTCGTTGACCAGAAGCACTACCGAGCGCGTGCGCTCAAGAAGCGTGTACGCCGTCTGCAACAGGCAGCGCGAGCCGTAAGCCTGATTGCGCGCCGAAGGGCTCGTATAAACGCCTTCCAGATAAACGGCCCTCGCGGTGTCGGCCAGAATGTCCGCCTTGAAGAGAAGACGGCCCTCTTCAATCCAGACGAAGACGCGGCCCTGCTCTATGCGGCGGGCGCAGCGAAGACGAAAGCCGACCGGGTCTGTCTCAATTGGGTTGATGCCGCTCTCTTCAAAGGCCATGCAGGCCTGAACCGGCATGACGAAGGGCAGGTCGTCGAGCGTCGCCAGCCTCAGCCCCTCTACCTCTTCAGTCATTGTCAGAAACTCTTCTCTCATCTCGAACAGAAGCTCGCGGCAGAAGAGCCGAGCGCGCTGGCCGCCGCGCGAGTAGTGACGCCAGAACTGCTTGATGCTCGCCTCCGGCCCCAGATGAACGTGCGCGCCCGGAATCTCTCTGGCTATGTGCGCGAAGGTTCTCAGGGCTTCATCATGAGAGGTCTCAACCAGAGTCGCGTGGCCCACGAGAGCTACGCCCACAAGCTCCCTGTCGAAGTCGCGCCGCGCGCCGTAGAAGATGCCCCGGTTAAAAGGGCTTTCAAGGCCGTTGTCGCGCACGAGCCCCGTCATGAAAACGGCTTGAACGGAATCGGCGCACGCCAGAAAGGAGAGGACTTCGCGCTCGTGCTCGTAGGTAAGCGGCGACACGCTCAGGGAGACGGCGCGAGGCGTAGCCGCGATGGAGAACGAGGCGGCGCTCTTCTTCAGCTCAAATGAATGGGGCATGCTTTCTCTCCTCGAATACATCGGGTTTCATCTTTCAGCGAGGAAGCAAAGGGCTTCAGTAGCCTAAGTAGTCAACTCCGCTATCTACGGCCACGTTCGTCGTGAGCGTGGCGTCGCCGTTATTGGTGGCGGACATGGCCTGCGTCATGGCGTCGCTCTTTAGAATGGCGTCTCCCAGAATCACACCGTCACCTAGAATCACGCCGTCGCCGAGGATTACGCCGTCGCCTAAAATGACGCCGTCACCCAGGAGCATGCTGCCCTGTAGAAAGACCGTGCCGTCGCCCAGGATGACCCCGGCGCTGGTCTTGACGCTGTCCCCGAGGATGACGCCGAAGGTCATTCGCGTGGCGTCGCCAAGGATAACGCCGCCCGAAAGGAACGTGCCGTCGCCTAGGATGACGCCCGTGCCGTACATCTTCTGGTACTTCGTGATTAGCTCAATGCCCGTGGCGTAGTTCTGATTGAGGATGAGCCCCTGCGACCATGAGAAGGTGTGGCCCGCGATGGTCGACTGCGGCACGGGAGGCGCGCTTGTTAAGAGCGGAGCGCCGAGGGAAGTCGTCGCGGTCAAATCCGTGCGGACAAGCTTTGCGAGACGGACAGCGCCTTCGAGATTAAGCTGGCCCGCCCCCTGCTCAAGCATGTTCGCGCCCGCCAGAGGCTGAGCCGTGTACATCAGGATGGCCTTAATCATGTTGGGCGTCAGGTTAGGATTTACCTGTAGCAGAAGCGCCGCCGCTCCCGCCGTCACAGGCGTAGACATGGACGTGCCGTTGAGATACATCATCTTTCGATTGTCAACGGGGCTCACGCCTGCATCGAGCAGAGGGTTCTGCGTTATAAGAAGGTTATTCGTCGCCTGCGCGTAGATGAGCTTGTTGCCGGGCGCGACGATGTCGGGCTTAATGAGGTTGTCGTAATGCTTAACACCTTCCGCATCCGTCGAGTAGCTGCGCGTCGGCCCTCTGGATGAATAAGAAGCTACCGTGTCATCTCCCCTCGCATCAGTGCCGAAGGTGTTGCTGGCACCTACGGTAATGGCGGAAGGCTCGTTGCCGGGAGAGTGAATCTGGCCGTAGATTTTATTCCCCAGAGAGTCTTTGCCGTTGTTGCCTGCGGCGGCTATGACTACTACTCCTGCGTCTGACAGCCTGCGCACGGCGCGGCAGATGGGGTCGTTCTTATACGTATCAACCGCCGGAGCGCCCAGGCTCATGTTGACGACGCGAATCCTGTAGAGCGTGCGGTTCTGCAATATCCAGTCGAGTGCCGCCAGCAGTGCGGACGTTGAGCCAGCGCCCTGCGAGTTCAGCACGCGCAGGTTGACGATGTCCGCGTTCGGCGCAATCCCTATGTACTCGCCGTTCGAGATGCGGCCGTTTCCGGCGGCCGTGGACGCGACGTGCGTGCCGTGTCCGTAGGGGTCGTCCGTGCGTCCTTCGCCCGTGAAGTCGCGGCTGGCGACTACGCGAAGGCCGTTGCTGTTGTTGAGAAAAGACCTGTGCGACGTGTCTATGCCGGAATCGAGTATGGCTATGCCTATGCCTGTGCCGTTCAGGATGGTGGTCGAAGAAAGCAGCCCGAGCAGCGAATAGGTCTTCTGCTCGCGCACCATGTCTGTGCCCGTGGTCGTGGAGACGTGCCCGAAGGGAATCGTCGTCTGGTCCAGAGAGATGTTGAAGACCTCATCGAACGAGGCCAGCTCCCTAACAACAGCCTTGGGCATGTCTATGGAAAAGGTGTCCAGGCTCTTCATGTAGCGGCGTACGTGCACGCCGTTGCGATTAAGAAGAGCGTTGAGCCGCCCGCCGGGCTTGTCATTCAACTGTAAGATGACGGGGACTGTCTCTTCGCCTGTGCGCTCACCAGCATTGTTGAGGCGTTCAAGAAGGTCTGGTGAAATCTTCCTCTCGGCGGCGTCCTGTTGCGATGCGGCCGTGTAAAGCTCGTCTGCGGGTCGAAGGTTATTCGCGCTCGCACGATTAGTCGCCGGAAGACCCACGCATAAAGATGCCAACAAGGGGAGAGTGACCCATGCCACGGCAAGGGAACGCTTGATATGTTTCACCTGACTCCTCCTTTGATACAGCCCGGCCCAGGCCTTGCGGCATACGGCCCGTATCAATCTTCTGTTCACGTCTTTGTTCAACCCGTCTGCCATCTCTCTTAACCCACCTCTGTTCATAACCAGTTATCCCGGGGAACTCTTTTTGAGAAGCTTGAAGTCCCCTTCGTCTCTTACCGCATGGAGGCTGTGCCGTCGCCTCGAATCATCGCGGACTGCGCGGCGACATAGGCATCGCCCAGCAAGATGCCGTCGCCGAGCAATATCCCGTCTCCGAGTAGAATGCCGTCGCCCAGAAGGATGCCGTCGCCGAGCAATATGCCGTTGCCCGTGAGGGCGTCCGTGTCTATGAAGAAAGCGCCGGTCGCTATCGACTGTCCGTCGCTCGTCAGAATGCAGTCGCCCAGCAGAATCCCGCCAGACATCTTCGTGGAGTCGAGCGAGAAGCCGTAAGTTTCCGAAACCCCGTCTCCTAACAGATAACCTGTGCTGTAGACCTTCTGATACTTTGCTATCAACTCGCTGCCCGTGCCGTAGGTGCGGTTGAAGATGACGCCCTTAGACCATGAGAAGGTGTGGCCCGCGATGGTCGACTGCGGCACAGGCGGCGCGCTTGTTAAAAGCGGGTCGCCCACCGAAAGCAGCAGGCCCGTCGTGAAGACAAGGTCTGAGCGGATAAGCTTAGCTAGACGGACAGCGCCTTCGAGATTAAGCTGGCCCGCGCCCTGCTCAAGCATGTTGTAGCCTGATAGAGGCTGAGCCGTGTACATCAGGATGGCCTTAATCATGTTGGGCGTCAGGTTAGGGTTCACCTGTAATAGAAGCGCCGCCGCTCCCGCCGTCACAGGCGTAGACATGGACGTGCCGCTCAGGTACATCATTCTCTCGCGCACGGTCGTCCCGACGCCCGCGTCCAGGTCAGGGTTCTGAGTAACCAGAAGATTGTTACGAGCCTGAGCCCAGACGACTCGGTTCCCTGCGGCGACAATGTCGGGCTTAATGAGATTGTCGTAATGCTTAACGCCCTCAGCATCCGTCGAGTAGCTGCGCGTCGGCCCTCTGGATGAATAAGAAGCTACCGTGTCATCTCCCCTCGCATCAGTGCCGAAGGTGTTACTGGCTCCGACAGTGATGGCCGATGGCTCGTTGCCGGGAGAGTGAATCTGCCCGTAGATTTTATTGCCTTGAGAGTCCTTGCCGTTATTTCCGGCAGCAGCTATGACTACTACTCCTGCGTCTGACAATCTACGCACGGCCTGACACAGAGGGTCGTTGACGTAGGACTCTACGGCCAGCGTGCCGAGGCTCATGTTGATAACGCGTATGTTGTAAAAAGACCTGTTGCTCTGCACCCAGTCGAGCGCCGCCAGCAGGTCGGACATACGCCCCGTCCCGTCCGCCTTCAACACGCGCAGGTTTATTATCTTGGCCTTCGGCGCGACGCCCGTGTAATCGCCGCCAGCAATCTGACCGTTACCGGCTGCGGCGCTCGCCACGTGCGTGCCGTGGCCGTAGGGGTCGTCCGTGCGTCCTTCGCCCGTGAAGTCCTGATTGACGACGATGCGTGATGAGCCGCTGCTGCTCAGAAAAGAGCGATGGTCGGGGTCTATGCCTGAGTCTATGACGGCTATGCCTATGCCAGCGCCGTCGAGCGTAGTCGTTATCGTTCCTAATCCCAGAAGCCCCGGGCTAGTCTGCACGCGCACGGCGTCCGCGCCCGTAGTGCTCGTGATGTGACCAAACGAGCGCGTCTCTCTATCCGGCGTGATGAATCGCACGTCGCTGCGCGAGCCGATTTGAGCTATGGCCGCGACCGGCAGGTTAATGAGACGCGAGTTAAAGTTGGTGAAGCGGCGAAGAATGCGCCCGCCCAAGTTCTGCAACAGAGTGTCCAGCAGGCGAGGCCAGCTGGATTGCGCTTGAACTATGACGTTGATGCGAGCGCCCGGCTGAGCTTCGTCCAGCGCCTTGCGTAAATCGTCAGAGATTTTCTGAGAGGCTGAAGATTCTGCTGCGCGAGTCACTTTGCCGAACCCTCGCGGCGCAGAGACCAAACAGACCAGTGAACAGATAATGACCCACGTCAAGGCGCGTGGCGGCCTGCTTGTATCTCTCACGTAACTACTCCTTTCCGAGCAGCCCCATCCAGAAAAAGCGTCGGCGTCGTCGGGGAATAAATTGTCTATTTGGTGCGTTGGAACACGGGGGATGCGGTTCGCTTGCAGACCGTCCTTACTGCAAGGCCCGTTCCCACAGGAACCACCCGCGCTTCAGATAAGAGAGAGAACAAACGTGAGACAGGAAAGCCGCCGCCGATTTGGCGTTAACTGAGAAAAGAACGTGACTAATACTTCTGAGGCAGTCGTGAATCAGAGCCCGGAACCCGCGCCGTCACTTTAGCGTTCG
Organism: Pyrinomonadaceae bacterium; assembly: GCA_035276685.1. GTDB lineage: Bacteria > Acidobacteriota > Blastocatellia > Pyrinomonadales > Pyrinomonadaceae > JACVRN01. The sequence continues at coordinate 8,993 of DATELK010000011.1, read as the reverse complement.
CCACACGTTCTACCCATCTCTCAAGCATACATGGGGCAACCTGACGCACGGCTGAGGAATTCTGCCACAGCATAATGGACGAGCTTAAGGCTTTGCACAGAATGTGGGATAAATATAAGCCCGCCCAAAATAGAGGCAGCGCAAAGGTTCAAAATCCATGTGCCGCCTGTGGGTTTGTTTCAAAGTAGGTGCTTGCTTGCCTACAAAGTAGAAGGTATAAATAGTTAATCAATTTCCGGCGCGCCTTACTTTGTCTGTGATTACAAGCACAAACAGCGTGGAAGGTAGGTTAAATGGCTAAAAGAAAATTTATTCTTCAAGGGTTTACATCCTCCGTACATGCTAGGGCTGTGCGAGCACTGTTCACTGTTCCTGACATTAAACAGGTTACATTGAGTGTTGCCTTTGTAAGTGAGAGCGGGGTGCAGCAAATTGAGGAGCAGCTTAAAGCGCATGCTACAAATTTGATTGTGTTTGCGGGCATACGCAATGACATCACTTCGTATCAGGGGTTGGCGCTACTCCACTCAATCATAGGGAGTAATCTCTACGTAGTAGATACGGGGTCGCGCAACATACTCTTTCATCCAAAGCTCTATCTAGCTCGCGGAGAGGCACAGGCACGCTTGATAGTATCCAGCGCGAACCTTACTGTTGGAGGATTAAACAACAATATCGAAGCCGGCATGATGCTTGATTTAGATTTAACAGATGCAGACGATAAAGCCATTGTTTATGATATTGAATCACAATTCGCGGCTTTACCATCTGACTATCCATTCAATGTTTTGAAAGTTAGTTCGGTTGGCGAACTTGATGATTTGTTAGCCAGCGGACGCATAGTTGATGAGACGGTGATTTCCGCGCCCCGCCCCGTAGCTACGACAGCAAGAACTGGGGCTAGTGATACAGTTCCGCCCATCAAATTGAAAGTGACGCCACTACGCCATCCCTTGGCTAAAGTAAGCAGAACGCCCACAAAGGTGAGGACTTCAAAATCCATAACCCAAGCTAAATCAGGCGTCCCTACCTCTGTACATGGAATTGCAACAGTTGGTACTGAATTTGAGTTGGTGTGGGAGAGTAAGCCGTTAGAAAGACGTGACCTCAACATCCCGGAGGGAGACAAAGCGAACAAAACAGGTTCTATGAACCTTGATAAGGGTTTGCTGCTGAAAGAGGTGGATCACAGGCACTACTTTCGCGATATAGTTTTTTCCGCTCTCACATGGAAAAGCAGATCAAAAACTGTTGATGAAGCTTGTGCAAAGTTTCGACTGATAGTAAAAGGTATAAACCACGGAGAGTTCAACCTGTCTATTCATCACACTACCAGCACTACAAGCCCATCGTATAAACAACGCAATGCCATGACCCGGTTAAGCTGGGGGCCAATGCGAAAGTACATCAACTGGCCTGATTTAATCGGTCGGACGTTGTCGCTTTACCGCGATAAGATAGACCCAACGCGTTTCATTCTGGAAATAGACTAATCCCCTTCAACCACAGGTTCACTTGACGTCCTATGTCTGCGGTCTCGCAATTTGCGCCACCCTTCCAAGATACGTTCCTGCCCCGCGCGTGAAAGTCCCAGAGCTCCTAAGACTACTTTCCCCTGATCGAACAACACTTGTTGTATTGGTTGGCTGCGAATAGCTTTGTCTAAGGCTGATATATCTACGTTGACGTCTGCGGGCAAAGGGATAGTTAATCTTTCAATCTCAGAGGGAATCAATTCAAGCACCCCGCCGCCATAATGTCGGCCCTCCAGTTCTGCGCTTAACGCCGTAAGAGGATTGATAAAACTGCCTACAAGTTTCTCGCCTATAACATTATGTGTGCGAATCCGGTAAGCCGTATCTGTCGTATATGCACCAATACGATTGAGAATGAGGCGCGGCGTTTCGTGCGCGCGCTTGAGCATACCAATCTCGGTCGGGTAAACCGACGGTACTATATACCAAGGCGAGCGGACGCGGCACTTATATCGTGTATGGAGATTTTGTTCTTCACCGAGTTTTATGTAAGCTTTTGCGGCAGGATCAATCTCTTCCGCGCTCTTCCCAAACCATATAAAATTTGTGGGAAGTCCTTTGTCGGCGTTTGCCCTATGCTGTTGTTCATCATAGATGACGCCAGGACAGTGTTCACTACGCCCGAACATAGGGCAAGCCCACTTATCCAGTCGATAACTCTTCACCACGTCATCAGAAACAAGAAAATACTTATTCGCGCCTGTAACGATTCCCACGTCAACTTTGGCTATGTCCTTGAACCGATGAACATCAACATGGCTTGCGAGTTCATCGAACAGGGAGCGTGTTTCTATGTCGAGCAAGGCGCGAGTCCATTTCCCCTGCACGGTTTCGCCGTTTATAGCTTGCGGTGCATTGAAAACAGTTGAGGGACGAAGTCGAAGAAATTCTCGACCTTTCACCGGATAAATGCCAAGACCTTGAGGTTTTTCCATCCCGCTTTTTCTCTTCTCCGCAAGCAAAATTACTGCGCCTTGCAGAGTGTTGGAGAACCATATCTCTTCCGGGTCAATAATAACCGCGCGGCTACATTCGCGCCCTAGATAAGAGCGTAAGGATTGTGCGTGTGTAACGTGTATAATCTCGGACGGAACTATCATTGCTAAACGTCCGCCCGGACGCAAAAGCGCCATTGATGCGAGAATAAATGGAACCCAGGCATTGGTATGCTTTGTAAAAGACAATCCGAGTTGTCTAAAGATGCTCTCTGCGCGCACCTGGAACAGCTTCGGAAGATACTGATAACGCACAAATGGTGGATTGCCGACAACGGCATCAAAACGAGCATCGTCAGCATCCAAACGGTGAAGCGCCCATTGAAGAAAATCTTCCGAGTGTATCTGAATATTATTTAGACCAACATCACAGACACGCATCCGAGCCTTTGCCGCTTCTTCTGCATCTAACTCGAAGCCAACCACGGCAGATTCTTGCAAATCCGCTGCCTGAGCGAGTGCGTCAAAAAATGCACCATCACCGCAACTCGGCTCAAGAATACGCTTAGGGTTGATTTCCTTAGCCCAATGAACCATGAAGGCAGCCAAGTCCCCTGAAGTGTAGTATCCACCCCGAAGCTTCTGCGCTGATTCCATTTCGATGAAATTCATGGGTTTTCTCTCAAGGACATTCTTGATGAGGTAGTTACCTTTGGAAGAATTATTGCACCTGTATTTCAGTATAAGCTCTTATAGTTCCACATCTGATACCATGTAGTACACAAGATGTGTATCTTACACAGCATGTGCATAATACACAAGATATGCGTCTTGTGAGTAGGGAAGTTCCGAAACTTGATGGTTTGGATGATGATGAAAACGTCTAAGAGACTAAAGGCGGAAATGCTTCGGCTTGGCTGGAAGCTTGGCGGGCAGGTCTAGCTCGTCATTGGCTAGAACGTCTATGCAGATACCTGCCACGCGTGCATATTGTAAGAGAATCATAAGAGTGGGCTCCGCTTTGTCTAATTCAAAATCTGAGATTCTTGTATAGGGAATCTCGTCTTCAACATCCAAGCGCCTGTACAGCTCAGTTTGAGAAAGCTCCAAGCTCAAACGAATCTGTAAAAGCTTCTCGGCAAGCCGCTTCGGCCTGCGTCGCGAATAACCCATCAGGAGCGACCTCCTGATAGGACAAAGCACGCACAGGACAGCTTGACTCTATACGTAACAACGGATAGAATATGCCTGCGTAGTTGAATCGCCGTGAGTATGAACCTTCCATCTCGAACGGCGATGCTCATTCTCTATTGTGGAAGTGAGCTACGCATAGCCGTTGCTTTGTTTTCAAAGACTAAAACCTGGAGATGATAGCAAAGAGAGAGTGATTAGCTAAAGATTAAAAAAGATTGGCCGCATGGGCTTGTATAATGAGGTGCTAGTCATGTGCGGTCAGGGAGTAGGGTCGTCCGACTTGCTTGGGAGAGCGGTCGCGGGCGGCCCTGCTCTTTTACAAAGTGAGTCTCTTTCCTCTTCAGCCTTTTCTTTCTATTCCTCGCCGGGCTTCTTCTTGCGGCTAACGTCTGTGAAGACGATGCTGGCGGCGAGGGCGAGCGCGCCTATGGCGGCTATGAGGAAGAAGATGACGGCGAGCGCCGGATAGCCGAAGATTGTTAAGCTGGTCTCGACCCGCATGATGAGCGCCGCTCCGATAATCAGAGAGGCCAGCAGGATGCCGAGCGTGATGCGATTGGCTACCTTCTGGATGCTCTCCATGAGGCTCTTCTCGTCTATCACGTCGGCGTTAATCTTCAGCTCGTTGTTGGCGACCATGTCTAGCAGGCTATTGATGCGGCCCGGCAGCCGCTCAAGAAAGTCCTTCGTCTCTATCATGGAGGCGAAGACGTTGCCGGGCGAGAGCGCCTTCATCATGCGCTGCTGCATGATTTCCGAAGCGTTGCGTCGTATGGAGGCGTTGATGTCGAAGCGGGGCGAGAGGGTCTGGCCCACCTGGTCAAGGTTCAGGAGCGCTTTGGCCATCATCGTGATGTCAGGCGGAAGACGAAAGCCGTTCTCGCCGCTGATGCGCGTCATCTCAAGCGCCACCTGACCGGCGTTTATGTCGGAGAGCGCAGAGTTCTGATGCCTCACCACCATGTCCGAGACTTCGCGGCGGAACCGTGTCTCGTCGAAGACCTCTCGGGCGTGGCCCATCTTGATGGCCTGGTCTGCGGCCTCTTCGGCGCGGCCTTCGCTGATGGCCAGCAGCATCTGCAACAGGTTCTCCTGAAGGCGCGGAGTGATGCGTGCAATCATGCCTAGGTCAATGATGGCTATGCGGCTGTCGTCCGTCAGGAAGATGTTGCCGGGGTGCGGGTCTGCGTGAAAAAAGCCGTCCACCAGAATCTGCTTGAGGTAGGCGCGGAAAAGCTCTTCGGCCAGCCGGTCGCCGTCGATGTCTATGCGCGCCAGCGGGCTAAGCGTTGTAATCTTCTTCCCCTTTATGTACTCCATGGTGAGCACGCGAGAGGTGGTGTAATCCTCTATGGGCTGCGGCACGACTATGTCGTCGAAGTCGCGCAGGATGTCGGCGAAGGTGTTGAGGTTGCGCGCCTCCTGACGGTAATCAAGCTCCTGTAGCAGGCTCTTGCTGAACTCTTCAAGCATGGAGCTGAAGTCGTAGCGCTTACCGGCTTGCGTGTGCTTGTCCAGCATGGAGGAAATCTCTCTCAGGGAATCCAAATCCTGAACGATGCGCTCGCGTATGCCGGGCCGCTGGACTTTGACCGCCACGTCGCGCCCGTCGCGCAGCTTCGCGCGATGCACCTGTCCCAGAGAGGCGGCGGCCATAGGCGTTGCCGAAAACTCCGAGAAGGCTTTGCTGATTCTAACGCCAAGCTCGCTGGTGACAATCTCTTCGACCTCCGCGAACGAGAAGGGCTCGACCTTGTCCTGAAGGCGCGTGAGCGCTTCAAGGTAAGGGTAGGGCAGAAGGTCTGGGCGCGTGGATAGCAGTTGGCCCAGCTTGATGAAGGTCGGCCCCATCTGCTCAAGGTCGCGCGCCAGCTCTTCCGCCTTGGGCGCTTCGGTCGAGGCGATGGCCTCCTCCTTGAGGATGTCTTCGAGGCCAGCGTTCTTGACGATGTCTGAGCGCCCGTACTTCATCAGCAGCAGCGCGACATCCTTGTAGCGTTTGAGATTCTCTGTCTTAAGTGAAATTGCCATTCGCTTGCTCCTTCTATGGAGCATTCTAGAGAATTGAGGGGGCCGTAGACAAAGAGAGAGCGCGTAAATTTCTTTCAGATGCCGCCCGTGCTCATCAAGACCACTCGCCAGCCCTCGGGGTCTTCAAAGGTCAGACCCTTCTCTTTCCAGTAGGGGTTTTCGGGCGGGACGGGCTCGTGCCCCATAGCTTTGAGACGCGCGGCCATGCGCTCAATCGCTTCGCGTTCGGGGACGTAGAAGACCAGCAGGTTATCTTTAGTTGGAGCGTCGCACTCTGTCTGCTCAGCGTGCTCCGTGAATTCAAGATGATACTGGCGGCCGGGCAAGCCCAGCATGACGCCGGAATAGCCCGCATGTTCGCGGAAGGAGCCAATCTCTTTGAGGCCCAGGCCGTCTCTATAAAACCTTACGACCTCTTGGAGCCGCGCAGTAAGACGGGCCATCCGCACCTGCACCACGGGGAAATCTTCCGGCCAGCTCTCCGCCATCCTTGGAGCCACCTCTTGAGTCTGTCGAATGAAAATCAGAAGAGATATTCGGTCGCGGAGCTAAGGATTGTCAAATCTGACAAGAGAAGATTCAAACAGTGATGGACAGGATGCACAGGATAAAGAAGAAGTTTTTGTTTTATTCTTATCCTGTCTATCCTGTCCATCCCTGTTAATTTCTTATGATAAAAGAGAGCGGCAACCTGAATGAGGGGCGTCGGTTCAGGTTGCCGCTCTCTTTTTGGCTTCACCGCTCTCTGTAGCCAGCTTTAGCTAGCGGTAGAAGCCGGGCTGTAAACTGCTTACGGGTCTGGCTTCGGGCTTATTATCTGGTGCTGGCCGTTACCGCTACCACTTCGGGCCGGGCGTTGCTGCGGGCCAATTCCATCTCCATCGAGCTTTCACGATTCGACTTGAACAGCTCGCGGCCCTGGCTGTCGCCGGCTATCCAGACCTGCGAGAGGAAGTAACGCTCGCCGTAGCGGTTGAAGACGAGGCGCGACTCGCTCTGGCTCTCTCTGGACTCGACGGGCATGGTCAGCACGACTGCGCTCGCTTCAGAGTCCCTGCGCGCGATGACGAGGCCTGTCCTGTCTGCGGCGCTTCCACGGCTCAGTATGTACTCGCCTGCCGGGAGGGTCTTGCCCTTAACTGTAAAGTCGAAGGGGATGTTGACTGTAATGCTGCGCTGGTTCTGTGCGCTCGATGCTATGGCCGAGACAAGCGCGAGCGCTATGATTCCTATGAACATCGTTGCGGCCTTAAATATCTGCTTTTTCATGAGGGGGTCTCCTTTTCTCTCTCTTCTTCTGGGCTTTCTCTTCCGTGGCGCGGGCTGGCGGAGCCTCGCTCTCTCACGTCTCCGCCGCCCGGCCTTTGGTTATTTCAACTAAGCTCAACTTCTCTTTGCTGCCCGGCCTTTAGTGCAGGCCTCGTGCCACTGAAAGCTGTAGTCGCGAGAGCTGGCGTCTCACGCGCCGGAAGCCGTTGATAAAAGAGAAGATGTTTTGACTCAGGGATTATGCGGTCAGTAGGTGCGGGAGGCTGGCGAAGCTTTCTAGAGTCTATCCGAACGGATAGAGTCCTAGCCTTGTAGATAGACCAGAAAGTACTTTCTTATCCAACCTTAAAGGCTTATTATCTGCCGAGCCGAATTTTTTGCGCCTTGCTCTCTAACATAAAACTGGCCTCGCCGACCCGATGAACCCAAGACTCGTCTCCATCTCAGGGCCTTTGCAGGGAAAGACCTTCGCGCTCGCGGACGAAGCCTGCTCCATAGGGCGCGAGTCCGCCAACACCATAGCCGTCGCGGACGCTTCCGTCTCGCGCCGCCACTGCGTCGTCACACGCGAAGACGAGCGCTTTCGTCTCTCAGACCTTGAGAGCCTGAACGGCTCTTTCGTCAACGGCCTTCCCATAAAGGAGCGATACCTTGAGCACGGCGACCAGATAAAGCTGGGCGACACGCACTTTCTCTTCCTGCTGCACGAAGGCGAAGCTCCGTCCGCCCCGCAGCCCGTCATCGTCAGCGGCGAGATGTTCCTCTCCACACATTCCACAATAAGAATGGCCAGCAGCGACTCTCTGCTTCTTCAGCCGGACAAGCTGATGGAGAGCCTGCCGCCTACGGCCCGTCTCTCGCGCCACCTGAACGCGCTCCTCAAGATAAGCACGGCGATAAACAGCGTGCGCGGCCTGGAAGCCTTGCAGCGGCACCTGCTTGAGCTGGTCTTTGAAGTCGTCCCGGCGGAGCGCGGAGCCATACTGCTCGTCGGCGACGGCCCGGAAGAGTTCACCTCCATCTTCGGCATAGACAAGGCAGCGGGCGAGAATCGACCCGTTCAGGTGAGCCGCACCATCATCTTCAAGGTGATGGAAGAGAAGAGCGCCATCCTCAGTAACGATGTCACAGCCAGCCCCGGCCTCTCCGCCTCTGAAAGCATCATAGCCTCGCGCATAAGCTCCATCCTCTGCGTGCCGCTCGTCTCCTTCGACGAGCTGCTCGGCGTCATCTACCTTGACGGAAGCTCTGCCAGCGCTCGCTTTGATAAAGACCATCTGGAACTCATGACCGCCGTGGCGGCGATTGCGGCAGTCGCGCTCGATAACGCGCGCCACGTGGAATGGCTTGAGAGCGAGAACCGTCGTCTACAGGCGGCCATGGAAGCTGACTACAGCATGATTGGCGAGAGCCGCCGCATGAAGCAGGTCTACCAGTTCCTCGCCAAAGTCGCGCCCACGGATTCCACTGTCCTGATACGCGGCGAGAGCGGCACGGGAAAAGAGCTTGCCGCGCGAGCCATACACCTTCACAGCGCGCGAGCCGCGAAGCCATTCATAGCCATCAACTGCGCCGCGCTCACCGAAACGCTGCTTGAGTCAGAACTCTTCGGCCACGAGAAGGGCGCTTTCACAGGCGCGCTCGCGCAGAAGAAGGGAAGGCTTGAGCTTGCGGACACCGGCACGATTTTTCTGGACGAGATAGGCGAGCTTGCTCCGCAGATGCAGGCGAAGCTGCTGAGGGTTCTACAGGAGCGCGAGTTCGAGCGAGTCGGCGGCACGCGCCCCATAAAGGTTGACGTGCGCGTGATAGCCGCCACCAACAAGGAGCTTGAGGAAGCCATCAAGACGAATGATTTTCGCCAAGACCTCTATTATCGCCTCAACGTCGTCTCAATCATCATGCCGCCCTTGCGCGAACGCCGCGAAGACATACCGCTTCTGGCAAGCTACTTCGCCTCGAAGTTCAGCAAGAAGTCCAAGCGGCCCGTGATGGGCATCTCTCAATCAGCGCGAGCCTACCTCGCGAG
>DATELK010000010.1:0-22306 GCA_035276685.1 Pyrinomonadaceae bacterium | reverse complement strand
TCTCAGGGACAATCTCAGGGCCAATCTCTGGGCCAATCTCGGGGACAATCTCGGGGACAATCTCTGGGCCAATCTCAGGGACAATCTCTGGGCCAATCTCTGGGCCAATCTCTGGGACAATCTCAGGGACAATCTCAGGGCCAATCTCTGGGCCAATCTCGGGGACAATCTCTGGGACAATCTCTGGGACAATCTCTGGGCCAATCTCTGGGCCAATCTCTGGGCCAATCTCGGGGCCAATCAGCTTAAATACTTCTACACCTATTTCTGGGGCAGCTTGGATTCTTACTGGATCGCCTACTACCTCTTTCCACAAGAGCATCTGGGCCTGAAATACTCCACCGAAGACGCAGCGCTCCTCTCGCTCTGGGCAGACCTTTCCCGCTCGGCATTCTGGTGGTGGCCGTTTGAGAATGTCGTAGTTTTGAGCGACCGGCCCGCAACTATCAATCGTGACGAGCGGGGTCGCCTGCACAGCGAAGATGCGCCCGCGTGCTCATTCCGCGACGGATGGGAGGTCTTCTACTGGCACGGCGTACGTGTTCCCGAGCAGGTCATCCTACAGCCAGAGGCGCTTACGACCGAACAGGTTGAGAAAGAGCCTAACGCCGAAGTCCGACGTGTGATGATGGAGCGCTACGGGCAAGACAGGTTTTTGATGGACAGCGGCGCGCAGCTCATTCATCAGGACAGCTTCGGCGCTCTTTACCGCAAGGAATTGCCCGATGATGAACCTCTCGTCATGGTGAAGGTCACCAACTCCACGCCCGAGCCTGACGGCACATTCAAGGATTACTTTTTGCGCGTCCCGCCCGACATGAGCGAAGCGCGCGAGGCGGTGGCGTGGACGTTCGACAAGGGCGCTCTGGATTACGCCCCTTCTATTGAGACCTAGCATGGACATTCAAGTAGCGCAGAACATCGCGTCGGTCACATTCGATAGGTTCGACATCGAAGCCTACGAGATGTTTCTGCGCGTCAAGCAACTGCCGGAATCACAGCTCGAATATTCCTACGAGTCTGACGCCTATCTCGTCACCACGCCGGCGCGCTACGCCTCTCTGCTCGGTGCAACACTACCTGAGCGTGACGCCTCAGAACTGCCGATGCCTGATTTTCTCTTCGACTATCAGGTGGCGATTACTCGCTTGGCTCTGGACGCGCGCCGCTTCGCTGTCTGGGCAGACTGTGGATTAGGCAAGACCTTAATTGAGCTTGAATGGGCGCGCCAAGTCGCGCACCTGACAGGTGGTCGTGTGCTCATTATCACGCTCAACGAAGTAGTGCCGCAGATGCTTGACGAGGCCGCACTCTTCTACGGCGACTCCCTGCCGATTCATCTTCATCGCATTGAGACGCGCGAAGAGATGCGCCGGTGGTGCGTAGAAGGCGAGGGGCAGATTGCCATCACGAACTACGAGAAGATGAACCCGGACGAAGGTGGGCAGGTCGTCAACGAGCTGCGTCACCTCGCGGGCCTTGTGCTGGACGAATCCTCTCGCCTTCGCGCGGGCGGCGGCAAGCAGAAATGGGCGCTGATTAAATCCAGCAAGGGCATTCCCTACAAGCTATCTGCCACGGCCACGCCCGCGCCGAACGACATTATAGAGTTCGCCTCTCAGGCTTCCTTCCTTGAGAGGATGCGCGACGAAGGGGAAATCATCTGGACGTACTTCACGCGCGACCCCAAGACACACGAATGGACGGTCAAGCGGCACGCCCGCAAGGCCTTCTTCGAGTGGATGTCTTCGTGGTCAATCTACATACGCGACCCGCGCCGCTACGGCTGGGGGCTGAATGTAGAGCTGCCACCGGAGCCCGTCACGATTGACCACCGCATAGAAGCCACGCCGGCGCAAACTGAGATGATGCTGCGTTACGCGACCGACAGCCACGGCCAGCTCAGCATGTTTTCTGAGAGCAAGCTCGGCATCGTGGGGCGCGGCAAGTTCAGCCAGATAGCGAAAGGCTTCGTTTACGACAAGCCGAAGACTCATTGCGTGGAGAGCCGCAAGCCCGCCTTCGTCGCCGAACTGATTCAGAGCGAAGTCGCGCGCGGGCTACAGGTACTCGTCTGGACGGTCTTCGATGAAGAGAGCGAGCTTATCGTTGACGAGCTTGCTAAGCGCGGCTTCACAGACTTCGACCTCCTGCACGGCAACACGCCTAAAGCTAAGCGCCCCGAGGTGCTCAACCGCTTCCGCCGTGGCGAGTCGCAGGTGCTCATTAGCAAATCAAAACTTCTGGGCTACGGCCTGAATTTCCAGTGCTGCGGCTCGATGATTTTCTCCGGCTGGTCTGACTCTTTCGAGCAGTTTTATCAGGCCGTGCGCCGCGCCGTGCGCTATGGGCAGGAGAAGTCTGTTCGCGTACATCTGCCGTTCATCCCTGAATTAGAGGGGATGGTCTTGGAGAACGTGCGCGAGAAGCAGGCGATGTTTGAGACTGCCGTGACGGAGATGGAGAAGGCGTATGTAGAAGCCCGAAGGGAACTACGGCTATGACTGAGACATGGAAACCCGTACTCAATTTCGAGGGTATCTACGAAGTAAGTTCACTAGGAAGGGTGCGCCGTTCGCTCGACTCTCCCACTGGGGGTATTAAAGCGGGGCACATCTTAACGCCTTCGGTAATGCGGAATGGCTACCTGTTTCTTCACTTATCCAAGAACGGCGTCCCATTCGGCAGATATGTTCACCGTTTAGTTTGTGAAGCCTTTTACGGCGAACCGCCATCCCGCTCTTACCAAGCTGCACATCAAAACGGAATTCGGACTGACAACCGCGTTGAAAATCTGCGGTGGGCTACGGTTAAAGAGAATCACGCCGATATGGACGCCCACGGAACCCGCGCCAGAGGGGAGAGAGCCCCTACAGCAAAGCTCTCAGATAAAGAAATTGAGAAGGTGTTTCTACTTCGCGCAGAAGGGCTAACCCAACGTGAGATTGGTTCGCAGTTTGGCATCTCTCAAGGTCACATCTCAGATATTCTGTGCGGCAAGAAAAGAAAGGGCAGCAATGCTTCAAACGCAAATATGGAATGAAGACTGCATAACCGGCATGGCCTCGCGCCTGCCGGACAACTCCATCCACCTGACCGTGACGAGCATCCCCTTTGAAGAGCTTTTCACCTATTCGGGCAAGGTGGAGGACGTTGGCAACAACGGCTCGACAATAAACATCCGCGAAGGCCGATTCGCGCTTAACATGCGCTTCGTCATACATCAACTCCATCGCGTGACCGCTCCGGGCTGCAACGTCGCAATTCATATTCAGCAGCTTCTAGCCTACAAGAATCAGCACGGCTTCATCGGTCGGCGCGACTTTCGCGGGGCAATCATTGACATCTTCAGCGCCGGCGGGCTGAACTTCATAGGCGAGTTCGTCATAGCCAAAAATCCGCAGGCGATGGCCCAACGTCTCAACCTGCACAGTCTGATGTTCGTCACGGGCAAGCGTAACAGCAGCATGCTTGCGCCCGCGCCGAATGATTACGTTCTCATCTTCCAGAAGCCTGGCGAGCCTGAACACCCGGTCAAGTGCATCTACGATGCGACGCATAACCCGAGCGGTTGGGTGACCACGGAAGAGTGGATTAGAGACGCGCACGGCATCTGGACGGACATAGACGAGTTCGACATTCTGGACGGTGCCCGCCATTGCCGAGAGTCCGACGAAGAGAAGCACGTCTGTCCTTTGCAGCTTGAAGTGATTCGTCGGCTCGTCAAGCTCTACAGCAATCCTATCTCCATTCAGCCTGACGTAACCGTGCTTGACCCGTTCATGGGAATAGGCTCAACGGCCGTCGTGTGTGTGGAGCAGCAGCGCAATGTCGTCGGTTTCGAGTTGAAGGAGTCTTACTATCGGAACTCGCTGCGGAATGTGGAGCGCGCACGCGCGCAGTTCGCGGTTACGCAGGCTGACCTCTTTAGCGTGATGGGGGGGGGTAGGTCTCACAGCCTAACCCATAGCGATTAGATTTAATGTGGATACATATACCTTCAACCTCTTATCCATCTGCACAGGCTACGGTGGTCTTGACCTCGCCGTCAGATTGGCAGTTCCACGCGCTCGAACGGTCTGTTACGTGGAGAGAGAAGCCTATGCCTGCGCGCAACTGGTATCGCGCATCGAAGAGGGCTTCATGGATGATGCGCCTGTTTGGACAGACGCCAGAACCTTCGATGGCAGAGCGTGGCGTGGCAGAGTTCATTGCATCGTTGCGGGTTATCCATGCCAGCCCGACAGCATCGCTGGAAAGCAGCGTGGCGAAGACGACCCTCGCTACCTTTGGCCTGATGTCTGCCGAATTATCCGAGAGACAGAAGCGCCCTACGTCTACCTCGAAAATGTTGCAAACCACCTTCGCTTGGGATTCAGGCGAGTTAGAAGTGACTTACGAGACCTGGGCTACAGGGTTGAGGCGGGACTGTTTACAGCGGCTGAAGCGGGTGCTCCGCACATTAGGAAACGACTCTTCGCTCTGGCCTACCGTGACGCAGGATGCGGTATCGGACAGGACTGTCCGATACCAGCAGGGTGGAATGCCTCTATCACTGTTGGCGTCGGCCTGGCCGACGCCAACAGTCGAAGGCGGGAGAGGGATAGACCCACATCTAATAGCCACGAAGGGGACAACGGAGGCGGGAGAGAAGCGTACTGTCAGTCTGGCCAGCTTTGCACGTCTCTGGCCGACACCTGTAGCAACGAACTCGAAAGATGCGAAGAGGTCTCCGAACGCGCAGGGGGCAGCTTCGGGAAGCGAAGCTGCCTCGATGTGGATGAGCCCGCGCGTGGCGACAGGTGCATACACGCGCGACAGAGGGCGGAGAGGCGCGGAGCGCCCGTCATTGGAGGGACAGAGTCAACTGTGGGCTTCCCCTTCCAGTCTCGACTGGAAGGGAAGAGGCACGACACTGATAAGGCCAGACGGGAAGCACAGGCTCGACCAGTTAGACCGCCAAGCAGAGCATTTCCGCCCAGACCAAACGACTCCATCGAATGGCAACGAATCGTCGAAGAAAACCCGTCGCTTGAACCCGCTGTTTGTGGAGTGGCTGATGGGCGTACCTCTAGGGTGGACGAGTTGCGAGAACTTGGCAACGGAGTCCTACCTGTCGTGGGAGCTTACGCATTCTGCACTCTTGCAGACCTTATTGAGTAGGAGAATCGCGTGAGAGCACAGAGCCTATTCGAAAGCGACCGTCTAACTATGGAGCGGTCTATTGCCCTGACGGCCGAAGCATTGCGAGCCTACCGAGAGCGTTACGCACACTGGGCGATTGGCTACAGCGGAGGCAAAGATTCGAGCGCGACCGTAACCCTCGTCGCTTACTTAATTGAGACCGGGCAAGTATCGAAACCCGAAACACTGAGAATCCTCTACGCTGACACAGGCATGGAACTGCCAACTCTGAACTTCTCAGCGCTGAGTTTGATTGATTCTTTACGCAGGCGTGGGTTTGACGCGGAAGTTGTCAAGCCGATTTTAGACCAACGATTCTTTGTGTATATGTTCGGGCGTGGGGTTCCGCCGCCTGCTCCGCATTTTCGTTGGTGTACAGGCACATTGAAGATTGAGCCGATGCGGCGTGCTCTTGAAGCTCACGCCGTCAGTCTAGGCTTCGGTGAAATAGTAGAGAACGAAAAGGGTGCTCTTGTTTATCGCGGCTTTGGGGATGAAAAGCTGCTGATGCTGACCGGCGTGCGGCTCGGAGAATCGGCGGCACGCGACGCCCGTATCGTGCTGTCCTGTTCAAAGGACTCCGGCGAATGCGGGCAAGGCTATCTCCAAAAATCAGCAAAAGAGGGCTTGAATGATGTCCTTGCCCCGCTTGTTCACTGGCGCGTCTGTCATGTGTGGGATTGGCTAATGCTCTATCAGCCGGAGCATGGTTTTGAGACGCGCCTTGTTGCTGAGGTCTATGGAATTGACGAAGAAGGCTCAACAGCAGAATCAGACGCCCGGACAGGCTGCATTCAATGCAATGTTGCTAAAAAGGATACTGCCTTCGATAACATCTTAAAGAAACCGCATTGGCAGTATCTACGCCCGCTTAAACGACTGCGCCCGCTTTACGCTGAACTCCGAGAGCCACGTTTGAGACTCCGCAAATTTGGCGAGCGAAACGTCGCCGGGGAACTTGTAAAGAATCAAGGTCGTTTGGGGCCTCTGACTTTCGAGGCGCGTCAGTATGGCTTGAGCGAAGTCATCAAGATTCAGGATGAAATCAACGAGGCCGCTCGGCAGCAAAACAGGCCCACCATCTCGCTGATTGATTCGGAAGAGTTAAATCGAATCGAAGAACTTATTGCGGCCAAAACTTTTCCCGACAAATGGACAGGCGAAGAGGATCGCGGCGACGTGAGGCGGGAGAAGCTGTTTAGCGACGGCACAGTGCAGAACATTCTTTTCGGGGATTAGCCAGTGGGGCTCAGAAGGGCCGCGACATCTTGATACGCACTACGGGGTAGACAAAACGTTCCAACGCTTTATTCTCCCTTTTCCGCCTCGCTATAGAGGCCAATAGCTCCAATGCCCAGACGCTATAAACGCAAAGAGCCGACTCAACACACCTGCGAATGGTGCGGCAAGCCCTTCTGGAGTAATCGCGACAACGCGCGCTTCTGTATCAACAATCGCGGTCAGTGCCGTCTCGCTGCGTGGAAAGCAGAGCATCCGCGCGTAGGCTCGACAGAGCCCATGCGTGCCTATTGGAGAGAGCGGAAAAGGGTTCAGCGGGCGAAGAGCAAGTCAATTAGCTCGTAATTATACCTAGAGGGGCCAGAGGTTATGAGCAGCAGTATCAATTTAGAATTACCCGACGAGGCGTTAGATAAGATTGCCGAGCGTGTACTAGCCAAGTTACAAGAGTCGGGCCAGCTTAACTCACCTAAAAAATGGCTCAGCATGCGCGAGGCGAAGGAGGCGAGCGGCCTCTCCGCGTGGGAAATCAAAAAGCGCATTAAAGCGGGCACGGTAGAGGCGCATCAGCCGAATCCGGGCAAGCCGCCTCTGCGCATCAACCGCATTTCCCTTCTCCGCTCTATGGACAGCATAGTAGACTCTCAGCCACTTCCAACAAGAAAGGAGGCTTGAGAGCCTATGGACGAGAAAAAGCCACGGCCAAGAGGCAGTATCAAGGACTTGGGCGGTGGCAAATTCAGAATCGCCGTCTACCTCGGTGAAGACGCCAGAGGTAAACGGTCGTATCACAACGAAACGCTTTACAACTCCACCCCGGCGAAAGCGCAAAAGCGTCTCACCGCTATTCAGGCAAAGGTTGACGACGGGACATACTTTCAGCCGAGCCATATCACTCTTAAAGAAGCGGTCGCCATCTGGCGCGAGCGGATGGAGAGAAAGGTCAAGAACGGAGAGCTGAAGCTTTCGACTCTTCAGGCGTACGACTCTTATGTTGAGTATTACGCCCGGTGGGAGTTCAACGAAACGCAGCTCAGGAATGTAACCGTGGAGGCGATTCAGCAGTTTGTTGATGCCTTACAGGACGAGGGGCTGAAGTCTTCCACCATCCGGGTCGTTTGCGTGCCGCTCTGGCAAACGCTCAAGTTGATGGTGAAGTACGGGCGCATCAAAGAGAACCCGACGCTTCACGTAGAGTTGCCCGCAATGAATGAGCCGAAGAAGGCGAAGGTCTTCGATGAAAAAGAGGTCTTCCAATTCATTGAAGCGGCGGCGCAATTCCCTGACGACTTTATCTTCCTCTTTGCGCTGATAACGGGGATGCGGCCCGGCGAGTTTATCGGACTGCGCTATCCTTATCTGGAGCTGGACAGGGACGAGAATGGCGTCGAGCGGGGCCTGTGTCGTGTTATGGAGACGGTCGTGAGGAATAGGGAAGGGGGATGGTATTTCTCAACTCCGAAGACCGAAAAGAGCAAGCGCCCGATTTACTTCCCGTCTTTCATGCTCCATGAATTGATGGCTAGAAAGAGGGTTCATCTTGAAAACCTGAGACGGTTGGGCAAGACGCACGAACTTGTCTTCGCCAATTCCAGGGGCGAGCCATACGACAGGGATTGGTTACGCAACACAGCCTTCATGCGGGTGCTGGACAGGGCGGGGATACCGCGCGAGGGGCGCTCCCTCTATTCGCTTAGACGCTCGACCGCCACGCTCTCCATGCTTTTAGGGGAGAGCCCGAAAACACTCTCAGACAAACTGGGTCATACGTCGGTCGAATTTACTCAGAACGAGTACGTAGACGTACTGCCGATTGGCCGGAAAACTATGTCGGACAGGCTTGAGACTTTCCTGTTTCGCAGGAATTTCGCAGAACACGGGGCCGAAGGGGTCATGTAAATTATTGGGATAATATGGTTATGGTAGGGCTTAATGTAAAAGTGTTGTAAAAACCGGCTCTTCGCTAAAGACTCGCGCCTCCCACTTGTTGTATGTTATGCGCGGCTTGAAGTAGAGGTGCCGGAGATAGTCGTGACGAAATTTCAGAAGTTCCTGCGAAATCACATACTGCTGGTGGGACTGGCGACGGTGCTGGTGCCGCTCCTGAGCCTGCTTGCGCTTCAGTACTGGTCTTTGTCAGAGCTCGAAGAGACTTCGACGGTCGCGGACGTTGTCTGGCGTAAGAACTACCTGATGGATGTCTCCAAGGAGATAAAGTTCTTCTACCGCAACAACGCCGAGAAGGTGCTGAACATCCCCGCCTCTTCTATAGAGAACGGTGTGAGCCCCGAGGTCTTTCCCTTCGGCAAGTGCTCCGTGGACGGCGCGAAGCGGCTCTTCATAGCCACCTTCGACGGCAAAGGCGGCGCGCAGGTCTTCTTCTACGACCCGTATGACCAGTCGCGCACACTTAATCCTCCGACGGACGAAGTTCGCACGGCGAACATAGTCGTGGCCCCTTTACGCATACTCAACGAAGAAGGCAAGGCTACGAGCGGCGCTCTCACCACGGAGGAGCGCGACCCGGAGAACCGTGTGGTCTTCAAGCCCATCATAAACAATCAGGCGCGCGTCATAGGCGTAGCCGGAATGCTAATAGACAAGGAGCTGTTCGGCAAAATCTATCTGCCGCAGACCATCACCAGCACGCTGCCGCGCTTCTTCCCGGCTGAAAAGCAGGACAGCGTCATCGTCACCGTTTACGACGAGAAGAATCAGGTGGTCTTCTCTACTCAGCCCGTGCAGGGTCTTGATGACGAGAGCTTCGTTTACATGCCGTTTTATTCCGACTGGCGGCTGGCGATTCGCAGCCGCCACCGCACGCCCGCGCAGTGGGCCGCGTGGAACTTCAAGCTCAACCTGACGCTCTCCATACTGATGACGGTGGCGCTGCTCTCAGGCATCATCCTGGCTCTTCGCGCGGCGCAGCGGCAGATGCGTCTTTCGCAGATGAAGACCGACTTCGTCTCGAACGTCTCGCACGAGCTACGCACGCCTCTGGCTTCCATAAGAGTCTTCGGAGAGTTCCTGAAGATGGGGCGCGTGTCTGACGAGGAGAAGATACGCGAGTACGGCGAGTACATTGAGACGGAGAGCCGCAGGCTGACGCAGCTGGTCAACAACATACTCGATTTTTCGCGCATAGAGTCAGGGCGCAAGACCTACGAGTTTAACGAGGCAGACCCGCTGGCGCTCGTCCATTCGACGGTGAAGAGCTTCGACATACAGCTCAAGCAGCGGGGCTTCTCCGTCAGAGTCACAGAGCCGCCGCAGCCTCTGCCACACGTCTTCGTAGACTCCGAGGCCATATCGCAGGCTCTCATAAATCTTCTGGACAACGCCATCAAGTATTCCGGCGCGGCGCACGAGATAGAAGTAGCGCTCGGGCACGAGCGAGGCTTTGTCACCATCAGCGTTCACGACCACGGCATAGGCCTCAGCCGCGAAGACCAGCAGAAGGTCTTCGAGAAGTTCTACCGCGTCTGCACGGGTCTCGTCCACGAGTCGCGCGGGAGCGGCTTAGGATTGTCGCTCGTCAAGCACATAGTCGAAGCCCACAAGGGACGCGTCACGGTCGAGAGCGAGCCGGGCCGGGGCAGCACCTTTCGCCTGCACCTGCCCGTCAAAGAAAGGGCGGCGGAAGAGTACGCAGTAGAGCAGAAGGACAACCAATCGGTCGGCGGCAATCTGGTTCAAGCGGGAAACTTAAAGTAGGAATTAACAGGGATGGACAGAATGAACAGGATAAGAATAAAACAATAGCTCTTATTTCATCCTGTTTGAATCCGCCTTAAATACAGAACTCGTTTGGAGATTAATTCGTTATGCAGAGTGAAGGCTTAAGTCAGTCTGTCAATCGTGAGAATGTGGAAGCTATGAACCGCTCGCAGCACCGCGCCCTGACGGATTTCGAGATGCCGCCCATGCGTAAGGTTCTCATCATAGAGGACGACCAGGCTATGGCTGTGGCTCTGCGCGACGGCTTCTCCTACGAGGGCTACACGGCTGAGGTAGCGCGTGACGGGGCTACGGGCCTGAAGCTCGCTACAGATAAAAACCACGACCTGATAATTCTGGACGTTATGCTGCCGAAGGTCTGCGGCCTCGACGTGTGCAAGCACCTACGCACGAGCGGCAACCAGACGCCCATCATCATGCTGACGGCGCGCGGGCAGGAGATAGACAAGGTCGTAGGCCTCAAGACGGGCGCGGACGATTACGTCACCAAGCCCTTCAGCTTCCTTGAGCTGATGGCGCGAGTCGAAGCCATCCTGCGCCGCACGAATCGCAACGAAGATGCCTTCGAGCAGGCGCAGTTCGGAGACGTGGTGCTCAACTTCAAGAATCTTGAAGCGCGCAAGAACGGCCGCTCGCTGGAGCTTTCGCCGCGAGAGTTCAAGCTGCTCCGCTACTTCCTTGAGCATAAGGGCGAAGTCATCACGCGCGACCAGCTGCTGGACGCCGTCTGGGGCTACGACGGCTTCCCGCTCACACGCACCGTGGACATGCACATAGCCAAGCTGCGCCACAAAATCGAAGATTCCCCGGCAGACCCCCACTACATCATCACAGTCCACCGCGCAGGCTACAAGTTCATCGGATAAAGAAAGAGAATCAGCAGGGATAGACAGGATAAGCAGGATAAAGATAAAGACAATTCTTCTTCTTTATCCTGTATATCCTGTCCATCCCTGTTAATTTCCTCCTTCTGGCACGCCAGTAGCTAAATCCCCATTGAGGCTTCTTTTTGCTGTACTGATAATTTACAGGCAAGCGGTTTATGAGGCGGAACGTGCGGCGTTTCAGTGCAGCGTAAGGAGACAGAGGCGGTTAATCGAAGGAGGCGAATTAAAGATGAGACGTTGGCTTACGATACTGGTTTTCGTCATGGCTCTGGCCGTGCCTGCATTCGCGCAGAGCAGCAACAGCAGCAGCACGACTACAACTACGACGCAGCAGGCCCAGCCCGCGCAGACTACTCAGAGTGACAGCAGCAGGTCTACCTCGACCACGACTACTACGCAGAAGAGCAGTACGCCGGTCGAGCGAACCACGGGCATTGACCCGCTCTATCTGGCGCTGGGCGCTGTAGCGCTCATTACCATCATAGCCATAGCGCTTCTGGCCGCGCGCAGTCGTCGCGGTCGTGACACAGTAGCGGTGCGCGAGAGCAAGACCGTCATCCGAGAGTAACTATCACCACCCTCGCCCGAACAAGGGGACAATCAAGCAAAGGGAAAGCCTGCGAGTCCGCAACTCGCAGGCTTTATGTTTCTCCGAAGCGATTCCGTAGATGCCTTTATCGCCGCGAGGCCGAGGGCTGCTTGGAGGCGCGCTCCCACACGGAGCCGTCCGCGTATGTAATCTTCTGTATGGTCATCTGCTCCGGCGGCAGCTCCCGAGAATCCTGCCTCACCTGATTTACGTCAATCGTGCCGACCGGCCCCCCTGGGTAGAACGCGACCAGTGTCGCCGTCATGCCCGGCAGTATCTTCACCT
Source organism: Pyrinomonadaceae bacterium (assembly GCA_035276685.1). Classification (GTDB taxonomy): domain Bacteria; phylum Acidobacteriota; class Blastocatellia; order Pyrinomonadales; family Pyrinomonadaceae; genus JACVRN01. The sequence goes on along the minus strand of DATELK010000010.1, from coordinate 10,384 downwards.
TGCTCTTGAACTGGCGACGGCCGACCGTTTTCTGCGTGGCCGTGTCGGTGAAGGAATGCTCAAAGACAATCTTACGGATTATCTTTGAGCCCGTGTTCCTGACCGTGAACTCGTAGTAGCACCCCCAACGCGGGCGCATCTCCCTGGGCATGCCTGTCTCGTAGAAATGTGAGGGGTCTATCTTAGGATTACGCCACACAGAGTACCAGCTAATCTTGACCACGGTCATATCGGGCGCATCCGCCGCGCTCGCCGACGATGACACTTGCGCAGCCGCGCTACCGGCCAACAGCGCCACAATAATCGCCAGCTTTACAATCCTCATAACGAGCTCCTCTCACGCCGCATCGCGCCCGAATCCCCCTGGCGGCAATTTCCTGTTCTATTCAACTGTGAAAGTTATCATACTCACCTCTGCGTCAGCCTATCACAGGAAGCGAAAGCGAAGCAGCCCAACTCTCGCCCGCGCTTCTACGCAGATGAAAAGTCTGCTGGCCGGGCGTCGGCTGTATGCGGTTGTTATGCGCGCCATAGAGCTGGGCGGCAATTTTCTTTGCCGTCACTCACGCGCTCGGTCGCTTCTTATAGTCGGCTCGAACAGCTAAATCTTCCTCCCCTTCCGGCGAAACATTATACATGACGATTTTCAGTGTCTCTTCGAGCGTGCTGATGACGATACGCCAGCCCCAGTCGGGGTGATTCGGAATTTCGTACGTGCCTCGCAGGTCAATCTTTCCCCGTTCGTCATCAGCCCCGGACAACGTCAGCGGCTTCTCGCTCACATGCCATGAATCGACCCACACCGCGTTAACAACCTTGTTCTTCCCGTCATAGCCGATGAGCAACAAGCCTTCCTGCGCTCCATCTTCATGGCTCCACGTATAGGTAAAAGCAAGATACTTTCCTCCGACCGTTTGCCTCACACTCAGCTCACTGGGCGAGTGATACTCCTGCGGTTCCAGCCAACTCAGGCGCAACATGTTATCGCCTGCCCAATCTCCGACAGCATTGCTCTTAAGCTCGTCTAAATCCATCGTGGTAATCTCCTAACTGAGTCGATTATCTAGATCAAAAGCGAAGGCATTAAACCACAGATGGATTTCCCGTGCAAGACAATGTTTCACCGCTGCAACACACGGGAGAGAAACATAATGCTCGAATTAACCCGACGGGATATAACACGAACGGCATCCGAGTTAACGATGACAATTAAGCTAATTTCAGCTTCGGTTGAATGAGTTGTTAGGTTGCGGCTACTTCCCGCCCAGCGTCTGCCCTATCTGATGCGCCAGCATCGCTCCCGGAATGAACAAAGCGAATCCAATAAGCGCCGTGACTATAGACGACTTCACCGTCAGGAGCCTTGCCTCAAAGAGCCTCTTATAAAGATAGAGCGCGCCGGGAATGATTGCCACGACCGCGCCTATGACGCCCGGCGCATAGCCCCCGAAGAGGATAGCCTGCGCTATGTGAGTGAACACGTGCAGGAACAAAACACCGAGTAAGGTCGCATAAGCGTAGAGCCAGAAGCCGCGTCCCCTGGAGATTGATGCGCCAGCTGTTACCACAACGAATAGCAGTAGAATAGAGCCAATGGCGACGGCAACTTGAGTGGTCGTCGGCAGCGAACGCAGAACCTCCGCCGCCGTCTCATTCATTTGGGCAAGCTTATCGAGCTCCCTTTGATGCCTTGCGAGCCACGAGGGCATGGTAAGAAGTTCTTCGCCGTCATGAATAATGAATATCAGGGGGAGCAGCCATAGCACCTTCCCCAGGCTTCGACCATCCGGGCCTTGAGAAGATGTTGAAATGTCGTGATTATCACTCGACATGATTAGCTTAACAAAGCGACCCGACGCCCGAATTAAGCGGCTATCTTATGCAGATTGTTGATGCCTCTTGCGCGAGTGTAACGCAAATTTTACCAATCCTGCTAAGACCGCGGCAATCATGCCTACGTATAGAATCCAATTGGTGGGACTCTCTTTATGAAAGGCTAATAGCCAAATGCTAATCCCGAAGACGATAGCGTAGAGCACGCCATAGACAACCATGTTCGGGATTTGTTTGTTTCTGTCAATCTTCATCGAAAAATCTCCTGGCAGGTTTGAGAACGGAGGGTTAGCGAAGCTGCTATCGGCTCGCCTAGATATTAAACAAAACCTATCTATGGTTAGTCAAGAAGATTGTCGGTAGTGTCCGTTTTCACTTTTCAACCAGAGTCAGGAAAGCAGTGAGCGCATGAGGGCGAGCCCGGCGAAAACAGCTATTATCGCCGCCGCGACTGAGCCTATGACGTAGAGAGCGGCGCTCACGCTCTGCCCCCTCTCCCACAGCACGGCGGCATCCAGAGAGAAGGCCGAAAACGTGGTGAAGCCTCCCAGAATCCCCGTCGTGATAAACAATCGAAGCAGTTGACCGCTTTCGCCCCGGAAGGTAAACCAGCCCGCCGCCAGCCCGATTGCCAGAGAGCCGATGACATTTACGAACAGCGTGCCGTAGGGGAACCTGACTCCTAACAGCGCCGCGCTCGCCTGATTGACCGCATGGCGAAGCATCGAGCCTAATCCGCCGCCGATGAAAACGAGTAGAAAGCCATATGCTCTATCCATTTCGCAGCCTCATAACTTTTCTTTTCTGTACTACAAAAAAATCATTGGCGGATTCTTTTTCTAAATAACATCGCAGGACTAGCCTCTGCGAGGGGCGAATTTGCGTTTGATGTCTTCGTGGTTGGTCGGGCCGGGGAGTTTGCCGGGCAGGTCCAGCTCGTCGTCAATCAGAACCTCTGTAGGCACGCCTGCGACGCGAGCGTATTGTAGGAGAACTATCAACGGTGGCTCGCTCTTATCTATTTCATAGTCAGATATTCTTTTGATTTCAGAAAACTCTTCAACCTCCAAGCGCCTAAACATCTCACTCTGAGATAGACCTAAGGCTACTCTAATCTGTAGAAGCTTTTCGGCAAGACGCTTCGGCCTCCGGCGCGCATAGCCCATCAGGAGCGACCTCCTGACTGAGCTACAGATGCACAAGCTAATTTGACTTTACCCGCAACTACGGGTAGAATGTGTTTGCGTAGTTGAATCGCCGTGAGTAAGAGCCTCTTATCTCGAACGGCGATGCTCATTCTCTTCTACTGTGGGAGTGAGCTACGCATTAGCCGTTACTGATTATCAAAACTCAGGGATGATAGCAAAGATTGAAGAGCAGGTCAGTACCGCCTGCGTAAGCCGGGCGGGTATTAGCTTGTCTAGAGTCACGATGGATGTGAGACCCGCCCGCTACCGCAGGCGGTACTGACCTGTTTCAGAGATTGGCCGCATGGGCCTGGTTAATGAGGTGCTTGTCATGTGCGGTCAGGGGGCAGGGTCGTCCGACTTGCTTGGGAGAGCGGTCACGGGCGGCCCTGCTTTTCTATTACGTCAGATGGTCTCTGTGGAGATGCGCTCGCGGCGTGCGACGCCTGTTGAGTAGGCCGCTTCTTCTACGTCGCGGGCCACGGCCTCCGCCACTCGCTTGTCGAAGACGGAAGGGACTATGTATTCGGGGTGTAGCTCTTCGTCTGTAATAAGCCCTGCTATGGCGTGGGCGGCGGCGAGTTTCATCTGCTCGTTGATGCGAGAGGCGCGGCAACCGAGCGCGCCACGGAAGATGCCCGGAAAGCAGAGCACGTTATTAATCTGGTTCGGATAGTCGGAGCGACCCGTAGCCATCACGGCTACGTGCGGCTCGGCTTCTTCGGGCATGATTTCCGGCGTCGGGTTGGCCATGGCGAAGACTACAGGCTGCGCCGCCATGCTCTTCACGTCTTCGGCGTTGATGACTCCGGGCACGGACAATCCCATGAAGACATCAGCGCCGCGTATCACGTCGTGGACTGTTCCCTTCTCATGATTCGGGTTGGTGTTCTGCGCGTACCAGTCCTTAATCCAGTTCATGTGCTCGCGCCTGCCCTGATAGATTGCCCCGGCCTGGTCGCAGCCGACTATGTTACGAACGCCAGCCGCCATGATTATCTTCGTGCAGGCTACACCGGCAGCGCCCACGCCGTTGACTATCACCTTAACGTCTTCCATGCGCTTGCCCACAATCTTGAGAGCGTTGATGAGTGCTGCGAGCACGACTACGGCTGTGCCGTGCTGGTCGTCGTGAAAGACAGGGATGTCAAGCTCCTCTTTCAGGCGGTCTTCTATCTCGAAGCAGCGCGGCGCAGAGATGTCCTCAAGATTTATCCCGCCGAAAGCCGTGGCTATGTTCTTAACGGTTCTGACAATCTCGTCAGGGTCTTTCGTGGAGAGGCAGATGGGGAAAGCGTCCACGCCCGCGAACTCTTTAAAGAGCATCGCCTTGCCTTCCATGACCGGCATGGCTGCCGCAGGGCCTATGTCGCCCAAGCCAAGGACTGCCGTGCCGTCCGTGACGACCGCGACCGTGTTCTTCTTAATGGTCAGGTTAAAAGCCTTCTCAGGGTCTTGATGAATGGCTTCGCAGACGCGCGCCACGCCCGGCGTGTAGGCCATGGAAAGGTCTGCGCGGGTCTTCAAGGGAGACTTGCTGACGACCTCTATCTTGCCGCCTATGTGCATGAGGAAGACGCGGTCAGAGACGTTGACTACCTCAACGCCGTCTATGTCGCGCAGCGCCTCTATTATCTCATTCTCATGCTCTATGGAGCCCGCCTGAACCGTGATGTCGCGTATGATGGAGTCGCGGCTGACGCTGACAATGTCTATGGCCCCTATGTCGCCTCCCGCGTGGCCTATGGCGGTGGTCACTTCTCCGAGCGTGCCCGCGCGGCTAGCCAACTTCACACGCAGGGTCACTGTGTAACTGGCGCTTGGTGTGCTGTGCATGACTTAAACTCTACCGCCAAGAAGAGAAAAAGTAAAAAGGAGAAAGTGTGGAGAAAACTTAACAGGGATGGACAGCAGAGTCAGGATAAAAGAGAAAGTATTTATTCTTTATCCTGCTTATCCTGTCCATCCTGTTAATATCGCCTCGTCAAATTAGCAGTCAATCTGCACGCTCGGTTTTGTATTATATCAACTCACCTTTTTGCTACAGTTGTTAGCTATAACAACACGATATGGAACACGTCCGATTTGGCCCAATCCGTAACTGCTTATAAAGCCATAACTTCTTAAATCGCGCGGTAGCGGCACGCCAGTTGTTAACTAATCAGGGCGAAGGAGGAAGTTAATTAATCATGCAGGCAAACTCTTGGAAGAACAGATTGGGCAGCGCAATTCTAGGTATCACATTACTGCTAGGAGTAGGATTCGCGGCGAGCTCGACGGCTCAGGCGCAGTACCAGGATAGGTACGAGCGGCAGCGCCAGCGCGAATACGAGCGCGAGCAGCGCCGTCGCCAGCGTGAATATCAGCGCGAACAGCTTCGCCGTCAGCGCGAAGCCGCACGCTATGGCAATTACGGTGGCTACAACAACGGCGGCTACTATGGCGGTTATGGGAACAATGACGGCTACTCGAACTACGGCGGCTCTTACGAGGCCAGGCAGACGGCCCTGAACGCGGGCTACAACGAAGGACGTAAGGCCGGTGCGGAAGACCGCAGCCGTGGTCGTGGCTACAACTACGCCGGTCATGGCGAGTATCGTGATGCGAGCAAGGATTACAACTCGCGCTACGGAAACCGCGCGCTGTACCAGCAGTATTTCCGACAGGCTTTCGCCAACGGTTATGCTGACGGCTACAGAGGCTACTAACCGCAGACTCTAATCAAACAGCAAGAGGCAGCGCTTCCCTAAAAGGAGGCGCTGTCTCTTTTTTTTGCGGATTCAAACAGGGATGGACAGGATAGACAGGATGAAAGAGAAAGCATTTATTCTTTATCCTTAATCTGCTGTCCATCCCTGTTTGAATCCGCCTCATCGAGTGATTCAAGAATCGCTGCCAACGCTTCACTGTTTGCTACGCGTCTTTCCGCGAGCCTCACGGAGCGTCTTCCGAGCGTCTTGTAGGCCGCGAGCGCATCCGACAGCTTTTCCCTTCTAATCGCATCCAGATGGCGGCCAACCGTCTTCACGTCAGCACGCGCGAAGGTTCCGGTCAGAGCACGCTCGGGCGAAAGCTCTTTAAGGTTGGCGATGGTGCTCTCAAGGAGCGGCATGAGGACGGAGCGCGCCTCTCTCTCCTTCAGCCCGCAGCGCCTGAGCATCTCCGTAGCTATGTCGAAGAGCGCAACTACGTGGCCCGATGAGGTGACGGCGGCCGCGTGATAGAGAGCCTTCATCCCTGTGTTGATTGAGAAGGAGCGTGCGCCAAGGTCTCGCACAACGCGCCGCGCGACACGCAGCGCACCTGCTTCGCCCTCTATGCAGAAGAAGGCGCGGCGCAGGCTCTCGGCTCCCGCTGCGGGCTCGCTGACGGCCACGAGCGGGTGCATTGAGCCTGTACGAAAGCCAACGTCACGCAAGCTATCCAGAACGCTTGACGAGAGAGCGCCGCTTGCATGAAGCGCCGTGCGCTGACCGGACTTCTCAGTTACCGAATTGGCTATGCGTGCGGCGGTCTCTTCTATGAGGTCGTCGGGCGTGGTGATGAAGAGAAGACGGCTCGGTGGAAGACGCTCAAGCTCTCTCACGGAGAGCGACAGTGGCTTTGTGCGTATGAAGCGTGCGGCGCGCTCTGCGTGCGACCGTTTACGCGAGACAAGCGCCTCCACCCTATAGCCGCACTCTGAGAGCGCAAGCGCAAGCGCCGCTCCCAGACGGCCCGCGCCTACAATCGAGACCGTGGGGCGCAAGGTGCGCTCACTCTTCTTTGAACGCGCGGGCGCTCCCCTTTTAGTCGCCATTGTTTTCAGAGAACGTGTGGTCGCCTGTGACTTCAACCATGGCCGGTTGGTCAGGCAGCTCGTCCAGCCACTGGTTAAGGCGCGCCCGCAGATCTTCGCGCGTCACCAAGCCGTAAGCCTCCACGGGCGGGCGTTGAACACGCACGGGCGTGGACAGAGCGCCGAACTTCAGCGCCTCTTCAATCAGCCGCACGTCACGTTGAGAGAAGGTTTCGGGGAGGCTCCCTCTGGCGAAGGCTTCCGAGAGTGCGCGTGCGCCCGCTCTCTCTTCTTCCGCCTGCGCGCTCTGGCCCAGTCGCCCAAGCGCCGCCGAGAGCGGCCCGGACATGAGCCTCAGCGTCTGCCGGGTAGTCTCAAGCGCCGCCTCCACGGTCTCGCGCAACTCCTGCGAAAGATGCTTGAGCGAGGTTGCGCGCACGAGCCGGAACGAGCAGTCGCACGACGGGCGATTCATGAGAATCTTCCTGACGGGCAAAGTGCAGCTAAGCCCGCGAGCCTCTTCAACCACCCGCGCGGCCTCATCTCGATAGCGCGTGTTTGTAATTGAAAGCGCCGAGAGCGCTTCGAACTCGCGCCAGCGGCTGCTTCGCAGGAACTCGTCGAGCGAGCGGCGGTCAACGGATGCGCCCACCGTTTCGTCATGCACGCTCGCGTAATGCTCAAGGTATCTGACACGGAACTCTCGCCACAAAAGGTCGAAGCGCAGGCAGGATTCCTGGTCGAAGAGGTTATGCACGTCTTCGGCTATACGCAGCAGCTCGCGCCGCGCGCTCTCTATCTCGCTCTGGCCCGTAGGCTCCGACAGCATCAGGTAGTCGTGAGCGCGCACGCGCCCTTCAAGCCCGCTCGTGAAGTTTGAGAGAGAGGCCAGCTGCTTCGTGCTGCGCCTGAAGTTCTCTTCCGAGTCTGCGAAAGCGTCCGCCACGCGCTGCAACCCTTCTTCGAGAGAAATAGTGTCGTCGAGCGCAGCCTCTATGGCGTCGGCCGCCACGCCGAAGCTCTTACGCACGCTCGCGGAAAGATTCCAGGCGCGAGTGGTCAAGCCTTCGTCGGGCAGAGCCTGGAACTTCTCAAGCACGCGGCGCGAGCGCCAGTCTTCAAGCCAGGCGCGCAAAGCTCCGCGCACGACGCCGCGCGCCTGCGGGTCTGCAATCGAAGCAAGCTCAGCAGAGCCCGTCAGACGCCTGGCCCAGCCCGTCAATTCGTCCGCGCCGTGCAGGAGCGCTGCGGCACGCGCCACGCCGCTCAGTTCGTCCCACCTCAGCTTGAGGTCAAGCGTGCGCCGGCCTATGCGGTCGCCAGTGGCCGTGACAAGCTCTATGCGGCGCTGCGCCACGAGCGCGGCGAATATAAGGTGCTGCGCCTCGCGTTGAAGTCCGTAGGGCTCGCTCCTGAGAAGCGCGTAAACGGAATCGAGCGGCACCACTGAGCCGTCCGCCTCGTCCGTCATACGCAGCACTTCTCTTATCCAGGGCTGCTTCAGAACGGCGTCGCCTGCTTCCAGCACGTAAGCGTCGCTGCGTTGCGAGGCCAGACCGAGCGGCGCGCAGTAGCGGCGCGCAAGCTCCTGCACGCTCATCTCCGACTGGCTAGCGCCCCCGAAAAATCCTCCGACCAGCCGCGACACTTCCGCCTCCGTCAGGGCTTGCGTAAAGACCGGATGCTCCGGGTAGCGCGCCTCGAACAGTGGATGAAGCATGCGCTCAAGCACGCCCGAGAGCGTGTGGCCCGCCAGAGCCTCGTCCGTGAAAGCATGCGCGGTCTCTTCCCAGAGCAGCGCGCCGTCGTCCATGAAAGCGCGAATCCAGATGCGCTCTGCCAGCCCCGTGTGAGTCCTCTCGGCGGCGCGTGCGGCCTCTCCGAACTCCGAGAGAAGCGAAGCGTCAGTGCGTAGAGCTATCAAACGGCGCAGGTGCTCAAGCTCTTCCGGCTTAAGCGACGAGGGCCGCCAGGTGATGCTAATCGGAGCATCAGGAGCATGCAGCGCAGCCGCCCTTTCGCGCCCCTCGACTGAGAAAGAATCCGGCACCTCGACCGTCATCTTCCAGTCGTAGAAGAGCCCGTCAGCAGCAGTAGCTTTCGTAGCCGCTTCACTTGCGCCACGCTCATCATCCTGTTGCCAGTTGATGCGCCCCAGGCGTCCCATGCCGCGCCACATGAGAGTGAAGTCTTTCGCTTTGGCTGCGGGCTCGTCAGTTTCCCCTAGCGGCCAGTCCGGGAAGCGCGAGCGCGGCAGGCCTCGCAGCAGCTCTTTCATCAAAGATGAATCGGGCGCTATATTTTCTATGGCCTGGGCGAGAGCCTCTTCAAAGGCGTCGGCCGTGCTGATGTTGAAACGATAGCGAGGCTCCGCTTGCGCCTCGTCTGCGCGGCGAACTCCGCCCTCCGGCGAAAGCTCCGCGAAGCGAGCCAGCAGCTCTTCAATCCGAGAGATGCCCGCCTCCGCGTCTCCCTCGTCGTAGATGAGCATCGCCGCGCCAAGCTCTCGCGCCGTAGCCCCGCGACCGTCGAGCGAGAGAATAAAGAGCCCTTTAAGCAGCAGGCGCGCGTGAAGGCGCTGCATGATGGGAATCTGCGAGGCTATGTCGGAGGAGAGCTGGTCGTAGACCGCGAAGGCCTTCTCCAAATCCACAGCCCTTCTCAGCTCCTCTTCCGTCCTGTCGAACACTTCGTCCAGCACAATCAGCGAGAGCGCAGGCCGATTCGTAGCGCGCTCTACGGACTGGGCCGCGAAGGGCAGGAAGGCGAAGTGAGGCGCGTAGAGGCGCACGGCCGAAGCCACGTCTGCTATCAGAGGGTGAACCGGGTAGATGGCCGTAAAGCGCGGCTCGCTCCAGTTGAAGCCGGGCACGACTGTTCGCAGACTGTTGTAGATGTCGTGGAGCGCAAGACGCGCCTGCGGGTTCTTCTGGAAGAGGTGCAGGTCAGCTATGCGATAAAGGTGCTCGGGGTCAAGGTAGTCAATCTGGTAAGTCCCCGCGAGCACGGCGTTGACGCCTTCAGCACCTTCTATGTCGTCGTCGAGCGCCAGCGCTATGAAGACGTGCGCGCTCTCCGTGGCTGCGGCAAGCTGGCTGAGCGCGGGCCCGTCGTCGCGCTTGACGCGCGCCTCTCGCCCGAAGGCCGTGTCTATGAGAAGCACCAGCGGGGTGTCGCCCGCGCGAGAGGCTGCCACGGCCAGCATCTGCTGCGGCGCAACGTTGAACCAATCGGCCTCAGCCCCGCCGAAGGCCGACGCGAGCGCCACCCCGACCTCTTCCAAGAGAGAGGCGCGTGTGCCGCGCTCGACCCGCGCCAGCAGGTAGCGGCGATTGAGCAGGCGGCGTGCGCTCGTGGCGACGTGCGCGTCCGAGACCCCGGCCGTGCGAAGCTCAGGCATGGAGGCCAGGGCAGCAAAGACCGCCAGAGTGTGGCTCTTGCCTACGCCGCGCAGGCCTGCGAGCGCGCGTGCCGTGCCTCGACTGCGCGGCAGGTCTGCCAGCGCGTCCAGCCAGCGTGCCAGCAGGTCTGACGTGGCGTCCGTGAAATGATAGGCGGCGAGCGCTCGCTGTAGATTCTCAACGTA
>DATELK010000009.1:0-32821 GCA_035276685.1 Pyrinomonadaceae bacterium | reverse complement strand
CAGTCCCAGTCCCATCCCCGCCTTACCCTTCGTAGTGAAGAAGGGGTCGAATATTCTTGAGCGCACCTCGGGAGTCATGCCGAGCCCTGTATCACGAACGCTAATCTCCACCTGACCGTCCACTTCTTCTGCTGAGAGAGTGAGTCTTCCTCCCTGAGGCATGGCATCCACAGCGTTGAATACCATGTTGACTAATACTTCTCTCATCTCCGATGCGTCTCCCATGACGAGGGCCGCTGTCTCTATGCGAACGTCCAGATTGATGTGGACGTTGGCGGCTTCGGCCGCGATTTTCCATCGCGGGCGGGTGATTTCAGAGACATCGAAGAGAAGGTGGTCAACCGCCACGGGAGCGAAGTCGTGGTCTTTACGTTGTCGCGCGAAGTCCTGTATGCGCTTCACAACTTTCGCGCCGTCTTCCGCTGATTTGATGATGATATCCAGACCGCGCTTCATCTTTTCCGGGTCGGAGGTGCGCTGTAGCAGCTGAGCGCGGCCGAGTATACCGGCCAGAGTGTTATTGAAGTCGTGCGCCACGCCCGAGGCAAGTTCGCCCAGTGCAGAGAGTTTTTCCAGCTGAGAGAATTGCTCTCTGATACGTTCCTGTTCAGCTATGTAGCGTGACAGTTCCTCTACGTGTCGCTGCGCCTGCTCTGCCACAGCCGCAGAGGTCTCAACGTTCTTCAGATAAGTCTTGTAGGTGAAGTGCAGTATGGCTATGACTGGCACCATGGCTACCAGCGCGTAGGTGCCTACCGACAAGACCATACGCGCCGTGACGGCCGCCGCAGACGCGCCTACAAAATAGGTCAGCGATGTCCAGAGATAATAGTTCCTCCACGTTTGCCAGAGCGGTTGACCGTTGCGAAGAGCCCCGGCTATGGCTACCAGGCCGGAGTTAATGGCGTACTGGACGAAGGCCATAGTGCAGATGGCTAGGGCAAAGCGCGGGGAGTACTGGCCGTTCGTCAGCTCTTCAATTGGCCCAAAACTTAGGCGCAGGAGCCAGACCGTGCAGAAGGTGGCGGCGGTCATGACGGCCGCGTTGAAGAGAAAGGTGACGAGCCGCTTGCCGAAGCGCAGGGATGAAAGAACTGCTTCGGCGGCCGCGAGCAGGATGGCTGCCTCGCCGCCGTAGAGCAACATCGTCAGCAGTATGAAGGTGTCCGAGATGGAGATTTCCGACTTGAAGCGCGGAATCTCTATGGTGATGCGCGAGCCTATGCCGAAGGTGATGAGCGCCAGCAGCAGAAAGCGCAGGTCTAAGCTTGCGACGGGAAGCCGTATGATTGAGAAGACGCAAGCCGACGCGCCCAGACAGACGACGGCCCACATGTACGGCACGGCCATGCTTTGTCTGTCGGCAGATTGCATTGATGCCTCCGAAGGGAAGCCTTCAGGCTAGCCGGGGCTTGCTTAGCTGAGGAAGATTGTTTCGTAGGTGGCGCGCAGCTTGTAGCCTGCGCTCAGGTAAAAGGCTTGAGCCTGCCAGTTGCTCTCGTTAGCGAGCAGGCAAACCGACTTGGTGCGAGCCAGAAGATTGCGGCTCAGTTGTGAGATGCAGCGCAGCCCGTAACCCTTGCCGCGCTCTTCGGAAGAGACGTAGACGCCTTCAAGGTAGATGCCGTCCGGAGTGTCCGAGACTATGTCGGCTTTGAAAATCAAACGGCCCTCTTCAATCCAGACGTGGACGCGGCCCTGCTCTATGCGACGGGCGCAGCGAAGACGAAAGCCCACGGCGTCCTGCTCCATAGGATTGATACCGCTCTCTTCAAAGGCCATCTGCGCGTGAACGGGCATGATTAAATCTAGGTCTTTGAGCGTAGCCTGTCTGAGGCCGCGTACTGCGTCGCGAACTTCGACGGGCCAGCGCTGCTCGTAAAGCATCTCGCGGCAGACCAGCCGGGGCGTCGCGCCCTCTTCGGCGTAGTTGGCCCAGAAGGTCTGGACTTTATCCTGCTCGCCCATCAGGAGGTGAGCGTTCTTGCAGCTTCTGGCGATGCGAGCGAAGGCCGCGATTGCCTCGTCGCTTTCGGTCTCTATAAGGGTAGCGTGGCCTATGAGGGCCAGCCCGTTGATGCGCCCCAGGTGGTCGCGCGTGGCGTAGAACTGTCCGCGATTGAGCGGGCTCTCCATGCCGTTGTCGCGTATGAAGCCCGCCAGCATGACCGTGTGCAGGGGACGCGCGGCCAGAAAGGAGAGCGCCTCGCCTCTATCTGCGTTCGTCAGCAGCTGGGCTTTCGGCACGCTGGCCGAAGCCGCGACCTTCTGCTTACGCGGCAACTCTTTTTTCGCCTGGACAGGGGATGTCATCCGTTTACTCCTTCAGGGGCAAGTGAAATTTGTCGAAACAAGCTGCTTGAATCGCTAGAGTGCTTATGCCTCTGGTTACTTACCTTTTTTAGGGGTTGTGGTGCCTGAAGAAGTAGAGCCTGAGCCGGAGGTTCCGCTCCCGCTCGTCGTAGTAGTGTCAACGATAACGCGCATGAACGTCGTCTTGTCGCCGTTCTTTAAGGCCGACTGGGCCTGTAAGGTCATGTCTGCCATCAGGACGCCGTCTGCCATGAGCACGCCGTCGCTCAGCAGCACGCCGTCGCCCAGCAGCACACCGTCCGCCAGCAGCACACCGTCACTCAGGAGCACGCCTGTCGAGCAGAAGAAGACGCCTTCGCTCATGATGACGCCGTTGCTGGTGATGATGCTGTCGCTCAGCAGGACGCCCGGCGACATCTTTGTCAGGTCTGCCAGCAGCACTCCGTCGCTCAGCAGCACTCCGTCGCTCAGCAGCACGCCCGACCCATAGACCTTCTGGTACTTGGTGACGATGTCCGAGCCCGTCGCGTAGTTGTTGCCCATCACCATGCCGCGCGACCAAGAGAAGGAGTAGCCCGCAATCGTGGTCTGAGGCGTGGGAGCCGAGCCGTTCAGAAGCGGCGAGCCGACCGCCGTCGTAGAAGAGATGTCTGTGCGTACCATGCGAGCAACGCGGATTGCGCCGTCAAGATTGATTTGGCCCGCGCCCTGCTCGAAGGTGTTAAAGCCAGCGAGCGACTGCGCCGTGTACATGAGAATCATCTTGACCATGTTCGGCGTCAGCTTCGGGTTGGCCTGAAGCAGTAGGGCGGCTGCGCCCGCGACTACGGGAGTCGCCATCGAAGTCCCGCTCATGAACATCATCTTTTTGCCCGTCGCCTGGCTCACGCCAGCGTCCAGCGCAGGGTTCTGCGTCACGAGGTAATTGCCTTCGGACTCTGCCCAGATGACGCGGTTGCCGGGAGCGACCACGTCAGGCTTGATGAGATTGTCGTAGTGACGCACGCCGGAGATGTCCGTCCAGTAGCTGCGTGTGGGCCCGCGAGAGCTGTAGGTGGCGATTGAATCGTCCGAGCGAGAATCTGTGCCGTAGGAGTTAGAGGCCCCGACCGTGATGGCGGAAGGCTCGTTGCCGGGGCTATGAATCATGCCGTAAACTTTGTCGCCCGAGCTATCCTTGCCCTGGTTGCCTGCGGCTGCGGCGACTACTATGCCTGCGTCGACCATGCGGCGCACGGCCTGGCAGAGCGGGTCGTTTTTGTATGAGTCTACGGCAGGCGTGCCGAGGCTCATGTTGGCGACTTTGATGTTGTAGGTGGCTTTGTTAGAGATAACCCAGTCAATCGCGGCGAGCAGTGCCGAGGTAGAGCCGTTGCCCTGTGCGCCCAGGACTCTGAGGTTGATGATGTTTGCGTTCGGCGCTATGCCGACGTAAGCGCCCTGAGCTATGTCGTCATTACCTGCCGCCGCGCCCGCTACGTGCGTGCCGTGACCGTAGGGGTCGTCCGTGCGGCCTTCGCCTGTGAAATCCTGATTGGCTACTATGCGGCTTGTGCCGTTCGAGCCTTTGAAGGATACGTGGTTCTGGTCAATGCCGGAATCGAGAATGGCAATGCCGATACCCGTGCCGTCGAGCGTCATGCCGGAGACGGCTGAGCGAACTGCGTCAGTGCCGGTCGTCAGCGAAACGTGGCCCATGCTCTTGACGCTTCTGTCCAAGGAGATGTACTGCACGTCCAGGCGGGAAGCCAGATTGTTGACGGCCGCCGGGGGCAGCTCAACCACTCGGGCTTTGATGTTGGTGTACTGCTTCTTGACCGTCCCGTTGTTGGACTTGACGGCCGTGGAGAGGCCGCTGGACCATGCGCCGTTCGGCTGAATGATAACGGTGACTTTGCTGCCGCTCGCGCCCTTCAGGTCTGAAGAGACCTTGTCGCCCGGCTGTAGGAGCGACTGTGCGTGCGCGCGTTCCGTAATCAGTATGCCGGAGCCGCCTGCCAGAAGCAGTGCCGCGAGGGCGACCCAGGTGATTAATCTTGAACGTTTGATTCGTGTCATCTCGATTCCTTTTAAGCGCAGCTTTTAGAGTTTGCGAAGGGGGGTGCTTCGTAAAGCAGCACACGCTGCGCGCCCCGCCTTAAGAGCAACGGCCGTGCCGCGAGGCTCCCGCGTTCATAAAGCCCGTTTTTATTGGGGTTTAGCTTCGCTTTCGAGTTTTCTGGAAGTGGAGTCGCCTGACCGATGCTGTCAAGATGAAAGAAAAGGTCTGTCAGTTTGAGCGATGAGCGATTAATTGGAAGTAGGGACAGAAGAAGAATAAATGATGATTAAGAGCCTGCCGGAAGAGATAGAGCTTTACCGCGACCGCACGTGGCGGCGCGAGCCGGAGCTTCGCATAGAGAGCGCCCTTGACGCCGAGCACCTGATTGAGACCGTGGGCTTCTGCTCCGCCATGACGGACGTGCGTCACCCCGGCCCTTCCATCTACATAGCCGTCTGCGGCAGGCGCGACGCGCACATGCCGCGCAACGTCCAGAAAGACCCGGAAGCGAGCCTCGCGTGGCGCATCAAGGACGAGGTGATGCGGCGCGGCCGCGTCTACTACGCGAAGCTGGGGCGCGGGCGCGCTACCTTCCTTGCCCCGCGACTCATCCCGCACTTTCAAGCGCTCTTCGGCCTTGCCCGTCGCGCTGAAAAGGAACGGCTCACTTCGGATGCAAGGGCGATACTGCGTGTTCTGAGGCGGGAGTGGGAGATGGCTACGGGAGATTTGCGCGAGGAGTCGGGCGTGCGCGACCGCAAGCGATTCACTCGCGCACTCGATGAATTGCAACGCACGATGAAGGTCATACCCGGCGAGGTGCTTTACGAGCCTTGGTTCACATACATCTGGACGCTGCCGGAAGCGCGCTTCGCGCCCGAGCTGAGGCTCAAGGTCAAACGCGAGGCCGCGCTCAGAGAGTTGGCGCGAGCATATCTAGACGGCGCAGGCATGACGCTTCGCGGCGAGCTATCGAAACTAACAGGCCTCTCGCGCCCGGACGCGGGCTTAGGCAACCGCGCCCTCGTCAATGAAGGCTATGCGGAGCGACTCGACGTAGGCGTCTACAAAAAGGCAGAAGTCAGAATGCAGAGTGATGAATGAAAAGAAAGACTGCTCAACTTGAGTTCTTTCTTTACTTCTGCATTCTGCACTCTGACTTCTGCCTTGCCTTTCAGATTCCTTCGCCGTCGATGCCTCTGAGGGCTGCCAGAAGGGCGCGACGCTCGGCCTGCGCGGCGCGGACTCGCGCCTGTCGTTGTCTATCGGCTTCGCTTGAGGCCATGACTTCGATTGATTGAAGGTCTGTGAGGGGGTGGCCTGTGATTGAGCCGTTGAGCGCGCATTGCAGCGCGTCCCAGGGAAACTGAAAGGACGTGCCCATGTCTTCGTCGTTGATGAAGACGCGCCAGCGCCCGTCGTCCGTGCGTACCAGATTGATTGTAGTTGAAGGTTCCTCGTCGTTGCTCATTCTTCTCTTGTTCCGGTTAAGGCGCGCTCGTCGCCCGCGCGCTTAAGGTCGTCTTCAATCTCAAAGCGCGCCTGCTGCTCCATGCGCGCCGCTTCCAGGGCCAGCGGCATCTGCTCGCGTATGTTCCCTAGCCGTTTGAGCGCCATGTCGGTTTCGGCAAAGCTCGCGCCGCGACTGGCCGTGGCCTCAATCATCTGCAAGCGCGCCTGCACTTCGGCCAGATAGCTCGTGCCGTCGTCGCGCACCCTTTCAAGGCGCGAGCGGTCTGCGCGAAGCTCATCCTGCAATCCCTTCGTGTCCGCTCCCTGCAAGAGGACGGCGCGGTTGATGCGGCGCTCTACCGTGAGCAACTCTCGCTTGGCGCTTGCCAGCACGCGCGAGGCCGTCAGTCGCGCCGCCAGCGTCTCTCTATAAGCATCAGCGAGAAGCGGATTCTGCGCCTCTATTGATTTCAGGGTCAGCCTCTCTGCCGTCGTCAGCTCAGACTTGAACCAGTCCAATTCATCGGCCGTGATGCCGTCGGCCGCAAGCTTCTCGCGCATGCGCTTCGCCCAGCGGCGACGATAAAGCAGTATGAAGATGATTGCTAATAGCCCTAAGAGCGCGCCTCCTATCAGAGAGCCGAGGGTCAGAAAGATTAGTATGGCCGCGCCTTCCATGCTCGTGGATGTCAAATAGAGCAGGAAGAAGATAATGGGCAAGGGAAGCGTGAACAGAAGAAAGCCCAGCCAGGGCGCGTGCCTCAGCACACGCATCATCATGCGCTCTCGCGGCGTCAGTTTATCGCTTCTCTCCATCATAGCTGGCATCTTTGATGCGCGCGGCACCTGTAAAGCTTACACAAAACCTTCGGCATCTGTTTTCCTGAAAGAGGGGAAAATATACTATCTTGTTACGGCATAAGCCAGAGACCCCAGACGGAAAGCGTGGCTCCGGCGCTATCCGTTTTTTGGCCGTTACAGGATATAATGGGGCCGGCAGCCGTAAAGGTTATTTCTCTCCTGAGGGGAAGGCGCTTGATGAGAATCAAAAGACAGGTCGCAATCTTTCTATCCGCTCTGATGCTCCTGGGCTCTGTCGCGGGGCTAGGCGTATCCGGACAGGAGAGGCGTCAGACGGGACGCGACGGCGTGAGAACGGTCATCATCCCCGTCACCATACGCACCAAGGGCTCGCGCATGGGAAGAGAGATGGACGTGGTTGACTTCACCGTGCGAGAGGACGGCGAAGAGATGCGTAAGCTCTCGATTCGCTGGATGGGCAATTCGCCGCTGACGCTCGCGGTGCTGATTCAGGACGGTGTGGTTCCCTCAATCGGAAACGAGATGAAGGGTATAGGCGAGTTTATACGCAGCCTCCCCGAAGGCTCTCGCGTCCTTGTGGGTTACATCAGGACGGGCTCGCTTGAGGTGCGGCAGAAGTTCACCACAGACCTTGAGCGCGCGGCTGGCTCGCTTCGCCCGCCCCTGAGCTTTGCCAGCGCCGCTCCCTCGAATCCTTACACGGAGATAATAGACTCGCTCAAGCGCTTCGAGGGTCAACCGGCGGGACGCCGCGCCATGCTGGTCGTCTCCGACGGCCTTGATTACTCGCGCGGCTTCGACACAGCATCTGTCGTGCAGAGCATAGACTTGCAGCGCGCCATCAACGAGGCGCAGCGCAGAGGCGTGGCCGTCTACTCTTTCTACGCCCCGTCCGTTATCACGAACGTCCGCTCGAACAATATTCTGGCCGCAGGAGCGCAAAGCTCTCTGGCGAGGCTGTCTGATGAGACGGGCGGGCGCGCTTACTTTCAGGGATTGGACGCGCCCGTGAGCTATGACCCGTTTCTGAAGGATGTCTCAACGTCGCTGACGCGGCAGCTCGCGCTCAGCTATCTCTCTACGCACCCGAAGAAGGGATTTCACCGGATAGAGATTACGACCGACAGGGACGACATAGAGCTTAGCTACCCGGCGGGCTACACGCGTTGAGCCGTGGGCTTCAATAGTTAAGCCACTCTCTCCTTTGAGGCGGAGCGCCGCTTACGCATCTCTTTAATCTGCATCTCAAGCTCCATGATGTGCAGCTCTATCATCAGCCGCAGCTCGCGGTTGAGCTTCAGGCACTTCTCAAAATCCTTGCCCGCCTCCGTCGCCCTGCCCTGTCGCTCAAGGGCCACGCCCCTGTCGGCGTAGGCCAAAGGGTTGTTCGGGTCAAGCTCTATGCCGCGATTAAAATCCGCTATGGCGCGGTCAGTGTCGCCGTCAATCAGCCGCGCTCGCCCGCGCTTGATGTACGAGTCGGCGTCGTTCGGGCTGTACTTGATGGCCTTGTTGAAGTCCGCTATAGCTCCCTCCACGTCCAGCTCGTTCGAGCGTATGAAGCCGCGATTGGTATAGGCCTGCGTGATGTCGCGGTTGTTCTGCCCTATGGCCGGCTCAAGCTCAACTGCCCTTTCGTAGTCGTCAATCGCGCCGTCCAAATCGCCGCGCGCCCTGCGGGCCACGCCACGGTTCAGGAAGGCTTCAGGGTAACGCGGGTTGGCCTCGATGGCTTTGGTGTACTCGTTGATTGCGCCGCGAAGGTCGCCGCGACTAAAGCGCGCCAGACCCTTTTTAAGGTGCTCGCGCGCCGCGCGCTGGTTCTGCGCGTGGGCGGACGACGAGAGAAGTAGTAAAAGGCAGAGAACAGATAAGATGAAAGAGCGTCTCATAAGTTCACCTTGCGCGCCGTAGAAAGCTTTAAGTCAAATCGAAGGGGAGCGTGTTGCCTTAGCCGGTCAGGCGATAAATTCGCACACCTGCGGCCCGCGAATCAAGAGCCGGGCGTAAGCTTTTAAGACCTGTGCGGCGTGCGGAAGCTTTAAGCTCTGGCCTGTAGCCGCCATAAAACGCTCGTGATGATTGTCAGGATAAGGACTAGGAGCGCAGAGAGCAGGCAGTAGTCGCAGAACTCTCTTATGACGAATGCCTGTAGGTATAGAAGCACGAGCGTCGTCAGGAACATCATGGCGACGAGGATGGAGAAGAGACGCCCTGCCTGTCGGTAGCCGAAGGCCGCTAGGGTCGCGAGGCTGAAGATGGTGAAGTATGCTGCCGCGCCTATGACGGCGAGCGGAATCCCTGCCGGGCTCGCGTAAGGACTGCTCAGGACTCTTGAGCAGCCGGAGGTGACGACGCACTGCGCGCTGCGGCCCGAAAGGTGCTCAACCGTTAGATAAATCGTGTCGCCTATGCCTATGAGTGCCACGACTGCCGCCAGCCCGTAGAGTAGGCCCGCGCGCTTTGCGGCTTGAGCTGCGCTAGCGCCTCTTGCGGGCGCAGCCTCGTCGGCCATGTAAGGCTTGCTCATTGTCCTTTGGCTGCGAGGGCAGAGTTGATGAGGGCGTGTATGCCTTCGTCCGTCATCTTGTCTGAGGTGACCTGTTTGCCGTTGATGAAGAGGGTCGGCGTGCCCGTTACCCCGAGCGACATGCCGCGATTGTAATCGAGGATGATGCGCTGCTTGACCTCCGCGCTATTCATGTCCTGCCGGAACTTCTCCACGTTGAGGCCAAGGTTCTGGGCCTGCTGCAAAAACATCTGTCGAGCGTTCGGAGCCTGCGTCCACTTCTCCTGCTGTAAGTACATCCAGTCGTGCATCTCCCAGAACTTTCCCTGCATGCCTGCGGCCTCAACGGCCTGCGCGGCTTCGAGCGCGTAAGGGTGCATCTGCGTCAGAGGGAAGTGACGGAAGATAACGCGCACGCGCTCGCCGTACTCCTGCTGGATTTTCTGTAGCTCCGGGTGCATGGCGGCGCACGGCGGGCACTGAAGGTCTCCGAACTCTTCTATGGTGACCGGCGCGTTCGGGTTGCCCTTAGAGTTGGGCGGGTCGGCTCCGGGCTGCGGCCCAGTGGTCTTGCTCGTAGAAGACTGACCGGGCGACAGTGATGATGACGATTGACGCGGAGTGCGAAGCAGAAGCGCTGCGACCACTATGGCGCTGAAGAGGACTATGGCGATGATGGCAAAGGGCAGGTAACGTTTCATCTCTCAGAAGCTCGCTCTTTTATCTCCCGCGCCGCTTCTCGCGAGCCGCGCGGGAGATTTGACGTTCGTCTACGCATCCCATCATCGTGAGGAAAGTCTTTGATGTCAAATCTGTAGAAGAAGGTAGGGAATTGATTCATCGGCTCATTTCTTCATCGAATCAACAGGGCCCGATGAACAGATGAGTAAATTCTTCGCGGGATTATTCTTCGGGGCCCGCGCAGCCCGGGCCATGAAGCGCGGGTATCTTGGCGCTGATGGTCGGATAATTTCCGGCCTCGGCGTTCATCTCAAGCCAGTGCGCGTAATGGTCTGGCAGCGTCCCTTCGGCGAAGATGGCTTCGACGGGACATTCCGGCACGCACGCGTCGCAGTCAATGCAGGTGTCCGGGTTAATATAAAGACGGTCTGGCAAGTCATGAAAGGCTTCCACGGGACAGACCGCGGCGCAATCCGTATACTTACAATCAACACAGGGCTCGGTGACAATGTAGGTCATGTTCTGCTCCTTGCAGGTTTAAGCTCAGCACACACTCTTTACTCAATTCGCCGCGCCCGTGTCAATATCCTTTTTTATTGCACGCACATCCTAACAACCGATTGGAATTAGTTAAGCTTTCAAGTAAACAAAATTTCAATCCTCGTTTTGGCCAATTGATTTTTATTGACAACTTTAATAAATAAAGTTAGATTCCTTTTGCCTTACGAACTTTGTTAATTAAAAGTCTCCCTCTAACTCATGCTTAATCCCATCTTGTCCCACAAACTACTCGGGTTAGGCTTTAACATTTTCACTCCCAAAGGAAATTTTGATGAATCCTCTAAACCGCAAATCAACCTCTCTCTGGTTCTTAGGCACCGTAGTTTTAGTTAGCGGCTTCACTATTTCTTTCTTTACCGCGCGACACGCCGCTAACATACGTCAGCAAGAACAACAATCTGTAACCTCAAAAGCCACTTTGCCGAAACTCATCTCTAAGGTTAAAAAATTAGAGATAGTAAATGCTACTATCCAGCGGGAAGGTGAGCCTAATGCAGCAGTCACCATTGAAGTAAAGAATAATTCTGACTTAGCTGTGACCTACTTTGCTTTAACGAATGGAACTGTTGCAACAAACGAATATGGAGTAGCTAGCAACGGATTAGAAGACCCAGATAATCCTCGTGTAGTCATTGCTCCTCATAGCACGGCGACTATAAATATATTACTGAGTAACTTAGATGGTCGCTATCCCATTTTCCTTTCTGCGGCTGTTTTTGCTGATAATTCTGAGGATGGCGACGAATCTGTGCTTAAGCACATGCGCGCTGTACGCGCACGCGACAAAGCCAAGCGGGATGAAGAGAAGGAAAAAGCCAAGCAAAAAGGCGGGGAAGGAGTTAATCCATGAAACGGAGACTCCTCACGGTTTTACTCACAACTTTCCTGGTAGGTACAATTTCTGGATGGGCTGTTTATTCAAGATGTGGGGATACTCAAGTTAAACGACAAGAGGATTTCTTGCGGCCTAATTGCTACGGGCCTTCCAGTCTTACTTCCTATAAATTGTACAAAAATTCTTACTGGACAGTATATTGGCTAGATGGTTACTCCCGCCCCGTTGATGTAGAAGATACGGGACAATGTAACTTGACTAGCACAGGTACATATAATGGATGTTGGCCAATATTCGAGGCTCCTTATTTCCTTGAAGAAGGCGGTAATATCGGTTCATGGAATCAAAAGACCTATACCGCATTAACTAGTGGGGACGGTTGCACAAATATGGGCGTGCCAAATGAGAATTGGCATCGCCATCGATGTCCAATATATAGTGGTGGCAGCACTCCGATTGTAACTGCCTGCAATCGTGATGACAGTTCAAGCTTCGGTTCCAGCTTACCTGAAGAACAGCCTGATTGTATTTCACCTGTCCTAATTGACATTAAAGGCGACGGCTTCAGTCTGACGAACGGGCTGGATGGATTGGCCTTCGACCTTAATGCGGACGGCACACGGGAACGCCTGGCGTGGACAACTCCGGGCTCGGATGACGCCTGGCTCGCTCTTGACCGCAACGGAAACGGCACGATTGATAGTGGCCTGGAATTGTTCGGCAACTTCTCGCCGCAGTCCTTATCAAATCAGCCGAACGGTTTTCTGGCGCTTGCCGAATACGACAAGGCAATTAACGGCGGCAACGACGACAGGATAATTGATGCTGGGGATGAAATCTTCTCCCGATTGCGCCTGTGGCAGGACATAAACCACAACGGCATCTCAGAGCCGTCAGAGCTACGCGATTTACCTGCGCTGGGAATTACTATACTGGAACTGGACTACAAGGAATCGAAGAAGACAGACCAGTATGGCAACTGGTTCAGGTATCGCGCCAAGGTCAAAGACCGCAATGGTGCTCAGGTTGGCCGCTGGGCCTGGGATGTGTTCCTGCTGCATGAGCAGTAAGCAGCAACAAAAGAGATGGAGACGATAACTGCCCGCAGGCTTATGTAGCCTGCGGGCAGTTATCGTCTTTATTCCTCTACGGGACTCTAAGAACTGCGCCCGTGTCAACATCCTTTTTATGACACAGATGCTCTAACAACCTATTGGAATAAGTCGAATTTTCTGAGCGCCAAAAAATTTGCGCCCGAAGCAAAATTTTAAATCCTTAATTTCGCCAATAGATTTTTATTGACAGAACGTACATCTTTGTATAGATTGACCGCCGTTGAGCAATTGCCTCACTCTTCAAGAGTATCTGCTTCTGCTTAATTACACTTGATATATTAGGAGAATTTCCATTGAAAGTTAGCAAAAGGGATACATGTCTATTTTTGATAACTCTTTGCATTGCGGGCGCTACGGCTACGGCTGCATTGAGAAGCAAAAACAATCTCCTTCCTAATCAAGAGCAGCAAGAAGATATTAATCAATTTCCTCTTGCTGATTCGACAGCACCTAAGCCGACCGACCCAAAGAAGATTGCCAAAAAAAAAGCTAAGAGCAAAAAGTACGCTCAATATAAAGACAATGTAGGGCCGGGTGTAGTTAAAGCATCCGCAGTGTATCACTGGCCCCCAGATTTTCCAGAGTTGCCAGTTGCTCAAAGCGATGCTGTCATAGTGGGAGTCGTTTCTGAAGCGACCGCCGAACTTACAGAAGATGAATCAAGCGTCTACTCCGAGTTCACCATTGATATTAATGAGGTGCTAAAAAATGACAATCAAGGGCCACTATCCCCAAACACCTCAATCATCGTAGACCGGCCCGGCGGACGCGTAAAATATGGAACAGGACACATAAGCCTTTTCTGGCTTCAAGGATTTGGCATGCCCCGTAAGGGTAGACAGTATGTGCTTTTCATCAAACGAGGTGGCCCTGATGAAGATTATCAAATAATAACAGGATATGAGATACGGCAGGGGCGCGTTTGGCCCTTAGATACATCAACTTCGAGCGACACCAATTTTGGCATCTATACGAATTCTGACGCGGTCTCATTCCTGAGCAAAATTCGATATGCTGTCGCCAAAGCCTCATAAATAACTCTCACATCAAATTATGCGCTAACAATCGGTTGGAATAAGACGAGGTTTCTTAGTGCCAAAAATTTTGCGCCTCTGAAGCAAGATTTTAATCATTGACTTGGCCAATAAATCCTCGGTTTGGCCAATAGATTGTTGTTGACAATGAGATGTTAGGCGTGTATAAAGCAACTCCTTGACTGTTCTTTACCGTTTAAGCAAGAGCCTCCCTGAACTCGCTCTTGTTCCTCAATGATGACCGCCAAAGACATGAAGGTAATATAAATTTATCTTCACGACAGGAGGGTTGTATGAAAAGCGGAATTACAGCATTCTTCTTTTGTTTGCTTATTATTGGAGTGGCTGTTTGGGTTTCACATAAACCGAGCACGCTACAAGCAAGCGACCCACAGATAGTAAATAAAACTCAAGCATTCCAAGTCCTAAATTTAAAACTTAACCTCGGTGGAGATGCTTATATTTTAACATTACAAAATGGATACAGTAAGAATATAAATGGATATTCCATAGGAGTTGGAGCTAGCAAATTGGACGTGGAGCTTACAAATGGAGAGCGTGTAATAGCCCCAGGCGACACCACACAAGAAACTATTCCTGTTTCTAACTTACGCTCGGCCAGCGACCCAAATCAGCCACTTAACAGCATCAGTATACTTGCCGTAATGTTCGATGACGCTACAAGTGACGGTGATTATAAGGCTATAACAAGCCTCAAACAGAGGCGTGCTGGCGTCAAGCTACAACTGCAACGCATAAACGCCATACTGGAATCTACTTTGGCAAGCTCAGGTGACATCACGCCTGATACTCTAAATAAGATTGAGTCACAAATTTCTGAATTATCAGTAGAAGCTCCTGCCGGTCAATCGCCAATAATTAAGAGCGGGCTTAAAAGCGCGAAAGAAGACCTCATCTCAGAACTCGGAAAACTAAAGCGAAATAATAGTGGCCTAAAAGAAGGGCTGAAAAGAATTAAGGATAAGGTACAACGAAAAGAAGCTCGCTTATAGCTCTTTCTAGTTTAGGTCGCCCGGCTAATAGCTCTTAACTGTCATTTCCTCTATTGGCTTTTTCAATCCTAGCGAGGCCCCTATGAAAAAAGCGCTTCAAGTAATATCGCTCTTATCATTTGTCGTAGTTTTTTATTCACTAGCTAGCGCTCAAACTTGTACCGTTGACTATGAGCCCGGAAGCAGTGAGTTTTACCAAAGTTGTAGTCTCCTTAATAATAGTACAAGCCTGAAAAAAGTATACTGGAATATCTATTGGAAAAATGGGTGCGGTACGATTAATGCCTCTCACGTTAATTATGAGGTGAGGGGCACGGGAAGCTGTGGTCTTGGCCCTAATTTTTTGAGCACCTTAGATTGTTATCCAGAATTCTTTTCACCCACCACAATTAACAATATAAGCGGCACCGCCTTATGGGAACAAAGAGTTAGGAGTAGAGTTTACAATGAGACTTCTATTGTATGCGACGTTAGCGAAGACAGATATTGGCAATTAACCGAAGCCTGTAGCGCTTGTACTGCCGGAGGCGGATGGGCCATTCCGGTTGTAACTGCCTGCAATCGTGATGATAGTTCAAGCTTCGGTTCCAGTTTGCCTGAAAAACAACCTGATTGTATTTCACCTGTCCTGATTGACATTAAAGGCGACGGCTTCAGTCTGACAAACGGGCTGGATGGATTAGCCTTCGACCTTAATGCGGACGGCACACGGGAACGGCTGGCGTGGACAACTCCGGGCTCGGATGACGCCTGGCTTGCTCTTGACCGCAACGGAAACGGCACGATTGATAGTGGCCTGGAACTGTTCGGCAACTTCTCGCCGCAGTCCTTATCAAATCAGCCGAACGGTTTTCTGGCGCTTGCCGAATACGACAAGGCAATTAACGGCGGCAACGGCGACAGGATAATTGATGCTGGGGATGAAATCTTCTCCCGATTGCGCCTGTGGCAGGACGTAAACCACAACGGCATCTCAGAGCCGTCAGAGCTACACAATTTAACGGCGCTGGGAATTACTATATTGGAATTGGACTACAAGGAATCGAAGAAGACAGACCAGTATGGCAACTGGTTCAGGTATCGCGCCAAGGTCAAAGACCGTAATGGTGAACAGATTGGCCGCTGGGCCTGGGACGTTTTCCTGCTGCACGAGCAGTAAACCGCAACAAAAGAGCTGAAGGCGAAACTGCCCGCAGGCTACATAGTCTTGCGGGCAGTTTCGTCTTTATTTCTCTACTGGACTCTAAGAACTGCGCCCGCGCGCTCGGTGTCGTGTGATATAAGTTTGTGCCGACGCGGATTTCTTCTATCTATGATTCGGGTAGGGAGAGGGCTTGATTAAAGAAGAGAGAGAACGCACGAGGAAGATTATCAGGCTGCTGAAGCGCGAGTACCCGCAGGCCGCATGCTCGCTCGATTACAGCAGCCCGCTTGAGCTGCTGGTCGCCACAATCCTTTCCGCACAGTGCACGGACGAGCGCGTCAACAATTTGACCCCGGCGCTCTTTAGAAAGTACGGGTCGTGCGAAGACTACCTGAAGGTTCCGCAGAGCGAGCTTGAGCAGGACATACGCCCGACAGGCTTTTATCGCAACAAGGCGCGTGCGATTCAGGGAGCGTGCCGCTTGATAAAAGAGCAGCACGGAGGACGCGTGCCGGACAGTATGGAAGAGCTGGTGCTGCTTCCGGGCGTGGCGCGAAAGACCGCGAACGTAGTGCTCGGCAACGCCTTCGGCATAGCGGCAGGCGTAGTCGTAGACACTCACGTCTCGCGCCTCACACAGCGCCTGGCGCTCTCTACTGAGAAGGAGGCGGAGAAGATAGAGCGCGATTTGATAGAGCTTGTGCCTCGCTCCGAGTGGATACTATTCCCGCACCTGTTGATTGCGCACGGCCGAAAAGTTTGCAAGGCGCGCACGCCGCTCTGCGCCGAATGCGTGCTGGAAAAGCTCTGCCCTTCGTCGCTGCTGAAGCAGGCGGACAGGTCTCTATGAAGATGCTCAGGAAAATCCACGCGGCGGTTCTAATACTCGTCACCCTGCAAGCCCTGACGGTAGTCTCGGGCGCGCAGAAGCTTCCCGCGCGCTCACTCCCATCTTCACAGCGGGCGCTGGAAAAACAGGGACTCTCTCGCCCTCTATGGCCGGGCTCTCGCTGGACGGAAGCTATGCGAGCGCGGGCCGTACGGCGGGGGCTGCAATTCATCTACCGCACGGCGCTCGTGGATAAAAACTTCAAAGAGTACGGGAGCGATTACCTCTGGTGTTTTTACACGCTGAGCGTGGCGCTGAAAGACCCTGAGATGCGTAGGATGGCTCGCCGCATGGGGCTTGAGCGAGCGCGTCGCTGGCGAAGGCTTCATCCTACGCTCCCGGCGGGCGCGGACGCAGGGATAATCGCTGACTACGCTTTCGGAAGCGACGCCGCCGATAGCCTCGGCCTGCGCGACGAAAAGTTAAAGGCAGAGATTCGCAGCCGCGCGCCTCGCTTCAACGCGAGCGCCTACATGCGCTTTGACCCTGCCACGGAGCCTCCGCCGGATGATGTACCCGAAGAGTGCAGCTTCTGTCACGCGAACAACCTGCGGGGCGCAAGCCTTTGCAACAACTGCAAGCGCCCGCTCAAAATGAGAACGCGGCAAGATGTCTGGTACGACGCGCTGATTACGGCCTATAGCGGCGAGCGCTACGGCGTCATACTCGGCGCAAAGTACGGCGACGTGCTCAAGTGGCTGCCGACGCTTCGCCCCTACCCGAGGGATAATCAGAAGAGCGACGAGTTCTACGACACGGTCTACGCCATCACTCACGTCGTCTACACGCTGAACGATTACAGCCAGTACCGGCTGAACCCTCGACTGCTTCCC
Organism: Pyrinomonadaceae bacterium; assembly: GCA_035276685.1. Taxonomy (GTDB): domain Bacteria; phylum Acidobacteriota; class Blastocatellia; order Pyrinomonadales; family Pyrinomonadaceae; genus JACVRN01. Next base: position 15,579 of record DATELK010000009.1, on the reverse strand, counting down.
CACGAGTTCGAGTTCCTGAGAGAGACTATGACTTCGGCCATCAGCCAGAGGGACGCGGACATGCTCGGCGAGTTCATGGATTCCCTGCGTGCCTTCGGCATGAAGACCGGCGACCCCCTGATGCGAAAGGGCATGGAATATCTTCTGGAGACACAGAACAGCGACGGCAGTTGGGGGAACCGCAGAGAGCGAGACATATATCTTCGCTATCATCCCACGTGGAACGCCGTGGCGGCGCTGAGCGAGTATGACTGGCAGCGGGAAGGCCTGAGCCACCCGGAGCTAAAGAGCATGCTGGAAGAGTGGGCCGGGGAGCGGCAGGTAAAATGATGGAAATTTATTGTGCGTTTTGTAAAGCAGGACTATAATGCCCGGCAACTTCCGTTCTGTCTCCTTCCGATTGCGAGGTGCGATATGCAGAGCCTGCTCCGAGCTTTTTCGCGTTGCCTGTTAACTGCACTTATCCTTCCCCTGGGCCTGTTACTCATTTCATACACGAACGCTTCCGCGCAACGGCAAACACGCGACGAGCGTGACCTGGCCGTGCGCGAGAGACAGCTCAGGAGCATAGGTAAAGCCGTCAGGGTTGAGCCTGACATAGCGCCTCCGCGTGTGACACTAGGGCAGGTCAAGGACGATTACGAAGGCTTGCAGCTGGCGAACAACAATGTCCTCAACATGATCTCTATGGGGAACGCTCCGGACTACAGGCTGATAGAAGAGGCCGCGTCTGAGATAAAAAAGCGGGCCGGTCGTCTCAAATCCTACATGCTGATTCTTCAGATGGTGAGGGAGAATGAGAGCCGCAGGAAGAGCCTGATGGACATAGAGCCTGCGGCTATAAAAGAGTCGCTCATGACGCTGGACGGCGCGATTGCGCGGCTCGTTGACAATCCCATCTTTAAAAACTTCAACAGGGTAACGGATGCAGACGGAGCTATCAAAGCGCGCGACGAGCTGGACGACATCATAGACCTGAGCGAAGGAATCAGGAGAAGCGCCAGGCGCGCTCTCAAGCTCGCACGCGCCTCCAAATAGCGCGCAAGCCTAAAAGACGCCGCCTCTCAAGGAGCAGTCTCTTCATCAAGCCAGTCGCGCGTCATGTCGCACCAGAGCGCAAGCCCGCGCCATTCCCCAAAGCGCGAGTAGTAGCGCGCAATCTTCTCGTCAGTCACAGTGCGGCCACGGCCATGCAGGCGCGCAAACTTTCCCCTCACCCACGAATCAAGCGCCAGCCCGTCGTAACGACCTATCAGGCGCAGCAAAGTGTCTGCGGCGTAATCGCCCACGCCCTTGACACGCTTCATCTCTCGCTTGAGAGCGGGCGTAGGCAGCCCGCTCGCGAGCCAACTCTCAACGTCCAGCTCGCCCGACGCTACGCGCTCGGCCAGTTCCTTAAAGTATGGCGCGCGATAGCCTGCGCGCATCACGTTTGTGTAGAACTCAAGCGGCGCTTCCGCCATCACCTGCGGCGTGGGAAAGCTCCTGCGCCCGCCCGCAGCCTCTCGGCCCAGATGCTGAACCAGCCCCGTCACCATCTTGACCGTCAGCGCCCATGAACAGTTGGTAGTCGTGATTGCCTTCACCACGTCCTCATAGACCGTAGGCGAGCGCAGCAGACGACCGGCCCCCTGCCGCTCTATCCACTCAAACTCCGCGTCTCCCGCCACCGCGTCGTAGAACTCCGTCAAGTCCTCGTCCAGCCGCAGCATGTGACGCACGTCCCGCACTACCTTCGCCGCCGCGCGCTTGCCCAGCCTGCGCCCCGTGTTGATAGCGAGCGCGTCCTGCCCGGCAGTGATTGTGGCCGTCACAGGCCTGTCATCACCCATCTCAATGACGCGCAGAAGCCGCCAGCTAGATTGCTCGAACTCAAACGGCAGAAGCTCGCACCAGCCGTGACTGAGCGCCGTGCGCTTGAAGCTGAAGTTGTGCGGAACGGGAACGCGGATTTCCATCTCTAAAAAATTTGCGGCCACCTCTCTGGAAGGATGGCCGCCTAAGTTGTCTGAAGTTGATGGGCGGCTAGTGGGGCTCGAACCCACGACCTCTTGATCCACAATCAAGCGTTCTAACCGACTGAACTATAGCCGCCACAAAGGTTGAATTTATCTTTACACCACTCGCCCCATTTCTTCAAGCGAATGAGATGCCCCCGGCAGGACTCGAACCTGCGACCCTCTGCTTAGCTTACCACTTTAGGTTTCCCTAACCCCTCGAAAGAGTTGTGGTCTGGACTATATCTTAGGCATTTCAGCCTGGATGCGTGTAGTCTCTACGGAACCCTCGCGTAATCATCCGCAAACTTTATGTTCTTGGATTGATTATTCCTTGTAGCTTTTATTCTGAGCGAAAGGCAGACATTAACGTCTTCAGGTTTAAAGTAATAACACTTGTCCGTATCAGGACAATAAACACAGAAAACGTCAACCTGACTTTTGTCAATTTGCTTACTATGAGAACCGTTCTTATCTGCCCACCAGTTAAGCATTCTTATCTGGATAGCACCGTGAACTGCTCGCCTATACTTCACTTGAATTCTTGTAAACTTACTTCCATCATAAGCTACTAAATCAAATGGAGCATGTTCAGTTGTAGGGAAAAGTACCAGATATCCCTTTTCAACTAAATCACAGTAAGCCTTCGCTACTCCAAGATCACCTTTATCCTTGGTGTGATGGATGACACTAAGTTTTTGCGGCAACCATCCGACCATATCAAAGGCACCTTACGAGGTTTCCTCGGTGTTGTCATGGAAGCCTGAGCTTCTTTAGAGATTCACCGATATAGCACCCTCCACTGTACGGATTACTTATTCTCCGCACAGGCTCCTGTTTGAAGGCAGATGCTCTATCCACTGAGCTACGGGAGCTTGACCTTTTTTAGAGCGTTTGGATGTTAACATGCGGGGCGCGGTTTCAGTCAACCGTGGGCGCATGGAGGATTACCGCCTGTGAGGAGCGGCGAACTTCCAAGCTTCTATTCTTTGCACGCCGTGTTAAAGTGTGCGGAATCTTTTTTGTGCGGGGGCGAGATGAAGGAACAGAAGATTCAGGCGCGCTGGCTTGCTCTTTTGGTGGCGACGGCGATTGCGCTCTATTTGTGCTGGCTGATGTTGAAGCCCTTCGTCAACGTCGTGGCGTGGGCGTCCGTTCTGGTCATAGTCTTTTATCCGGTTCATCGCAGGCTGGTGGCGCGTACCAAGCGGCCCGCGACGAGCGCCATTCTCTCAAGCCTGCTCGTCATCTTCACAATCCTGGTTCCCCTGACGCTCATCACGCTCGCGGTCGTCAACGAGCTGTCGAACGCCGTCAACTCCGTGCATGTCAATCTGTCCACGCTCTTAGACCCGCAGGCGTCGCCGCTCGGGAGGCTAATCGGCTGGTTCGGGCAGTACGTCAACATAGAAGAGCTGCGCGCGGGCGATTTTCTGAAGGAGCGTATAAAGGGGATGGGCGGGACGATTGCCGGTCAGGCGCTCGGGTTCGTCGGCGGTCTGGTAGGCATAGTCGTACAGATATTCTTCGTCGTCTTCACCATGTACTACCTGTTCCGCGACGGCGAGAGGTTCGTGCGCGCCCTCCCGGACACGCTGCCACTGCAAAGACAGCAGAGCGAAAGAATCTTTGAGCGCACCAGAGACGTGATTAGCGCGAGCCTCTACGGCGTGCTTGTCATAGCCGTCATACAGGGCGCGCTTGGCGGCCTTGCCTTCTGGGCGCTAGGCCTGCCGTCCGCGATTGTGTGGGCGGTGGTGATGACCTTTCTTTCCATGATTCCGATGGCAGGGTCTTTTCTGGTCTGGGTGCCTGCGGCAATCTATCTTGCGCTGACGGGCCACTATGGCAAGGCACTGATGCTCGTCCTCTGGGGCGCGCTCGTCATAGGCACTGTGGATAATTTCCTGAGGCCGAAACTCGTGGGCGAGAGAACCAAGCTGCATGAGCTTTTCATTTTCTTCTCGGTGCTGGGCGGCCTACAGGTCTTCGGCGTGGTAGGGATAGTGCTGGGGCCTGTCGTGCTTGCCATCACGCTTGCGCTCCTCGATGTCTTCAGGCAATCCGAGAAGTCTCCTGAAGAGACTCGACACGAGCCGACGCTGGTGGAAGAGGCCGCGACCAGCGGCGAAGCTTAAAGTAAAAGCAGGCAGGCAATGGAGATTGACGAGCAGAGAAATCCCTGGCGCACGCTCTCGTCCAGAGAGGTTTACACAAACAACTGGATAAGGGTGAGGGAAGACAAGGTTATACGACCGGATGGCGAGCAGGGCATCTACGGCGTAGTACACTTCAGGAACACGGCCGTAGGCGTGCTGGCTATAGAAGAGGACGACACGATTTATCTGGTGGGCCAGTACCGCTACACGCTCGGGCGCTATTCGTGGGAGATTCCGGAGGGCGGCTGCGCCGAAGGAGAAGAGCTTTTGAGCGCGGCCCGGCGCGAGTTGTTGGAAGAGACGGGCCTCAGCGCAAACAGTTGGGAGCAGCTCGGAGAAGCACATCTTTCAAACTCCGTCACGGACGAGCTAGCCGTCTGGTACGTAGCGACGGGGCTGACCCAAGGTGAGCACAAGCCGGAAGGGACGGAAGAGCTACAGGTGAGGCGCGTCCCGTTCACAGAAGCGCTTCGGATGGTTCTGGCTGGCGAAATCACGGACGCGCTGAGCCGCCTTGCGATTACACAGTATGAGATAGAGCGCAGAAGAGAGAAGTGATAAGAATTGATTCTGCCTTAGACACTGAAAGACCGCTGCCCGCGAGAGGGCTGAGCGGTCTTTCAGTTGAAAACTTGACTTGTAGCCGTCCGGCTCTTAGGCAGCGCGGCGGTCGTCCGTGCGACGGTCGTCCGAAGTCTCAGCGTAAACGCGACGACCGTTCAAAGCGTCGTCAATTATCTCGCGCACGGCTGAGATGTCTGGATTAACATCCATACGGTCGCACGCGCGCAGGTGACGCAGGATACCCTCGGTTGCGATTTCCAGAGCCGTGCCGTTCAATTTAGAGAAACGGCGTGCCTGGATGTGGTCAATTCTCAGAATCCGCTCGTCTAGCGGCAAGTGCTTATCAAAGTTCACGTCTTCTCTGGCTCCTTCAACTCGACAGGCTACGACTGTAGGCTTTATTCCCCCTCAAGACCGCAACCCCTCGACTGGTTTCGTTTGGGTAGATATTAGATGTATTTGTAACCGCTTTGGATGCAAAATTGTTGCATTTCCAAAGCTATTTTGTCTGGAAACGGACACACTTGCAGACGTTGTACCCCTCTATAGCGCGTCAGTTTGTCTCCGACAAAACGGGCCAGTATAGAGGAAGTTTCCCGAAAATGGAAGATAAATTTCAGCCCTGCTTGTTAATTCTCCGGCGGGTGTTGCTAACTTTAGTCTGTGCTTTGATTTAAGCTTTGAGCGGGTGGAAAAAGCGAGCGCCGTCTGAGTTTTCGGCCCCGCTGTTTCGCGTAGGCCGAATGCCCAGACGGCGACAAAATGTACCGTGACAATTCCTGAGCTACTTCCTCGGAAGAATAGAGTCCTTCATGCCCTTGCCGACGCGGAACTTGAGCGTGGTCTTGGCAGGAATCTGAATTGTTTCTCCAGTCGCAGGATTGCGCCCTTCGCGTGCCTTTCTCTCAGAGCGGACGAGCTTTCCGAAGCCGGGTAAAGCAAACTCTCCGTTAGCTTTGACTTCGCTGCTGGCCAGGTTGGCCAGCTCTTCAAAGAGCTCTTTTATCTGGGCCCGCTTGAGTCCTGTCTTTTCCGCAAAGTGGTTGATGACCTCCGACTGTGTCATGCGCTTCTTTCCTGATGCCGTCGCCATAGCGTAGTGTGATTACCTCCATGTGAATTTTCGGGGAAGATGGAAAAAGCTTTCGGGAGCAACATATATCACACCACAGGCCGCAAGTCTTCACAAAAATCGCCATTTTCGGCCAATTTGGAAGAAATTTTACTGCTCCCGGACGCCCGGCCGAGGCTAAAGCTCGGAAGATTATAGGTAGCAAGGGGTTGCCATAAAGCAATGAAGGAGCAGCCCCGTACAGGCGCTGCTCCTTCATAAAAAAGAGTCGGGGCGGAGAGATTCGAACTCCCGATATCTTGCTCCCAAAGCAAGCGCCATAGCCACTAGGCGACGCCCCGCAGACTTTTTACGGCTCCCTCGCAGTAGCCGCGTAATCAGGCTTATTCTAGCCGCCATTTTGAAGAACGGTCAACCGCCCGCGCCGAAAAGTTTCTCCAGAAAAGAGCGCGTTTCCAGAAGCGCTCGTGCGCGATGGCTGATGACCTGTTTTATCTCCGAAGAGAGCTCGCCGAAGCTCTGCTCGAATCCTTCAGGAATGAAGACCGGGTCGTAGCCGAAGCCTCCCGCGCCCCTTGGGCTATGGGCTATGCGGCCTTCGCAAGCGCCCTCCGAGACATTAAGGATGCGTCCCCTTGGGTCTGCCACTGACACGGCGCAGACGAAGCGTGCGCGCCGCTCCGAGTCACCTGTGCGGGCCAGTTCCGACAAAAGAAGCTCTATCCTGTCTCTGTCCGTCGCCTGCTCCCCGGCGTAGCGCGCAGAGTAGATGCCGGGCGCTCCTCCCAGCGCCTCGACCTCAAGGCCCGAATCGTCCGAGAGCGTCCAGAAGCCTGTTTGACTGGCGTAAGCAGCCGCCTTAATTGAGGCGTTCTCGGCAAAGGTTTGGCCCGTCTCTTCGACCTCCGAGGAGGCGGGAAAATCCATAAGGCTCTTTAGTGCAACGGGCAAATCCTGCATCAGCTCGCGGACTTCTACCAGCTTGCCGGGGTTGCGCGTGGCTATCACCAATTCGTTCGGAGGCGTTTCGGTCATAAAAGTTTTGCAAGCCGGAGCATGAAATGCTTACAATCAACGAAGGCGGGCTCTAAAGTCGCCCGGAGAGTCCTTGCCCGCCCCTAAGCCGCCCAAGATTATGGAAGTCAACCTGGAGACGGGAAATCTTATCACGGAACAGGCCGCGCCCGACGGACTGGACGCGCCCCTCTTCTCTGCGCCAGAGCCGGGCGGGCCGGTAGAATTGGAAGACCGTGAAGAAGCGCGCTTGCTCGGTTTGTGGCTGCGCGCCACGACGAGCTTCTTCAAGTTTCGCAACCATCCCTACAACGAGACGGAGCAGGCGGAGGCTACCGCCCGCGATTGGTCTAATGAGCTTCGCATAGCGCGCCGCTCTCTGCTGCAATGCGCGCAGCTTGCCCTTAGCCTGAGCGCGCCCGTGAGCGCTGCACAGGATGTCATAGTCTCAGCCGGGACGGTCGGCGTGAGCCTGACCGATTCGCTGGCGACAGAAGATGCTTTGCCTTCGTCTTCGGCGTCGAATGATGCGACCGCCTCGCTTGCCGAATCACTGGCGAGCCTCTGCGTTATGTGCGAGTCGATGCTGGAAGCGCGAGTGATAAGCTTTCACGCCTGGTCTAATCTGGGCAAGGTGGTGGCCGAGGAGCTGGAGCGCTCGCCCGTGGCGCAAAGACTGATGCGGGCGTCGGATTACTACAGCGCCGCAGGTCTGCAAGCGCAGCTTCTGGACATCACGCGCCGCAGCGATGCGCCGTCCGCGCAGGGCTCAGACCTGCTGATAATCTTCACCGCCCTGGCACGCATGCTTGACAGGCTGCGCTTCATAGAGAGCGTGCTACGGCGCGACCAGCCGCTAAAATTTCTGCTCCCGGTCTTCACGCTTCTACATGAAGAGGCGCGCACGCTCGTTGAGTTCATAGAGACGCGCGCCATGCGTACAGAGGGGATGGACGAAGCGCTTTTCGACACTCTGGACGGGACGAACTACGCCGTCTCTATGGAGCTGAGGAAGGTCTTCGCGCACGAGCTTGTGGGCCTGAGCGAGCTGCGCCAGCCGACAGTCATCTACGCGAAGGTGGAGAACGCTTACGGTCTCCTGCGAGACTGTTTCCAGCAATCAACGGTTGCGCTCGCGCAACTCTTCGACCCGGCGCTTGAAGGCGCGCAGCTCTTTGACACCTTCCAGACGAAGCTTCAGCAATCGCTCGCTCTGAGACGTGACTTGTGGACGCTGCTTCTTTTAGTCCGTCGTGCGGAGCGTGAGCGCGACCAGCGACCCGTGGCACCGCTGCTTGAGCGTCTGGCGGAATTCAGAGAAGGCAGCCTGCGCTACCTTATGTACAAGGATTGGGAGGCGTGCGAGCGCTTCATGGAAGAAGTAGGGGCGGCACGCGGGGCCGTTGAGCTTTCGCCGGTGCTTCACCGCTTCGGCGCTTATCTTGAGACGCTGCACGGGCAGGTGAACATGCGCGCCGTCCTAGCCAACCATCCCTTTGATTATCCCGAGCTGGACGCCTGAGGAAAGATGAAGACCATCTCGGACGAGATTGAAGCCTTCCTCACCGATTCCAGTAATCTTGAGGGCGGGCACGCCGAGCGCGTGGTGCTGCCGGAATCGTCCGAGGAAGTGGCAGAGATTCTTCGCGCGGCTTCCGGTACCGGAACACCCGTCACTGTCTCAGGCGCGGGCACGGGGCTAGTAGGCGGTCGCGTGCCATTCGGCGGAGTGGTGCTCGCGACCGACAGGCTCAATCGAATTAAGGAGATTAGCCGCGCCTCTTCCGGCGGGCTCGCCGTAGCCGAAGCAGGCGTCATGCTCTCTGAGTTTCAGCGAAGCGTGGAGGCCGAGGGGCTTCTTTATCCGCCTGACCCTACGGAGCGCAGTTGTTTCTTAGGCGGGAGCGTCGCGACGAACGCGTCGGGCGCACGCACCTTCAAGTACGGCCCCACGCGCGACTACATTAACCGCCTCAAAATTGCTCTCGCCACGGGCGAGGTGCTGGACTTGCGGCGCGGAGAGATTCACGCGGACGCGAGCGGCCGCCTGGTTATTCCTTTATCAAACGGTCGTCGAGTCGAGGCGCGTCTTCCGTCCTACAGAATGCCTCGGACGCGCAAGCACGCCTCCGGCTACTTCGTCTCGGAAGGCATGGACGCGATAGACCTCTTCATCGGAAGCGAAGGCACGCTCGGAGTCATCACGGAGATAGAAGCGAAGCTTCTGGACGTGCCTGAGAACGTGCTTGGCGGCATAGCCTTCTTCGAGACGGAAGAGAAGCTTCTGGCCTTCGTGCGAGAGGCGCGAGAGGCGTCGCTTATGACCAGGCGCGAGAGCCTTGAAGGAATAGATGCCCGCGCGCTTGAGTACTTCGACAACGAGTCGCTCAGCTTTCTTCGCTCAACATTCAGCCAGGTGCCTGAACGTGCGAGAGGCGGCGCTCTCTTTTTCGAGCAGGAGACGACTTCGGCTACGGAAGACGAGTTGATGAGCGAGTGGCTTCGGCTTCTTGAGCGGCACGGTGCGCTGGTTGATGATTCATGGTTCGCCGTGGAGGAAAAGGACAGGGCGCGCTTGAGAGAGTTTCGGCATCAACTGCCGGTGCTCGTGAACGAGTGGCTAGCGCGTCACGGCCAGCGAAAGGTCTCAACCGACATGGCCGTGCCGGACGCAGAGTTCCCGTCGATGCTTCGCTTTTATAAAGAGACGCTGGCCGAGAGCCGCTTGCAGCACGTCATCTTCGGCCACATAGGCGACAATCACGTACACGTCAACATCATGCCGCGCGACGAAATGGAGGCACGGGCGGCGCGCGAAATCTACCTGCGGTTCGTCGAGCGTGCCGTGAGCCGAGGCGGCACCGTCTCCGCAGAGCATGGCATAGGCAAGCTCAAGCGCGACTACCTTCGCCTGCTCTACACGGAAGAGCACCTGCGCGAGATGGCCGCACTTAAAAGAGCCTTTGACCCACGCGGCATTCTCGGTCGCGGCAACATTTTTTCTGAAGAAGTTTTAGACCAGAACTCAGGACTCAGAATTCAGGAGTCAGAATGAAGAAGAAGCTTTGCTTTTATTCTGACTCCTGAGTCCTGAATTCTGACTACTGCTTTTTATGTTTCGCTTCACCACAGCCGGAGAGTCGCATGGGCGCGGGCTGGTAGCCATAGTTGAAGGCTTGCCTGCGGGCCTGCCTGTAGACGTGTCGGCGCTTAACAGGGAGCTGTGGCGCAGGCAGCAGGGCTACGGGCGCGGCGGCCGCATGAAGATAGAGCGGGACGAGGCGCTCATTTTAAGCGGCGTGCGTCACGGCTTGACCCTCGGCTCGCCCGTCGCGCTGATGATTGAGAATAAGGACTGGGCCAACTGGACTGAGGTCATGGCGACGGAAGCCGTAGAGCTTGAGGACGAAAAATCTCGTCGTCTTAAACGCCCGCGCCCCGGGCACGCTGACCTTGCGGGCGGGCAGAAGTTCGGCGCGCGTGATTTGAGAGACGTTCTGGAGCGGGCCAGCGCGCGTGAGACGGCGGCGCGTGTCGCCTGCGGAGCCTTGGCCAAACAGCTTCTCGGCCGCTTCGACGTAGAGATACGAAGCCACGTCATACAGCTGGGCGGCTTTCCCGAACAGCCTCTGGAAAAATCCTGGGAAGAGATTGCGGCCGTCCCTGAAGACTCTCGGCTTCGCTGCGCTGACAGAGAGGCAGAGGCGCGCATGATTGAGCTGATTGACGAAGCCCGTCGTGACGGCGACACGCTCGGCGGAATTTTTGAGACGGTGGCGCGCGGCGTTGTGCCGGGCCTTGGCTCACACACCTCATGGAGCGAGAAGCTGGACGGGCGGCTCGCTCAAGCTATTATGTCCATCCCTGCTGTCAAGGCCGTCTCCCTAGGCGCAGGCGTCGAGGCGAGCGGGCGGCGCGGCTCCCTCGTTCACGACGAGATTGGTTATGACGCTTCGGGGCAGAGGTTCACGCGCGCGACTAACCGCGCAGGCGGCCTTGAAGGCGGGATTACAAACGGTGAAGAGCTGCGCCTGCGAGGCTTTCTGAAGCCCATCTCTACGCTCCGGCGTGCGCTGCGCTCCGTGGACATAGAGACGAAGAAGGAGGAAGCGGCCTCTTTCGAGCGCTCGGACATCACGGCTGTTCCGGCTGCGGGCGTGATTGCCGAAAGTATGGTCGCGCTTACCCTCGCTCAGGCCATGCGGGAGAAGTTCGGCGGAGACTCTTTGGAAGAGATGCGGCGCAACTTCGAGGGCTACACGGAGCAGCTTCGGCGCTACTGACCCGGTCTGGCAACGAAAGTGCCCGCTCGTGCTTCAAATCCTGTCCACTGGCGCGAGCGGCCTTGTTTAGCGTAGAATTCAGGGGAGAACTGGCGAGTAGCGCTAAGGATTAGAAGGAAGAAAAGAATGGCATTGCTGGAGATTGTTAAGTGGCCCGAGACCGTTTTGGAGACGCCGGGCGAGCCTGTGACGGAGTTTGACGACCAGTTGAAAAAGCTGGTCAGCGACATGTTCGAGACCATGTATCACGCGCCGGGCGTGGGCCTTGCCGCGCCGCAGGTCGGAGTCTCCAAGCGCCTCTTCGTCATGGACTGCTCGGGCGGTCGCGACCCCGAGCAGCGCGTGGCTCTCATCAATCCTGAAATCCTGACCATCGAAGGCGAGCAGAGCGGCGAAGAGGGCTGTCTCTCCTTCCCCGGCATCTTCTTTCCCGTGAAGAGAAGTTTGCGGGCCGTCGTCCGCGCGCAGGATGTGAACGGCGAGGTCTTCGAGCTAGACGGGATGGAATTGACCGCCCGCTGCATGCTGCACGAGACAGACCACTGCGACGGCATAGTCTTCATAGACAAGACCACGCCTTTGAAGCGCGAGATGGTCAAGCGCAAGATTCGGAAGCTACAGAAATCGGGCCAGTGGATTTAAGCGCAGGCAGGAATTTCAAACAAACTGCGGTCGCCGCCCTCGTCAAGAGGCGAGCGACCGTTTCGCTTTTTGTGATAAGCTACGGGGCAATCAGCCGTCAGCATATAAAATTCAAGGAGTGTTTATGGTGAGCGAATTTCGTAATGAGCCGTTTACGGATTTTTCTAAGGAAGAGAACGCGCGTGCCATGCGCGAGGCGATTGAGAAGGTGAGGGGCGAGCTTGGCCGAGACTACCCGCTCGTCATAGGCGGCGAGCGCGTCATGACGGGCCGCACCTTCGAGAGCATCAGCCCGCCGGACAAGACGCAGGTCGTGGGCCGCTTTCAGAAGGCTACGGAAGAGTTAGCGCGTCTCGCCGTCGAGAAGGCGAACGAGACTTTTCAGACGTGGCGCAACACGCCCGCGCACGAGCGCGCGGAGCTTCTGTTTCGCGTCGCCACCCTGCTGCGCCAGCGCAAGCACGAGATGTCCGCCTGGATGATTTTCGAGGTCGGCAAGTCCTGGGCGGAGGCCGACGGCGACACGGCGGAGGCCATAGACTTCTGCGAGTTCTACGCGCGAGAGATGCTGCGCTACTCCGGCGAGCAGCCGCTCGTACACATTCAGGGCGAAGACAATCAGCTGAGCTACATCCCGCTCGGCGTGGGCGTCGTGATTCCGCCGTGGAACTTCCCGCTGGCAATCATGGCGGGCATGACTGTCGCGTCCGTAGTCACGGGCAACACCGTCGTTCTTAAACCCTCTTCGGACGCTCCGACCATCGCCTACAAGTTCTTCGAGCTGCTGGAAGAGGCCGGGATGCCTGCGGGCGTGGTCAACTTCACCACGGGCTCGGGCGCTGAAGTCGGAGACGTGATTGTTGACCATCCCCTGACTCGCTACGTCGCCTTCACGGGCTCAAAGGAGATTGGTCTTCGCATCAACGAGCGCGCCTCGAAAGTTAACAAGGGCCAAATCTGGATTAAGCGCGTCGTGGCGGAGATGGGAGGCAAAGACGCCATCATCGTTGACAAGGACACAGACCTTGACGATGCGGCTACGGGTGTTGTGCAGTCAGCCTTCGGCTTTCAGGGCCAGAAGTGCTCTGCCTGCTCTCGCGCCATCATTCACGCAGACGTTTACGAGCCCATGCTTGAGAAAATCGTGGAGCGCACGTCGAAGATAAAGGTCGGAGATCCTACAGACTTCTCTACCAACATGTCTGCCGTCATCAACCAGAAGGCCTTCAAGACCATCAGCGAGTACATAGAGAAGGGGCAGGCCGACGGCGGCCGTCTCATCGCGGGCGGAGGCTCGGACGGCGAGCAGGGCTTCTTCATAGAGCCGACCGTGATAGCAGACGTTAAGCCCGGCGACCGCATTGAGCAGGAAGAGATTTTCGGCCCCGTGCTGGCCGTCATACGCGCGCGGGATTACGACGACGCTCTGAGGATAGCCAACGACACCGAGTACGGGCTGACGGGTGCCGTCTACACCAACGACCCTGAGAAGATAGAACGCGCGCTCAGGGAGTTTCACGTTGGCAACCTCTACATCAACCGCAAGTGTACGGGCGCGCTCGTCGGCGTTCATCCCTTCGGCGGCTTCAACATGTCCGGCACGGACTCCAAGGCAGGCGGGCGCGATTACCTCGCGCTCTTTATGCAGGCCAAAGTCACCTCGGCCAAAGTCATGGCCGACCAGCAGACCAAAGCCGAGAAGCGCGCAGCGATTTAATTAACAGGGATGGAGAATAAATGCAGAAGGCCGCAGTGCAGAATGCAGAAGTTAAGAAGCTCTTTCTCTTCATTCATCATTCTGCACTGCGGCCTTCTGCATTGTCTTTCTATCCTGTTTGAATCTTCTTCCCCTAAGGAGCCAACCTGAATGAACATTAGACGAGCGCTTTTGATTGCGTTCTTTGTCATTGTCCTCGCTTCTCTCTCTTCGTTTGCCGGTGGCGCGGAAGGAACTAAAGCTACACAGCAGAAGGCTGTGGTCTTCGCGGTGTTCGGCGGAACTCGCCCGCTGCCCGCGAGGATGGAGCCGGTTCTTCTGGTGGAAGGCGGCCAGTTCAAGGAGCCTGTTTCGGGAGGCTCGGACGCCGAAGAAATCAATCGCTTTTCCGGCGACTACTACAAGCTGGGCCGCAAGTACCGGCTGCTCTTCGGCGGGGCCGAAGCCGGGACTGCGACGGTCAAAAAATCTTCTCGGGACGAAGAGTGCTTTCGCACAGGCGCGGAGGTCACCTTGCAAACGGACGCAAGGCTTAACCGTAACGTGATGGCGCTCGCGACGGATTCAGACAGCCTCGGCCAAGCGACAAAGGAGCGCGCTCGACGCTCGCCGACGACTGCCGAGCGCTCAGAGGCTCTTGAGCTTGCGCGCTCCACTTTCAGGCAGAAGGGTGTCGCGGCCTCGCTGCTTTCCAACATAGAGGTTCTTAACCTGACTGCGGTTGACCTCGACCGCGACGGAAAGTTTGAGCTTGCGGGTAGCTTCGTCGCCAGCAAGCGCACGCGCAAGCAGGAGCGCTACGCCCTCTTTCTGCTGGCCGTGCCCGACGGCGCAAATTATCGCGCGGCCGTCTCGAACTACTCCAAGTACGGCGAAGCAGACATCATGTCGGGCGCTGCCATCACGACCATCAACGAAGGCACCTACGTAGAAAAGCTCGTCGAGCATCTGGACTTGGACGGCGACCGCACGAGCGAGCTTCTGACCATCACAGAAGGTCTGGAAGGCGTTACTTACAATCTCTACAAAAAACAGGGCGGCGCGTGGAAGATGGTCTACGAGTTCGCCAACTACCGCTGCGCCTTTTAGGAAAGCAGAGAACAGAGGTTACAGGCTAGAGGTTAGTAATTGTCTTTCTTTTTACTAACCTCTATTCTTTTGTCTATGCGTTTAATTTTCATGGGGACGCCGGACGCGGCGGTGCCTACCTTGAGGCGTTGCCTTGAGGACGGGCATGAGGTGGCGGCTGTGTGGACGCAGCCTGACCGCCCTGCCGGACGCGGCAATCGCCTGCACCAGCCGCCTGTCAAGGAGTTCGCGCTTGAGAACGGCCTCAGGGTTCACCAGCCCGCGAAGATAAGGACGGAAGAGGCGCTCGCGGAGTTCTCCTCTTATGAAGCAGACGCGGCTGTCGTGGTGGCTTACGGCCGCATACTTCCTGCGACCTTCCTGAAAGCTCCGCGCCGTGGCTGCATCAACGTGCATTTCTCTCTGCTCCCCTTTTATCGCGGCGCGGCCCCTGTGAACTGGGCCATAGTGCGAGGCGAGACGCTGACGGGCGCGACGACTATGCAGATGGACGAGGGGCTTGACACGGGCGCAATCCTGCTTCAGCGCGAAGAGAAGATTTTTGAGACGGAGACCGCGCCGGAATTGATGACGCGGCTCTCGGAAGTCGGGGCGGAGCTTTTGAGCGAGACGCTTCATCGGCTAAACGTGCTTGAGCCGCGAGCGCAGGACGAAGAGAAGGCCACGTTTGCTCCCATGCTCAAGCGCGAGGACGGCCTCATTGACTGGGCTCTGGATGCCGCGCAGATTGAGCGGCGCGTGCGCGGCTTTCAACCCTGGCCGAACGCCTTCACGAGCTTGCACTCGCGCCGCCTCGTCATCTGGCGTGCGCAAGCTCTGAACGATTACGAAGGCAGTGCTGCCTGCGGCGAGATAGTTGAGGCCGGAGGGGGCGAGCTTCGCGTGGCGTGCGGAGACCGTACGACCCTCAGGCTTCTGGAAGTTCAGCCGGAAGGGAAGCGGCGCATGGCCGTCAGAGATTTTCTGAACGGCGCGCACACGAGCGCGGGCGAGAGGCTGGGATGAGCGCGGGCAAGCAGACCGGCGCGAGGCGAGTTTCGCC
>DATELK010000008.1:0-36640 GCA_035276685.1 Pyrinomonadaceae bacterium | reverse complement strand
TATGTCGGCCGTGAGCAGTATGGTCTCAAGCAACGTGTCCAGATTCTTGCGCTGCTTGGCAGAGACGGGAACCATTTCGGTCTCGCCGCCCCACTCCACGGGCGTTAAGGCGTGGCCCGCCAACTCCTGCTTAACGCGGTCTGCGTTGGCGTCCGGCTTATCAATCTTGTTGATGGCTACGACAATCGGCACGTTGGCGGCCCGCGCGTGCTCTATGGCCTCAATCGTCTGAGGCATGACGCCGTCGTCCGCCGCCACCACCAGCACGACCACGTCAGTAGCCTTGGCTCCGCGCGCACGCATCATGGTGAAGGCTTCGTGGCCGGGCGTGTCAAGAAAGACCACGCGGCGCAGTTCGGTCGGGTTGTCCGGGTTAGGCACGTTGACGCTGTAAGCGCCTATGTGCTGCGTGATGCCGCCCGCTTCTCCGGCAGCCACTTCCGTAGAGCGTATGCCGTCGAGAAGCGATGTCTTGCCGTGGTCTACGTGGCCCATGACAGTGACTACCGGAGCGCGAGAAAGCTCTACGTCGTCCGCGTCGGACGCGATAAGCTCTTCGAACTCTTCTTCGGCCACCATCTCTTCGAAGGGAACGAAGGTGATTTCGTAGCCGAAGCGGCGCGCGAGGTCTACGGCCACGTCTGCGTTCAAGGGCTGGTTGATGGTGGCGAAGACTCCGCGCTGAATGAGAAGCGTCACGATGTCTTTCGGCTTGATGCCGAGCTTCTCCGCGAACTCTTTCACGGTCGAGCCTTCAACGAGCCTCACGGACTTGAGCTCGCCCGTGGAGACAGCCGAGCCGCCTCCCTCAAGGCGTCCCGCGATGCGGTCTTCTAATGACAGGGCGCGCGGCGGCGGCAGAAAGTCGTTGTCGAAGCGTCCGCCCTTGCCTTCCATCTTGCGCGGGCCAGTGGTTGCGCCGGGAACGGGTCGGCCCGTGTGGCGCGAGCGCCCGCGACGACGAGCATCCGGCGGAGGCGTGTAGAGAGTCTGCGGCGTGGCCGTCTCGCCCGGCGTCCCCGAATATTCAAAGGTCTCGCCTTCGCGCGGGGTGCGGCCTGCGTTGCGGTCGCGCCTGTCGCGTCGCTCGCGCGAGGGCGAAGGCTGCGGCTTGGCAGGCGGCGGCGGTGGCGCTGGCGCAGGTGCGCGCTCGCCGTGCCGTATGCCTGCGCTCAGGGCGGCGGCAGTGGGCCTGAGCACCCTGACCTGTCTTGAGGGCGCGGGCGGCTGAGCCGGGGCGGGCGCTGTCGCGGGAGGCGCTGCAACCTGCGTCGCGCCTGATTGCTCAGCGGCGCTGCTCGCCTGTACGGCTGGCTCTGATTGTGCAGGCTCTGACGGCGCTGCGGCCTGGCCCGCTCCGTTGGCGCTCGGCTGCTCTGCTTCCACAGGCGCTTCTATAGCGGGCGCGGCGGCAGTAGTTGTAGTCGCGGCCTGTGCCGGAGGCTCCGCTCGCTGCGCGGGTGCTTGCGGCTTCTTCTTGAGAAGGATGCGAGAGGCTATGGGCCTAGACGCGGTCTGCCCGTCGTCCGTAGAAGGCTCTGCGCTTACTTCGGGAGCGGAAGTCGCGGCGGGCGCTGTCTGCGGCTCCTCGCTCACGGGCTCTGGCATCTCCGCGACGGGCGCTGTCATAGCAGGCGCGGGCGCAGCCTCTTCCGGGGCTGGCGCTGTGGTGGCGGCGGGCCGTGCGTGCTTGACGACCACAATCTTGCGAGGCGCGGCCGTCTCCTTCTTCGGAAAATATTTGTTGCGAATCTTGTCGGCCAGCTCTTTTGAGATAGAGTTGGACGGGACACTCACGTCTACACCTTCGCGCCTGACCTCTTCTATGAGGCGCTTGGTGTCAAGCTTGAGTTCTTTGGCCAGATCGTAAAGACGAACCTTGGACGTATGAGCGGTCATGCACTCCTTCTACGACGCTTTCGGATAAAACGGCGTCGCGCGCTTTTTGGAAAATAGTCTGGGTCTCTCGCCCGCCTGACCTTTCCCTGAAAGCGCGCTTCTTTGAAGGAAGGAGCGCTACCCTAAGGGGAAGGGAAGCTGAAAGCGAGGAGCGCTCTCCGCGCGTTTGAGACGCGCGAGACGCCCTTTACTGTTACTGGGCCGCATTGTCTTCGGAAGAGTTCATCGTATTCTCTTCTTCATCATCATCGCTCTCGCCCCGTGCGGCCACGTCTTCCCGGTACTCGGGCGCGGGAGCGGAACTGGTTTGAACTTCGGGAGCGCTCGCTTCCGAAGCAAAATCTCCTTGAGGAGAGAACGCCGCGACCTCTTCTTCGACGGGCGGCTCTCCTTCACCAATGCGCGAGGCGGCTTCAATGTAGGCCGCGCCGCTGGAGGTAATGTCCGGCGAAGGCGTAATCGTGTCCGGCCTCAAGTCGCGCTCGGCACCCTGAAGACGAAGCTCGTCCTCAGACATCTGTTCTGCCTCCGTGAGAGCGACGGGGTCTGCGGAATTCTCCGCGAGGATGTTAGCCTCGGCTGTGAAAGGCACACCGTCGCGCACCGCCTCGTCGTAGCCTTCGGCAATCATCTCGTCGGGCGGGTCTATGTCCCGTGGCCTTGCGTCCGGGTCAAGCTCGGCTGAGAAAGCGTTCTGTTCAACCGGCTGGCCTTCGCCCTGCCCATCACGGTCTGCCATCTCTGATTCTCCCTGGTCAGCCACTGATGCCGACTCTCCCGCGCCCGGCTCGTCTCCCGTAGGCGGCTCGTCGCCCGTGCCGCCGGCCGCAGCCAGAGGCATTTCTATCGCGGCGTCTTCACCTTCGGCCTCACCCACTGTTGGCTCCGCGCCTTCTTCCGTATCTTCTTCGTCGCCTTCCTGACGCTTGGCGTCGCGCGCCGCAATCACGTTCTGAGCAGCAGCCAGAATCGCTTCCGCTTCGTCAAGGCTGAGGTCAAGGTGGTCAACAAGGTCGTCAACGTTCGTCGCGGCCAGCGCGTCAATGTCCTCTATGCCGTGCTCCGCTAGAGCGTCCGCCTGTGCGGCCGTCAGGCCTTCAATGGCAGAGAGGGGAACTGCGCCGCCCGAAGCGATAATCGCGCCCATCTGCTCCGCGACCTCGCGCTTGATTTCCTCTTCGCTACGGATGTCTATGTTCCAGCCGACGAGCTTGGAGGCTAAGCGCACGTTCTGCCCGCGCTTGCCTATGGCGAGTGAAAGCTGGTCTTCGTTGACTATGACTTCCATCTGCCGGTTTTCAATGTCCGTGATGCGAACCTGATTGACCTTGGCGGGCGAGAGAGCGTTGGCCGCGAAGACCGAAGGCTCGTCAGACCACTCTATGATGTCAATCTTCTCGCCGCGAAGCTCGCGTATGATGGCCTGCACGCGGCTGCCCTTCATGCCTACGCAAGCGCCCACCGGGTCAACGTCGCGCTCGGTGGACATGACGGCAATCTTGGCGCGGTCGCCCGGCTCGCGCACGCAGGACTTGATGACAACCGTCCCGTCATAAATCTCAGGCACTTCCATTTCAAAGAGCCGCTTCAAAAGTTCGGGGCTCGTGCGCGAGACTTCAACCTGCGGCCCCTTCGATTCCTTGGAGACATTGCTGATGACGACGCGTATGCGCTCGCCCTGATTCCACTGCTCGCCTCTGGACTGCTGCGACTTGGGAAGTATCGCTTCCAGGTTTCCCAAGTCCACTATGATGTTGCCGCGCTCGAAGCGCTTGACGAAGCCGTTCAGGAGGTCGCCAATCTTGTCGACGTACTGCTCGTAGATGTTGCTGCGGACGGCGTCTCTGACCTTCTGAAAGAGAATCTGCTTGGCCGTCTGGGCGGCTATGCGCCCGAGTTCTTCCATGGGCAGGGGCAAAAGGAGCGCGTCCCCGATTTCCACCTCGTCGCCCGCCAGCTCCTTCGCCTCGTCCAGAGACAATTCGGTCGCAGGGTTGGCGACTTCATCCACGACAATCTTGGAAGCCGATAGCTCTATGCCGGTCTCAGGATTCCAGTCCACCTGAATGTCCTCGCCCGACTTGAACTGCTTCTTGGCAGCCGCGCGCACGGCCTCCTTCATGGCCTCTATGACGAGGTCGCGCTCTATGCCCTGCTCCTGGCAAAGCGCGTCGATGTTCTGTGCGATGGAAGTGCTCATATGCTTTTATTTAGTTGTAGTCGCAGCCTTCACGATTGCCTAGCTGCTTTTTCGCGCTCCTGTGCGCGGCGAAACTCTTCCTCAACGTCAATCTCAAGGTTGGCCTTGTTGATTGACTCAAGCGGGATTGTCACCTGCCCGCTCGTGCGGTCTTCAAAGATGACGGCGTCGCCTTCGAGCCCCGCGATGCGACCGCGAAAATTGCGCTGGCCGTTGATGGCACGCCCCGTCTTTATCTTGGCGTCGCGGCCCGTGAAGCGCTCGTAATCGGCCCGCTTGTAAAGACCACGCTCAAGCCCCGGGCTTGATACCTCAAGTGTATAAGCCGAATGAATGAAGTCCTCCACATCAAGGACTGTTCCCATGTGGTGGCTCACCAGCGAGCAATCCTCGTGGGTGACGCCTTCCGGCTTGTCAATAAAGATGCGTATCAGCGGCTTTCCGTCCGGCCCGCCCACCTCAGCGTGCACCAGCTCAAGGCCGTTCTCCGCCGCCACCCGCTCGGCAATCTCTTCCACACGCTTTTCAATCGAATCCTGACCCATTGTTCGCCCTCGCTAAAAAAGTTACCAGAGCGCAAAAGAAAAAGTGGGCCGAGAACCCACCGGACGCGACCGCCGTGCTCTGAGCAAGCGAATGATTATAGGGGAAACATAGGGGAGAAGCAAGCGCGTAGAAAGTGGCTGGAAGACGGGAAATAACAGGGATGGACAGGATGAACAGGATAAAAGAGAAGAGCTTGCTTCTTCTTTATCCTGTCTATCCTGTCCATCCCTGTTATTTCTCTTTACTTCCCCAGCTTCGCCTTGACGAGTTCGCTCACCATGCGGTTGTCCACGCTGAGGCCGGAAAGCCTCGCCTGCACGGCTTTCATCACCTGCCCCATCTCGCGCATGGAGGCGGCACCCGTCTCTTCTATAGCTGCCGCGACCGCCTGCTCTAACTGCTCGCGCGTGGCGGACTGCGGCAGGTAGGCTTCTATGACCTCTATCTCGGCGCGCTCCTTGTCGGCCAAGTCCTCGCGGCCGGCCTTCTCGTACTGCTCTATGGAGTCGCGGCGCTGTTTGACTAGCGACTGTAGGGTTTTGGTCATCTCCTCTTCGTCGAGCGCGCCGCCCTTCTCTATCTCGCGGTTCATGACGAAGGCTTTGACCATGCGGAGGGTAGAAGTGCGCGCCGCGTCCTTGGCCTTCATGGAGGCCGTCATGTCCGAGACGATTCTTTCTTTGAGTCCCATTCTGCTTTTTCCTCTGCGGGGAAGCTTATGAAAATCTACTCTAGCCTTGACACTCTAGCGCACTCAACCCGTTTTCGTTAAGATAGCCAGACACGTTTCTCCCCTGAAAAAAGCTTTATTGCAGGAGCAGGTTGATTTATAGAAATGAAGAGCACTCTTACTCTAATCAGAGGCCGTGCGGGCCAGTCCTTATTAATTGCGCTTTGTCTCGCGCTCCTTTTTACAACAGTCGCAAGCGGGCAGCGACCGCCGGGCAGAAGGGCTGCGCCGCCAGCCAGGAAAACCGCAGCTCCAACGACGCAGCCGCAGTCTACAACTACGGAGACCGCGCCCGGAAGCGCTCAGGCGGACACGACAAAGCCGGGAACGGTGATGTCCAACCAGCTGGGGATGGAGTTCGCCTACATTCCTTCGGGCAGCTTCACTATGGGGTCAAACACGGGAGGCGCGGACGAGCGGCCTGCCCGCCGCGTCAACATACGCAGAGGCTTCTACATGGGGCGCTACGAGGTGACGCAGGCGCAGTGGCGCGTAGTCATGGGCGATAACCCTTCGAACTTCAAGGGCGAAGACCTGCCCGTGGAGCAGGTCTCCTGGACGGACGCGCAAGCCTTTATAAAGAAGCTGAACGAGCGCGGCGACCCCTTCGTCTACCGCCTGCCGACGGAGGCGGAGTGGGAGTACACCTGCCACGGCCAGATGACGGGCGATAGCATGGGCCCGCTCGACGCGATTGCATGGTACTTCAACAACTCCGCCGGAAAGACGCATCCGGTCGGAGAGAAGCAGGCGAATGCCCTGGGCCTGCACGACATGCTAGGCAACGTCTGGGAATGGGTCGAGGACGTTTATCACGAAAGCTACAGGGGAGCGCCTGCGGACGGGAGCGCGTGGACGGCAGGCGGCGACCCGAAGTATAGGGTCATGCGCGGCGGCTCCTGGATAGACAACGCCTTTTACTGTCGAGTGGGCGAGCGCATACGCGCCACCCCCGACACGCGCCAGCGCAACTCCGGCCTACGCATCGTAGCCGTCCCACGATAGTAGTCTTCAACAGCTTGTGCGCGCTCTCTCTGTGGTCAATCACTTCAGTTGACCGCAGCGGAGCGTGCGCCACCTCTTAACTCAGCGAGCCGTCAGAAACACATCCCACGCCCAGCGGCCTATTTGATTTCCCTTCGCATCTCTGACTTTCGCACGGTATTTGAACTGGTTACCGTACTGGTCTGTGCGTTTCGATTCCTTGTAATCCAAGAAGATGGAATAGACTCCCAGCTCAGGCAAAGTGTGCAGCTCATTTGCTTCGGAACTCCCGTTATGGTTTACATCCTGCCAAAGTCGCAACGCCGTGTAGATAGCGTCTTTGCTATCTATTATTCCGTCACCGTTTCCGCCATTTATGGGAGTGTCAAAGGCAGCGAGCGGGATGAAGCCGTTCTTATTCGCCGACTGCGGCTGCGGTGTCAAATCACCGAATAGCTCCGTCCCATTGTCGATTGTCCCGTTATCATTCCGGTCGAGGGCAAGCCATGCATCATCTGAGTTGGGTGCTGTCCACGATAGCTTATCTCTAGTGCCGTTGCTGTTCAAATCAAAATCCACGCCCCCGCAGCATCTGTCATAGCGAAGCCGTTTCCTACAATATCTATCAGAATGGGCGAGCCACCGCACCAATCGCAGCCGGTACAGGTACAGGTGTAATCATCGTAGTCTCCGCCATAAGAGTAACATCTTGTGATAAAAGCAGCGGTTCTTGAACAACCTCCTCCGGTACCGCAACACATTCCCCAGCCATTGTTCGTAGTACCCAGCGGACAGCTTCCATCCCAGCTGGCCGTAGTACAGTTGTTTCCAGCGTAAACAGGGTCACTCGTACTGCCATTGAGAGCTATTTCCCCGTAATCGGGTGGGGTGTCGTCCGGGCAACGATTACGGCGCGTAAGTATGGAGTCTTTACTGCCATCACAATAAACATAGCCGTATGCATCAGCTAATCTGATGTAAAAATCGGCATTGAGAGGCACCAAATCGGAATCTGCAATTCCTTGGACAAACAAGACCCATCAGCATCTCTTTTCCAATCTGTGTCAACCCCATTTTCAACGGTAAAGCCGGGGCACCTCATCCTCGCCACGGCATCCATTTTTACACCGTAATACGGGTCTCCAGATGCACAATAACCAGTTGTAGAGCAGTGAGCGACATCGTTGGTTCTTGAATCGAGACAAGGACCATTAATTCTTATTACATCCCCTATAACAACTCTAAAAGAAACGATTAACAATGTCAGAAACACTAAGCTCCCTTAGGCCTATCGCGTGAATATATCTGCGCATCATTTAATCCTCCGACATAACTCTCCTTTAAATAGCCTGCCGCTATTTAATAAAAAGAGTCATGAGTTGTTAATAACGTTTTTCTGTGACTGCTTAGAATTGAATCTTCCAATCACTTATTGGCTCTGCGTAGGTTGGGCCATGCTTTACTGAGCATTTTATTCACTCGCTCAAGAGCCTTATCATCCCCTTTAGATTTTTTAAGCCCCATCAATTCTATCGCCATCAATCTTCTTGAGTACTTATAGAGATCTGCGGGTGAAGATTGATGAGAGAGTTTTATCTCGGTTTCGTTAGCGGCTTCCGCGACGGGGCTGAATACCTCTTCGTTCGAGCGCCCGCTCTGAATTCCGTCGCTGATTTCTCGTAGAAGATTATGGTTAGCATCTACTTGGGCTTTAATCTGCTCATAGTATCTACTGTCAGCCCCGATAAACGTGCCATCGTCCAGAAAAGCCCCCGCCAATTTCAAGGTTATGCGGCTATAGGTTTTTAGCTCGATAGCCGCCGCTCTAATTTCACCCGTGAGCGGCTTTTGCTCTAAAGGAGATAGAGTACTTTTGCCGGTTGAACTGTCTAGTGCCTCCGGTGGTAGTGCGAGGGACTGAAACAAAATACCATTAGGCTTAATTACTGTTTTAGATTTGGCTATTGAAGCTTTAAGTCCGGGTTCTTCAGGGTTGGTGAGTGCCCATAAGGTGGTATCCGTGATTGATTTCGTAATAACGCTTCCGTCATGTTTTGTACACTCTAGGTTAATTTTGTATCCCACCACCGTTTGACTCGTGGTGTTTTTAATAAAAAATGATAAGGGCTTAAGCTCTTGAATAGGTATGGTTGGGTGACGTTGCTGGTATATCGCCATGAGGCCGTCGAAAGAGGCATCCGACGGGCTGACAATAGTAATCCCATGCGCAGGCATATCTTCTACATTAAACTGTAGATCCATCGCCGTCACTCTCTTATTACCCCAGAATACCCCGACCACGGCAGTAGCTATTAATACAGCCACGATAATAAGCATAAGCTTTTTCATGATTTAACTCCTAATGTGTCTTTGCGGCCGAAAGAAGTAGATGCTTCTAGTTATTGAACCTGAAAAGCAAAAGAAAACTATGGATACAATGACAAGCAGCTATTTGAATACATATAAAGTGAAGCTATGCTTAATGTGATAATAACCATCAACGAGTTGCTATGTACTCCCCTAACATGGCGTTGTCAACACAATTCTATTGGCCGATTCGGGGATTTAAATTTCAACTGAGTGAGGATTTGCTGGAAGAGAATGCCTCTATCTCTCTTATCTTCGCTTGATGATGCTTCGCCTGCGCGTCTGGGCAGGTGTTCTTAGCTGCAAGAGCCTTCTGTGTCTGGACTCTATGATGGCTATCAGGTGCTGGTGTTTCAGGCCCAGCAGCCGCGCCGCGTGCGTCACCCTCCCACGACTCTCTTTCAAAGCACGCTCTATGAATCGCTCCTCGTAAAGCCGCACTTCCTCGGAGAGCGAAAACTCCGCCCAAGGGTCTGACACGCTGCCCTTGCTGGTTGCGCGCAGCAGCAACAGCTTCAGCGTCTCTTCCCTGACGGGCTGGCCCTTAGAGCCCAGGACGGCGCGCTCTATGATGTTGCGCAGCTCGCGCGCATTGCCGTAAAGCGGCAGGCTCGTCAAACATTCTATGCTGCCATCTGTGAAGGTGACGCGGCGGCCCGTGCGCTCCAACACTTCTTCTATGAAATGTCTGGCCAGCGCCTCTATGTCTTCGGGTCGCTCCCTCAGGGGCGGAATCTCTATCTCGAAAGTCGCTATGCGGTAGAAGAGGTCTTCGCGGAAGCGTCGCTTCGAGACAAGCTTCGAGAGCGGCCTGTTAGTACAGGCTACGATTCGTAAATCAACCTGCTCCGGCCCCTCAGCGCCTACGGGCAATATCTCGCCCAATTCTATCAGCCGCAGAATCTTGCTCTGATTACCCGCGCTCAACTCGCCTATCTCGTCCAGCATCAGCGTGCCGTCATCAGCCTCACGAGCCGCCCCCTTATAATCCGCGACGGCGTCCGTAAAGCTGCCCCTGCGATGCCCGAAGAGCTGAGACTCTACCAGACTCTCCGTCAAAGCCCCGCAGTTAACCGGCACGAAAGCGCCGCCTCTTCCGCTCCAAAAGTGAATCAGCCGCGCCAGCACCTCTTTCCCCACGCCCGTCTCACCCGTAATCAGCACCGGAAGATTAGCGCTAGCCACCCGCCGCGCCTTCTCCAGCAACTCTTTCATCCGCTCACTGGCATGAATAAAAGATACGGTCGCTTCCTTTTGAACACTCTGAGCCTTAGGCTTCAACACCCCGCGCGCACACGCACGCAGCCTCACCACATCCTCAGCATCCTGCGACTTGGCCAGCCACTCGTCCGCCAGCACATAAACCTCTCGCCCACGCTCAACCGCCAGCCTCTCCGCATGCTCCTCCAAAAGCGCCAGAGCCGCCCGCCCCGCATACACCAGAGCCCCCGCCTGCTCCGCCACCCCCATAGCACGCTCCAACACCGCCCGCGACTCATCAAACTTTTCCAGCCTCGCCCACACAACCCCCTGCGTCGTCAAAGCCTCCGCCAACAGCGACTGCTCCCCACCCTTCTCAAACGTCCTTACAGCCCCGCCAATAACCCTCCCCGCCTCAGCATTCCTACCTTGTGCTAACAACAACCGCGCCCGCGTCTCATCCACCTGAGCCACGCTGCCACTATCCTTAAAACTCACGAACAAACCACGCGCACGCTCCAGATGCTCCCCCGCCTCCTCATAACGACCCATAATGAAGAGCAAGAACCCCAGATTATTCTCAATTCGCGCGCGGTAGAGAGTGTGTTCGGCCTCTTCAAAGTGATAGCTGGCTGCGGTATATTCTATAACTGCTCGATCCAGGTAATCATCACGGTGTTCCGCTGTGCCAAGACCTCTCAGGACAAGAGCCATCTGTCCATGAAATACGCCATTCAAAATATGATCTTCACCGGAATCAAAAATGGAAGCTGCCTCAGTTAAAAGAAGTAGCGCATCATTCAATCTTCTTGTTGAGACCTCAATTAGAACTCGGCGAATTAAAGCCCTTGGTCGTATCTCATTCTCATCTTCACTCAGACGTGAAAAGACATCTTCTAGTAGAGCGCGAGCTTCATCAAAAGCACCTTCCCGCCAATAGCAGAGCGAAAGGTCACTACGTGCGGCAGTCGCTTTTAATGTTTCTCCAAATGACTCGAAAAGAGTAATGCTCTCGCTGATAAGGTCTTTTGCTCTTTCCTGTGACTCTGATACCTGATGAACACTTCCGAGCCATCCTGATAGAGAACCGACTCTGCGTAACAGTTCTGCCACCGTAAGGTCTGTAAGCTCATGTACAGCTGGGCGCCGCCCTATACCTTGCCATAAATCTCCGAGTACATCGCATGCAGCCTCATACTGGCCTCTATGCTCCAGTTCTTCAGCTAGGCGGCAGCGAAGTATCGCTCGCTCGTCGCCCCCAAGCATCGGATTGTTTAACTGATGTCGTAGTGTTTCTGCTAAAGTCATGTAAGAATTGCCTTTCTT
Organism: Pyrinomonadaceae bacterium; assembly: GCA_035276685.1. Lineage (GTDB taxonomy): Bacteria > Acidobacteriota > Blastocatellia > Pyrinomonadales > Pyrinomonadaceae > JACVRN01. The sequence goes on along the minus strand of DATELK010000008.1, from coordinate 25,388 downwards.
CGAACTTGCAATAAACATTGCAAGCGCAATTCACCAAGCCTCATAGAAGGAAGAGGCAAATTAAACCAGTAGGCTGGTTTCATTAAATCACCTTACAAGGAAAAACTAAGATGAGGAACTTTAGTCAAGCCTGCCGCAAATTTATGGCAGCGTCCATATTAGTGTTAGCGCTGAGTTGCTCTGTATTTGCGGGTGAAATGCAATTTCCAACTGTTGTACAGCCACCGCCAGTTATAAGAGATGGTGATGTGCAATACCCGGGTGTCGATTCTTCCACAGAGACGGTAGATGGGGACGTTCAGTATCCGGCTGCTACCGTTGATTCCGTGTCGGGGTTGGCGCTGACGCTTTGGCAGAGCGCGATGGCCCTTTTCTAAATTGCCTGCTTAGTTACGACTAAATTCTGCTGCGTTTGGCCTTTAGGCGCGGCAAGGCCGTAGTGTGCCCGCACATCATAGCAAGGTTTTTTGCAATGGGTGAAGATTTTTTCGGGCCTGCAAAAAATTTTGCTAGCCGGATAAGAGAGCGCTCTTGATTAAGGATTCACGAGGATTGCTGGTCTGCGCCTGTCATAAGACCGGCAACAGACAAATCCTCGTCTATCTCCGGCCAGTGCAGGCTCAGCCCGCCTCCGCCTATCTCGTAGCGGCCACGCTGCTCCGGCGTCGCACCGCTCAACAAAGGAAACCAGATAAGAGGCACGCTTATGATGCGCCCGTCTGTGAGGCTGACGTGCATCATTTCGTCGTCAAATTCGATTGACCTGGCGAGAGCTGAGACCGGCTTGTAAGCTCGCGCCTGCTTGCCTTTATCATTGACTAAAGTGCTCATTCCAAGCCTCCAAAAATCTCACATGGTGCTGTTTGATAAGTTCTTCAATTTCTTTCAACTCACGCCCTCTAAATCCGTAATTGAAGGCGAGCCCGATAGGGTCGAGCCAGAACTTGGCCTCGCTCTCAGCCACTTTAATATGAATGTGCGGCGGCTCTTGACTCTCGTTGCTGAAAAAGAAGAACCGGAAGCGCCCTTCTCGCAACACCGTTGGCATATGCTCATCTTATGCCGTGAGTTTGGCGCACGCAAGCGCTAAGGCAGTTTTTGAGTGCTAGAAGATTTAGTTTGTCTGGCGGGTCGCCGCTTCCCCTAAGCTTCTAGCTCTAGGCGTGGTGGCCGTTGGCGCGGGAGAGGTGGTCGCGGAGGAAGCGGCCCGTGTGGGAGGCCTTCTGTTTCATTATCTCTTCGGGCGTGCCTGTGGCTACGATTTCGCCGCCCCGGTCGCCGCCTTCGGGGCCGAGGTCTATGATGTAGTCCGCTGTCTTGATGACGTCGAGGTTGTGCTCTATGACGAGGAGCGAGCCGCCCGCTTCTATGAGTGCGCGGAAGGCAGCGAGCAGCTTGTTGATGTCGTCGAAGTGGAGGCCCGTGGTCGGCTCGTCGAAGATGTAGAGGGTCTTTGCGCCCGTTCGTTTGGAGAGGTGCGCGGCGAGCTTGACGCGCTGCGCTTCGCCGCCCGAGAGCGTTGTGGCCGACTGGCCAAGACGCAGGTATCCAAGACCTACGTCATCCAGCACGCGCAGACGGTTGGTAATCTTCGTCACGTCGCGGAAGAAGAGCATGGCCTCGCGCACGGTCATGTTCAGCACGTCGTTTATGTTCTTGCCCCTGTAGCGCACGTCAAGAATCTGCGGCTTGAAGCGCGTGCCCTTGCACTCTTCACAGACAAGCTCCACGTCAGCCAGAAACTGCATCTCGACGGTGACGGTGCCGTCGCCCTGGCAGACTTCGCAGCGCCCGCCCGGGACGTTGAAGGAGAAGTGCGAAGGGTCTAGGCCGTGCGCCTGCGCCTCGCGCGTCTGCGCGAAGGCTTCGCGTATGGCGTCGTAAACCTTTATGTAGGTGACGGGGTTGGAGCGAGGCGTGCGGCCTATGGGCGATTGGTCAACGAGAATCACGTCGTCAACGTGCTGCGCGCCTTCCAGCTTCAGGAAAGAGCCTACGTGTCCCTGCCAATCGCCGCGCTGCTTCTTTAAGCCTGCATAGAAGCAGTCGTGAATCAGCGTTGACTTGCCTGAGCCGGAGACGCCTGTCACGCAGACGAGCATGTCCAGAGGCACGTCAACGTCTATGTTCTTCAGGTTGTGCTCTGCGGCTCCGCGCAGCGAGAGGCGGCGCTTCTGAGGCGAGCGCCGCTGCTTGGGCTCTTTTATCTCTGCTTCGCCGCGCAGGTAGCGGGCCGTGAGCGACTCCTTGTTACGCATCAAGTCCTCGAAGTCGCCTTCGAAGATAACCTGCCCGCCAAGCTCGCCCGCCGCCGGGCCTATGTCGAGTATGTGGTCTGCGGCTCGCATCATCTCGGCGTCGTGCTCCACTACGAGCACGGTGTTGCCTATGTCGCGCAGGTTGTGCAGCAGTCGAATCAGCCGCTCTGAGTCTCGCGGGTGAAGACCTATCGAAGGCTCGTCCAAGACGTAGAGCGCGCCTACGAGCGACGAGCCGAGATTGGTGGCAAGCTGTATGCGCTGGGCCTCTCCGCCGGAAAGAGTCGAGGCGAGACGGTCAAGCGTCAGGTAATCAAGACCTACGTCAACCAGAAAGCGGAGGCGGCGGCGAATCTCGTGAAGCACCCGCTCGGCTATGGCGGCCTGCTCTGTGGAAAGCTCCAATTCATCAAAGAATCGCGCGGACTCCTTGATAGAGAGCGAGCAGGCGTCGGGCAGCGTCTTGCCTCCGACCTTCACGTCTCTCGCTTCCTGCCTGAGACGCCCTCCGCCGCAGTCAGGGCAAAGAGTATAGCCGCGATATTTCGAGAGAAATACTCTAACGTGCAGCTTGTACTTCTTCGTCTCAAGCCACGCGAAGAAGCCGCGCACGCCGCCCCAGTGGCCCTTGCCTTCAACTATGGCGCGCTGCTCCGCACGCGCGAGCTGATTGAAGGGCACATCCATGTTGATGCGCTCCTGACGACAGAAGCGCTTAAGCTCGGTTCTGGCCCAGTCGTGCTGCGGCTTTGTCCAGGGCTCTATTGCGCCCTCGTTCAAAGAGAGCGCGGGATTCGGAATGACCAAATCCAAATCGAGGCCGATGATGTTGCCGAAGCCCTGGCAGGTAGGGCAAGCGCCGTAGGGGTTGTTGAAGCTGAAGAGGCGCGGCTCGGGCGGAGCGTAAATGGTTCCGTCGTACTTGCACTGGAACCGCTCTGAGAAGTTCAGTCGTCTTGGCTCGGCTTCTCCGGCCGTCTCTATGATGGCCGTGCCGTGGCCTTCCTGAAAGCAGGTCTCAAGGGAATCCACCAGCCGCTCGCGCACGTCGGCCCGTGCGACCAGCCTGTCAATCAGCACAAAGACGCCTTCAAAATCCGGCCTCGTGTAATCATCCGGCGAAGCAAGCTCAATCACCTTGCCGTCAGCATAGAGGCGCGTGAAGCCGCGCTGCATGAGGCTCATGACGTGGGCCGTGACCATCTGCCGGGTCATGCTCGTGCTACTTTGCGCTTCGGCCTTCTTCTTCTTTCTGCCCGTGCCGTTCTTCTTCGCCTGTCCTTCATTCTCATCCGGGCGAAGACCTGCTTCGGCGGGGAACAGGACGTAGAAGCGCGTGCCTTCGGGCAGCAGCTCAAGAATCTCGTGCGCGGAAGATTCCGGCGAGTCCCTGTGAACCTCTCGCCCGCAGACGCGGCAGTAGGTGGTGCCGACTCGCGCGTATAGCAACCTGAGATAGTCGTAGATTTCCGTCTGCGTGCCTACGGTCGAGCGAGGGTTGCGCGTTGAGTTCTTCTGCCTGATGGCTATGGCGGGCGCAATGCCCCGCACCTCGTCCACGTCCGGCTTGTCCATGCGCTCAAGGAACTGTCGCGCGTAGGCCGAAAGAGACTCTACGTAACGGCGCTGCCCCTCGGCGTAAACGGTGTCGAAGGCGAGCGAAGACTTGCCTGAGCCGGACACGCCGGTGACGACCGTCAGGTGGCCCACCGGAATGGAGAAGGAGATATTCTTGAGGTTGTTAACGCGCGCCCCGCGCACTTCGATTGCTTCTTCTATCATCTTCAAAAAAAGGCGGCTACCACACAGTTAAGAATTTTATGGCTACCGCAAACCACATATAATAACCCGAAATCCCTATGAGACGAAGCGCAGAACTGCTATTATCCGGCTCGCAAAACAGGCTTTAGTTTTTAACCCCGACCACCCTCGCGCTCTACAGAATCTTCCACAGTGAGGAAACGCCGCACCATGTTCACAAAGACACGTAGTCTCGTCCTGGGGCTATTGCTCTGTTTCGGAGGGGGAGTCATGCTGCTTTCATGCAAGAGCGCAGATAAGAAGGCGTGCATAGAGAACGAAGACCTTCAGGCGTGTAACCGCGAGTGCGCGCGAGACGATAAAGAAGCCTGCGCCAAGGCTGAGCAGATTAAGGCTAAACAGCAGCAGAAGAAGTAAAGAGGGTCGAGTTAATTACCAGCGCGAGTCGTAGCGTGCAAGCCCCGCACGCCACTGTCCTTCGCCCAGCACTGGAATCGAGCCGTCCAACGAGAGCAGGGAATCCGGCGGGCGGCGCAGGCGGTAGGTTCTGCCCTTGGGCGAAGTGACGTAGAGAATGACGGCCCGGGGCGTCAGGGCGGCCACGACGGCGTCGCGCCAGTCCTTCCGGCAGCGAAGAATGAGGCGCGCTCCCACGGGCAGCGAGCCGAGCGTGCAGATTTGCTCTACGGAAACATCAAGGCCGCCGTCTGCGCTCTCGCGAGCAGCAGTTTCCGGCGGCCTGTTTATCTCGTCAATCACTTGCGGCTATTTATATATCCAGAGGCTCGTCAAAGGGCAAGTCCTGCTGCTTTGGCGGGTGCTTGCTGATGGCGTAGAAGCGCATCGCCATGGAAAGCAGCGCGAGCGAGACGCCTATCCAGAGTATCGCCCAGAACATGGAAGGGACGCCCGTGGCATTAGCCATGTTGACGGCGTCCGTATGAGCCTCGGCCGCGAAGGGCGAAGACATGAAGAACAGGTTCTTCAAGTCAAGCACGGCATTGAGCACGCACTGCACGGCCAGAAAGCTCACAAAGAAGGTGGCGACACGGGCGCTCGCGAAACGTGCCAGCGCTATCAGCGTGGCCGAAAGCACCACGCCCGAGACAACAGTGAACGGAATGCCGGAAAATTGAACGTTCGGGTCAAGGGTGTTGTATATAGGCATCCCTACGCCGAAGATGAAGGTCAACAGAAGTATGAAGACTGCGGAGCCCGTCAGGACTATGCGCGCCGCCACGGCCCTGCGAATCAGGAACAGCAGCAGCACTCCGAAAGTCATTGCGCCGACGTACCCGGCGCTCGAAACTATAAACTGCGAGAGGAGCCCGCCCTTGGTGCTCACGGTCAGGCCGCTCGCGTCCGTGTGCACGCTCAGGCTCATGACGGAGCCGCCCGTCAAAAGCGCTGCCAGCGCGTGCCCGCCTTCGTGTATGAAGGTGACGAAGATGCGAAAAGGATAGGTCAGAATATCTGCGTAGGGGATGAACCAGAGCGCCAGCGTTATCAGCGTCGCCAGAAGAAGCGTGCGAACCTGCGGGCGCGCGTCCGGTGAAATCTGTATCTTCATCTTTAGAAAATCTCCGCTCGGTCTTTGCGAAAGGCCTCTCACAGGCCACGTCTCTTGATACGCCCCATTGTACTCGAAAGTTCCTGAGCTAAACAATGCTCAGCCCGCCGGAGCCTCGAACCCTCCGAGGAAAATTAGCTGGCGTATGAAAAGAAGTTGTGTTAATAATTGCCGTCCAATCCAGCAGGTTTAAGGCAGGTGGAAAGTCTAAGGACGTCTTTTCAAAGTCTTGCTTTCAGCCTTCAGCGTAGTTGCCACAGCATCAGCCATACCCTCGCATCGCATTTTCTCTCGAAAAAGTAAGCTCGTAGAGGAATTTAGATTTCTTCGACGGCTTCGAGCGTCACGAATACAGGCAGTGTATTTACTGTTTCTACTAACCCCAATTTAGGAGTAACCATGAAAAACAGAATTCTGCTGACAGCCGCGTTCGCGGCTCTGGCAATCGTCTTAAGCTCTTGCGGCGGAGGCGGCGCGAACTCCAACGCCAACACGTCCAATACGGGCAACAAGCCCGCCAACTCAAACGCCGGAGCCGCCAATGCCAACTCCGCGAAAACGGGCGCTAAGCCGCCTGAGCCGAAGACAGAGATAAAGAACGAGAAGAAGCCGGAAGGCCAGCAGGCCAAGGGGCTGCCAGCCGATAAGAAAGTTCCCGTCCCGGCCAACTGGATCTATTACTCTGACGAAGTCAAAGGCTACGGCTTCTGGCTGCCCGAAGGCTCCGTGGGCGATTCTTCCAACGTAGACGGCACGGACGTTTTCGTTGCCAAAGTGCCAGAGCCGTCGAACGTCAGAGTAGAGGTCTACGCTTGGAAGGACAAGACGCTGACGAAAGAAGACCTGCTTAAGATGACGGTCGATGCCATGAAGGAGCAGGGCGAGAACGTGACGGCCGGAAACCTTCAGGGCGAAAGCGACGACTACGCGCTCGCAGAAGCATCGTCGGTTGACGTGGACGGCAAGAAGTACAAGATGAAGATTCTGGTCGGCACGGATGTCACGGACAACTACGTGATGGTGGTCTACACTGATCAGGATAAGTACGAAGCCAACAAGTCAATCGTGGACGCCATCTGGGGCAGCTTCGAGATGTACAGCGGCGGTGCCAGCGGCAACAGCTAAAGAAGTCAAAAACCAGTAGGGCAAAGGCAGGAGGAAAAGCAGCGGCTTCTTTCTCTTCTGCCTTTGTCCTACTTTCTTTTGTAGTCTCCCGATTTACCGCCGGTCTTCGATTCCAGCCGCACGTCCGTTATCTCCATCCCCTTGTCCACGGCCTTGCACATGTCATAAATCGTGAGCGCGGCGACAGAGACGGCCGTGAGCGCTTCCATCTCCACACCCGTCTGTGCGAGCGTCGCGGCTTCTGCCTCAAGATAGATGCCGTCTTCCTCTATGGATGCGCGCACGTCTATGTCTGTGAGCGGGAGCGGGTGGCAAAGCGGTATCAGCTCCGCCGTGCGCTTGGCCGCCATGATGCCCGCGAGCCTAGCCGTCTCCACAGGGTCGCCCTTAGGCGTCCGCCCTTCGCTGACGGCCCTGAGCGTCTCCCCGGACATAAGCACGCGCGCGGACGCCACCGCGCGGCGATGCGTCTGCCGCTTGCGGCTCGTGTCCACCATGCGAACGCGCCCCTCTTTGTCTATGTGCGAAAGCTTCTTCATCTCTTCATCAAGCCGGAAGGCGCAAGACCCTGACCAACTGGCCCGCGTCCAAGTTTCTTATGCCCTGCGGCACGTTTATAAGCGCGGTGGCGCGCGAGAAGGCCACGAAGTCGCTTGAGCCGCCCCACTTCAGAGGCTCGGCTATGAGCCGTCCCTCTTCGTCCGTATGAAGCTCCGCGGGCAGAAAGCTCTCGCGCTCCACGGCCCCGCGCACGCTCCTTGAAAGCAGACCGCGCTCCTCCTTCATCTCCGCCTCTAGCGCCCCCTGCATGACTCTCAGAGCTGTACGGGCGAACAGGTTGAAGGTCACAGAGACTGAGACAGGATTGCCGGGAAGACCGAAGACGAGCGCGCGGCCGAGCCTGCCAAAGACCGTGGGCTTGCCCGGACGAAGGCTGACGCGCTCGAAGAAGATCTCCGCGCCCAAGGAACGCAAAGCAGTCTTCGTGAAATCATAAACGCCCATCGAAACGCCGCCCGAAAGAATAAGCGCGTCCACCCTTTCAGCCGCAAGCTCTATCTCTCGCTTCAATAGCTCAAGGTCGTCGGAGGCAAGCTCAAGCCGCTCGACACGAGCGCCCGCAAGCTCTGCGTAAGCTCCCAGCGAGAAGGTGTTGGAGTCGCGTATCTGGTCTCTGCCGGGCGTTTCATCTACGGGCACAAGCTCAGACCCCGTGGCAAGGACAGCCACGCGCGGGCGAGCGCCCACACGAATCTTCGAGTAGCCGAAAGAAGCAAGCACGGCCATGCGAGCCGCAGTAATCTCTTCGCCGCTTAGAAGGACTGTCTCGCCGCGCCGAATCTCGCTGGCACGACTAATGATGAACTGGCCCGGCACAGTGGCTTTTGAAATCTCAACCGCCCTGCCTTCGTCCGACTCACTCGTCACCTCTACCTGCTGCACGCTGTCCGCTCCCGCAGGCACAGGAGCGCCCGTCATAATCCTCACGGCCTCGCCCGCACGCAAGGTCTCGTGCCAGCCTCGCCCGGCAGCCGCCTCGCCCACCACGCTGAGCCTCACGGGAACATCCTCAGTGTCCATAGAGCGCAGGGCATAGCCGTCCATCTGCGCTCTATCGAAGGGCGGCAAGTCAGTGTCCGCCACTACATCCTCCGCCAGCACACGCCCCAGAGCCTCCACAAGCTGCACCTCTTCCGGCGGAAGCGCCCGCGTCTGCTCTTTGACTACCTGAATGGCTTCAGAGACGGAAAGCATAAAGATTTCACGCGCCTAAAAATGAGAAAACGGCTGCGCTCATTCTACATGAAAGCAGCCGCTCGCGGCGCTCGAAACCACACTTTGTCGTAGATATGAAGGGGCAAAGGCTGAAGAGGTCAGAGAGTCCGTATTTTAGAGAGGAAGGCGGAGCAAGTATCTACTCCGCCTTCCTCTCTCACTTATTTGGGAGAGCGTTAGCTAGCGCAGTTGGCGCAAGTTGTAGATGGCAGCGAGCGTGTTCAGCTCCGAGCGTAACTGCGACCATATCCTCTCTGCATTACCGCGTAGCCTCTGCCTTCTTACGACACCGTTAATGTCACTGGCTATGTCCAGCACGCGCGAGACCTGCGACCGGGTCTCCTGGTAACGGTCTGTGCGGTCAAAATCCTGACGCAGCGAGTCAAGGCTGCTTGCCAAGTCCCTGGCACGCTGATTCAAATTATCCTCGCGCCTCGTTCCGTCCAGCCTGGACCTGTCCAGCGAGCGGTCGAAAGAGTTGACGAACCTGTCGCTCTGGTTCTCGACCCGTCGAATAATGCGGTCAACGTCTGCCTTCGTGTAGCCGCTTCTCCTGTAGCCCCGGCGACCCTGAGCCTGTGCCGGAATTGATAATGCCGCCAGCATGCAGACTGCGAATGCGGCGATGATAGCTCTGGAAATAACTTTACCCATGTTCTCCTCCTTGTTTCCTAATTAACAGAATTTTTACTGAAAATCGCACGCCTCTAAATTCTTACACCCCGGAGAGCGTGCTTTTATATAAGACGCGGCATCAACAGTAATTGGTTGGAATGTTATCGCCGCGTGAGACGGTGCGCCGGACAAATTTCTGCTGCAAATCCTTCTCTTTTTTGTTGATTGATGTGCGGCGCATCAGGTTAAGATACTGAGCAACAACGTTGGCGATTCGACGCGTTGGACAGATTTTCTTACTACGTATGGAGGTGATATGTACTGTGAAAACCGCCGACATTACCGACTTGCGATGACGTTGCTGGTGTTGCTGTGCATCGTGCCTGTAGCTCCGGGCAAGTCTGATGGCTTTATGGGCCGGAAGGAATATCTGCCTTACACACGCAACCTTCCTCCCGTAGATAAAGTCGAGCTCTTAAAATTAAAGCTCGTAGGCGAAGAGTGGAATGGAGAGATACTGGCTACCAAAGTTTTGGAGGGTGCCGAGGCTCAGAAGCTTGCGTCCCTCTGGCGCAGGCAAACCTATACTTCAAGTTTAGCGGCATGTCATAATCCCGCATACGCCGTCAAGTTTTATTCCGGGGGAAAGCTGCTTGCATATGCGAGTGTATGTTGGAGCTGTAATAATATCTTTATGATTACACCTAAACTAACTACAACTCAGAGCTTTCGCGGATACGACAGAAGAGGCGAGCAGCTATCTGAACTGTTTGACGCGGCCTTTGCCGAAGGCAGGTAGTATCAGGAATCGCAACTGTCAAACAACTCACCCGACAATGGCTCCAATCATACTTAAGTCGCGGAAGGTTAATTGACGTGAGGCCCGCCTCTATAAAGATAGCGCTCGTCACATTACTGCTTCTCTCGTTGTGCCCCCTTGTCTCCGCGCAGAAGCGCAGCCAGGTTGCCTTCCGAATCGAAGAGCGGGAGTTGATTCCCGAAGGCATCGCTTACGACCCGCGCGCCAAAATCTTTTACGTCGGCAGCACGTTCAAGCGAAAGATAGTCAGCGTGGATGAAAAGGGAGTCGCGCGAGACTTCACCACTGAAGCGCAGGACGGGCTTCTGGGCGCGCTTGGGATGAAGGTCGATGCCGAAAGGCGGCTGCTGTGGGTGATTAGCTCCAACGCGGGCGGCACCATGCCGGGCAAAGGGCTCGGCAGAGACTGTCTGGGTTGTTCTATCGTTTTCAAGTATGACCTGAAAACAGGAAAGCTGGTTAAGAAGTATGCGCTCGGCAACAAGCCCGGCGTTCACTTCCTTAACGACCTGGCCCTCAACTCTCGCGGCGACGCCTTCATCACGGACACAATCACGGGCGACATTTACACTATCTCGCGCAGCAGGGACGAGCTTGAGTTATTCACCAGCCTTGGTGAAAAAGCCTTCCCGAACGGCATAGATTTATCGCGCGATGAAAGAGAGCTCTTCGTGGCTACGGCCGAGGGGATACGAGCGGTTAACCTACAGAATCGCACGAGCCGTGTGCTTAAGATGCCGGACGGAGTCTCGCCCACGATAATAGACGGCCTCTACTTTTATAAAGGGAGCCTCGTCGCCATACAGCCTTTCGCAGACCAGAGGAAAGTAGTTCGGTACTACTTAGACGAAGGAGCAAGCGCCATCACCAGAGCGGAAGCCCTTGAGACAGAGCACCAACTGTTTCAGCAACCGACGACCGGGGTGATTGTAGGCGGGGATTTCTACTACATAGCCAACAGCCAGCTTCAATATTTTCGGAGCATCTACAAGCCGGATGGCGAGTATGATAAAGGTCAGTTGCAGCCGGTCGTCATACTGAAGCTGCGCCTTGACCCGACAAAATAACTGGATGAGCGCCATGAAGAAGACGAATAAAATCGCCGCACTTGTAATCATCCTTTATTCATTCTCAGGCGTGCGGGCCCAGACTGCGGAGCCGCCTGAGCTGAAGGAGGCGGGTGAGCTGAGCGCTCAGGTGGTTAGACTCTACGGCGAAAAGAAGTATGACGAGGCGCTTCCACTGGCCAAACGGGCGTTGAAACTGAGGGAGGAGAAGCTAGGCCCGGAGCATCCCTTAGTCATCGCATCGCTTACGAATCTGGCGGAGGTCTATCTGGCCAAAGAGAAACTCGGCGAGGCTGAGCCGCTATACCAGAGGGCTCTCGCCGTCTTGGAAAAGTCTACGGGTAAGCCAGACCCGCGCATGGGCCAGATACTGGACAGGCTGGCACTGGTGCGGTTCGCCAGGGAGGACTACGGCAAGGCCGAAGCGCTCTACCGCCGTGCCCTCGAAGTGCAGGAGAAGGCGTCCGGCCCCGAGAGCGACGAGGTAGTGGAGACGCTTGGGCATCTGGTGAGCCTCTACTCAACCAGGAGGGAATATGACAAGGCCAAGCCTGTGCTCCAACGTATCGTGAGCATCAGGGAGAAGGCTTCCGGGCCTTCAAGCGCGGAGCTGGCCGCCTCGCTTCATAGGCTGGCCTGCGTCATGTACAGGAACAGGGAGGACGCGGAGGCGCAGAAGGTGGAGTCGCGCGCCAACGATATCCTGTATAAGGGTAAGCCTGAGCCTATAGAGCTGCCGCCAGACCTCTTCAACTGCAAGCTCTTCAAGAACCCGTATCCGAAATACCCTGCCAGGGCGGTCAGGTTCCCCGGCCAGCGCGTCATACAGGTGAAGGTAGAAGTGGACGAGACCGGGAAGGTGACGAGCGCCAGGATGATAAGCGGCGAGTCTGCTTTCAGGGACTCTTCCAAGCGCGCCGCCATGAGTGCGGAGCTGCGCCCCACTTTGGTAGGCGGGCAGCCCGTCAAAGTGTCGGGCATCATCAAGTATCAATTCCTGACGAAAACCTCGACCGTGATAGTCGGGCCGGTGCCGGGCAGGCCCAGGCCATAAGCCTAACAGGAAAGACAAAAAATGAAGCGTAGAATCTTTCTCGTCCTGTTTCTGCTCTTTCTCATTAGCTCCGCCTCCCATGCTCAGGTCACGGCCATCAAAGCAGGTTAAGTTTGTGATGAAAGATGGTAAGGTTTTCAGGAATTAAGGTTATGCTAAGGACAGTAAGTTTCCACCTCGCCTAAAGGAGATAATGAATAAGAGATACGAAAAGCAAAGACAGGCGCCACGAGTGGAGACAGCCATCCCGGTTAGATGGGGCGTAACCGAGGACTGTCCAAGATATGGAAAAATTCTCAACCTGAGCAGCAAAGGGTGTCTTATTGACAGCGCGGTCGAGCCGCTCAACGGTAAGACTATATACCTTCGCTTCGGCTTGCCCACAGGACATTCGATAGCGCTGCAAGGTGAGCCCGTGAAGTACCGGCGGGGCATAGGCTTCTCCGTCGAGTTCACGGGCCTGAGCAGCGAAGACACTTACACACTGGAACAGTTAGTTGAGTATTACCGCGAAATGAGTCCTGACGACCCTCGCCACGGTCAGGCACTTCTGGCAGACTTTCGCGAAGCCCTCAAATCAATCACTGCCTCGGAAGGTGACTCGGCCGAAGAGAACAAGAAGATCACCGATGAGTGAGTGTATCGCTTGCGCCCGGAGGCTTCGCAGGTTAGGTGGGATGGTTCCGGCAGTTTATGAAGCTCCTGACGTTGTCAAACGATGCCGCGTCACGTGATGGCCCTTTCGTCGCCAGCGCAAAGACCTTCTCTCGCATAGCGGGCTTCTTCGCCGTGCTGGTCGGGGCGCTCGTACTCCTGGGCTGGCTCTTTGACATAGAGGAGCTGAAGAGCGTTTACGCGGGCATCACCATGAAGGCCAACGCGGCGCTCTGTTTCCTGCTGGCCGGACTATCGCTGTGGACGACGGGCGTGGTCGACAGAAAGCTTGTGGTGCGCCTGAGGCAGGTCTGTGCTGGCGTCGTCACGCTCCTCGGCCTGATGACCTTAAGCCAGCACCTTTTTGGCTGGAACCTTGGGATAGACCAGCTGCTTTTCAATGAGCCGCCGGGAGCAGTGGCTACTACGAGCCCCGGTCGCATGGGCCCCTTCGCTTCCATCTGCTTCACGCTCATAGGCGCTGACCTGCTTTTACTACACGCCCGTCGAGCCGTTTCGCTCGCGCAGGTTCTCGCCATCTCTGTCTGCTTGTTGGCGCTCTTGCCTATCATAGGCTACGCCTACGGCGCGCAGTCTCTCTACGGCATCGCACGTTACACCGGGATAGCGCTTCACACGGCTGTCACCCTCTTCGCGCTCGGCCTGGGCCTCCTGGGCATGTGCGCGGAAAAAGGGCTGCTCACGGTAATCAGCGACGAGAGGCCGGGCGGGCAGATGGCTCGCAGGCTGCTGCTGGCCGCCGTCTCAGTCCCGTTCCTGCTCGGCTGGCTGCGCCTGTTAGGCCAGCGCGCCGGTTATTATGACCTCGGCTTCGGCGCGGCCGTCCTGGTGCTCTCCATCATCATTTTATTCTCGGTCATCATCTGGCTGAGCACCGCCCGCTTGAGCCATACCGAGCAGCAGCGCCTTGCCGCAGAATCAATCGTCCGCGAAAAAGAAGAGGGACTGAGGCAGCAGGCGGCCCTCATTGAGTTGTCTTACGAGCCAATCTTCATCTGGGACCTGGACAAGGGAATCATCGAATGGAACAAGGGCTGTGAGCAGCTTTACGGCTACACCAGGGAAGATGCCGTAGGGCAGAGCAATCATCAACTGCTGCGCACCGTTTTCCCGACCTCTCTAAACGACCAGCTGCAAAGCCTCACGCGCGACGGCTACTGGTCTGGCGAATTGCGGCACCGCACGCGCGACGGCCGCGAAGTGATTGTAGAGAGCCGCCAGCAGTTGATTGAGTCTGACGGCAAGCGGCTGGTGCTTGAGACCAATCACGACATCACCGAGCGCAAGCGCGCCGAAGCCGAGCGCGAGCAGCTTCTTGAGCGCGAGCAGTCGCTCAGGGCCGAGGCCGAACTGTCCAATCGCATGAAGGACGAATTTCTCGCGACAGTTTCGCACGAGCTGCGAACGCCGCTGACCTCCATCCTCGGCTGGGCCGCTATGCTGCGCAGAGGCGCGCTCGATGGCTCTACTGCGAAGCGCGCTCTCGCGACCATTGAGCGCAACGCCAGGGCGCAGGCGCAACTCGTCGAAGACCTGCTTGACGTTTCGCGCGTCATCTCTGGCAAGCTCAGGCTCGACGTTAAGCCCACAGACCTGATGCTCGTCATAAAATCGGCCCTTGATTCCGTGCGCCCCGCCGCCGATGCCAAGGGGATTCAACTGCGACTGGTGCTTTATACGGCGGCGAGCCAGATACAGGCGGACGCGGCACGCTTGCAGCAGGTCGTCTGGAATCTTCTCTCGAACGCGATTAAGTTCACGCCGCACGGAGGGCAGGTGGAGGTCAGGCTTGAAAGGACTCCGTCAGACTCGCGTATCATCGTCAGTGACACCGGCGAGGGTATCACCCCGGAATTTCTGCCGCATGTCTTTGACCGCTTCCAGCAGGCCGACGGTACTACTACCAGAAGGCACGGAGGGCTCGGGCTGGGGCTGGCGATTGTGCGCCATCTGGTTGAGATGCACGGCGGCTCGGTCGAGGCCGCGAGCGAAGGCCTTGGGCGCGGCGCAACCTTCATCGTTAAGCTTCCATTAGTAGCGGCATCGGCTGACGTGGTCTCGCAGGGGCTTGAGCTTGAGAGCGAAGCCCACGCAGAAGCTTTTGACGGAAAGCACGAGGCCGACCTTCGCGGCGTAAGGGTGCTGGCGGTTGATGACGAGCCCGACACCAGGGACATGCTGAGGGTGGTGCTGGAGCGTTACGGGGCTCAGGTGATGGCAGTCGGTTCGGCCAGTGATGCACTGGAAGCTATGCCCGCCTGGCGCCCCGACGTGCTCGTTTCAGACATAGGCATGCCGGGAGAGGACGGCTACAGTCTGATAGAAAAGGTCAGGAAGTTGGAGACCGTGCAGGGCTCGCATACTCCTGCCGTCGCCCTGACGGGTTACGTCAGGGTGGAAGAGAGGGCGCGAGCGCTGGCCGCAGGCTACCAGATGTTTGTGCCGAAGCCGGTCGAAGCAGGCGAGCTGGCGGCGGTTATTGCTAACCTCGTAGGACGAGACGGCAACAGCGGCTAGCCCGCCGCCTTTTACTCTCCCGTAGAGTCTCTTTACCTCAACACAGAAAGACACTATTTCCTAGCCAGGGGTGACGAACCTCAACAAAATATTGTATATTGGCAAGCGGTTAATGCAATATATAGCTTTTATTGTCTGCTACCGGCAGGTATTAATGGAAGGTATATAGCTGAGCGATATCATGCCTCGAAATTCATTGATGTCGGGAAAGTTTTATGCGTTAAAAGTAACCATAGTGGTTCTTGCATCGCTTGCATTCGGCTTTACCCTGGCTTTCCTCTGGGTAGGACTCGAAGCGCGCTCCATCCAACCAGCATCTACAATATCCCTCCTTGATAGTGATAAAGCGCAGGACGGGCTCGCAGGGTCTGTCCAGCATGTGCGGACTGAAACGGCCCAACTCTACAGCAAGTCCGGCCAGATGGTTGAAGGCCCGCGCCAGCTAATGGCGGTCGCGGCTTACGACCAGAAGGGGGGCAGACTTGAGAGCGCCGTCTATCTGACTTCCGGCAGCTCATACAACGGCAGGCAGGAATATGAGTACGACGACAAGGGTAATATCGTCGCCATGACCATACGCGGCCCAGACAACTCCATCCTCAATAGGGAGTCATACAAGTATGAGTTCGATGCCCTGGGTAACTGGACTAAGATGACGACCTTAAAGGCGGCATCCGAATCAGGTAGAGAAGCCCCCCATCCTGCCGAAGTAACCTACAGAAACATTACTTACTATTACGATAAAAATCTTGCCGCCACACTTGAGCAGAATCCTCCACAGTCAGTTGAAAGCAAGGGCGAATCGTCTCCCGCGAGCTCCGGGCGTTCTAATGAGGAGCTGCCGGCAGCGTTCACCGAGCTGAGCCGGGCACTGGATGAGTGGGTCAGAGCGACCAACGCGCGCGACGTGGATAAGATGATGACGTTCTACGGGCCCAAGCTCCTCTTCTACTACCGCGCCAGAAGCACTACTGACGAGGCCGTTCGTAAAGACAAGGTGCGCTCGTTTGAGCGTGCGGAGTTGATAGACGTGCGCGCTGGCGCTCCCGAGATTACTCTGGATCGTGACGGACAGACCGCAACCATGCGCTTTCGCAAAGAGTATATTGTGAAAATCAAGGACAGAGTCCGTAGCGGAGAGGTGCTTCAGGAATTACGCTGGCAGCGCACAGACGACGGGTGGCGAATCATAGGCGAGCGTGACGCGCGCGAGATACGTTGACTTTTACTGTCATCGAAGAAGAGGGACAAAACTCCGGCAGCTATTTTTAGTGCAGGGTGAATAGGCGGCATCAAAGATGAGTCAAGTGCGGGACGCAAATTTTGTCGTGCTGACGGGCCATTTGAATGACTATGCGTTGGCAGATTTAATCTCTATCTTACGCAGGCAGCGTAAGACGGGGCGTCTGCTCATAGAATATCCAATTAGCCCGTGCGCTTTTTTCTTCAGGCAGGGAGATTTGGTTGATGCCCAGCTGAACACGTTCGTGGGCCTACAGGCCTTTATGGTAGCTCTCTCTCAGCCCAATGCCTCTTTCAATTTCAACCCCCTCATAGAGGCTTCCAGCCGCTCTATAAACGAGACTTCGCAGAAGGTGATACTGGAGCTGCTGGGCTGCGCGGAAGAAAAGACCATTGACGTAGAGCCCTCGTCCGCCGAAGTAGAGCAGGCCATCTCAACGATTTCAGCGCAGGTGAGCCCTGAGCCTATTGAAGCCGAGTTTGAGCCGGTTGAGCATCAAGAGCCGTCTCTTCCGGCCGGTAGAGAAGTTCTGGCTCTTCCGCCCGCGCCCGCGAGACAGGCGAACAGTCTGCGGGTCGTCATCATCAGCGCGCTGGTTTCTCTTGTCGTCAGCATGTTGACGGTGGCCGCGCTCACAATCTGGCTCGGCAGCAGGACAACTTCTAACTCCTCCGCGCAAACGGCCGGGGCCACCGGCACGGGCCGCAGCGCGGCTCAAGCCGGCGCTTCCAATGTGCTTACGGTGAATGTGGTCTTACAGGTGGAGGGCGGGCGTGTCACGCGCGCCTTTGTTGCCGAACATCGTCCGGGCATGGAGGCTTACGAGGCGGCGGCGCTCAGGGCGGCTCGCGCGCGGCGATACCCGCCGGGCGTCTCGGGCCAGGACACTGTGTCTGTGACGGTCATAGCCCCTCAATGATTCGCGTTTAGAGAAAGACGGGAGAAGTAAAAGATGCTGTTCCTCGCGAGTAAGATTTTAGATTATGACACGGCCGACGAGATACGCTTCCTTCTGCTGGAGAAGCTTCGCGATAAAGAGTGGATGCCGCTCATTCGCTCCATGCGGCTCAATTGTTACAGGGAAGCTCTTTCGGCGGTAGGCCCCGTAGAAGAGATGGAGCAGGCCATAGCCATCTCAACCAGGCTGGAAGACCAGGCACCATACATACGCGGGGACATTTTCCTCCTGGACGACCACATGTTTTCCCTAGTCTTCGGAGATTCCGATTCGCTCTTTACAGGGATACGCGCGAGCATCGTTTACGAGCCGCAGTTGACCGAGCCTTTAAGACGGCTGGACGCCTTCTGCCAGAGTGTGAGCGACGCTTTAATAGAAGCGATAAATGAGGTCACGGGTGCCTCCGACACAGACGCCCAGGATTTAAGAAAGTGGCGGCAGGAGCAGTCGGCGGCCCAGAGCGGGTTCGAGCGTTTTGTCACACGACAGGATACGGATTCGCTCTACACCGTGGTTCGTAAGGAGACCTCGCGCGAGCGCATACGCGCCGCAGAGGTGCTTGAGAATCCTTACGCGAGGGCTTTTCTGCGTAGCGCCAAGCAGGCTTTCACAGAAGGCTACGCCTCCAAGCTTCTGGCCGAGAGCACAAGCCGCCCTGCATCCTTCTCCTTGGACAGGATGGTAAAGGTCGGGCTCTTGCGTCGAGAGGTTCTTATCAGTTGTAGGCAGACGGGCCACACGCTGCTCAGCCTGCCTTCGTCTGCGGCGCTGGCCGTCGTCACCATCAGCGACGCCACCTGCACCGAATGCGGAATGAGAATCGCTGACGAGAAAATAGAAGAAGTGGTCGCGCCTACGCACCTCTCCTCCGCGCTGCTGGACGACGGGGCGTGGCTCGTCAACCGCCTGCACTCCATCCTTCGCCAGATAGGTATCTCGGAGAGCGAGATAGCCATTCAGCCGCCCGAAGGCTCCGGCGAGGCTTACGTGATGGCTAACGTCTGCAACGAGCCGTTCCTCTTCGCGCTGAGGGACGGTGATTTGTCCCCCTCATTCGCGCGTCGCGCGGTGGACATGCAGATAGAGACGGATGCCCCGCACCTTATGGTAATCGCTACGGGGACGATTCATAACGACGGCCGTACGCACCTCATCAACTACGCGAGCCGCCTCGTGCGGGGCGGCAGGGAGTTTGAAGTGATAATCGTTGACGGCGCGGATTCGGCGGCGGCAGAGCTTGGGTATGCGGCCGAAAGGGTTTCCAAGAAGGCTATTGCCGACGAGTTGTGTGAATTGAACACGAGTCTCGGGTTCAACGTCGCGAGACTCGTCAGCGCTCGATTCGAGATGTTGCAGAAGTCGAAAAAGGATATTGAGCTGGCGCTATTGCCTGCCGGTGCTGAGGCGGTCGCCTCTTTGGAAGAGGGGGAGCCGACAGGCGCGCTGATAACCTTTCCCGGCGTAAAAGATGAGCGGGACGTAGAGGGGGAGGCTCCGCACCTCATACGCGAAAGCAGTTAAGGGATTAAGCTTCCCTTACGCCTCCCCTGTATGACCTCAGAATGAGAGCGGAAAGTAGAAGCTGCTTCCTTCGTTGCCTTCCATTAATACAGATTTCTGTTGACAGTTTCGGATGTGCTGTTTTAGATTGCCGACGTTCTCCCATAATTCAAAAAAGCGCGTTCATCTTCTTTCTTCGCCTGTAAAGATAAAACCCCCGGCCGCCACTTGCCGGTAGCCGACGGGACGATTCAGAAGACACTACCTCTGCCCTCCCACGAGCGCAAAGGATGCATTTCTGGACAGCACGCATCTTAGTGCAAAGTGCGGCAGAGGCTCAGCCTGAAAATATAGGAGCTACCCCTGCATGCGCCCCTCCACGTCCGCGTCGAGCCTTCGGAAGACTCTTTTCTGCATCACTCTTATCTATGCTCTGATTCTTTCGCTATCAGCACCCTTTACGATAAGCAGGATTGAAGCAACTTCACCTGCTCGTGACAGAAGACCCTCTGCTGCTTCTCAAACAGTAAAGAAGAAGGGCGGAAGGCGGGACGGCGAAGTTCTCGTGCGCTTTCGAGAGAAGGTCTCTCTAAAAGATAAGCAGTCGGTGGTCGCGTCGCTCGGAGCGAAAGACGCGCGAGGTTTAATCGGAGCCTCCTTAGCATACAGAATCCCTCTTCGGGCGGGACAGGACCCGGAAGCGGCGGCCGCGCAGCTAAGAGTAAATCCCGCTGTGGAGCTTGCCGAGCCTAATTATCTTATCTCGGCTGATGAAGTCTCTGCGAATGACCCGCGCTCCTTTGCCCAGTGGGCGCTCAAAGGCAGTATCACCGGGAGCGAGGCTCCTGATTTTAGAGGAATACCTGCATTCACAGGGCGGCAGCAGCAGGCTAACGACTCGCAATCGACGGTGATTGCCGTTATCGACAGCGGCATTGATTTCACGCACCCGGACTTAAGCGGCTACCAGTGGAAGAACAGTAAAGAGGAAGCAAACGGCGAGGACGACGACCTGAATGATTACAGGGACGACCTGTACGGCTGGGATTGGGTTGCCAAGAGCAACGCTGTAAAAGACGGCCTGGGCCACGGAACGAGAGTCGCAGGCATCATCGCGTCTCAGGGTAGTCAGGCGGCTACGATATCAGGAATCCAGTGGCGACTGAATTTGATGAGTCTGCGCGTGCTGGATTCGGCGGGCGTAGGCGATGTGGCCAGCGCCGTAGAGGCTATTGATTATGCCGTGGCCCACGGCGCAAAGGTAATCAATTGTTCGTGGGGCACGGACGAGAGCTCCGTTATTTTACGTGAAGCCATAGAGCGCGCAGGCAGGCTCAATGTTCTGGTCGTCTCATCTGCCGGAAACGAGAGTCGAGACATAGAGCAGTCCAGTTATTATCCTGCGTCCTACGGGCTGTCGAATCTTCTGGTCGTGGCGGCGACAGGCGGTAACGGCGCTCTTTTAGCTTCGTCTAACGTGGGCGCTACTCACGTACAGGTAGCCGCGCCGGGAGAGAATGTTCTCACGACCGGCCTTAAGAGAAGTTACGAGGCAATGACGGGCACGTCCGCTTCCGCCGCTGTGGCGAGCGCCTTCGCGGGACTGGTGAAGTCGCTACGTCCGGGCCTGCGTGCCGAGCGGACGCGAGAGATGATAATAGCGGGAGGCAAGCCGGTCGAGTCTCTCAACGGGAAAGTCTCTTCGGGCAGAGTGATTGATGCGGCCGGTGCGATTGCTCGCGTCAATTCATTGCAGCCTGATGAAGGAAGGGAGAATGCAGAGGGCAGTAGTGATAATCCTCAGAACGGGGGCAACGGCTCCGGCACTACTACTGCGCCCGCAGCTGATAACGGAAATTCAGGTAACGCGCCTGCAAGGACAAAAGGAGCGCCGGGGCCTAATCTCCCTAACCTTGACCAGATGCGCAATCAGAGGCCCATTGAGCCTAAAGCCCCGCCTCCTGTTCCTTCCACTCGCTGCCCGCTTCAATTACCGGATTGTGGTAAGAAGAAGGGGCAGACAAACGTAAATGACCCGGCAGGCTTATTGCCGTCAGCCAGGGCGGAGACGCCCGCTAATGAGCTCTCGAAGAATCTACTCGCCAGTAACTTTAACCCACCCTCTACGGACACTTTCTCCGGTAACAACGGCCGCAGCGCCGCGCGCTCTGTCTCTGACTCTGGGCAGCCATCGCTACTGAGTCTCTACAAGAGCCTGATACAGCGGACAGCGGCTGCCACGGAGCAAAGCGGCCTCTATTTTGCGCTGGCACTGAATGCGCCTCCGCCGCCTGTGGAGAATGTCGTCTGGACTAATGTCGTCGGCGTATCTGCCTCGGGGAATACTCTGTCCAGAGCATCCGGCTGGGGTTGGGATGCCGGAGCCGTCTCCACACAGTCAATCGCTTCGGGCGACGGCTACGTAGAAGCCACCGTCTCTGACGCCAGCACCTACAAGATGTTCGGGCTCAGCAACGGAGACTCTAACCAGTATTATTCGGATATAGACTTCGCCGTTTACATGGACACGGGCGCGCTCTTACACGTCTACGAGGGAGGCGTGTACAGAGGCCAGTTAGGGACATACGCTGCGGGAGACATTATACGTGTAGCGGTAGAAGGCGGGTTGGTTAAGTACTCTAAGAACGGGACTGTCTTTTACACGAGCGGAGTGTCGCCGACTTATCCGCTGCTGGTGGACACCTCTCTATATTCGACCGGCAGCCAGCTCTCGAACGTAATCATCAACCGCAGCTCGGCCGTGAGTGTGGCGTGGATGAACGTCGTAGGGGCCGCTGCTTCGGGGAATAGTCTGTCCAAGACCTGGCCCGACGCGTGGAATGGCGGCGCTGTCTCCACGCAGTCGATTACATCCGGCGACGGCTACGTAGAGGTGACGGCCTCCGAGACCGGTACCTACAGGATGTTCGGCTTAAGCAACGGGGACTCTAATCAATATTACTCGGATATAGACTTCGCCTGCTACATGGCTGCGGGCGGAGGTGTGTATGTTTATGAGAGCGGAAGCTACCGTGGAGCCTTCGGGTCATACACGACGGGCGACAAGCTGAGGGTGGCGGTCGAGGGCGGAGTGGTTAAGTACTCGAAGAACGGGACTGTCTTCTATACAAGCGGAGTGTCGCCGACTTATCCGCTTCTGGTGGACACCTCGCTGTACAACATTGGCTCAACTTTATCTAACGCGGTGATGTCAGGTAACGGCGTCGCCGGTAGCTCCGAAGAGCGGTCAGAGCCAACCAACCGCACGGGACAGGCCGGAGAAGACCTCCTGTCGCGTAATTACAATTGGAGCCTTCCGATTGTGGGCCTTCCCGGCCGCGCCGGTCTGAATTTGGGACTCTCGCTTACATACAACTCGCTGGTCTGGACTAAATCCGGCTCGACCATAGCTTTCGACACAGACCACGGCTTTCCCAGCCCCGGGTTCCGATTAGGCTTTCCCGTTATACAGGGCAAGTACGCTAACGCGCAGGGCGGCCTTTCATACCTGATGATTACGCCCTCGGGCGCACGCGTGGAGCTGCGTCAGGCGGGAACCGTTTATAAATCCGCAGACTCATCTTATATGCAGCTGACCGAGGTGACGCCCGGCTCAACCCTTCTTGTCCAGACGAAGGACGGCACACAGCTATCTTACGAGCGTAAAGGGAGCGACTATCAGTGTACTCAGATTAAAGACCGCAACGGCAACTTTATATCAGTCACATATAACGCGGCGGGACGTATCTCGGTTGTCAAGGACACCCTTGGCCGCGACATCAACTTCAACTACGACGCCAATCAGAATCTAATCTCCATCACGCAGGCTTGGGTGCGCGACGCCTTTTCGGGGCAAGTGACGGAGACGCATACCTGGGCCACCTTCGGCTGGGACAATTTAACTGTCCAGACCAGCTTCTCAGGCCTGACCCTTTCAGGCGTATATAACGGGCAGACCATCCCTGTTTTGAAACAGGTGGGGCTCCCGGACGGCTCCTATTACACCTTCGATTACACCGCGTGGGGACAGGTCTCCGCGATTAAAAATTATGAGGTCACGAACTCTCTGTTCAGTTCAGTGACCTATAACCTTGATACTTCTGCGGGCCAGACCGATTGCCCCAGATTCACGCAAAGGCGTGACTTCGTGCGGGACTGGAACAATAACGCAGAAGCCGTGAGCACCTTCAGCGCCTTTAATCCTGCGAGCGGCGTGGCCGATGTCACGATGCCGGACGGAACCGTCTACAAGGAGCTGTTCTATGCTTCGGGCTGGGCCAACGGGTTAACTTACCAGAGCGAAATATGGTCAGGCGGCGTGCGCCGGAAGTGGACGACAGTCGACTGGACTCAGGATAACACCTCTTACAGTTATCAGGAGAACCCAAGGCCCACGGACATCAGCATCTATGACGAGGCGGGCAATCGAAGGAGGACATATATTGATTACGGCCAGTATGCTCAGTACGGCTTGCCCTACGGCGTCTGGGAGTATCAGGCCAACGGCACAACGCCTTACCGGGTGACCTTCTATGATTACAACCTCAGCCAGGCATACCTTGACAAGCACATCATAGGGCTCGTCAGTGAGGTTCACGTCTCTGACACACAGGTTTATGTGGCGAAGATGCGCTACGAATATGACGCGGGAGGCGAGTATCTACAGGCGACCTCTGCGAACGCCGTGCAGCACGACGGCGCTTACAGCACAAGCTGGACGGCGAGAGGCAACGTGACGTCCGTCTCGCGCTACGACGTGAGCGACATCACGAACCAGAGCAAGAAGCTCACGTCCTCTATGGGCTACGACACGAACGGCTCCGTCATCTTCAGCAGAGACCACCAGGGGCATCAGAGCAGCGTGAGCTACACGGACTCGTTCTCAGAGGGAGGGAGCCGCAACACCTTCGCCTATCCGACCACCCTGACGGACGCGGACAGCAACTCTTCGACCTTCCAGTACAACTATGCTATGGGCGTAGTCTCTCAGACGCGCGTGCCTTCGAGCGGGACGGGCACAGGCACGACTTACCTTGAGCACAGGATGAAATACGACGCAGCCGGAAGGCCTGAGCGCACGATTAATCAGAATAGCGGCGCTTACACACGATGGGTCTATACTTACTCGACGCTCGTGCAGCAGTTTACGACTCTTCAGACGGGAGCCTCGGAAGCCTACACCTTCGCGACCTACGACGCGGCCGGAAGGATGACGGCCTCGGGCAGCGACCATCCGAACTCCACAGGCGGTTACGCGACTACTCTCTACCGCTACAACGTGATGGGCAGGCTGTCTGAACAGTCCAACCCGACCGAGATGACCGCTTACTGGATACCGGCAGGAGACGACGTGGCGGGCTGGGTCTGGAGCTACCAGCAGTATGACTGGAACGGCAGGCCGACTGTCACGACTAACGCGGACGGGACTACAAAGCAGGCCAGCTACAGCGGGTGCGGTTGCGCCGTAGGGGAAGTGACGACTCTAACGGGCGAAACACTCGGGCAGGGAAACCGCAGGCAGAAGATTTACAGGGACATGCTGGGCAGAGTGGTAAAGACGGAAACTCTGAACTGGGACAGTACTGTCTACTCCGCCGTGGTGACGAGCTACAACGCGCGCGACCAGGTGACAAATGTACGGCAGTACGCGGGCCCGGAAGGGAGCAGCACCTACCAGGACACCGTCATGACTTACGACGATTACGGGAGGCTCTGGAAGCGCAAAGCGCCCGCGCAGCAAAGCCCCGGGACGACTTATACCTATAATAGTGACGGCACTGTTCAGAAGGTCACGGATGCCAGAGGGGCAGAGACGCAGTTCAGCTATAACAACCGTCATCTGGTGACAGGCATTAGCTACACCGTCCCG
Source organism: Pyrinomonadaceae bacterium (assembly GCA_035276685.1). Classification (GTDB taxonomy): domain Bacteria; phylum Acidobacteriota; class Blastocatellia; order Pyrinomonadales; family Pyrinomonadaceae; genus JACVRN01. Next base: position 580 of record DATELK010000008.1, on the reverse strand, counting down.
TCAGGGTCAGGCATCACGCCGTCAGCTTCAGTCTCGTACAGCTACGACGCCGCAGGGAATCGCACCGCTATGACGGACGGCATGGGCAGCGCAAGTTATCAATATAATAACCTGGGGCAGATGACGCAGGAGTCGCGCTGGTTCACGGGCGGGAGCAGCCCCTTCAATATCACTTACAGCTACAACTTGGGCGGGCAACTGGCGAGCATCACGGACTCGTTCAGCTCAACCGTCAGCTATAGCTATGACCAGATTGGCAGAATAAGCAGCGTCAACGGCTCAGGCTTCGCCAACGTCGCGCAATACGCCGGTAACATGCAGTACAGAGCATGGGGCGCTCTGAAGCATGAGGAGTATGGTAACACTCGCTCTGTGAGCATAGGCTACAACAGCAGGCTTCTGCCCACGAGCCTTTTCATACAAGGGGTGATGAGCAAGGGCTATGAGTACAATGCGGACGGGAGCCTGAGCTACTCGCAGGACTATCTGAACGATAAGTTCGACCGCGCTTACACCTACGACCACGCCGGGCGTATAACGGCAGCCTTATCGGGGCCAGCGGCCAGAGGACTGGCCGACA
>DATELK010000007.1:0-2252 GCA_035276685.1 Pyrinomonadaceae bacterium | reverse complement strand
GCATTTATTCTTTATCCTGACAATCTCTGTCCATCCCTGTTAATTCTCTTCTAAGTCTCTCTCTTCAGCTTGTCCAGATACTTCTGCCGGAACTTGGCCACCTTAGGCGCTATGACGACCTGACAGTAGGGCTGCGAGGGGTTGTTTTGATAGTACTCCCGGTGATAAGCCTCAGCCCCGTAGAAGGCCTTCATGGGCACGACCTCCGTGACTATGGGCGAGTCCCAGACGTGCTCACTCGTCATCTCCGCGATTATCTGCTCGGCCGCCTCTTTCTGCTCGGGCGTGTGGTAGAAGATGGCCGAGCGGTACTGCGTGCCAACGTCCGCGCCCTGCCGGTTGAGCGTCGTGGGGTCGTGTATGGTGAAGAAGATTTCCAATAGGTCTCGGAAGGTGATGGCCGAAGGGTCGAAGGTGATTTGAACCGCCTCTGCGTGGCCCGTGCCGCCCGTGCAGACCTGCTGGTAAGTGGGATTCGGGATGTGGCCACCGGCATAGCCCGACTCCACTTTCAAGACCCCGCGCAGCTGGTTATAAACGGCCTCAAGGCACCAGAAGCAGCCGCCCGCGAGCGTGGCCGCTTCCCTTTTATCTCCCGTTGAAGACGAACCCGAATCTCTGCTCATCAACCGGCCCTCTTTCTATTGCGTGCGAAAATTTTTTCGGCAAGTATAGCGCACTTGAAGCCTGCGTGCTCCACGGCCATATCAATTTCGCTCGGTATATGATATTAGGGGCCAGTTCCTCGCGCTTCTTCTAACCCAACCTGAGGAGGCCAACGCTATGAAACGAACCCTGGCTCTTACTCTTTCGATTGCCGCGCTTCTGATTGCGGGAGATGCATTGACTGGAAGCACCACCAGAGGTCTCTCCCTCAAGCAGAACAGACAGGAGTGCGTGCAGGCTTGCCAGAGGGATAACCGCGACAGGGTTAAGGAGTGTAATACCTATTATCCTCCGGACAGTCAGCCCGTCAAGCATCGTGAATGCCTGGACAAGGCCAGGACTAAATTTGACGCCTGCCTCGCGACTTGCCAGTAACCGCGTCAGCCCGGACTAGAGATAAGAGAGATTGTCACTAATCGAAGCGACCGGTATAAAAGCCGGGGCGCTACCGGCTGACTTCGCCCTGCTCAAGCGAGCGGCTGCCGAGCCAGAGCAGCAGGGCGCTGATGATTGCAGCCGCCGGACAGACCAGCATCGTGTATCTCATCATCGCAGGATTCGTGCCTGCGCCCACCCAGTCGTTGAGCTTGCCTATGATGGGCGAGCCTATGATGTAGGCGGCTATGTTGACGGTGAAGAAGTAGATGCCAATGCCTAAGCCGCGAAGCTGCGGCCCGGCTATGTCATGAACGTCGGCCGCTGCCGGCCCTAGCCATATGAGCGAGAGTCCAAGCAGTATGAAGTTGGAGACGAGAAGCACCGCGACGCTGTCGCTGAAGAGGAATGCAAGCCACAGAGGGACGGAGACGAGCGCAGCCACCGCGCTCAAAAGCATTCGCCCGCCGCGACGCTTGCGGTGCAAGCGGTCTGACAAATAGCTTCCGAGGATTGTCCCACCTACGCCCGCCGTCAGCATCAGTATGCCTCCCGCCGCGCCTATGAGCAGGAGCGAGAAGCCGTGCAAGCGGTTAACGAAGATTGGCCCCCAGAAACCAAGGTTGTTTGAAGCCAGCCCGAAGAGCGCGTAGCCGAGGAAGATATAGAGGAGCGGCTTCGAGCGAAAGAGCATCATCCAGTCGTCGCTCGTGTAGCGAACCTGCTTGGTCTCGGTTCTGCCGCGCGGCTCTTCGCGCAGGAAAAAGACGAGCAGGGCCAGCAGGAGACCCGGAAAGCCCAGCAGGTAGAAGGCCCAGCGCCAGCCGTAAGTCTGACCTATCCAGCCGCCCAGGAAAAAGGCCATGCCTCCGCCTATGGCAATGCCCGTGGAATAGATGGCGTGGACTGTGGCGCGCACTCGCGGCGGGAAGTAGTCGCTTAAAAGCGATAGAGCGGCAGGCCCGAGCGTCGCTTCACCCACGCCCACCATTACTCTACACAGAAAGATTGACCAGAAGCCTATGCCGAGACCCGTGAGCCCTGAAAAGAGGCTCCACACCGCGAGGCCTGCGGCAATCAGATTCTTTCTCACGGAGCGGTCTGCGAGCCGCCCGAAGGGGATTCCCAGCAGCGTGTAGAAGATTGTGAAGGCGGTTGAGCCCAGCAGCGCCAGCTCAAAGTCGGAGAACTCCATCTCCGCCTTAATCGGC
>DATELK010000006.1:0-2027 GCA_035276685.1 Pyrinomonadaceae bacterium | reverse complement strand
GCGGCTCTCCGCTCTCAAGATAATTGGAGATTGCAGCGTCATAGGCGGCTGTTTGCTCGAAGGCCAGCACCGCAAGCTCCCTGCGAAGCTCGGACGACAAGGCTCCTTCGTTGCGCTGCAACTCGTCTGTGACCCTTGAGTACTCTTCTGTGCCGACGACGACGGCCACGTCTCTGAAATTCTTGGCCGCCGAGCGAATCATGGAGGGGCCGCCAATGTCTATCTGCTCGATTGCCTCTTCGAGCGTGACGCCTTCGCGCGCGACCGTCTGCTCGAAGGGGTAGAGGTTGACTACGACCATGTCAATCGGCTCGATGTTGAACTCGCGCATGGCCGCCAGATGCTCTTCGTTGTCGCGCAAGGCCAGGAGGCCGCCGTGTATGCGCGGGTGAAGCGTTTTGACGCGACCGTCCATCATCTCCGGAAAGTCGGTCACGGCGGAGATGTCGCGCACCTCGATTCCGGCTTCGCGCAGGGCGCGGGCCGTGCCGCCCGTGCTGATAATCTCAACGTCGAAGCCGCGAAGCGCCTCGGCCAACTCAACTATGCCCGTCTTGTCGGAGACGCTTATAAGAGCGCGCCTGACTTTACGAAGTCCTTCCTGATTCTCTTCACTCATGTGGATTTTAGGCCTGTGATGAAAGCTTTCCTTTTATAAAGTTTGAAGAGCGCGTGGTCTCATTCTATCTTCTTCAGGACGTAAGTGGAGCGCAGGACGCGCACGCGAAGCCTCTTTTTGTCTGAGCCCGAGAGGCTCGCTTCTATCCTGTGCGGCAGATTATCGCGCGTGCCTTCCGCCGGATAATAGCCCAGAAGGTACTGGCCTCTTAAATCCTCTTCTATGGCTTGAAAGACGGGCGACAGGTCTTGCTGCGCGGGCCGAGAGAGAGCCGTCTTCGCGTCGCCCAGCATGAAATAGTTCCCGCCCGTCTTCTCTGCCAAATCGCGGAAGCCTTTGGAGGGAGGCCGCACGCGAAGGCGTCCGTCGCGCGGCTCAAAGAGCGGAAGATGTATGACGTAGAAAGAGACTCCGTTCTCAAGAGCTTCGCCAATCACCTTAGAGGCATTAGTCGTGCTGGCCGTGTCCAGCCCGTCGCTGATGAGTATGACGATGCGGCGCTCTGCCCTGTCGGGTCTATCGAAGGAGCGCGCGGCCGCTAAAGCAGCGTCGAAGATGGCCGTGCGCCGCCCGGGCAGGGCACGGAAGTTAAAGGCTTCGAGCGCCTGAGCAGGGCTCGTCGCAAAGGAAGCGGCGAGCGCAGCCCTCTCTGTAAAAGACAGCACGGCCACGCGAGAGTCCTTGCCGAAGCGCGAAAAGAGCGCGAGCGCCGCCTCTCGCTGCCGAGTGATGATGTCTCGCGCGCTGCCCGAAGCGTCAAGAGCGAAGATGAGGGCCACGCGCTCCGTGCCGGAAGAGAAGTAAGTAGTCTCCACCTCTCGCCCGTTATCGCGCAAGATAAAGTCCTGCTGCCTGAGCCCGTGGACGCGTCGGCCCTCCCTGTCGGTCACGTAAAGAGGCACCGTGATAAGGTCTGTGCGAACGCGCACGACTTCATCCGTGGGCTCCTGTGCATGGGCCGTCTGAAATATTATGAGAAGAAGCGGAAGAGTTAGAAGTATAGATGCTGCACGGGCCGAGCGCGCGGGCGGCGACGGGTTTGCGGGATGGCGATAAAGGTTAAGCGCTCTGTAATGCAAAAACATTCTGCCGGGGCGTGTGGCTTAATACATGAAACGCCCGAAGAGCAGTATGCTAAGAAGTATCGCAACCGTGATGACGATGATTTTGACCCAGCTCACTGTCAGCTTCCTCGCTTAAGATAGGGGAGCCGTAGCTCCTACAAGAGAATGGCGGGCGCTCCGCGAATGCACATTCTAGTTGCGCCCGGTTGAGACTGTCAAACGAGAACGTCCCCGTACCGGAAACCTGCTGATTTTATGCTCTGCCTCAGCGCTTTACGCCGAAATGAGAATAAAAGTTCCAAGTCCAGGGTCAAAAGAAAATAGGTCAGAACCGCGTGCGGTAG
>DATELK010000005.1:0-1513 GCA_035276685.1 Pyrinomonadaceae bacterium | reverse complement strand
AATACCCGCCCGCTACCGCAGGCGGTTCTGACCTGTGTGTTGTTCAGAAGAGTGATGGGCCGGATGAGAGATATTGCTGCATCCGGCCGAAGGGGGCCGAGGTCAGAAGGTGCGAGAAGCCCGTGAGCCGCAGCCCCCGCGACAAGGCGAAGCGTAGCCCCGCGTGATTGACGCCGGGAATCATCAAACGCACCTCGCCTGTCTCGCGCGAGGCTTCCGGCAGCGCCGCTTCCAGCAAGCTTTCCGCATCTTCAGTTTCAAGCCACGCCGCGGGCCCTATCGTTCCCTTGTTGAAATAGAAGTAGCCTAGCGTGCGGCCTTCGCGCACGACCTCTCTTCCCTCGCAGCCCGCTTCCATGAGCCAGAAGCGATGGTCTTCTTCGCGTCCCGTCTCGCGCACAGTTTTGTCAATCGCAGACGCCACGGCCGTAGAGAGCGGGACGACTTCGAGACTCGCTTCGCTCTTGCCAGCAGCCTCAACAGGCTTTCCCGCGAAGGTCAGAATCTGGTATCCCGGCAGCATCCCCGTCTTCATGTAGGTCGCCATAGCGGTCAGGTCAACGGACGACCAGGTGAAGAAGGTTTCAGCGCCCAACTGCGCGCCCTCGTCCATGACAATCCTGAGAAGCTTGCCGCCTATGCTTTTCCCCTGTAAGCCGGGACGCGCCCAGAAGCCGGAGAGGAACCAGAGGCGGTCGCGCACTACGGCGTGGCAGATGGTTGCGAGCGCTCCGTCCACTTCCGCCACGTAAAAGATGCCCGTGCGAAAGACGTGGCCGTAGTTCATCAAAACCACGCTTCGCTCGGGAGGCGGCGATTTTATCCCCTTGCGAGCGTACATGTCCACGACGCTCTCAAGAAAAATCTCCGCCGACTCGGCTATGTCCCGCTCGGTTGCCCGTCTGTAACTGACAGTCATAGCTTTACCACCCGCGCTCTATCTGCCACCTGTCGACTATGCGGCCCTGCTCAAGTACGTTGTAGTGAGAGTGCTGGGCCGCCGCGAGGCAGGAATGGTTGGCTAGAACGCGAACGCGCGTGCCCACCTTCAAACGATTAAAAGTCTCTTCGTCATCCACGAAGACCTCTCCGTGCTCCTGCGAAAGCCCCGCGACCCTCGCGCCCGTCGCTCGGCCCTCAAGGTCAAGCACAAGGCCGTAGCCGCACGACGGGTCAAGCTCCACGGCTCCCCTGTCCTTTGAGAGCGCAATCGCGCCAGCATCCAAAACGACTTTGCGGCGCGAAGGGTCTCTGTGAACGACTGCGGCAAGCACCGTCAGTGCGCAATCGTCAAAGGTGCAACTGCCGAGCGTTGCCTGAAAGGCGTCGAAGAAGATGTAGTTGCCCGGTCGCGCTTCGTCTATCCCTTCAAGATGGTCTACGTGCGTCATGGTAGGCGTGGAGCCTATGCTCACGACCGGCACGGGGATGTCTGCCGAGCGCAGTCGCTCCGCCACTTGAACCATAGAATCCCGCTCGTGACGCGCGAGCGCAAGCAGCTCTTCCTTGCTGC
>DATELK010000004.1:0-4458 GCA_035276685.1 Pyrinomonadaceae bacterium | reverse complement strand
CATTGATTCAGTTTCTTCTGCATCTAATATGCCGGGATTTGCGTCTAAAGTGGCCGCGAGCCGAACTGTTCGGACTCAAGGTTTTTTAAAGGTAGTCGGGCCCGCAAGCGGCCTGAGTCTTTCTAAGGCTTCTGGTTTTTGGATTGAGTTGTAATGCTTAAGATTTATTTAGCTTCCCTCGTGCTGGCATCGGATAACCTGTGCGAAAAGTTTCCGAGCTTCTGCGACGCCATCAACAAATCGTCCGGCAACATCAGCTCGCTCTACAGTCTGGACGCGGTTGACTGGACGATTCTCACCCTCTACTTCAGCATCCTTCTGGTGCTCTCCGTCTACGGCGGCTACCGCATCAAGCAGGTGATGGACTTCTGGCGCTATCATAAAATGAGGCCCGAGCCCAAGGCTCGCTTCAGCGCGGAAGAGCTGCCCGTCATCACCGTCCAGCTTCCGCTCTTTAACGAGATGTACGTCGTGGAGCGTCTCCTGAAAGCCGTCACCGCGATTGATTACCCGCGCGACCGGCTTGAGATTCAGGTGCTGGACGACTCCACGGACGAGACGGTGGACGTGGCCCGCCGAACCGTGGAAGCTTACGCTCGACAGGGCTTCGACATTCACTACATACACAGGTCAGACCGCACGGGCTTTAAGGCCGGGGCGCTCGCCAACGGGATGAAGACGGCCAAGGGCGAGCTGATGGCTATCTTCGACGCCGACTTTGTGCCGAAGCCGGATTGCCTTCGCAAGCTCGTGGACTTCTTCACAGACCCGCAGGTGGGCTGCGCGCAGATGCGCTGGTCGCACATCAACGGCACCTATAATCTTCTGACGCGTCTACAGACCATCATGCTCGACGGCCACTTCGTAGTCGAGCAGACGGTCAGGAATCGCACGGGCGGCTTCTTCAACTTCAACGGCACGGCGGGCATCTGGCGCAGGGCCGCGATAGATTTGAGCGGCGGCTGGCAGCACGACACGCTGACGGAAGACACAGACCTCTCCTTCCGCGCGCAGCTGATGGGCTGGCGCTTCGTTTATCTTCTGGATGAAGACGCGCCTTCCGAGATTCCGGTCGAGATAAACGCCTTCAAGGCGCAGCAGCGTCGCTGGGCCAAGGGCGTCATGCAGGTCGGCATCAAGCTTTACAGGAGAATCTGGGCCGCGCCCCTGCCCCTTCGCGTCAAGCTTGAGATGTTCTTTCGCCTCACCGGCAACATCAGTTACCCGCTGATGATTTTCGTGAGCCTGCTTCAATTTCCGCTCCTGCTCGTGCGCTACAATCAGGGCTTCTATCACCTGATGCTCTTCGACGTGCCGCTGCTGTTCTTCTCGACCATCTCGGTCGTGCTCTTCTACGGCACGGGCGTCTGGTATCTTGACCGAGAGGGACGCGCGCCGCGCCTCTTTCACCTGCCGCTCGTGATGGCGCTCGGCATTGGGCTCGCCTTCTCAAACGCCCGCGCCGTGCTGGAAGCGATGATAGGCTTGAAGAGCGAGTTCGTTCGCACGCCGAAGTACAGCGTCGAAGAGGCCACGGACGAGACTTGGAAGAGAAAGAAGTATAAGCGCAAGCGCGGGTGGCTTCCGCTGCTTGAGCTGGGCCTGGCCTTCTACTTCGTGCTGGCGATTGCCTACGCCGTGCGTATGCACATGTGGGGGCCTATACCTTTTCTCTTCCTGTTCCTCTTCGGCTACGGCTACATGGGCATCATGAGCATCATGCAGACGGCCTCTGGCAAGCGCCTGCTGGGTCTCTGGCGGCCATTACAGGCCGGGCGGCGCGCATGATTGCTGCGCCGTCCGGGATTTCAGCCCCGGCCCAGTGTAGTTGGAAATAGCAGGCTATTAATCATCTCCGATAAGCATGCTTTAAGTTCTATACGGTCTCTGATTTTCCCCATTTGATGAAAGAAGCCCCGCGCCTTCGTGTCGCTTTTCTTCAGGACATCAAATGGGTCGTGTCTTGACGGTCATCCGTAATATTTCCCTTCGATGGAGAATTCCCGACTATGCATAAGCTTAAAACTCGTCTGGCACTGACGCTGGCCGCCTGTTCATTACTGCTCATAACCGCCATTGCCGCAGAAGCTCAAACGGGCGGCGATATAATCTACGCCTGTTACCAGAAGAACTCAGGAGACCTGCGCAAGGTCAGCGGGCCCGGCCAGTGTAAGAACTCAGAGATACAGATTAGCTGGAGCCTGAGCGGTCTTCCGGGGCCGCAGGGCCCACAGGGGCCAGCTGGCCCACAAGGCCCGCAAGGCCCTGCCGGGCCACAGGGACAGCAGGGGCCGCAAGGCATTCAAGGGCCGCAAGGCGAGCAGGGCGCGACCGGAGCGACGGGCGCTGCGGGCGCTGCGGGCGCGCAGGGGCCGCAGGGCGAGGCTGGACAGTCCGTGACAAGTGTGGCTATACCGCTGGGCGACGCTCGCTGCCCGAATGGCGTCGGCGGCGTGGAGTACACAGATAGCACGGGCGTGCGCGTCGTGTGCAACGGCCAGCAGGGCGCTCAGGGTGAAAAAGGCGAGAAGGGTGAAACCGGTGCGCCGGGGACGGGCGCTGCTCCGACCTTTTATATACGCGAATTGCCGACACGCTCTGCGAACAAAGCCTCGCAGGGCGACACCGTTCAGGTGTTCTCCTGTTTAGACGGCGACCAGGTGACCGGAGGAGGCTATACGGCAAGCCCGTTCCTTATCGTATACGAGACCAGACCCCTTGATTCCAAGACCTGGAGAATATCTATGAAAAATACGACGGAGTCATCATTGGGCTATTCGATGTACATTGTGTGCATGGATCTGACGCCGTAATAGGTCTCCGACTTAAATAGCCTTAGAAGGCGTAGGTTCCAGAGCCTTCGTAGTAAACTAATTAGCGCCCTCGTACGTAACAGCGTGTGAGGGCGCGCTTTGCTCTCTACCCCCTTCCAGATTCAAGGATGATATTTCATGAAAACGTATAGAAAGGCTCTCTGCCTGCTTTTAGCTTCTGTTTTCGCCGTAGGCTCTCTGGGCATGCTCGCGCGTGCAAGCGTCGTGGCCGATTATTACGACGAGCCGGGCGTGAAGCTTCTCAACCAGCCCCTGACGGATTATCGCGCACGTCGCGCGCGGCTCCTGAATGAGATTAAGGACGGAGTGGTCGTAGTCCTTGGCAACGTCGAAGAGGACAACGGCATAGAGGCTCGCTATCGCCAGAACAACTGGATGGCTTACCTGACGGGCGTTCGCACTCCCGGCTCAAGCCTGCTCTTGGTGCCGCAGGGACTCGCCTCCATGAACGGCGCGCGCGAAGTCATCTTTATCCCGCCGCGCAATCTGGTGGAAGAGCGCTGGACGGGCATACAGCTTGCGCCGGGCGAAGAGACGGCGCGCGGCTTCGGCGTTGAGCGCGTGCTGCCCACCAGAGGGAGCGAGCCCGTCATCTCCGGGCAGGAGCAGGAGAGGGCGGCCAGCAATCTCATGCTCAAGCTGAAAGAGGCCGCACAGCTTCCGGCCTTCAAAGGCGCGCAAGAGGGGCAGACCAGCATGAAGGTCTACACCATCGCGCCGCAGAGCGCCCGCAACGGCTTCGTGCGCGAATACAGGTTCGTCGAAGAGCTGAAGAAGGAACTGCCGGGCGTCGAGGTCGTCACGGGCGACAAGTCTCTGGTGCGCCTCGTAGGAGAGATGCGAAAGTTCAAGTCGGCGGCAGAGCTTGCATTGCTTCAAAAGGCGATTGACATCACGGGCGACGCGCAGCGCGACATCATGCGCACCCTGAAGCCCGGCATGTACGAGTACGAGGTGCAGGCCATACTCGAAGCCGCCTTCACCCGCAACGGGGCCGAGCGTCCCGGCTTTCCCTCAATCGTCGGAAGCGGCCTCTTCTCCACCATCCTGCACTACAGCGAGAATCACAAGCGCATAGAGGCTGGCGACACCGTCGTCTGCGACATAGGCGCGGAGTATTCACTCTACACGGCGGACATCACGCGCACCTACCCTGCGAGCGGAAAGTTCACGGAGCGGCAGCGAGCCATCTACCAGCTTGTGCTGGACACGCAGGCTGCGGCAGCGGCTGCATGGAAGCCGGGCATGACCATGCAAGACCTTAACGGCGTCGCGAGAGAGTTCATGAAGAAGAGCCCGCTGCGCGCCAAGGACGTGGACGGGAAAGAGTATTCCATGGATCACTTCTTCATACACGGGCTCGGGCATTACCTCGGGATGGACGTGCACGACACCGGCAACTACGCGCGCCCATTTCAGCCGGGCGAAGTCTTCACGATTGAGCCGGGCATCTACATCCCCACGGAAAAGCTAGGCGTGAGGATAGAGGACGATTACGTCATCACGCCGCAGCAGACCATACGCAAGATGTCCGAGCGCATCCCATCCACGATTGAAGAGATAGAGCGCCTGATGTCTCAAGCGCGCAGATAAAACAGAGGTCAGTACCGCCTGCGGTAGCGGG
>DATELK010000003.1:0-50157 GCA_035276685.1 Pyrinomonadaceae bacterium | reverse complement strand
GCCCTCCGGTATTTCGCCGGGCAGACGATGTGGTAAAGCAGAAGGCTAACATTGTGCTTTTTCCGAATGAGGTCGCTCATTCGTACAGTATAGTTCCGCAGCAAGCTGCGGGGAATGTACCATTAAGGATGGTATTCAAGTTTGAATAGCTCTAATCCCGTTCGCTAATCCAAAATCTAAAATCCAAAATCCAAAATCGAAAGGGTTTTCCCATGAGAATAAGCGAGATGATTTTGATGGAGTTTGACAACGAGATGGCGGGCACGCGCAGGACTCTTGAGCGCGTGCCGGAAGACAGGCTCGACTGGAAGCCGCACGAGAAGTCTACGGCGATGGGAGATCTCGCGACGCATCTTGCGAACATACCTACGTGGGCCGTTCACGCGCTCAAGAAGGACTCGCTTGACATAGCGCCCGTGGACGGGCCGCCGCCGCGAGTCGAGCCCGCTCAGTCGCGACAAGAGCTTCTTGAGAGATTCGACAGCGCCGTGCGGGACGCGCGCACGGCAATCAACGAGGCTAGCAACGAAGAGCTTATGCAGCCGTGGTCGCTGCTGCGAGGCGGCACGGCTGTCATGACTCTGCCGCGCGTGGGCGTGCTCCGTGGCTTCGTCATGAATCACACGATTCACCATCGCGCGCAGCTTGGCGTCTACCTGAGGCTGAACGACATCCCCGTCCCGTCCATCTACGGCCCATCGGCTGACGAGGCACCGTTCTAGGATGCGCTGTATCCTTTGCGATGTAGTGATGGAGGACTTCGGGCGAGACTTTAACGGCGTACAGATTTATCGCTGCCCCGAGTGCATGCTGGTCAAGGCGGAGCCTGTTCAGTCGGCTTCTGCCTCTGAGATGTACGACGACCCGGAATACTTCAGCGGCTGGGGAAGCGACAAGGATTTTGAGGCCGAAAGCCACGACGAGAATCTTCATCAACTGACGAATCAGTATCTGGACTTCATCAGCGCGCACACTAAGGGCGAGACGCTTCTGGACGTAGGCACGGGCCACGGCCTTCTGCCGCTCATGGCCAAGCGGCGCGGCTACCTTGCCGAAGGTACGGACGTGTCGCGCCACGTCTGTGAGCATCTTCCCGAGAAGATTGGCATTCCCATTCATCACGGCTCAATCGAAGAGATTCCGTTCGACAAGACTTACGACATCATCACGCTGATTCACGTGCTTGAGCACACGGAGTCGCCCGTCTCAACCATCAAGAGGTGCAGGGAGCTTTTGAACGACGGAGGCTTCGTTGTCGTGGTCGTGCCGAACTACAGGAGCCTAGACACGCGCATCAAGGACTTTCTCTCCAAGCGAAGCCTGAAGAGCCGCCCTTTCAAGCACCTTGCGCTAGGGCATCACAACTACGTCTTCTCGCTTGAGAACCTTGAGCTGCTCGGAAGGCTTTCGGGTCTTGAGACGGTCTACAAAGGGACGGGCTCCGCCTCGTGGAAGCAAGACCCTTTTAACCGCCTGCTCGCGCGCATGAACATGGCAACCTGGTGCTACGTCGTCTACCGCAAAGCCGCAAGCGACGCCTCTGCCCGTGACGGAAGGGCGCACGCGGCATGAAAGCCTCTCTCTCATCGCTCAACTCAAAACTCCGGAAGACGCGCGCCACAGTGCGCCTGCTCTTCTCTATCTTCACTCTGCTGTTTCTCTGCCTGCCGGTCGCATCGGCGCAGTCGCAGGAAGGCGCTGCGCGTAAAACTACCGTAGCCGTTCTGGACTTCGGCGAGACGGAGGCGGGACGACAGGCGGCGGACAGGCTCTGGCGTAATATGCAGGATGCCGCGAGGCTACAGCTTTCCGACAGAGAGGAGGCGCGTGCGGCTGCAAACGGGGCCGGGTACAAGGGCTCGCTTAACATGACGCTTGAAGAGGCGCGAGAGCTTGGAGCAACGCTCGGCGCGGATTTCTTCATCACGGGCGACGCGCAGACGCTGCGGCGCTCGCCTTCCGAAGGCGCTGTCTATTACGAGGCGTATGCCTCAGTCTTTCTGGTCAGCTCTCGCACGGGCCGCCTTATCATGTGGGAGCGCCCAAGCTATCAATCGCTCGCGCCGGAGGCCGCGACGGCGCTCCTGCTCAGAGAGCTTTCGGGCGCTGCCTTGCGCTCGCGCTTGAGCGTCGCAATCGCACGCGCCCTGGAAGACGAGACGCGCATGCGCGCAGAGTCTGTCGGACGCACAGCGCCTCTCATAGAAGAAGCGCCTGCTGATGCGGCCGGTGCGAAGGACATGAGGCTTCCGCTTCCCTACCGCCGACTGCGGCCTCCTTATCCGGAAACGGCGCGGCTGGCAGAGGCCGAGGCGACCGTGGACGTGGAAGCTGACATAGGCGCGGACGGCGAAGTCTCAAGAGTCTCGGTCGTGCGCTGGGCTGGCTTCGGTCTTGACGAAGCCACCATCACGACTGTTAAGCAGCTGCACTTTCGTCCGGCCATGCGAGGCAACGAGGCCATACCCATGCGCGTGCTGCTCCGCTACAACTTCCGCAAGCCGCCAGTAGAGAGCAGGAGATAGAAGATGAAACGCTGCTTCGTCGTCTTGCTTTTACTCTTCTCTCTTCTGCCTTCAACGGTCGCGGTTCATGCAGGCGATGCGCTGGTCTCTACGGAGACGCGCGAGGGCAGGCTGGCCGTCTTCGATGACGTGTGGAGGACGGTGCGCGACAGGTATTACGACGCGTCCTTCAATGGGCTGGACTGGGAGGCAGAGCGCGAGAGGTTCCGCTCGCGGGCTGCGGAAGCCAGAGACTCGCAGGAGTTCTACGGAGTCCTGCGGCGCATGCTCGGAGGGCTGCGAGACGCGCACACGCGAGTCTACGCGCCGGAAGAGAAGTTCGACTGGCAGCACCCGCGCGTCGTCACCACAGGCATCTCGCTGCGTGAAGTCGCGGGCCAGCCTGTCGTCACAGCCCTTGAGCGAGGCTCCGATGCCGAGCGCGCAGGCCTGCGCGTAGGCGACATAGTCACGAGCGTTGACGGCGAGCCAGCGCTTGAGCTTTTCACGAAGAGGCTCGGCGAGACGACGGGAGCTTCCACGGTTCAGTCTGGGCGCTCTCGCGCCATGGCATCGCTGCTCGCGGGCGCTGCCGATACGACTGTCAGAGTCGGCTGGCGCAGTAGCAGAGACGGGCGCGAGCGCGAGGCAAGCTTTCGCCGCCAGTGGCGAGACCGGACGGCCAGGCTCCTGATTGACGACGCGCGCGAGCGTCTCTTCATAGTCCGCTTCGACTCCTTCACGGGCCGCGTGGCGCTGGATTTCATGCGCGCCCTTCATAAACGATTGCAGGGCGCACGCGCTCTCATACTTGACCTTCGCAATAACGGCGGCGGCGACTCAGAAGCCATGACGGACGTGGCCTCTGCCTTTCTCTCGCCGCGCACTAACTTAGGCCGCTTCATAGACCGCACGGGACAGGTCAGCATAGAGCCGCAGACACGCACCGCCATGGTTCTCGCCGCCGAAGCAATAGCCCGCTTCGACGGGCAGCTCGTCATACTGACGAGCGAGCGAACGGCGAGCGCAGCGGAAATCTTTGTCGCATCTCTTAAAGAGGCGCGCAGGGCCACCGTGATAGGCACTGGCACCTGCGGCTGCGTGCTGGCGATTCGCCGCCGTCACCTGTTGCCCGACGGAGGCGAGTTGGACGTGAGCGAGATGGACTACCGCACGAGCATGGGCCAGAGGCTTGAAGGCGTGGGCGTCGCGCCCGATGAAACCGTCACGCCTGACATCTCGGACATACGCATGGGAAGAGACCGCACGGTTGAGCGCGCAATCGAACGGTTGAGAGTCCAGAGCAGCGAGAGTAAGAATTAACAGGGATGGACAGAGATTGTCAGGATAAAGAAGAGATGCTTTCTCTTTCATCCTGACAATCTCTGTCCATCCCTGTTTGAATCTGCTAGTCTTCAACCTAAAAGCGGAGGAGAATTTTTGTGAGCGAACGATACGACCAGCAGGAAGGCGCACCGCAGGAGCGCCCGGATTCAGGCGAGACGGTCAATGACTCAGCAGGCGCGCGTCCCGCGACCATTGGCGAGAGAAGCACCGAAGATAAGGTGGCGGGTCAGGGTCTCGGGCAGATGAAGAATGACGACATAAAACACAGAGCGCCCGAGATGCCGGACGAAGCCGCATAAACCCTTAAGCCTCTCCACACGCCTGTCTTCGACCGGGAGCCGCAGCCCTCAGACCATGCGGGCCTGTCTCTCGTCTTATTCTTTCCACAAGATACGTTCAACACCTCTGCGGCGCTTCACGAGCCCGCGTAAAAGCCGTCCGGGGTTTTGTGAGGCGGCGCAATAATGGGTTAAACTCGCGTCATAGAATTTTTCCGGCATAGGTGAATAATAAGCATCAGCGCTCTGGTATATCTTAATTCTCAACAGCTCTTCCCAATCGTCAACGATGAAGCGAAACACTCAAGCGGCAAGGAAGAATAACGAGGGCGATAGCTTGCCCGTAGACCTGAGCGACATAAGCTCCTTTCTATTTAACAGGGAGCTGAGCCTGCTTGAGTTCTATCATCGCCTGCTCGAAGAGGCTGCGGACGAATCTGAGCCAGTGCTTGAGCGTCTGAAATTCCTCTCCATCTTCTCTTCCAACCTCGACGAGTTCTTCATGATTCGCGTCTCTGGTTTAAAAGAAACTTTCGAGGAAGGCGTGACCGTGCCTTCGCCCGACGGGATGACGCCCGAAGAGCAGTTGAAGGCAATCAGGGAGAGGGTGCTGCCGCTCGTAGAGGAGCAGTCAGAGTGTTTGACGAAAGAGGTGCTGCCCGAGCTTGAGCGCGAGGGCATAGTGATTGCGCCTTACGATTCGCTCTCGGAGATTGAGCGCGCCATTCTGGACAAATACTTTATGCGTAAGGTCTATCCTTTGCTCACGCCGCAGGCGATTGACCCGGGCCATCCCTTCCCATACATCTCCGCGCTCTCGCTCAACCTTGCGCTCATGGTCGGGCCAGTGCGCGGGCACGGCATCACGCAGTCTCTGACGGGCAGCCCCGTCCCGCGCTTTACGCGCATCAAGATTCCGCCGCGCGTCCCTCGCCTCGTGCCTGTCAGCAAGGCCGGAACAAAGTTCGTGCTCATAGAAGAGCTGATAGCGGCCAACGTCGCCGCGCTCTTTCCCAGAATGCATCCCGGTGGCTGCCACACGTTCCGCGTCACGCGCGACGCAGACGAAGAGATACGAGAAGACCAGGCCAACGACCTGCTCAGGAGCATGGAGCAGGCATTGAGGAAGCGTCGCTTCGGCTCGCCCGTGCGGCTCGAAGTATCCAAATCAATGCCGGAAGAGATGGTGAAGCTGCTGCTGGATGAGCTGGAATTGACGGAAGAAGATGTCTACAGGATAGAAGGGCCGCTTGACGTGACGCGCCTCATGTCGCTCTACGATTTAGAGAGGCCGGAGTTGAAGGACAAGCCCCTGAAGCCAATTCTTCCCGATAGGCTGCGCGGCAAAAAATCCATCTTCGAGCAAATCAGAAAGCACGACGTGCTTGTCCATCATCCTTATCATGCTTACGACTCGGTCACAAAGTTTCTTGAGAGCGCCGTTGACGACCCGGACGTGGTGGCGATAAAGATTTGTCTATATCGCACGGGCAAGAACTCGCCCATCCCTGAGATGCTGGTGCGTGCCGTGGAGGAAGGCAAGCAGGTGACGGCGCTCGTGGAAATCAAGGCGCGCTTTGACGAAGAGAACAACATAGAGTGGGCGAAGCATCTTGAGGAGTCGGGCGTGCATGTTGTCTACGGCCTCGTCGGTCTGAAGACGCACTGCAAGGTGGCGCTCGTCATACGAAACGAGGGCGACGACCTGCGCCGCTACGTGCACGTAGCCACAGGCAACTATAACCCTGCGACCTCGCGCTTCTACACAGACCTGGGGCTCTTCACCGCGAACGAAGAGATAGGCACCGACGCGATAGACCTCTTCAACTACCTGACGGGTTTTTCGCGGCAGAAGGAGTACCGCAGGCTCATGGTCGCGCCGGTCAATCTTCGCGAAAGCATGATTGACCTTATACGCCGTGAGGCGGCTCACGCTCTTGAAGGTCGGCCCGCTCGCATCATCGTCAAGAACAACCGTCTGGCAGACCCTAAGATTATCGCGGCGCTTTACGAAGCGTCGCAGGCGGGCGTGCCCATAGACTTAATCGTGCGCGGCACCTGCATGCTCAAGCCGGGTGTGGAGGGACTGTCCGAGAACATCACTGTGAGAAACGTGGTCGGACGCTTCCTAGAGCACAGCCGCATCTTCTACTTCATGAACGGAGGCGAGGAAGAGGTCTACACGGGAAGCGCCGACTGGATGCCTCGCAACTTCGACCGCCGCGTGGAGATAATCGCGCCGGTTGACGACCCGGAATTAAAGAGTTATTTGCTGGACGTGCTGAACGTCTATCTGCGGGACAACGTGAAGGCGCGGCGGCTTTTGAGCGACGGCCGCTACGAGCGCATCTTGGGCGCGCCGGGCGAAGAGAGGATAGACAGCCAGGAATTCTTTATAGGAGATTGAAAGATAACTATGGAGAAGGTAATGAACGAACGAATCAAACGCTACTCTATGCAGGCCGCGCTTCTGTGCCTGCTGCTTATTGCTCTCTTCTCTTCTGCGGCGCTGGCGCAGGATGGGAAGGATAAAGTCCAGCCGACAGGCAAGCCCGTCTTGTGGAAAGACCCGGGCGACATCAACTCGCGCGACCTTTTGGCTGGCCCCGGCGGCGAAGGCATGAAGCCGGACGTAAGCAACCTGACCTTTGTGGAAGAAGACGCCTCGGGCTTCTCTTACGGGATGAGAGTGCGCGACGGCGCAGGGAAGACCTGGGTCATTAAGCTTGGCAAAGAGGCTCAGCCCGAGACGGCAGCTTCACGGCTCCTCTGGGCCGCAGGCTACATGTCGGAAATCCATTACCTGTATCCTTGCGTCAGGGTCAACGGTGCGCCCAATCCTTCCAAGGACGTGCCGCGCTGCGAGGGCAACGGGTTTGCCAACGCGCGCTTTGAAGCAAGGCCCGAGGGCATCAAGCGACTGGACGAGTGGAGCTGGGCGAACAATCCCTTCGTCGGCACCAGAGAGCTGAAGGGCTTGATTATCATGATGGCCCTGATTAACAACTGGGACTTGAAGGACTCTAACAACAAGGTGATATACGTGCCCGCGAGCCTGACGGGCGGCGAGGACGAGCTTCAATACATCCTGAGCGACCTGGGCGCGACCTTCGGCAAGACCGGCAGCTTCCTCTCGCGTAACAGGAACAACCCTAAGGACTATGCCAAGACGAAGTTCGTCACGGGCGTACAGGGCAACACTGTGAAGTTCAACTACGGCGGGAAGAATCAGGGGCTGATGAACGGCATCACCACTGAAGACGCTCGCTGGATAGGCGGGATACTCGAAAAGCTTTCCGACAAGCAGATAGAGGACGCCTTCCGCGCGGGCAACTTCTCGCCGGAAGAGGTTCAGCTTTTAAGGCAGGCCGTGCGGCAGAGAATCACGCAGCTCTCCACGCTCTCCGCCAGCGCGCGATAGCTTAAGTCTTTAACGAGTCATACGGGGGTGAAGTATCAAAGATGTATAGAACTAAAAATTTGCGGGCGCTCGTCGCCCTGGCCTTCGTCCTGCTCCTTAGCTTTTCCACTGTAGGCCTCGCGCAGGGCCGCAAGGGGAAGGATAAGAAGAAGAAGGCTCCGACGGGTAAGCCTGTCATCTGGAAAGACCCGGGCAACATAGCCGCGCGCAACCTCTTTCTCGGGCCGGGCGGCGAAGAGATGAGGCCCGACACGACGAGCCTTACTTTCATCAAGGCCGAGACGGGCGGCTACTCGCCTAAGTTTCGCGTGCGCGATGCGGGAGGGCGCGAGTGGGTGGCAAAGCTTGGCAAGGAGGCTCAGAGCGAGACTGCCGCGGTGCGTCTGCTCTGGGCCATAGGCTACCTGACCGAGGTCAACTACCTCGTCCCATGCGTGCACATACAGGGAGCGCCCCGGCCCAGAAAGAAGGTCGAGCGCTGCGAGGGACAGGGCTTTGCCAACGTGCGCTTCGAGGCCCGGCCCGAAGGCGTAGAGCGCGCGGGCCAGTGGAAGTGGAAGAGAAACCCGTTCGTCGGCACAAAGGAGCTACAGGGCCTTGTGGTGATGATGGGCTTCCTGAACAACTGGGACATAAAGGACTCGAACAACGTGATTCTTTACGTTCCGAACAGAGGGATAGGCGAGTCTCGTTACGCCATCAGCGACCTCGGCGCGACCTTCGGCAAGACGGGACGCCTTCCCTTCTTCTGGCGCATCACCAGGAGCCGCAACAACCCCAAGGACTACGCCAACGCGAGCTTTATTGATAAAGTCAAAGGCAACCGCGTGGCCTTCCGCTACCAGGGTAAGAATAGCGGCCTCTTCAGGAACATAGCGCTTGAGGATGCAAGATGGCTCGCGGGGCTTCTCTCGCGTCTTTCAGACCAGCAGATAGAGGACGCCTTTCGCGCGGCCAACTACAGCCCGGCGGAGGTGCGTATGATGACGGACGCCGTGCGCCGCAGGATAACGGAGCTGGTGAATCTTCCCGAACCGGGCCTTGCTTTTTTAAGCAGGTGATGAGTGAAAACGTATGACTAGACAGAACGCGAGCTTGCTCGCCATCATCGTGGCAGTCTTCGTGGTGAGCGCTCTTGGCTCTTACTATTTCTTCGGCAACCGGCAGCCTGCGCGCTCGGTCGAGACGACTACGAACGCCACGCCGCAGCCTTCGGTGACGAATCTTGCCTCCGAGACGCCAGCGCGGAACACAGAGGCGCAGACTGCGTCGCAGCGGAACACCTCATTCTTCACGGAGATTTTCGGCGCGGGCGCAGGCGCAGACCCCAGTCATCCTGAAAGCTGGACGACAGTCATCCTGCGCGTCATGGTGAGGCTCACGCTGGCCGCGCTTTTGACCTCCATGCTGGCCTTTCGCCCGCGCAAGTTCGCCGTCCTCTTCAAGCGCAACCTCTTCGTCGCGCAGACGCAGATACTCCTCGCCGTTGTCGCGTCCGCGCTGATGATGGTCGTGGGCGACAATGCCGCGCGGGCCTTCGGCATCTTCGCGGCCGTCTCGCTCGTGCGCTTCCGCACGAACATACGCGACCCGAAAGAGATAACGGTGCTGCTCGTGAGCCTTGCCGTGGGGCTTGCGACGGGCGTCGGGCGCTGGGAGCTGGCCTCCGTGCTGAGCCTCTTCGTGCTGATACTGCTCTGGGCGCTTGAGTACCGCGAGCAGGAGATGATTTCAAGGACGATGGAGCTGAAGGTGACGACCAGAAACCTCGTGGAGACTCACGAGGTCATCAAGGGCATACTGAAGCAGCACGACTTCAGTTCGGAGCTGAGGACGCTGAACCGCGAAGACCCGGACGACCCGCTTGGCGAGATAGTCTTCTGCGTGGAGATGAACCCGCTCGTCAGCACGGACGTTCTGAGCGACGAGATTCTCTCGGCCGACCACGCCAACATAGACACCATAGAATGGAGCCAGCAGAAGGCCAATAACGCTTATCAATAGTTAAGCGAACGAGTATGAGAGAAATAGAAAAGGCGGCTGCACGTTGCTTGTGCAGCCGCCTTTTTCATGAAAGTTAAATTAGGAGATTAGCGAGTGCCTGAGGCGGTCGCGGTGGCCGCTGCGGCTCCGGCTTTCTTAGCCTGAATCTGCTGCCAGTAGTCCTCAACGAACTTCTTGTAGTCGCCGTGGCCCCATGAGGTGTAGAAGTCGAACTTCTTCATCTCCGCGTAGACCTGGTCGAACGTCCAGCCGTACTTCGTGTAGCGATAAACCGCTCCCATCGAGCCCGTGCGGTGCCGACCGCCCGCGCAGTGTACGTAGAACTTGCCCGTCTCGGGGTCGTCAACAATCTTCATAAAAGCATCCACCCATTCCTGCTTCGGATAGGTCTTGCCTTCCATGGGGATGTTGAAATAGCGCATGCCAAGGCTCTCGACGATGCCCTTCTCATAGCCCTTGGGGTCGGCCTGAAGGTCAATGACGGTATGAATGCCGAGGGACTTCAGCGCTTCATAATCTTCCTGTTTTTTGGGCTGTGCCCCGCGATAGAAGCGGTCGTCCATGCGGCCGAAATTTTTAATCTTGATGTTTGAGAAGTCAGGGGAGGTCTGCTCCTGTTGTGTCGTTTGCGCGAATGAAGCTACGGAGAGAAGAAGCGTCGCCAGGATTGTTCCGAAAAAGATACGAATAGGGGTAGTGCGTGTCGCAAATCTCATTGGCACATTCTCCTACAGGCCAGCGAGCGCGCCCGGCCTGCGTTAAAAGTCTAAGGAAGATTTTTTATTAATTAGGGGCAGTGCCTGCTTTGCCAATCTCAAAGCATCAAGACATAAGATGCAACAGTCCCGCCCCGGGTTTGTTGCATAAACTTACTCTTTATTTTGCGCTTTTCAGGCCTTTATGGCAACTCTTTAGCCCTTCCGGCCAAGTGGCATTTTACTTGCTGCTAACTCCGGCAGAGGGTGGGAAAAGGCTCATTTTAGTACAGATGGAGGGGGAGGTTCTTTTATGAATATTCGTAAATTATTCTGCGCGCTCTTGTTCTCTTTTGCGTTCGCCATAGGCGCTATGGCTCAACAGAGCGGTACAGTGCAGAAGACTACAGAAGCGGCGAAGACGACGACCGCCGAGGCTGGCGACAAGGTTGAAGACGCGGCAGACCAGACGGTGAAGGGTGCCAAAGAGGTAGGCGACAAGGCAGAGGACGTTGGCGACAAGGCTGTGAGCGGCGCTAAGACCGCTGGCAAGGGAACGAAGAAGGTAGCTAAGGAAGCTGCGGACAAGACGGAAGACGCTGCCGGTAAGGCCAAGAGCGTAGGCGCGGAGGCGGCCGACAAGGCTGAGGATGCCAAGGACACGGCTGCGAAAGGCGTTAAAGTAGCTGGCAATGCTGCCGGAGCAGTCGGCGAAAAGGCTGTTGATACGGTGGGAGACGCGGGCAGCGCTGCTAAAAGCGCTGGCGCAGAGGTAGCCGACAAGGCCGAAGACGTTGGCGGCAAAGCGGCCAAAGGTGCCAAGAAGTCCGGCAACTGGCTGAGCAGGACTTTCAGGAAAATCTTCTAAGCCGGGTTCGACAAAGAGAGACGGATAAACTAAGCGACCACGCGAATCGTCGCGAAGGGAATCAAGGCACGCGTCCTAATCCTTTCGTCACGCTTCGCGTGGTTTCGTGCTTTATCATTTCCTCTTTTCTACGTTTCACCTTATGCTGTGAGCCATGCTCTACCTGTCTCAAGTTCTGGGCCGTTCGATACGCGACATGGAAGGCGAGCGCATCGCCACGATTAAGGACGTGATTGTGCGTCTGGGCGAGGAGGAGCACCCGCCCGTGACGGGCTTCGTCGCGCGCTATCGCCGCAGGGACTTCTTCCTCTCGCGCTGGAGAGTCGCCGAGTTCAACGCTTCGGGCGCGCGTCTTAATTCGGACATCCTTGACCTGAGACCGTTCGTCAGGCGCGAATCGGAAGTGCTGCTGGCGCGAGACGTGCTGGACAAGCAGTTGATTGACGTGGACGGAAAACGAGTGGTGCGCGTCAACGACGTGCAGCTCATAGAGGCCGCAGGCGAGTGGCGCGTCACGGGCGCGGACGTTTCCTTGCAGGGCCTCTGGCGTCGTCTTCTGCCTCAGGGATTCACAGGCAGCCGCCGTCCCGTCGAAGTCCTCGACTGGGCCGATGTCGGATACCTCGCGACGGACGCCGCCACCGTGCAGCTTAAGTCTTCCAGCGACAAGCTCGCGCGTCTTCATCCGGTGGAGATAGCACGCCTTGCCGAGTCGCTCTCATATCATCAGGGCGCGGAGATAATCGAAGGGCTCGATGACGAGACGGCTGCCGAGACTCTGGAAGAGATGCCCGCGGAGCATCAGGCGCGCATCATAGGCGACATGGACGAAGAGCGCGCCGCAGACATTCTAGAATGGATGTCGCCGGACGAGGCTGCGGACGTTCTGGGAGACTTGCCGGAAGAGAAGGCAGAAGACCTGCTCAATCGCATGGAAGGCGAAGAGCAGGCGGACGTGGCGGAGCTGCTCCCCTATGAAGACGACACGGCGGGAGGTCTTATGACCACGGAGTTCGTCACGCTGCCGCGCTCGCTGACGGTCGCGGAAGCCCTCGCGCGGCTCAGAGAGATGGCAGAGACGCCCAACATGATTTACTACCTTTACGTAGTGGAGCAGGAAGGCTCTTGGAAGCTCTCGGGCGTGATAGCGCTTCGCAGTCTCATACTCGGAGACCCGAACGCGCAGTTGGAAGATGTCATGCGCTACGACTTTCAAAAGGCGCACCCGGATGATAACGCGAGAGAGGTCGCGCAGAAGATAGCCGAGTATAACCTGCTGGCCCTGCCCGTGGTTGACGACGAAGAGGACATACTTGGCATCATCACTGTGGACGACGCGATGGAGATACTGCTGCCCAAGGGCTGGCGGCAGCGCCTGCCAAGATTATTCGGCTAACCCATTCCGAAAGTTTGAAGAAGCTCGCCCTTGAGATTAGCTCCTCATTTAGTTACTCTGTGTGTCTCGGATTAACAGAGAAGAAATCTTTAGCTCCTATGGTGAACGGAGACCCTCCAAATCATGGCCGAATCGGGCGCAGTCGTGAGAGGCGCGAGCGCGCGTCGTCTGTTGCGGCGCGGCGCTTCGGGCGTGCGCCGCACGTTCGGCCAGCGCAGAGGGTTGATAGCCTACCTTGCCATACTCGGCCCCGGGATGGTCGCCGCCAACGCTGGCAATGACGCGGGCGGCATAGCCACTTACGCGACCGTAGGCGCAGACCACGGCTACACACTGCTCTGGGTCTTAATCCCCATCACAATCAGTCTCGGAATTATTCAGGAGATGTGCGCTCGCATGGGCGCGGTCACGGGCAAGGGGCTCGCGGATTTGATACGCGAGCGCTTCGGCGTGCGCTGGACTGCGCTGGTGATGCTGGCGCTCCTGATTGCCAACGGCGGCGTCACCGTCTCTGAGTTTGTAGGCATAGCTGCGGCTACAGAATTGTTCGGCGTGCCTCGCTTCGTCTCGGTGCCTCTGGCCGCAGGGCTCGTCTGGTGGCTCGTGGTCAAGGGCTCTTACAAGCGCGTGGAGAGAATCTTTCTCATCATGTCGCTGGTATTCTTGGGCTACATCGTGTCGGCCTTTCTGGCGCGGCCAGTGTGGGGCGAAGTGGCCAGAGAGGTCGTGCGGCCTAGCTTCAGCTTCAGCCCGGCCTACATCTTCACCTTCGTCGCGCTCGTGGGCACGACCATCTCGCCTTACATGCAGGTTTACGTGCAGTCTAGCGTGGTGGAAAAGGGGATGACTGCGGACGATTACAGGCTCGTGCGGGCGGACGTGTGGACGGGCACTGTCTTCGCCATCCTTGTAGCCTTCTTCATAGTCATCTCAACGGCGGCGACTCTCAACGCGCACGGCATACGCATAGAGACGGCTGCCGAAGCCGCACGCGCGCTTGAGCCGCTGGCAGGGCCATACGCGCGCATGCTCTTCGCCGTGGGACTCTTCGGCGCTTCCATGCTGGCGGCGGGCGTGCTGCCTCTGGCCACCGCCTATTCCATCAGCGAGGCTCTGGGATTCGAGAAGGGCGTCTCGCGCAGCTTCCGCGAAGCTCCAATCTTCCTAGGCATCTTCACCTTTCTAGTAGCAACCGGCGCGCTCGTGGCCATGATTCCGGGCCTTCCTCTGATTCGCGTGCTGCTCGTCACACAGGTCATCAACGGCCTGCTCCTGCCGGTCATACTGATAGCCGTACTGAGGCTCGTGAGCGACCGCGAGCTTATGGGAGAGTATCGCAACGGCAGACTCCTGAGCGCGGCGGCGTGGCTGACGACCATAGTGGTCTCCGCGCTCTCGCTACTGCTCATCGTAGCGACCATCTTCCCGCAACTCTTCCCGCGGTAAATAACCGGCCTGTTCTCTGCTCCAAAATTCCTCTCGCAAATGGCGCGGGTTAATGATAAAAATAGAGGCTCAAAAGCACTCTTGACCTTCTGCTTCTGAAACCCATACGAGCTTGAACACCTATGGCTGCTGGTCGTTCCCGTTTAAGAAAACTCGTAGCTTACCTGCTGGTGACGCTGCTGGCCGTGCTGGCGCTCTATCTGGTTTACAACATTGACCTCGGCATCGTCTTAAGCGACTACCTGATACTGCCGCAGAACGCGCAGCCGCCGCAGGATCACGTCCTGAGCATCACGAAGATTGTCCTCTGGATGCTGCTGGCGATTGTAGTGGTGCGCGCACTCGGCGAGCTTATCTTCGGCTTAGGCTTTAAGGCGCGCAGAGGCTACGAAGCGCCTAGCCTCGTCCGCAACATCTTCTCCATCATCGCCTACATCATAGGCTTCGTCATCATCTTCAAGTGGTTCTACCCTGCCGTAGACATAGGCGCGCTCTTTACCACCTCGGCCATCTTCGGCGTCATCATAGGTCTAGCGCTACAGGAAACCCTAGGCAACCTCTTCGCGGGCGTCTCGCTTCAGGCGGACAAGCCCTTTCAGGTCGGGGACGTTATCACCGTGGGCCAGTGGTCGGGCGTGGTCGAAGAGATAACGTGGCGCGGCATCAAGCTCAGAACTTTTCAGAACAAGATAGTTCTTATCAGCAACTCAAACGCTGCGAAGGAGGCTATAGAAGTCGCGCCGCGCGATAATCTGAACGCGCGCATAGTCTTCTTCGGCACGCTCTATTCCGATTCGCCGGCCAGAACCATACACGTCGTGCGCGAGGCCGTCAGAGAGGCCGACAACGTCTCGCAGCGCATGACGCCGATTGTGCGTATCAGAAACTTTGCCGACAGCAGCGTGGACTACGAAGTCAAGTACTGGCTCGAAGACTACGCTAAGTTCAACGACACGGACGCGCTCGTGCGCCAGCGCATCTGGTACGCCTTCCGCCGCGCCGGACTAAACTTCGCCTTCCCGACACGCACGCTCTATTTTGAGAGCGCCGTGACGACTGAAGCCACGCACACCGGCAGGCAGGGATTGATAGAGCGGCTCGCGGCAGTTGACATCTTCGCGCCCCTCACGGAAGAAGAGATAAGACAGCTCGCGCACGCCTCCATGCGTCACGTCTTCGCCCCCGGCGAAAGCGTCATACGCGCGGGCGACGAAGGCTCAAGCATGTTCGTCGTCCACAACGGCAGCGTCAGCGTGCAGATTTCCGACAACGGCAGACCTCGCACCGTGGCTGTGCTGAAAGACGGCGACTTCTTTGGCGAGATGGCGCTCTTTACGGGCGAGCCGCGCGCGGCAAGCGTCGTCGCGGTCGAAGAGACGGAGGTGCTGGAAATCGGCCACGAAGCCATGAAGCACCTCTTCGACACTAACCCCGACCTGGTGGAAGCCCTGAGCCACATCATAGCCGAGCGGCGCATAGGCTTGACCGCGCAGAAGGAAGACGCCGGCCGTCACGCGGAAGAGTCCGCAGGTCTCATCAATTCCATCAAGCGCTTTTTCGGCCTGAGCTAAGAGGGCCGTGAAGCAGGGTCAGGACGAGTTTCATTCTGAAAGAAAGGGTCAGCAAAAATAATGAGCGCGACTCTACCGGAATTCAATCGCGGCGCGGTCAGGCCCATGGAATGCCTGCGAGCGGGCAAGGACTTGATAAAGGAGCAGTACTGGCTCTTTCTGGGAATAACCGTGGTGGGCATCTTCATAGGCAACGCCGTGCCGATGGGCATATTGATGGGGCCCATGATGTGCGGCATTTACCTGACACTATTTGCTCGCCAGCGCGGCGAGCAGGTGAACTTCGACCTGCTCTTCAAAGGCTTCGACTACTTCAAGGAGAGCCTCATAGCCACGCTCATACAGATAGTGCCCATCATAGTGATTATGCTTCCGGCCTACGTCATCATGTTCGCCTTCTTCATCATGATGGCCAACAGGCCCCGGCGCGGACAGCCGCCAGATGTTTTCCCTCTGTTTGCCTTCATGACAGTTTTCGTAGTGGTCATCATGGTTATCAGCATAGCCATAGGCGTCTTCTTCGCCTTCACCTATCCGCTCATAGTTGACCGGGGGCTCTCAGGCATGGACGCCATCAAGACTAGCATCAAGGCTGCGACAGCAAACCTCGGAGGCGTGCTGGGACTGATGCTCCTGATGATACTTATCAGTATCGTGGGCGCGCTCTTCTGTTACATCGGGGCGATTCTGGTGATGCCTGTGCATTTTGCCGCGTGGTCTATCGCGTACCGGCAGGTCTTCTCGAACGTGGGCGAGACGCCGCCAGCGCCGCCCGGATTTTGAAAGCTATGGTGAAGGAGAAAAGTTGAATGAAAGCCAAGGCAATCTTTTTAATAGCGCTGCTCGTGAGTGTGACGGCTTTGACGGGCGTTGCCCAGAAGGGCTGGCTCACTTACAAGGGAGCCTACTTCGACATCAAGTACCCTGCGGGCTTTCGAGCGCGCCCGTCGCAGCGCACGGACGGCGAGCGCTACGACAGTGTCTTCTTCACAGCGCCGGATTCGAGCGTAGAGTTCTACGTCTTCTCGCCCATCTGGAACGGCGACCCGGCCGACATAGAGATAAATCAGGCTACGGAAGATTACGTCTCGCAGGACACGCAGACGAACAGAGGCATTAAAATCCGTCGCGTGACGATTCGCGCCAAAGACGGCAGCTACCTGCGCTCGTTCGAGGACACGGAGAACACCAACACCAACAACCGAACGGTCTTCGGCATCAAGTACCGCGACCAGTCCGCCTACAACAGGCACCGGCAGACCTACCTGACCTTCAAAAAATCAATCCGGCAGTTCGCCGATTAAAGAAACGCAAGAGGGGGCGCTGAGTAATTCAATTCTCAGCGCCCCCTTTATGGTGAGTCGTCTAGATTCTCAAGCGGCGCGAAGGATTTTTCGCTCCTCTTCTTTCACCAAAGAGCTTTCACGCACGGCGCTCTTTCTGCTCCTCTTTCCTCGCCCGCCCTTCACCAGCATCACGCCCGCCAGTATAACCAGCGTCGCCGTCAGCACTCGCCAGCCCAGAGGCTCGCTCAGCACCAACCAGCCAAGCAGGACTGCTATGACAGGGTTGATGTAAGAATAGGTCGAAACGAGCGAGAGCGGCAGCTTCTGCACCGCGTACGTGTAAGAGCCGTAGGCTACTATGGAGCCGAACACTATCAGGTAAGCGAACGCGCCCAAAGAGCGCGGGCTGAAATGTAAAGCCTTCCATTCACCTATGACGCTGCCCAGAAGCGTCATCAACGCGCCCGCAATGAGCATCTGAATCGCCGCGCCCATCAGCGGCTGAACTCCCGTCGGATGATGCTTGGAATAGACCGAGCCTACAGACCAGGAAGCGCACGCCACCTGAAGCGCAAGCATTCCCAACAGGTAGCTTCCCCCGAGCGCCGTCGCGCCATACAGGTTAGGCGCAACCAGCAGCGCCAGCCCGCCAAATCCTATCAACAGTCCCGCTATGGCTCTCCGCTGTAAGCGCTCGCCCTCGCGGAAGAACCTCTCGACGCCCATCACCCAGAAGGGGCTCGTCGCCACAAGCAAAGCCGCAGGGCCGCTCGGCACCCACTGCTCCGCCCACACTACAAGGCCGTTGCCTACGCCAAGCAGCGCCAGTCCC
The DNA here is from genome assembly GCA_035276685.1 of Pyrinomonadaceae bacterium. Classification (GTDB taxonomy): domain Bacteria; phylum Acidobacteriota; class Blastocatellia; order Pyrinomonadales; family Pyrinomonadaceae; genus JACVRN01. The sequence goes on along the minus strand of DATELK010000003.1, from coordinate 32,509 downwards.
ACCACGGCCTGGTCGAACCACTCCCTGCCTCTGGGCAGACGCGCTCCCGTCCACGCTCGCACAATCACAAAGAGCAGCACGCCCGCCGTCAAAAATCTAAGCCCTGCGAAAAGCACAGGCGGCAGCGTCTCAAGCCCTACCCTTATCGCCAGATAAGTCGTCCCCCAGAAGAAGCAGACCGAAGCCCACGCGGCAAGCGGCCCGAATTTTTCCCGGCGCGAACTCATTCCACACCCCCTTTTCCTCCAACCGGCAGATGCTGAGTCTCCTTCACGGTCTTCAGCACAATCGTCGTCCTCGTGGAGCGTATCGCCTTAAAAGGCCCGAACTCTTCCTTTAGGATTCTGTAAAGGTCGTCCGTGTCTCGCGCACGAACCTTGACCAGAAAGCAGTCCTCGCCCGCCAGGTGATGAAGCTCCTGCACAGACGGAAGCGCCGCCAGTTCGTCAGCCGTGCGCTCTGCACAGCCAAGCGTGTCGTTGATTTCATCCACGCGCACGAAGATGAAGGCCATCAGCCCCAGCCCCAGCGCGTGCGGGTCTAAGGTCGCCGTGTAGCCCTTTATAAAGCCGCGCTCCTCAAGCTTCCTGACGCGCTCAAGCGTCGCCGAAGGCGTCAACTCCACGGCCCGCGCTATGTCCACGTTCGTCATGCGCCCGTCCCTTTGCAGCAGCTCCAGGATGCGCGCGTCCTTCTCATCAATCATCTACTCATTACCCCGCAACCGGCCTCAGCCGGGTCAGCCTGCCCGCCCGCGCTCTCCGCCCCCTTAGGCCTGGGCCGCCGCACCAGCTCGCCCCCGCAGTTAGGGCAGACGAACCCCAGCCAAAGGGTGCAGGCGTGGCAGAAAGTGCATTCGTAAACACAGATGTAAGCCTTGTCACCGGGCCCAATCCCCTGCCCACATCTCTCGCAGTGACTCTTCAGTTGCAGGGCCATAAACGTCGCTCCTGTCAAAAAGTAAAAGCTGCGAAACCGTCCTGCCGTCTAAAATTAACGGCTTTTGCGGTTTTATACGAACTATGGGCGGCAAAGTTCCTTGTTTGACTAAGAATATACGCTTGGTTTCGTGATACGGCAAATAATGTTTCGCGCAGACCACTATATTTTGAATCTTTTTCAGAATCATGGAAGACGACCGAGGCTAATTTGGGACTTGACAAGGAGGGACTCAACCTTTATTATTGCTTCACGCTCAGCAGCTAAAACACTTCTCTTAATCCTTAAACTTTTAACCGCTGCGGGAGCGACTGTTTTAAGGAGGAGTTTGAGATTATGAGCATCGTACGTTACGACCCGTTCCGAGATTTACGCACCTTGCAGGATGAGGTTAACCGCCTCTTTTCTACCAATTTGTCGCGCGCCTTCGGTGACGAAGGGATTGCGCGCGGGGCATGGATGCCCAACGTGGACATCTACGAGAACAAGGATCAGATAGTCTTGGAGGCAGAGCTGCCGGGGATGAATCGGGAGGATTTCGACCTTTCGATTGAGAACAACATCATCACCCTGCGCGGCGAGCGTCGCTTCGAGAAGAAGGACGAAGGCGACAACTATCACAGGGTAGAGCGCGCTTACGGCACCTTCACGCGCTCCTTCACGCTGCCTCAGACGGTTTCGGCCGAGGGCGCGACCGCCGAGTACAAGAACGGCGTGCTGCGCGTGACGCTGCCCAAACGCGAAGAGGTAAAGGCCCGTCGCATAGAGGTCAGCGGCGAGGCCGAATCGAATCAGCCGCGCACGATAGAGGCCAAGGCCGAATCGGGCACGGGCCAGGATAAGAGCAAGAAGGCTACGACAGCCACTGCTCGTTAATTTCAGGCGGGAGACCAGTTTAAGGGGCGGAGCAGGCTCTCCGGGTTGCTTGTGAGCCGCTCCGCTCTCTACGCTTGGAATAAGAACCAAAAGCAGTCAGGTTTGTCAGAGATTCTTTAAATAAGAGAGATATTCTCCGTAGGCAACAGGGCATAAAGCAATGCGTTTAGATCGTTTCACACTGCGCGGCCAGGAGGCCATACAATCTGCCATAGAAGCGGCGGAGCGCAATCAGAATCAGCAGGTAGAGCCAGAGCACCTGCTCCTTGCCATGCTGGAGCAGCCGGAAGGGACTGTGCGCCCGCTCTTGGGCAAGCTCGGGGCCAACGTGCCTGTCGTCTTAAACGACGTGCAGGCGGCGGTGGCCCGCTTTCCCAAGGTTCAGGGCGCGCCGCAGCAGTACTTCAGCGGGCGTTTGAGCCAGGTCTTTGCCGCTTCTCAGAAGCTGGCCGAGGGCATGCAGGACGAGTACATCTCGACGGAGCACCTGCTGCTGGCCATAGCCGACGAGAAGGACGGTAACGCCGGAAAGATTCTGCGCCAGCACGGCGTCACGCGCGACGACCTGCTCAAGGTCATTGAGCAGATGCGCGGCGGCGCACGCATCACGGACCAGAACGCCGAAGAGAACTATCAGGCGCTTTCCAAGTACGCGAAAGACCTGACGGAGCTTGCGCGTCAGGGCAAGCTCGACCCCGTGATTGGCCGTGACGACGAGATACGCCGCACGATTCAGGTTCTCTCACGCCGCACGAAGAACAATCCCGTTTTGATTGGCGAGCCGGGCGTAGGCAAGACCGCCATCGTGGAGGGTCTGGCCCAGCGCATAGTCTCCGGCGACGTTCCCGAGACGCTTCGCAACAAGCGGCTGGTGGGTCTGGATTTGGGCTCTATGCTCGCTGGCGCGAAGTACAGGGGCGAGTTCGAAGACCGCCTGAAGGCAGTGCTTAAGGAGATTGAGAAGGCTCAGGGACAGATTGTGCTCTTCATAGACGAGCTTCACACGCTCGTTGGCGCGGGCGCGGCAGAGGGCGCTATTGACGCTTCGAACATGTTGAAGCCAGCGCTGGCTCGCGGCGAGCTGCGCTGCGTCGGCGCGACTACCCTTAACGAGTACAAGAAGCACATAGAGAAGGACGCTGCGCTTGAGCGTCGCTTCCAGCAGGTCTACGTCGGAGAGCCTTCGGTCGAGGACACGATTGCTATCCTGCGCGGCCTGAAGGAGCGCTACGAGGTGCATCACGGCGTCCGCATCAAGGACTCCGCGATTGTCTCTGCGGCGACGCTCTCGAACCGCTACATCACAGACCGCTTTCTGCCTGACAAGGCGATTGACTTGATTGACGAGGCCGCGTCGCGGCTCCGCATAGAGATTGACTCTCTGCCTCAAGAGATAGACCAGCTTGAGCGCGAGATTCTTCAGCTTGAGATAGAGCGTCAGGCTCTACAGCGCGAAGAGGACGAGCGCGCGAAGGGTCGCCTCAAAGACATAGAGCAGCGCATAGCCGACCTCAAGGAGAAGTCCTCGGCCATGAAGGCCAAGTGGCAATCCGAGAAGGAAGAGATTGAAAAGATGCGCTCTGCCAAGAACGAGCTTGAGCAGTTGCGTCTTCAGCTAGACCAGGCGCGAAACGCCGGAGACCTTGCGCGTGCGGCTGAGCTTCAGTACGGAAAGATTCCAGAGCTTGAGCAGCGGCTTACGGCCGAGCAGACGCGCTTAAAAGAGTTGCAGAGCGACGGCGTGATGCTCAAGGAAGAGGTGGACGAAGAGGACGTGGCCGAAGTCGTGGCACGTTGGACTGGCATCCCCGTCTCGAAGATGCTCGAAGGCGAGATGCAGAAGCTCGTCTCTATGGAAGAGCGGCTTCGTAATCGAGTCATAGGTCAGGACGAGGCGCTGACGGCTGTCTCGAACGCCGTGCGACGCGCACGCGCGGGGCTGCAAGACCCGAATCGTCCCGTGGGCTCTTTCATCTTCCTTGGCCCAACGGGCGTGGGTAAGACTGAAACGGCCCGTGCGCTCGCTGAATTTCTCTTCGACGACGAGCGCGCGATGATTCGCTTGGACATGTCCGAGTACATGGAGAAGCACGCGGTCGCTCGCATGATTGGCGCGCCTCCGGGTTACGTTGGATACGAAGAGGGCGGGCAGTTGACGGAAGCCGTGCGTCGTCGTCCTTACTCTGTGATTCTCTTTGACGAGATAGAGAAGGCGCACCCGGATGTCTTCAACGTGCTGTTGCAGATTCTTGATGACGGGCGTCTGACAGACTCGAAGGGTCGCACGGTGGATTTTAAGAACACCGTGCTGATTATGACTTCTAATCTGGGCTCGCGTGAGATTCAGGCGGCAGAGAATGACGAGAAGCAGATACGCGCGGCCGTGGCGGAAGTGCTGCGCGCACACTTCAAGCCGGAGTTTCTGAATCGCGTAGACGACATAGTGACTTTCCATCAACTGTCGCGCGAGCAGATTTCGGAGATTATAGACGTGCAGCTTGAGCGCTTGCGCCGCATGCTGGAAGAGCGCAACATCACGCTTGAGCTGGACGATTCCGCGAAAGAGCTTCTGGCCAGAGAGGGCTACGACCCGGCCTACGGCGCGAGGCCCTTGAAGCGGGCTATACAGACGCTCATTCAAAATCCGCTCGCCGTCAGACTGCTCAGGGGCGAGGTCGCGCCGGGGCAGACCATACGCGTCTCGGCCGACGGCGACGAGATGAAGTTTTCCACCGAGACCGCTGCTGCGGCAGCATAAGGAAAGGATGAATGCAGCAGTGCAGCAGTGATGAATGAAAAGCTTTCGGCTCTTTAATTCATCATTCTGCACTCTGACTTCTGCATTTCGGTTATGGCTCAGTACTGGGATCCTTTGCGTGATTTGGTGGCGTTGCAGGACAGGATGAATCGCCTGTTTGAGGAGACGGCGCAGAGGCGTGCGCGCGAAGAGGGCGAGGACGGCTCGGAGATAGAGCGCGCCGACTGGACGCCTGCGGCAGATGTCTACAATCGTGATGAAGAGTACCTGATAGTTATTGACCTGCCGGGTGTGAGCCGCGAGGCGCTGGACATCAGCCTGAATAATGATAGGCTCGTGATTCGCGGCGAGCGCGTGACGGATACGGAGCAGCAGCAGCAGGCCCGCACGGAACGTCCCTTCGGCACTTTCCTGCGCAAGTTCGGCCCGCTGCCTCCGACCGTTGACCAGAAGTCCGTCTCGGCAGAGTATAAGGACGGAGTGCTCAGAGTCCGGCTCCCCAAGCGCAGGGAGCAGAAGCAGCGCCGCGTGGAGATTAAAGTACAGTGACAAACAGTTTTGAGTTTTCAGCAAAGACACGTCTTGCTTTTAACTGAAAACCGGCTACTCATTAATTATGGTTTTTGGCAGGGAGAAAAAGAGAAAGAAGATGCAGGAGAACAGGGTGCCTGAAGAGATGGGCGACGAGGCGACCAACACTTCGGCTGAGGAGATTCGTGTGACTGACCGCCGACGCATAAACGCGGACGGCGAAGCCCAAAGCGATGCGGAGACGGACGAAGCGCCTAGCCTCAAGCCGCGCTACGTCGAAGAGCTTGAAGCGCGCACTCGCGCGGCGGAGCAGAAGATGGCGGACGTGCAGGGCCGCTTCGAGCAGCTTCGCGCGCAGATGCAGCGCGAGACGGACGAGACTCGGCAGCGGCTGAACCGTGCGGCGGACGAGCGAGCGCGCCGCGAGAAGGCGGACTTTATCTCAGCGCTTCTGCCCGTGGCTGACAACCTTCAGCGAGCCATTCAGGCCGCGGAGACGGGCGGCACGGTTGAGTCCCTGCTGGACGGCGTGCGCGGGACTCTGAACAATTTCGAGAGCGCGCTCTTAGCATCCGGCGTTGAGCCTTTGCAGGCCGTGGGTCAACCCTTCGACCCGGAGCAGCACGAGGCCGTGGACACAGTAGAGGTGGAGCCTGAGCGCGACGGTCTTGTGACGGCCGAGTACAGTCGCGGCTACAAGATAGGCGAGCGACTGCTAAGGCCCGCGCGCGTGCAGGTCGGACGCTCTCAAGGCACGGAAGCCAAAGTGGCTGCGGAATAAGAGGAACAGTTTTCAGCAATCTAATCTAGGAGAATAAAAGTGGCAGCGAAAGATTTGAAGTTTAGGGAAGAGGCGCGCAGCGCTATGCTTCAGGGCGTTAACACGCTGGCTAACGCCGTGCGCGTTACGCTCGGGCCGAAGGGCCGCAACGTCGTGCTCGGTAAAAAGTTCGGCTCGCCCGTGATTACGAAGGACGGCGTGACGGTCGCCAAAGAGATTGAGCTTTCAGACAAGTACGAGAACATGGGCGCGCAGATGGTGCGCGAGGTGGCAACGAAGACGAACGATACCGCAGGCGACGGCACGACGACGGCGACCGTGCTGGCCCAGGCAATCTTCCGCGAGGGCGTCAAGAACGTGACGGCGGGCGCGAACCCCATGTCCTTGCAGCGCGGCATACAGATGGCCACGCAGGCTGCCGTCGAAGAGCTTGAAAGACTGTCCAAGAAGGTCAAGGGCAAGGAGGAGCTTGCCAACGTCGCGAGCGTCTCTGCCAACAACGACCGGCAGATAGGCGAGCTTATCTCCGAGGCTATGGAGCAGGTGGGCAAGGACGGCGTGGTGACGGTCGAAGAGTCGCGCACGATGCAGACCGAGCTTGACATAGTCGAAGGCATGCAGTTCGACCGTGGCTATCTTTCTCCCTACTTCATCACGAATCCTGACCGCATGGAGTGCGTGCTGGACGAGCCTTTGATTCTCCTTCACGAGAAGAAGATTGCGGCGATGAGAGACCTGCTGCCAGTGCTTGAGCAGGTTGTGGGCCAGGGCCGCTCGCTTCTCATCATCGCTGAAGACGTTGAAGGCGACGCTCTAGCCACTCTGGTCGTCAACCGCCTGCGCGGCACCATAAAGGTTTGCGCCGTGAAGGCTCCGGCCTTCGGCGACCGCCGCAAGGCCATCCTCGAAGACCTTGCCGCCTTAACCGGCGGGCGCGTCATCACCGAAGACTTGGGGATTAAGCTTGAGAACGTCACGGTCGAAGACCTTGGCCGTGCCAAGCGCGTCATAGTGGACAAAGAGAACACTACGATTGTGGAAGGCGGAGGCCAAGCCAAAGCCATTCAGGGACGCGTCGCAACCATTCGCAGGCAGGTTGAAGAGTCATCGAGTGATTACGACCGCGAGAAGTTGCAGGAGCGCCTTGCGAAGCTTTCGGGCGGCGTCGCCGTCGTTAAAGTCGGCGCGGCCACAGAGACGGCCATGAAGGAGATAAAGATGCGCGTCGAGGATGCTCTGAACGCCACGAAGGCCGCCGCGCAGGAAGGCATTGTGCCGGGCGGAGGCGTGGCGCTCATGCGTGCTGCTCGCGCTCTGGACAAGATTAAGACGGACGACCTCGACGTGCAGACGGGCATCAACATAGTCAAGCGCGCTCTTGAAGAGCCGCTTCGACGCATAGCCGAGAACGCGGGCATAGAGGGCGCAATCGTGGTGGGCCGCGTCACGGAGTCGAAAGGCTCGAACGGCTTCAACGCGGCGACAGGCCAGTACGAAGACCTTGTGGCGGCGGGCATCATAGACCCCACGAAGGTAGTTCGCACGGCGTTGCAAAATGCTGCATCCATTGCCGGGCTACTGTTGACAACTGATGCAGCAGTGACGGACGCGCCAGAGCCTAAGAGGGCAGCGCCTCCTATGCCCGGCGGCGAAGACTACGATTACTGAAGAAGTAAAAAGGTAGAAGTAAAGAGGCAAAAGTGAAGAGAAAGAAGGCTCGCGCTTTTAATCTTCACTTTTGCCTTTTACTTTCTTCAAAAAATTTGGCTTGCCAATTGCTACTGCGAGGTGTGGTATTATCCTGTTGCATGGAAATGCAACAGCGTTTCCAGCCCTCGCATCTAACTGAAGGCATTTTAAGGCCGCACGTTTTTTCGGCGGTCGGGTGATTTGAAAACCAAGACGACATCGCTGTCAAAACTTTGTCACACTCCTGACAACTCTTCTGATGGTCTTGCTCGCCTTGCCTTTGAATAGTTAGTCGAGAAACAAAAGATGATAGACCTAGGGGCATATAAAGATAAATTCGGCGACAGCGGCCAGCGCATTCTTGAGCATGCTCTGAACGAGTCGCGTCGCCGCGACCAGAACTACGTCTCGATTGAGCACATCCTTCATGGACTTGTCATGCAGGAGGCAGACCTCTTCAACCAGACCATGCGAGACCTTCATGTTGACCCGCGCATGGTCAGGCTCAGCATAGAGAAGCGGCTTGATAATGGTCGTCAGCACGTCGGCAAAGGCTTTCGCATTGCGCCCGACACCACAGACCTCTTCAAGCGCGCCATGGAGAGGGCGCGTGCGCAGGGTCGCAAGACCATCGAGGCGACAGATATTTTCACGGCTCTTTCACAGGATGAGCGCGGGCTCTTCGTTGAAGTCCTGCGTGGCTTCGGCGTCTCGCACGAGGCCGTGATGGAGAACGTGCGCTCGCGCGTCATAGTGCGCGAGCAGGAAGAGGAGCAGTACAAGAAGAAGTTCGAGCTGCCTCCTTACCTCAAGCACTTCGGCGTCTCTCTTAACCGGCTGGCGCGCATGGACAAGATTCCGCCGACCATCGGGCGCGAGGGTGAGATTCAGCAGATGGTGGAGATTCTCTGCCATCGCGAGCGCGCAAACTCGCCTATGCTCGTGGGCGAGCCGGGCGTTGGTAAGACAGCCGTGGTTGAAGGACTCGCTCGCTTGATTGAGCTTGAGCCTGACAAGGTTCCCGCACGTCTCAGGGGCTCGCACATTGTTCAGCTTCAGATGGGCGGACTCGTCGCGGGCACCATGCTGCGCGGCATGTTCGAGGAGCGCATCAAGGGAATCATTGACGAAGTTAAGGAACGCGACAACCTGATTCTCTTCATCGACGAGGCGCACACAATCATTGGCGCGGGCGCTGCGCTCGGCACATCCAGCGATGCCGCCAACATGTTCAAGGCGGCGCTGGCTCGCGGAGAGCTTCGCATCATCGGCGCGACGACCCTGACCGAGTACAAGGAGTACATAGCCGAGGACGAGGCGCTCGCTCGCCGCTTCCGCATGGTCAAGGTTGACGAGCCTTCTATTAACGAGACGCGCGAAATCCTGCTGGGTCTTCGCCCGCGTCTTGAGCGCAATTACTCGGTGACGATTTCCGACGACGCCATCAACACGGCTCTTGAGATGGCTCCGAAGTACATCAGGAACCTGCACCTGCCGGATAAAGCTATCGGCTGGCTGGACACGGCCGCCGTCAAGGTGGAGATAAACGAGCCGAACACGCTCGTCGTCAAACCGGAGCACATCATAGAAGTCATCTCGCAGGAGTCACGCATCCCGCGCGACATGATTTTCCGCGACACCAACGACCGCTTCGCCTTTATGGACGACGACCTCAGCAAGCGCGTCATCGGTCAGAAGGAAGCTATCAAGGCCGTGGGCCAGCGCCTGCGTCTCAACAAGGGGCCGCTCAAGGAGAATCATTACAAGCCGGACGGCGTGCTGCTCTTCCTTGGCCCGACTGGCGTCGGCAAGACTGAATTGGCGAAGGCCGTCGCCGAGTTCATGTTCGGCGACGAAGAGAAGATGGTTCGCATAGACATGAGTGAGTACGGCGACGGAACCGTCGGCATTGAAAAGCTGATTGGCATGCCTCGCGGCATCGTAGGAAGCGAGCGCGGCGGCATCCTGACCGAGCAGCTTAGAGAGAACCCGTACACGGTACTGCTGCTGGACGAGGTCGAGAAGGCTTCGCCTTACCTGATGAACCTCTTCCTACAGGCTTTTGACGAAGGCTGGATGACGGACGGTCGCGGCAAGAAGGTTTACCTCTCGGACGCGATTGTCATCATGACCTCTAACCTTGGCTCCGAGAGCTTCAAGAAGTACGAGAAGCCTCTCGGGTTCGGCATGAAGACGCTTGGAGACGTTCGAGCCGTCAAGGGCGAGGTGATGAAGGCCGCGGAGCAGCGCTTCTCGCCCGAGTTTCGCAACCGCATAGACGAGATAGTCGTCTTCTCGCCTCTGACGATGGACGAGGTTCGCTCAATCGCAGAGCTTTACCTCGGCAAGTTGCAGCGCCAGATGGAGCGACAGGGCAAGGACGTAATCGTCACACAGCGCGCCATAGACCTGCTGACGGAGAAGGGCTTTAGCCCGACCTACGGCGCACGCTTCCTGAAGCGTCACATCGACGAGAAGGTGAAGCTGCCGATTACCAACATGTGGAAGTCCGCGTCGCGCTTCATGGCCGACGTGGAAGAGGGCGAAGTAGTCATCAAGCCGCACGAAGAGATAGAAGTCGTGCTGAACTAATCGCCGTGCCTGCTATAACCGAAGGGCCTCAGTGAAACCTGAATTTCACTGAGGCCCTTCTGATTTAATCCTCGAATCACGCCTTCGGGAACTTCATTTCCGCAAACCTCTCATGTTTTAATAGGCCCATGAACAAGAGACAACTCCTCGTAGCGCTTTGCGCTAAAGCTCTTTTAAGCACGCTCTTCATGGCGCTTTTTCTGACTTCAGCCACGGCGCAGGAAGGGCAACCCAAGCCAAGCGTTACCCCGCCGCCGGGGCCAGCGCTTCCCGCAGCCAACGACCCGAAGGCGGAGCAGGTTGTGGAGCGCGCTCAGAAAGCTCTGGGCGGCGATGCTTATCTGAATATTCGCTCCGTGACTTCTCGCGGCTACTACAATCTCTTCAAGGACGGCGTGTCGGGACTGCCCCTGACCTTCGTGGACTACATCGTCTATCCAGACCGCGAGAGGACGGAGTTCAAGGGCAAGGGCGTGAAGGTCATTCAGACGAACACGGGCGACACGGGCTGGCTCTATGACGGAGAGTCCAAGACTTTGCAGGACATGAACAAGGAGCAGGTAGAGGATTTTCGCTTCGCCATGCGGACGAACATTGATTACCTGCTGCGCGGCTTCTGGCGCAAGGAAGGCGCTCGCCTCTCTTACGTGGGAAGGCGAGAGGCCGGAGTCGGCAGGCGCAACGAGACCGTGAAGCTCACTTACACGGACGGCCTTGTCGTGGAGTTCGAGTTCGGCGCGCAGGACGCCATGCCCGCCAAGGTTATCTACAAGAAGAAGAGCAAGGAGGGCGCAGAGACGGCTGAGGAAGATCGCTTCGCGCAGTTCGTCACCATAGAAGGCGTCATGATGCCCTTCATAGTTGACCACTACCGGGACGGCATGCAGTCCAGCCGCATCAATTATCAATCGGTTGAGATTAACCGGCCCATCGCGGAATCACTCTTCACGCGCCCCGCGAACGCAAAGGCCGTGAAGTAGCACGGAGCCGGAATTGAGCATGGATAGAGGATGAAGGCGCAGGCTTTATAGCTTGACTACTTATAACTTGGCTATGGGTTGCTCTTCCTCGCTCGCCGCGACTTCCCTGTAGAGAGAGTCTTCCGCATGCGGCGGCGGCAGCCCCGCCAGCCTGGCGAACAGGTTCTCGTAGTGGTCTACGACCACTTCCCAGTTGTAGTAACGCTTGACGCGGTCTTGTGCGCGCTGGCGGTAAGCGGCGACCAGTGAGGCGTCGCGCAGCACCCGCTTAAGCTGTTCGGCCAGCTCGTCCGCGTCCCTGTAAGGGATGCCTGCCTCTCCCACCACTTCCACGTTCTCGGGCGCGGCCAGAGCCAGCACGCAGTTTCCGTAACCCATAGCCTCTACCAGAGCCGGATGCGTGCCGCCGACTTCCGTCGCGTGAACATAGCAGTATGCGTTCTGTTGCAGCGCGCGGTATGAGTCTCCGAAGACGAAGCCCGTGAAGACGATGCGCGGGTCTGGCTTGGCCCGCTCACGCAGCTCCCTGATGTACTCGTGCGCGTAGGGCGCGTCGCCCACTATTAGCAGGCGATACGGAGTACGAACGCGCTTGAAAGCCTCTATCACCAGATGCGCGTTGTTCTCCGGCTCAAGGCGCGAGACGTACAGGACGTAGCGGTTCGGCTCGACTCCCCACTGCCGCACAGCCTGCCGGTCGTGCCTGCGCTCAATCTCCGCGCCGTAGACAATCATGGTGGAAGGCGTGTTGTACTGCGCCTGGTAGTAGTCCTGTATGACGCGAGCGTCCGTTACAACCTCGTTCGGCAGAAGCGTCGCGAGGCGCTCGGCCATGCGGTAATAGCCTCGCCCGAGCCAGTTCCACTTCTTGCGCTTGTGCTCAAGGCCGTCCACGTTCAGGGCCACTCGCGTTCCGGCCACGCGAAGTATTGGGGCAAACGGCGCGTTGGCCGCGTTGCAGATGAGCGCCGCGTCGTAGGAGCGCGTCATAGAATGCAGCGAAGAGAGGAAGGTGTGGACGACCGTGTCGAAATACTTGTGCCGGATGGTGGGCAGCACCTTCAGGTGTACGCCCTTGTACTCTAACTGGCGCGGGCTGACGTAGTGCGAGCGGCAGTAGACGGTGACCTGATGACCGCGCGCGACAAGACGGGTGGAAAGCTGCTCTGCGAATGTCTCGAAGCCCCCGTAGCTGGCAGGCACCCCGCGTGTTCCCAAAATTGCTATGTGCATCTGGTTCAGTTTGAAGAGCAGGTCAGTACCGCCTGCGGTAGCGGGCGGGTATTAGTCAGTCCAGAGTAACGATTAATGCTAAAGAGAACCCGCCCGCTACCGCAGGCGGTACTGACCTGTATTTCTTCTCTGCATTTTTCTCCTGCCCGTCTCAACCGCTTGCTCGTAAGCTTTGACGGTCAGCCGCGCCGTCTCTCTCCAGTCGAACTTCCGTGCCCTCTCGAACCCTCGCTCGCGTAAAGTGTGGCGCAAGCCCCGGTCGTCAATGATGCTCGCTATGGCCGCTGCTATGGCTGCTTTATCAAAAGGGTCAACCATCAATCCTGCGTCGCCCACGACTTCCGGCAGGCTGGTCCGGTCGCCTGTGATAACCGGAGCGCCGCACCTCATGGCTTCAAGTGGCGGCAGGCCGAAGCCCTCGAAGTAGGAAGGATAAACGAAGCAGAGCGCCCCTGAATAGAGCGGCGGCAAATCCCGCTCCGGCACGTAGCCAGTGAAGACTACGTTGCCGCCCAGTCCCAAAAGGTTGACCGAGCGAAGCGTCTCTTCGTAAAGCCATGCGCGTTTTCCGGCTATGACAAGACAAGGAAGCTTAGCTTGGGGGCGCGCGCGAAGCAAGTCCGAATATGCTTCGAGCAGCCGGGCCAGATTTTTGCGAGGCTGAATGGAGCCCACGGCCAGTATGTAATCGCCCTCGATTTTATAGCGGGCGCGCACGCGCTCTATCTCCGCTCTGTCGGCGGGCGCGAAGATGGGAGAGGCAGCAGCGGGCGTGACGGTGATGCGCTCGGCCGGGACGCGATAGGTCTCCTGTATGTCGCGGCGAGAGTATTCTGAGCTGGTGATGATGTGTGCGGCGCGCCGCGCAGTGCGCCGGACAGTCAGGCGAAGCTGCATGCGGCTGCGGCGCTTGAAGGTCTCAGGCAGGTGTTCGAAAGAGAGGTCGTGAATCGTGGCTATGACGGGACAGGGGGCAAAGGGCGGCGCTGTGTATTGAACGTGTAGCAGGTCTACGGGGCGGCGTCTAAGCTCTGCCACGAGAGTGACGGGGATGCGCACGAGGGGCGTGTGCGGGAGCGTCCAACGGGGCGTGAAGTTGGGCCAGCGATTGCGGAAGCGCTCGAACGCGTCTCGCCTTGTGACGTAGAGCGTGTAGCGGTTGGACGCGTCCACCTCGGCCAAAGCCTCTATGAGATTGGCTATGTAGGTCTCGTTGCCAGCCAAGCCTGTGCCGACGGCGTGCGCGTCTATGGCAATGTGCAAGCTCATTTAAAAGAAGCCCCAAGCCCCAGGCCTCAAGTCCCAGGTGAAAAACAGAAGCTTTTAACCTGGGACTTTGGACACGGGATTTGGGACTCGCTCTTATTTCTTGCCGGAAGAGGAAGCGCCCTGCGCTCCACCGGCCGTGGCCTGGGCCGAGCGCGTGTCGCGCTCGCGTATGCGCGCGGCCTTGCCGCGAAGCTGGCGCAGGTAGTAGAGCTTGGCGCGGCGTACGCGACCGCGCTTGACCACGTCTATGTGGTCAACGATGGTCGCGTGAAGCGGGAAGATTCTCTCCACGCCAACGCCGAAGCTGGTCTTTCGGACGGTGATGGTCTCGCGCGCTCCGCCGTGCTTGCGCGCGATGACGACGCCCTCGAATACCTGCAAGCGCTCTTTGGTCTCAGATTCCTTGATGCGAACGTGAACGCGCACCGTGTCGCCCGGCTGAAAGTCCGGTATCTCTGCGCGCAGCTGCGCGTTCTCAATTCTATCCAAGCGGTTCATAACATTTAACTCCAGTAACAACAGTCTTCAGTTTTCAATCCTAATCTTCCTGCGCTTCGTCCCGCGCCTTATCGAGAAGGTCAGGGCGGTTGCGCTCCGTCTTTTCAAGGGCGCGTCTTTCACGCCAGCGAGCGATTTCCGCGTGATGCCCGCTCAGGAGAACTTCCGGCACCTTCATCCCGCGAAAATCCACGGGCCGCGTGTAGTGCGGATAATCCAGCAGCCCTTCCGCGAAGGACTCATGCACGGCGGAAGTCTCGCTACCCAACGCACCGGGCACGAGCCTCGCGACCGCATCGACCAGAACGAGCGCCGCTGGCTCTCCGCCCGACAGGACGTAATCGCCTATGGAGATTTCGTCCGTCACGAGTGCTTCCGCGACGCGCTCGTCCACGCCCTCGTAGCGCCCGCAGATTAAAATCAGATGCGAGCATGCGGCCAACTCTTCGGCGAGCGCCTGCGTGAACGTTCTTCCCTGCGGCGAAAGCAGAATCACTCGCACGCCTTCCTTGTAGGCGTCGCTCCCGGCTTTCGCGCCGGTCAGTTCTTCAACAGCTTCAAATATCGGCTCAGGCTTGAGAATCATCCCGTCGCCGCCGCCAAAAGGGCGGTCGTCAACCTGCCTGTGCTTGTCGTGCGTCCAGCGCCTCAAATCATGAGCGCCGGTTTCAATGAGCCCTGCGGCGCGAGCGCGCCTGATGATGCCGTAATCAAACGTCTCCCGAAAAAAGTCCGGGAAAATCGTAATGATGTCAAACTTCATTTTGGATTTTAGATTTTAGATTAACGATTGCTCAATCGAAGCCCGACAAGTTTCATCGCCGCTCCAATCCAAAATCGGCAATCCAAAATCTAAAATTCTAACAGTCCTTCGGGCACGTCCACGCGTACGAGCTTTCGCTCTATGTCGACACTGACGCAAATCTCTTCGGCCATTGGAATCAGGTAGTCGCGCCCCGCTCCATTGTCAACGACGAGCATCTCGACGCCGCCGGTACGCATGATTTCGCGCACACGCCCCAAAGTCTCGCCTTCAACTGTTTCGACCTGACAGCCCTCAAGCTCCCAGTCGTAGAACTCGTCTTCCTCTAACTCAACGCGCTCGCTTTCAGGAACGGTCAGCTCCATCCCTACGAGCGCGCTCGCCGACTCAATCGAGTCATAGCCCGCGAACTTGAGCACCACTCGACCCTGATGAAACCAGTGCTCTTCCAATCCAAGCTCAAGGCGCTTGCCGTTAGCAGTGACGGCTATCAGCCTTTCGAGCCCCTCGAAGCGTTCCGGGAAATCCGTCAAAAGCTCCGCGACTACTTCGCCGCGAAGGCCGCGAGTCTTGACCGCGCGCGCGACCGCCACCAGCTCTTCTTCCGAAGGATTGCCGACGGGCCCGGTCTCGCTCGCTTCTTCGCTCATTCGACGATTTCCAGAATGTAACGCCGCTTCCCCTTCATGCTCGCGGCATGAAGCAGAGAGCGCAGAGCGCGAACCGTGCGCCCCTGCCGCCCGATAATCTTGCCCATGTCGTCGGCGCTGACACGCACCTCAATCATGGTGGTCTGGCCGCCGCGCTCTACCTCGCGCACGTCCACACCCGCCTCGTCGTCAACGAGGGCTTTCACGATCATCTCGACGGTCTCTCGCATCTCTTAGGCTTGCGGCTCTGCCGGAGCGGCCTGAGACTTGGCGCTCTGCTTAATCAGGCGGCGGACGGTCTCCGTAGGCTGCGCGCCACGGCTCAGCCAGTACTGTACGCGCTCAGAGTTCAGGTTAATCTCCGCGCCCTCTTTGCCTATGGGATTGTAAGTCCCAAGGTTCTCAAGGTAAGCGCCGTCGCGCTTGGAAAGCTTCTCCTTGACCACAACGCGGTAAGAAGGTCTCTTCTTCGCGCCCATACGCATTAATCTAATGGCTAACAAATCTCTTCCTCCGAAAACAGTTTACTTACGCTTCTTCTTACGTTTCTTCTTCAGCTTCTTGCGGCTCGGCGCTCCCGGTAGCTGTGGCAAAGCCATGCCTCCGTCTTCGTCGCCGTTCCCGCCCATCATGCCGCTCATATCGGGCATGCCCATCATGCCTGCCATGCGGCGCATCATCTTGCCTTTGAGGCCTCCGCCGCCACCGCCAGCAGCGCCGAAGAGCCCCGTGCCGGAGAGTTGCCGCATCATCTGCCGCATCTCCGTGTACTGCTTAATCAGGGCGTTCACTTCCGCGACCTGCGTGCCCGAGCCGCGAGCTATTCTGCGGCGGCGATTAGCGTTCAGGATGCGATGGTCTGCGCGCTCATCCCTGGTCATGGAATCTATGATGGCCTCGGTGCGCTTAAGCTCCTTCTCCATCTGCGCCGTCTGCTCTTCGTTCAAATCGGGCATGCCTATGCCGCCAAGCAACTGGTCCGGCAAGAGCTTCATGATTTTCGAGAAAGAGCCGAGACGCTTGACCTGTCTGAGCTGCGAGCGGAAATCGTCTAGTGTGAACTCGTTCTTCTGTATCTTCTTGAGCTGCTCTTCCGCCTCGGACTGGTCAACCTTGGCCTGCACCTCTTCTATCAAAGAGAGCACGTCGCCCATGCCTAGGATGCGCTGCGCTATGCGCTCTGGATAGAAAGGCTCAAGCGCGTCGTACTTTTCGCCGACGCCCACGAACTTGACGGGCTGGCCCGTGACCTGCTTGATTGAGAGCGAAGCGCCGCCGCGCGCGTCGCCGTCCATCTTCGTCAGCACTACGCCCGTGATGCCCACCTGCCTGTGAAACTCTTCGGCAGAGCGCACGGCGTCCTGTCCCGTCATGGCGTCGGCCACGAAGAGAATCTCTACGGGTCGCGTCTCCGTCTTGATGGCGACAAGCTCCTCCATCAACTGGTCGTCGATGTGAAGGCGGCCCGCCGTGTCTATCAGCAGAGTGTCGTAGCCGGTCTGCTGCGCGTGCCTGAAAGCTTCGCGCGTCAAGGTCAGCGGGTCGTCCGTCTCGGGCATCTCGAAGATTGACTGGCCCGTCGCCTTCGCTATGACCTTCAACTGCTCGCGCGCCGCCGGGCGGTAAACGTCCGTCGAGACCAGAAGCGGCTTGCGCTCCTGATTCTTCGCGAGCCAGAGCGCAATCTTGCCCGTGCTGGTGGTCTTACCGGAGCCTTGCAGGCCGACTATCATCACGACGTTAGGGCTCGTCTTCGTGAAGACCAGTCGCGAGCTTGTGCCGCCGAGGAGGTCTACCAGCTCGTCGTAAACAATCTTGACGACCTGCTCCGAGGGCTTCAAATCCTGCCAGACCTGCTGGCCCTCGGCCTTCTCCTTAACGGAGTTGATGAAATCCTTTGCAACCTTGTAGTTAACGTCCGCTTCGAGCAGCGCCAGCCGAATCTCTCTCAAGGCCGCGTCAACGTGCGCAGGCGTCAGCACACCCTCGCCGCGAAGGTTTTTTAGCGTCCTCTTTAATTTGTCGGATAAAGACTCGAACATACTCGTATAGGCGAACTTCCGTGCCTTAAACGGAAACGCTGATGATACCTATGGCCTTCGTGCCGTGTCAAGGTGACGTGCCTGAGGGGCAGCCGAAACTTTTGCACGCGCCTGACAAATCCTTAACGACGGTCGGGCGAGAGGGCTTAAATTCCGGCCACAGTTAAGCTTAAAGAGTGGACGCCCCGGCCCCGCGTGTGCTACATTCTGTCCTGTAAGGGCGAGCTACTTTTTGATGGAAGCGGTTCAACTCGTGGGAGTGTTTGAGCCGGTTTCCCTTTAACCTCATCCCCGTCCCGGCGTCAAAGGTAAAAGTGAAAGTGTTCCTGGATTCGTTCTTTACATAGAGTCCGGGCTTTTCTGAAACGTCTGATGGTAAAAGATTCACACACAGGCCGTAATGCGAACAAGGAGTCGGTCGCAGCCACTTCCGGCATAGTCAATCTGGAAGCAGCGCGCGAGCGTCTACGGTCGCGTGGCCGTGTGTCTCTGACGCGCGAGTCGCTGGCCGGCGAGCTTGAAGCCGTGCGCGTCCTGCTTGACCAGGGCATATCAAGCGAGGCCGAGTCACGGCTCGCTCAGCTTCTGCGCGCGGCCCGTCACGACCACTCTCAGCTTGCCATGGCTCGCTGCGCTCTCTCGGCCGCGCTTGAGATGAAGGGGCGCTATAAAGAGGCTCTGGACGCCGTCGCGATGTACGAGTCGGCGGAGGCGAGAGCGCGGCTGGACGAGGCGGCACAGATAGCCCTGCGCGTGCAGATAGGACTTTGCTACAACTACACGGGCGACCATCCGAAGGCCGTGGCTGTTCTTAACACCGTCCTCAAAGAAGTGACCGAGAAGGGTAGCGACGAGCAGCGCGGGTCGGTCTACCTTGCGCTCGCACGCGTCTATCGCAGCATCAGCGAGTACCCCATAGCGCGCGACCACTCCACAAAGGCGCTTGAGCATTTTCGTCGTGAAGGCTCCTGGCGCGGCATGGCCGAAGCATACTTCGGCATAGCCGGAGCAGAGATGCTCGCGGGCGATTATGAATCGAGCCTGAAAGACTTCGAGCAGGCGCTTAAGCTCGTGGGCAATCATCCTGCGACCTGCCTGCTCGGCAAGATTTACGCCAACATGGCAGGGGCCTGCTGGTTCCTGAAGCGCCCGCACGAAGGCATACGCTTTCTTGAGATGGCCATAGGCTACTACGAGCGCACGGAGCACAAGGCGAACACGGCCGACGGCTATAACAATCTCGGCATCAACCTGATTCTGGTAGGCGAGTGGGACAGGGCGCAGGCCGCTATTGAACGCGCTCTCGCAGTCGCCTCGGAGTTCGACGCGCGCGGCTCCAAGGTGCCTATGATTCTGGACAGTTTGGGCGAGCTAAGGATGCTGCGCGGCGATTTGGAAGACGCGCAGAAGTATCTTGAGCGCGCCGTCTCGCTCGCCACAGAGAACGGCAATCGCTGGTACGCCTGTCAGGCTCTACGCACGCTTGGCCGTTGTCATCTGGCTATGGGCGACGCCGGTCGCGCGCTCAAAGAGGGGCGAGAGGCTTTCGAGATGGCCGAGAGCATAGGCGACCGTCAGGCCATCTGCGACTCGCGCCTTCTGCTGGCGGCCGTCTACCTGCAACAGGGCCGTCTGGACGAATGCGCCGAAGAGCTACAGCACGTCACGGAAGAGACGGCTGAGAGCGCGCCTGACCTTGCGCTCGCGGGCGAGGCCCAGCGTCTTGAGGGAATGCTCGCGCTCCAGCGCAAGGACTACACGCTCTCGGTTCATCATTTCGGGCGCAGCGTCTCCATCTTCGACATGCTCGGCGACCGATACCGTGGCGCGCTGGCCCATTACGGTCTGGGCTCTGCCTACGCTCATTCGCAGCCCGAGCGAGCGGAAGAGCACCTGACGCGCGCCGCCATGGTCTTTCGAGAGCTTGGCGCGGAGCTAAAGCTGGCGCGAGCAGAAGAGGCTTTAAGAGAGCTTCAGGGCGAGTCGAAAGTGGAGCGGCGCAACGAGCAGTCCGCGCTCTCTCAGCTTTTAACATTAAGACTGACGGAGGCCGTGGCCTCGCGCGAGCTTCTGCTCAGAGAGCTTGCGGCTGTCATTCATCAGGAGACGCACGCGAGCCGCGTCCTCATCATGGAGCCCGCCGAAGCCGGACTCTACAAAGCAGTCATCTCGCACGGCTGCACTGCGGAAGAGGTCGAGCGCTACACGGAAGAGTACGCGAAGGCAGCCGTTGGCGACGCCGAGCGCGAAGAGTTCGCGGCACGACACAACGCCGCGATTATTCCGCTTCGTGCGGCGAACGCACAGCCAGCCGTGATTTTCATCTCGCCTCAGTCTGCGGCCACGCTTCCAGACAACGTCTCGCTTCAGCCCCTGCTGCGCGTGGTAGAGCTTGGCATGGATGTCTGCGCTCTGCGTGAGCGCGAGCGCACGGGGCGCGACCAGCAGGAGCAGACCACCTTTGTTGACCAGAGCCTGCTGCCCGGCTTCATTCATTCGAGCCCGGCCATGACGCGGCTCGTGGAAGAGGTCAACAAGATTCGCTCGTCGGACGTGACGGTTCTGGTCACGGGCGAGAGCGGCACGGGCAAGGAGTTGGTCTCGCGCGCCATTCACGCTCTCTCGTCGCGGCGTAACAAGGTCTTCGTTCCCTTCAACTGCACGGCGGTTCCTAAAGAGCTGACGGAAGGATACCTCTTCGGCTATCGTCGCGGCGCGTTCACGGGCGCGGTCTCGGACTCTCCCGGCGTCATACGCACGGCCGCAGGCGGCACGCTCTTTCTGGACGAGATAGGCGACCTTCCGATAGACGTTCAGCCCAAGCTCCTGAGGTTCCTGCAAGAGGGAGAGATTCAGCCCCTTGGCGAGCAGCGCCCCGTTAAGGTGGACGTTCGCATCATCGCCGCCACCAACACAGACCTTGAAGACCTGGTGGCGCAAGGGCGTTTCCGCGAAGACCTCTATTATCGCCTGAACGTCATACGGCTGCGGGTTCCGCCGCTCAGGGAGCGCCGCTCAGAGATTCCGACCATCGTCAACTACTACATCAACCATTACTCCGCGAAGTTCGGACGCCGCGACATACAGATAACGCCGCAGGCCGTTGACCTGCTGATGGTGTCGGACTGGCCCGGCAACGTGCGACAGCTCTGCAACGAGATTCAGCGCATAGTCGCACGCGCCGAAGACGGAACCATCATCACGCCCGACCAGCTCTCGCCCGAGCTGAAGCGCACCAACACGCCCTTGAGCAGCATGACGGCGACCGTGACTCCGATTATGCCTTCAGGCTCAGGCGAAAACCTCACGCTCGCGGACGCGCTTGCGGAAGTCGAGCGCCGCATGATATCCGAGGCGCTTCGCAAACACTGCGGCAACATCTCGCGCGCAGCCAGAGAGCTTGGGCTGACTCGTCGCGGACTCTACCTTAAGCTGGAGCGCTACGACCTGAGCCCCACGGGCCAGGACTTGAGCGCCACCGGCTGACCGACAGCTTCCCTTCCAGACAAATTTAATGAGGCGCGACGCGCGGTTTTATGTCAAAATAAGCGCCACGCGAAATTTCATCACGGGGACTTAGGTGGACAGCCACGGCTGCCGTTTGATTAGAGGAAAGCTGATATGGGCAACAAAATCTTCACGGCCATCTCAACCATCATCTTCCTGCTGGCGCTGGGCGGGCTCGTCTACGCCATTCTGGTCATCTACCGCTTCATAGAAATCTGACGCCGCCTTAAGAGCGCAAGTCCCGCCCCTCGCCTCGTGTAGACAAATAAGGGCGGCAGAGAGGCACATAGCACTCTCTGCCGCCCTGCTACTTAAATCTTTCCGTAACCGCCGCGCCGCGACAGGCGTCTATCAACTCGAACGGACAACAAAACAATCCTCCTGCTCGCGGTGGGCGTTCAGGTGACGCCCACCTTCTTTAATTAAGACAACTTCTCCCGACGCCCCGCCGATTTCGTAGACGCCAACGGCTAACCCTTGATTTGCAGGCAGAGTAAAGTTATTAGTAGCTTAAACTGCCTGTAACTTTTCAACAGAGGAGTCCTCAGATGAAGTGGCAAAGGAAATCTGCATTCTGGCTTGCATGCATTTTCATCTCGCTCGTTGCGCCGGTGGCCCAGGCACAATCGGCGGCGGAAGCGCTCGCGCGTGTACGCACGGCAGTAGGCTACGAGCGCCTGCGTAGTCACTCACGCGGCGTGGTCGCCGAAGGAACAGCACGCTTTCGAGGCATGGACTCGAAATATACTTTCACGTTCACTCCCGACGGCCGCTTCCGCGCAGAGATTGCCGGGCCGCTTGGTGATGTGACGGGCTTTAATGGAACGGTGGGCTGGGAGGTTGATTGGAGCGGGATGCCTCGCGTGCTTGAGCTTGAGGACATAGAGGTGGCGCAGTTCGAGGCGTGGATTAACTCCGGCCGTTGGCTTGATGAGAACGGGCCGTTCGCAATCTCTCTCGACGCGGCCAAGACCGATGACAAGCAAGTCGCGCTTAAGCTGGCGCTCAAGAAGGGGCAGCTTGAGGCCACGGTCTTCGTTGACCGCGCCACTTGGCTCCCGAAGAAAGCCGCACGCATGGGCGCGGGCGGCGAAGAAATCTTAGAGCTTAGCGATTACCGCAAGGCTCTCGGCTTCAGCTTTCCGCACAGGGTCACACGCACCGTAGGAGGCACGACTAACGTCTTCGAGATTCGCTCCGTGGCTGAGGCGTCTCGTGCCGCGCGCTCAAGCTTCGAGCCTGTGACGGCGCGCCCCCCTGACACGCGCTGGAATCAGACTGTGCCTCCGGGCGTAGAGGCCCGTCGTGTCAGGTCAGGCCACCTGCTGATTCACCCGCTCATCAACGGAAAGGACGTGGGCTGGTTCATCCTCGATAGCGGGGCCGGGGCGATGGTCATTGATACGAAGGTGGCAGACCGTTTGAGCATGCCCGCGCTCGGTGAGATTCTGGCCGTGGGCGTGGCTGGAACGACGAAGGCACGCTTTCGGCAGGGCGCGACCTTTGAGCTTGGGCCTTTAACGATTAAGGACACGCGGTATCTTGAGCTTGACCTGGGGTTTCTGGACAAAGCCTTCGGCATCCCTATTGGCGGCATCTGCGGGCGCGACTTCTTCGCGCGTGCGGCGGTCGAGATTGAGATTGCAAACGAAAAGGTTGCAATCCATGACCCTTCACGCTACAGGCTCGAAGGGGCCGAGTGGCAGGAGCTGTTCTTCAGCTCTCGCAACCCGGCCGTGCGTGCGCGCTTCGAGAACACCGAGGGTCTCTTTAAGCTAGACACCGGCTCAGACCAGACGGTGTCGATGCACGCGCCTGCCGTTGAGCGTCTCAAGCTGCTCTCGGGCCGCGAGACAAAGGAGAGCAGCGCGGGCGGAGTCGGCGGCGCGCGTGCATTCCGTAAGGGAAAGCTGGCATGGTTCGAGCTTGGCGGCTACCGCTTCGAGGCACCGGAGGCAGAGTTCGCCGCCCCCGGCTCGGGCGCGTTCTCAGACATCTACACGGTCGGCAACATCGGCGCGGGCTTTCTAAAAGCCTTCCGCATAGTCTTCGATTACGGGAATAAGCGTGTCGCGCTGATGCCGCTCAAGGCGGCGAAGGCTGCCGGGGCCGGAGCGCGTTGAGCGATACTGAGGCGAGAAGTACCTGATTCGGTTTCCGTCCGAATTTCGCGTTACTGGTTAGAGAGTGAATTGATGAAAGAGGACTAACATGGCAATAAAGGAAATCGCTCCTGACCTATACCGTATCTCAAACTACATCCCCGAGGCTGATTTGCAGTTCAATCAGTTCCTCTTGATGGACGACGAGCCGCTGCTGTTTCACACAGGCATGAGGAGCATCTTCCCTCTCGTGCGTGATGACATAGCGCGGGTTCTCGACCCGTCGCGCATACGCTGGATTAGCTTCAGCCACTTCGAGGCCGACGAGTGCGGCTCGCTCAACGAGTGGCTGCAACTGGCTCCCGATGCACAGGCGGCGTGCAGCGTCGTAGGGGCAATGGTGAGCGTCAATGACTTCGCCCTTCGTCCTGCGCTGGCGATGGCGGACGGAGATGTGCTTAAGACAGGCAGGCACAGCTTCCGCTTCGTTCAGACGCCGCACGTGCCGCATTGCTGGGACGCAGGCCTCCTGTTCGAGGAGACAAACGGCACGCTGCTCAGCTCAGACCTGTTTCATCAGAGCGGCGACGTTGAGCCTCTGACGCAGTCCGATGTCATAGAGCGGGCGCGTAAAACTCTGGTGGACTATCAGGCGGGCCCATTGGCCAACTACATGCCCTACACGAAACACACCGACGGCATCATGCAGAAGCTGGCCGGTCTCAAGCCTAGGACTATTGCGCCCATGCACGGCTCGGCTTACGTTGGCGACGGCGAGCGCGCGGTGCGCGAGTTGGCGATAGTGATGCGTGAGGTTCTGGGATAAGTAAGCGTCCCGCAGCTCAAAGCTTTTTGAAGTATCTGGCGACGGGCCACAATCCGAAGCCCGCCTTTTCATAGGTGCGGCGCGCAGGGGCGTGGCCCGCATCCTGGCCCGTCTCTACCATCGCCATAGTCATCCCTGCATCTTTCATCCACTCAAGGGCAAAATTTGTCAAAGCAGTGCCGGTGCCTCTGCGTTGAGCATCAGGGTCAACGGCAATCATATAGATTTCGCCCATGCTGCTCTCTCGATGAAGCTTGACCGCGACGAAGCCGAACGTCTGCTCGCCCTCCACTGCCACCCAGACGTGCATATTCTCCGAAGCGCACACTTCCTCCACAGCCGTTTGTTGACTCGCGCGCCAGCCGTCCGGGTAGGATTCTCTATAAAGCTCAGGGCCCATCACCTTTTGAATCGAATCGAAGACCGGCTCCCATGCCCGAAGCGACAGGCGAATGACTGCCTCAAGATGATTCGTGCTGAACGGTTGAATCTGCATCTGTCTATATCAATCTATTCGCGCTCACGCTGAATGAGCCTGTCTCGCCTTTCTACTTGGACTTGCGCGGGCGCGAGGTTACAGCATTTCCCGCTGAGCATAGAGATGATATTATCTCGCGGCGGCTCTCCCCGGCCCAACCTTCTCAACCAGAACACTGTGATGAAGAAAATCTACACTCGCCACCTTCTGCTTGTCTACGCGTTCTTGCTTCTCTTACAGATTTGCGGCGTCAGCACACAGGGCCAGCAACAGAATCAGGACGCTCCTCCGCCGCCACAGCAGGAGCAAGCGGACGACGAGGTCATAAGGATTTCTACAGACCTTGTGCAGACGGGCGTTTCCGTCTTCGACAAGCAGGGGAGATTCGTCGAGGGGTTGAAGAAGGAAGACTTCGAGTTGAAGGTTGACGGCCGTGCGGTCGAAGTCGGCTTCTTCGAGCGTGTAGCAGCCGGGTCTGTAGCTGAAGAGTCACAACTGGCCGCGCCGCGCGGTGCTGGCGGTGATGCACGCGAGAAGGCTACGGACACAGTAAAGGAGACTGTTGCGGCGAAGCCTGTAGAGCGTGGGCGCGTCATCATCTTCTTCGTTGACGACACGCACATGGCCCCGGACAGCTTGAAGAGGGCCAAGGATGACATCGTCAGGTTTATAGACAAAGAGATGGGACAGAACGACCTTGTCGCCATCACCTCACCGAGCGGGCAGGTAGGATTTCTTCAGCAGTACACGAACAACAAGGACGTGTTGAAGACGGCTGTCTCGCGCCTGACTTACAGGAATTATGCCACGCGCGACAATGAGGCTCCGCCTATGACGGACGGGCAGGCGATGCTGATAAACCAGGGCGATAAAGCCGTCACGGAATATTTCGTACTGGAAACGGTTAGACTCTGGAACGTTCCCCTTCCGAAGGCAAGAGAGATTGTCGCGCAACGAGCAAGAATCCTGCTGGAGCAGTCTCGTGCTTTAAGCAAAGCCACGCTTTCGGCGCTTGAGGCCCTGTCGCGCCGCGCAGCAGGTTTGCCCGGACGCAAGCTGGTCTTTTTTATCTCGGACGGATTCCCGATGGATGCCAGAAACAGCGACACACTGGACAGGCTCCGGCACATCGTCGATGCATCTATACGCTCCGGCGTCATGATTTACACTATGGACGCCAGAGGGCTTGTCACGGACATGATGGATGCGACCACCGAAACTATGCCTACCGGCAGTGTGGCGCTCGCCACGCGTGTGATTGGAGAGGATATACTCAATCGTCTTGCAGAGGACACAGGCGGTCGCTTCATTCACAACACGAACGTGCTCGGGCCTGAGGTGACCAAAGCGCTCAGCGAGACCTCCGTCTACTATCTATTGGCGTGGCGGCCCGCCGAAGTTGTAAGCGACAAAAAGTTTCGCCGCATAGAGGTCAGCGTTAAGAACAGGCCGGAGCTGTCCGTGCGTGTTCAGCGCGGCTATTTCGAGAACCCTTCCGAAGCCAAGCAGAAGGATGCGACGAGCGCGAAGCAGTCCGCGCCCGTAGACCCTCTGCGCAAGGCAATCAACTCTCTCTTCCCGAAGCGTGAGATTCCTACAGGCCTCGCTCTAACCTACATGGACACTCCCGCCATAGGCTCAACGCTGGTGGTTTCCATGAAGGTCGAATCCGGCTCGCTTAAATTCGAGCAGCCGAGCGGCAGCCAGAGCGCAGCCGTAGTCGACATAGCAGGCACAATCTTCGACGCCAAAGGTAAGGCTCTGGATAGCTTCAATCAGCGCCTGACCGTCACCCCGCCGCCCTCTTCCGCAAGCGGCACGAGGCCCCGCGACATCATCTACAACTATCGTGCGACGCTTAAGCCCGGACTCTATCAGGTGCGTGTAGCGGCCGTTGACCGTGCGAGCGGACAGACAGGCAGCGCCGCGGAGTGGGTCGAGATACCGGACATCTCCAGGCAGGGCTTCTCCATGAGCAGCATCATAGTCGGCGAGAGAAAACCGAGCGCGTCCGGGGAGAAGGCAGACGCACTGGCCGAAGGCGTGATGGTGAGCGTAGACCGCAGGTTCGAGCGCTCTTCTAACCTGCGCTATCTGGTCTACATCTACAACGCCGCACGCTCCGGCGCTGCATCGGCAAACGCCCGGCCCGATGTTACGCTTCAGGTACAGATTTTCCGCAACAACCAGCTTGTAGTGAGCATGCCGCCGCGCCAACCTTCGACCGAATCCCAAGACCCTACGCACCTGGCCTACGCAGCAGAGATTCCGCTCGAAGGACTAAGAACCGGACAATACGTCATGCAAGTCACGGCCATAGACAACATATCCAAGGCCAGCGCCTCCCAAAGAGTCCGCTTCGAGGTTCAGTAAAACATCAGTCGCCACCCAACACATAACCCAACAGGCTTTGCACAAAAACAGGCTGAAAAGGGTTGATTTTTGTGCAGGTGAGGATTCTGCACAAAAATTAAGCTGGCCGGATTTTCCTAGCGATTCTTACCGTTTCCCTTGCCATTACCGTTTAAGCTTTCCGGTTTCGGCTTCATAAAGTTCATAATGTTTTGGTGATGGTGATTTATCTTGTAAGCGTAAGGATAGCCAAAGGGGTACAGAGGCTTGACGGTTTGAAGAAGAACAGTAGTGCCGCAGAATACAAAGCCGACTTCCCGCATGATACGAACGACATCAGCCTGTACGCAGACTTCAACCTTATTAACTGTAAAATCGCTGATGATGATTGAGCAATACTTACCAGCTTTAAGCTTTAGGTAAGCCTTCCCCATTATCTCTTTTAGGGCTTTGATAAAATCATCGTATTCATCAAAGTTGCCTAAGTCGTTTTTGTGGTCACTATAGTATTGAACGCCCTCTCGCGCTCCCATCCTATAAAGCTTCCCATTATTGTGGCGTGTTCCCTTAGAGCCGTTTCGCAGAATGTTGTGATACGGCGGGGAGGTTACTATGTAATCCACTGGGTCTATCGTTTCAATCTTCTTGTTGGCGTCGCCAACAATGTATTCATAATCATTAAATCCTCTAGCTTTTAGCCTCTCTTTAGCAGTTGCTTTGAACTCAGAGTTGAGGTCAATTCCGATAGCACGCCTTCCTAGTTTGTTTGCAGCAAGCAACGTAGTGCCGCTCCCAACGAACGGGTCTAGGACAGTCATACCTTTTTTGGTAAATAGGCTAACTAGCTTCTCAATGTCACGCACCATGAAAGGGGCGGGATGTGCGTAGGCGAGTTTGTCTTCTGTAGTTGGTTCAGAAAACCAAAAACTCGCTGTCAGGAGAAGCCAGTCTTTACCCGTTAAATCATTAAGCGTGTTTCTCTCATCATACCGTCCGGGCTTATTCTCTTCGGACAGTGGTTTGCGTGGCTTCTTTTTCTTTGTCAATTTTTCTACAGCTTCCGGGGCTTGGCTCATAGGCTCTTTGACACCTTCAGTATCTCCTCTACGGAGGGTTTAGAATAGCTTGTAAGTCTGTTGATGGATTCGTAGGTCGTGTACTGCCAGTTATTGTCTTTGAAGATTTCCAAAAACATAGGGTCGCGCATGTTCCGAAGCTCACTTTCCCTGCGCGCAGGGATAGCCATGAATTTCGGCACTTCTTTTTCGATGTTTGACCCTCTTAGTATTGCTGATGTGAAGTCTGTGGAGTTTTCAACCTCAAATATACATTTGATTGCTTGTCTGTTTTTTGATAGCCAGACAACATCAACCATTTCTATGCGTTCAATCCTTTTAGTATCATAACTGAGACCTGCGGCTTCTAGCTTCTGAATATCTGCTAAATCTCTGAGTCTTCCTCCGCCTTCATAAAATTCCGGTTGTTCGCGTTTCCCTATATAGACTAATGAATTTGCTCGCTTGCCAATATTAGCGATTCGCCTAATAACTTCGGTATGTTCTGTGCTGTTTTTGAGAGTAGTCTCTTTAATTTTCCACTTACTCGCAGACTTGTAGGCATACTTTTGCAGAATAGCAGTAATGCCTCGTGGGTCTGGCGTCACACCGTTAGGATAATTCCTGAATAATTCACTAAGCACATCATCAAATCTTACTGATACTCTTCGACGTAGAATTGCTAAAACAGTCTCTTCAACTCGACTGCTGAGCGGCATATCAGGGTAGTTAATGTATTGAGATGGATTAGCAAACCACCAATAATCACCCGCTTTATTCTCAGTATTCTTAGTTACGATAAAAATTTTGTCAGCGCCTACATGCTTATTAAGAATTTTAAATATCTCATCTTGATATTCTTTGGGTTGAAAATAGCCAGCCTGCAACATTTCAGGTAAGAGACCAGCAATAATAAACTCGTAAGGTGTCGGCTCGTTACGTGATGCTATTATTTCGATGGTCTTCTGAAGGATAAAATGATGCAAGCCGGAGATGTCATTGCTAAAGTCAACCTCTCGCCGCTTAACGCATCGTATGTAGAAATCTGCGCCGGATGTTCCGTAAGGATTAGCAACATTAGACTCGCCGGAGCGTTTATTATATTGATGCGTTATTCTATCGAACTTAAAGCCTGCAAGTCTTACGGCTTGAACAAACTCGTTCCACTCTTCTAATTTTTTATGATGAAATGTAAAGACGATGTAGCCATCATCTTTTAGAACTCTATGAAGCTGTTTGAAGGCGTGTTGCAAACGCCGCCTGTATTCTTCACGTTCTATTTGACCCTTCTTTATTGTTATCTCTGAATTTAGGTCAGGAAGATATTTCTTGTTTACCTTTTGAAGCCATACAAGCCAGACAAGACTTAAATCAAGGTATTGAACTAAGCCAGCGTAGGGAGGGTCGGTAATAATAAAATCAACTGATTTGTCCTGTATGTAGCTGGATAAATCGGCAACGTCTAAAATGCCGTAGTTAATATCTGCCGTTAAGCGGAGTCTTCTGGTTTTATTGAAATCAGCGACCTTTAAGTTCGCAGGCAGTGAATCGCTTGCATCCTGTAAAGCTGAAATCACTCCCTGTTTTTCTATACATGAACGGCGAAAGACGATTAACGGATTTTGCTCCATCTGCTTGCGCCGAATCATGTAGTCCGCACGTCCCCAACTGCCTGAGAAATCGCGCTGCGCTGATTCATCTCGCGGCACAACCATCTTTGATGTTAAGTGTAGCGTCTGGATAAAACCAAAAAGGAGTTGAAGCCTTATGCCTGGATCTTCTTGTTTTAGTATCTCGTCAAAAATTTTGGATAGAAGATAAAGATTCCGGCGCGTCCATAGATGTTGAAATCCGTTGCCTCCAACATCTGAAATGAATTTGTGCGTGATAGATGGAGTGTCGGGAAAACCATCACTAGGATACCAATAAGGTATATCAAGACCTTGCATCTCTTCTGCATTAGTCTTATCAGTCGAATCAGCAGTTAAGAGATACCTAGTCCCTTTCTTAGTTTTTCCTTTCTTCTTTTTTGTAGATGGAATTTCCAACGCTACTTTTACGACCTCATTAGAGAACCAACGATAGTTAAAGACTATTCCTTTCTGGCCTCTGTAGTCTTTGGTGAAATGCTCTATATAAACGGGGTCGTTCTCAATAACTTTAGCGATTTGGTCATAAGCCTGTAAGAAAGCAGACTCATCAAATGTTGATGTAAGGACTTCTACAATGAATGATGTTAGAGGGTTTAAATCAAATGCTATAGCTTTACGATTTATTTTGACGGCTTCAAACGCAGCAACAGCACTACCAGCGAAAGGGTCAAGGGTAATTCCACCAGGCGGACAGTATCGCTCAATAAACTGACTCCAAATGTTATGCGGCTTCTTCCCCCAATACTTCATCGCCGTGTACATCGGGGGGCGCGTGTCTTCGACAAGCGCATAATTGATGTGTGCCTGATTGATTTGCTCTGCAATAACAAAATCAGGCAGATGAGGTTGAACGATTTTTCTTAGCACTTTTCTTTTTGTTCTTGTACTCTCGATTCCAGTATGGCGACTGGCATCTGCGGTTGGCGCAGGTAACAGGTAGTTCCCCTATATCATCAAGGTTGTCTGGATTCAGATTTCTTGGAAACCACCTATAGCCGCAGCGATAGCAGCGATAAACTGGCACGCCATCAATCCGGTCTACTGGCACGGGCATAGTTAGTACCATACATAGATACGCCAAACAACCCGTGCCATTCAGCATGATTAGCACGGGTTGTTTGAGGCGATCTGCTTCAATTATATTGTTTGAAACAATATCAGGCAATTTAGAAATCAGGCTCAATGCCAAGCTCATACATGGATTGAACGAGAGTGCAGATGTTATGAGCTAGGACTTTACATAAAGCTTCATTCACTTGAGCAGTAGCAGTCTTGCTTCTAATACGCTCGCTGAATTTCGCTTTAATCATAGAGAAGGTGGATTCGCTATTGCTGCGCTTGTGGTACTCCTTCATGTACTCGTCACGGTGCAGGCTATAGTAATGAAAGAGCCTGTTCCACACCTTGCACTTTGAATCGCCACGCGCATTATCTTTGAAGGCGATGTAAGGTTTTCCGCCATGCTTCTCTACCAGCCGGAGATTAGGACGGCTTGAATATGCCTTGTCTGCCGAGACCGCCTGAATATTAAATCCGCTTGCGGCTGTCGCATTAACAAGAGGCTTGAAGTACAGGCTATCGTGAGAATAGCGTTCTGATATTTCCACACTCGTTACAATGTGCGTTCGCACTCCACACATGAGATGCAGCTTTATCCAATCATGCCAATCTTCCGTGTTGCCGTACTTCACATCAAACCAGCGAACGAATTGACCTGTCGAGAAGCCGGACGAATCAACGGCAAACTCTGTCTCGACACTCTTCAACGGCAAACTGGATTCAGCTATGAGGCTCTTGAGTAACTCTGTCATTACAGGCAGTTCGAGGTAATTGAAAATCGAATTGAAGTGCGGCGTGCGCGAGATGTAACCGCGCCTCTGCGCTTCCTGTAAATCGGATATGAAGCGACGGCCTGAAAAGAGGGAATAGGTTTTGAAGACCACACAGAAAATCATCTCACCAAGCGGTAAGCGATTGCGGCCTGCCACGCCTTTGCGCGGCAACTCTTCTACGTTCTGGCAAAGCGCGTAAAGAAGCTCCTGGAACTTTGACTTCTCGTTAATCTGCGCGAGGTTGTATTCATGCCATGCTTGCTTGAATGTCTCGCGTTCTCTTCTATCAGGTGGGACAGGTAGCGGCATCCCGCTTTCCCTTTGGAGTAGAAATTCGACGGCGTAAAGGTGCTTGCACTTTAGCTTGTGCTTCTCAAAGTCTGGACAGGTGCAGGTCTGAAGGAAGATGTCGGTTCGGTAAAGCGTGGAGTCGTTCTCGGAAGGAACGAGCCAGATGTTTCCGTCGCGGGTGATGTCTCTATGAGTGGCTATCTCTAGCCCTTTAAGCTGGCGAGCCTGCATTGTGCGTCTTGCCTTTCTACAGCGTTTACGGCACAATGCGATTGAGTAGGCTACATCGTGTTCGTGCACGCTGTGGTCGAACAAGTCCAGTTGAGTGTTAGCGCACTCGGCTGGACTTTTTATTATTGGAATGAAAAGAGCTTGCGTGCATAATACAACTTTTCACCCGTGAAATCAACAGATAACACTAACAGAATCAAGAATTTAGGCGCATTTTCATATACCATTTCGGGAGTATTTTGGGGGCTTGAGGGCGAGGTTTAGCCTTTATAACGCAGTTGTGTGAGGCTTACAAGTGGAAAGAGATGCTAGGCGAAATTTTGTGCAGACTTCTTAATTTTTGTGCAGGGTGTTAATTTTGTGCAAAGCCACCTGCTTGCTTTAAGAAGACCGCCGCAACGCCGCCCTAAGAGTCCCGCCAAACGCCGCCCGAAGTCTAATTAAGGACTTTTTGGGCAACCTCAATACTTTATGGGCAAGAGCCCCTTTTTAGGCAAAGCCCCTGAGAGTGTGAAGCAGGTATACACTGATACTTCAGTATCCACACGGTGGGGTTGGGTTGGAAGGTGCGATTTTCCTTGG
>DATELK010000002.1:0-45115 GCA_035276685.1 Pyrinomonadaceae bacterium | reverse complement strand
CACCCTGCTCTTCTTCGGCGGCCCGTCGCTTCAGGCAGAGATAGAAAGGGCCGCGCTCCGTTACACATCAGTCCTAATCCCCGAATCAGAGCGCCGCTTCCTCTTCGTCATAAGACAGTAAAGTCAGAACCGCCTGCGGTAGCGGGCGGGTTATACTTAATCATGACTCTAGTCTAAGTATAATCCGCCCGCTACCGCAGGCGGTTCTGACCTGTATCTTATTTTTTAGCGCTGAACCTCTATGGCTATAAGCTGCTGGCCGGAGATGACGAACTCCGCCGGTGGCAGCTCCCGCTCGTAAATGGGCGAGAGGTTCGTCTGCGTGTAGCCGCCTGAGGCGCGGTCAGAATTGAGCGTGGCTACGACGGAAGGCGGCAGGTTAGGCATCTCGCTCGTGCCTATGACAGCGCCCGGCGTGACGCGATAGAGCTTGACGTAGAGCCTGTCGTTCTTCTTCACGTTGTTGATGGCGTGGACGAGTTGGCCCAAGTCCTGCGGGACGAAGTTCTGTGCCGCAGCCGCCTGTTGCAGAGAGTTTCCGTCGCCCACGAAGAGTATGAGCTGGCCCGTGGGGATGTCCGAAGGAATCTCAACGGGGATGCGCTGCACAAACTGCTTGCCGGATTCCGTGCGGACGTAAGCCTGCACCTCTACGGTCTCGCCTCTGCGCGCTTCCGTGCGGTCAAGCGAGACACGCTCAAGCGTGCCCGTGTACTTCGTGTCGGACGAAGAGATGTCCACGGTGACGCCGCCTATGTCCACGTTCTCGAAGCCGGAAGAGAGAAGGGTCTGCATGGGGACGGCTATGGAGCCGGAGGCCATCTGGGCGGCGTTGGTGGCGGAGAAGCGGCGCTCAATCTGAATAGGCTTCTGACCGCGCACGTTTATCTGTCCCTTGACGCTGATGGTCGATTCGCCAAGGCCCCGCTCCGAAGAGGCAATCGTGTTGTAGAGGGTCAGGTTCAGCAGAAGCGGCGTCAGGAAAGAATCGTTCGCGACTTCGTAGTTGTAGGTCTCTACGCGGTCGCGGCTCGTGCGAAGCTGCACGCGCACGGGAATCATGCGCGGCGCTTCACCGAGCTGGCCGTAGATGCCCGTGGCCCTGTCCTGCGAGATGCTTCCGACCATCTGCCCCGGCACCGTCAGCTTGAAGGGGCTGTTGGCGTTGGATATGACGGTCACGACAGAGGCTTCGGTCATGGGCATGTCGCTTGAGCCGAGGCTCAGGAACGGGTGGCCGAAGGCGTAAATGCGGTTGCCGTCGCGGTAGGTCACCGTGCCGGAGGCCGCTATGGAGTAGTCTCCGCGCACAAGCTGCACGCTGATGGATGTGCCGGGCGCGAGCGTCTTCTCCGTTATCTTACCCAAGGGAGTGATGCTCGCAGCGCCGCCCACGCCCGCGACGGGCATGAGGCCGCTTGCGATTAGCTGCGGTGAGAACTTGGCAAGGGCTTCCTGGCTGATGCCGCCGAAGACTACGGGCGTGGCTATGGGCGCGAACTGCTGGCCCAGAAGCGGCACGAGCGGCGAGCCCGCAGAGACGGGAGCCACGAGCGGAGCGCCCGTCACCACGGGCTTAGGCAGCACGGGCTTCCATTCGGTAGATGCAAGCTGCGTGAATGATATGGAGCGCGGCTCCTGCGGGTTGTTGCGGTCGCCTCCGGCGCTGTTGCGCTCGAAGATGTCTATCATCTGCTTAATCGGCGTGATGCCGCCTATGGGCTCTTTGCCGAACGGGAAGTTGAAGGAGATTGCGCCGACGAGCCTGCCGTCTATGTAGACGGGCGAGCCGGACATGCCGCCGAAGACGTTTGTCTTCTCAATCTTCGGCCCTGAAAGACGCGCTATGATGGCCGACTGTCGCGGGCCCATGAAGCCGGGCAGCACGCCCAAAATCTCCACGTCTATCTTTTCCGGCTCCGAGCCTTCGAAGACAGTCCAGGCCACACCTTTCATGCCGGGCTTCACCTGTTCAAGCGGGAAGAAGCGCTCGTCGCCTGCGCTCTTTGAGGCGGTCTGCTGCTGCTGCTGTCCGCTTGCGCCGACCGATAGAGAGGCGACGAGGAGGGCGGACACGAAAGCCAGTGCGAAAAACTTTTTCATTAAAGAACCTCTGGGAAAGTCTAAGGCCACACGGAAACTCAAAAAAGGTAAGAGCCCTTTCTTGCCCTGAAAGCGGCGAGCGGCTGAAGGCGCTACCGGGGGAAGAAAAGAGCGCCACGGCGAATATAACTTCGGCTTTCAGCGCCGGTCAAGCAAGTATCTCCTTTTGCAGCACCTATGATGCGCGCCTGGGGGAAAACGTTTTACTTGCTAGAGGTCGCCGCCCGTGTTAATTTGCGCCCTGAAAAAGTTTTTCGCAAACATCCCCCTTTTCAGTAAAGCTGTATAAAAGCCGCTCGGTCACAGAGAGAGAGCCTCACAGGCGGCCCGGACGCGCAGGTGGACATAGAAGGCTTCATCCTCGTCGGCGGCGCGTCCAGCCGCATGGGGCGCGACAAAGCGCGGCTCGCCTTAGGCGGGCGCTCATTCGTCGAGCGCATAGCGGAGGCGCTCAGTCAGGTCTCGGGCCGTGTAAACCTTGTCGGGGCGAAAAACGTAGATTCTTCTTTGAAAATAGGGAACGTGCCGGACGTTTACAAGGAGTGGGGCGCTCTGGGCGGCCTTCATGCGGCGCTCGATGCGTGCCGCGCAGAGTGGGCCGCTGTTGTGGCCTGCGACCTGCCCTTCGTCACGCGAGAGCTGTTCGAGCGGCTGGCTCTTCTCGGCGAAGACCGGCAGGCGGTCGTGCCTGTGCAAAGGGACGGGCGCATGCAGCCGCTCTGCGCTCTCTACCGTGCGGTCGCTTGCAGAGAAGTAGCGCGCACCATGATAGAAGAGGGTGAGCGCCGCCCTCGCGCTCTCGTAGAAAGAGTTCGGGCGCGACTGGTCCCGTGGGCGGAGCTTGAGGATTTGGCGGGCGCTCATCTCTTCTTTGAGAACGTCAACACGCCTGAGGATTACGCCGCCGCGCTCTCGCGTTTTGGAGAAGCGTGAGGGCGGAATGTATGATGCTCCGGTCAAAGCGTAAATCTTTAAGTCTTCATATATCCGTTTAGCCACGATGAGGACAGATGCCACCTCGTAGAAGAACCGGAAGAAGAATTTTAAAAGCCTTTCTCCCCATCCTGCTGCTGCTGGGGCTTGTGCTGGTCGCGGTCACGGGCTGGATAGTGTACGGCGCGACGCGCCCGCCTCGCCAGGAGTATCTGGTCACTCCGGAAAAGTTCACACAGCTGAGCGGGCCGGGGCTGAAAGCATCGGAAGAGTCATGGGCCAACAGGGACGGCACGCGCTCGCGCGGCTGGCTGCTTCGCGGAGGCGAAGGAGCGCCCGCCGTCATACTTCTTCATCGCTACGGCGCAGACCGCTCGTGGCTCCTGAACCTCGGCGTCAAGCTCAACGAGACGACGAACTTCACCATCCTCTGGCCCGACCTGCGCGGCCACGGCCTTAATCCCCCCGTCAACTGGTCGTCCTTCGGCTCGACCGAAGCCGACGACGTGCAGGCCGCTATAGACTACCTGCGAGGGCTCAAGACCTCTCAGGACAGGCCGCTCGTGGGCCCGTCCATAGGCCTCTACGGCGTGGAGCTTGGGGCATACACGGGATTGCAGGCCGCCTCGCGCTCGCAGGACATAACGGCGCTCGTGCTGGATTCGGTTCCCGCTTCTCCGAACGACATCCTGACGAGCGCCGTCAGAGAGCGCACAGGGATGGACAACGGCTTCGTGCAATGGCTCGCGCGAACGGGCATGAACTTCTACTTCATGGGCAAGTACAAGAATGACCCCGCTTGCCCTGCCGCCTCTTCCATGACGAACAGGCAGGTGCTGCTTCTGGCGAGCAAGGACACGCCGCAGCTGCAAGCCTCTACGGTTGCGCTGCAACGCTGCTTTCCGCAGGGCACGACCGTTGAGATGCAGACGGAGCTTCCTGTCTCGGGCTACAACCTGCGGCTGGCCACGGGCGAGCAGTCAGAAGTCTACGACCGCCGCGTGATAGATTTTCTGGACAAGGCGCTTCGCGTCAGTCGCTGAACTGTAAAAGAGAAGCTTTATGAGACATCTCTTAAGAGCGACGCATCTTCCTGTTCAGACTCTCGTGCTGATGCTCTTCGTGTGCGCGGGCCTGACGGTCGTGCAGGCGCAGGATGACTCTGAGAAAGGCGGACTCGTGGCGCGCAAGTTCGACGAGTTCGAGAGAGTTGGCGGCTGCGACCACGGAGCACGCCTCGACAACTTCGCCATACAGTTAATGGAAGAGCCGACGGCTACCGGCTATCTCATCGTCTACGGGCCTGAAGGGAAGGGCGCGGGCACGGGCGAGAGCAGGCTACGAATCACCGAGGACTATCTGGTCAACACGCGCGGGGTAGACCCTGCGCGGTTCAAGGCCGTTTACGGTGGGCGCTATAAGGAGATGAACGGCTCTGCCACGGAGATGTGGATTGTGCCTGAGGGAGCGGAGCCGCCCGAGCCGCAAACTTACACCAACAAGGCAGCGACTTTCACGGGCCTCCTTACGGAGTACAACACGGACGAATCGCTGCACGCCGTCTATGAAGACGCAGGCACAGGGCCCGCCTTCGGCGACAGTCCCTTAGCCGGACTGTCAGACGCCCTCAGGCAGCAGCCGGATAAGGTCTGCTACGTCGTCGCCTTCAACTCTTCGGACGCAGCGCCCGGCTCCTGGCGTCGCGCGGCCCGTGAAGTCTCGGGCAGACTTGAGAGCGGTCAGGGGATTGCGGCCGACAGAATCAAAATCATCTACGGCGGCTATCGCCAGCTTGAGAAAAGAAGCGGGAGCGCCAGGGTGCAGCTCTGGGTAGGGCCAGCCAACGTGCCGCCCGTGCCGCCCGTGCAGGAGCCGGAGCCCAGGCCGGACAAGGCCGTGCAGATTGTCTCGGTTAATGATTACGTGCTCGCTTACGAGGACAATTCCCGGCTCGCCTTTGAAGCCTTCGCCGAGATACTTAAAGCGGACGAGCAGATGAAAGCCTGCGTCATCATACGCCTTGAGGTAGAGACGGAAGACGAAGAGCAAGTGGAAGAGGCAGAGCAGGCGGAAGAAGTCGTGGAGACGGCAGAAGAAGCAGCATCAGCGCAGGCGGAGGAAGCGCAGGTCGAGACGCCCAAGCTGGACTTGATTCAGCTTGTCGAAAAATGGAAGTCAGACCTTGAGCAGAAGTACGGCATCAGCCGAGACCGATTGATTGTCCTCACGGGCAATGCGCAGGAGTATCAATCTTCTTCTCTTGAAACCTGGGTTGTGCCGCCCGGCGCAGCGCTTCCAGACCCGTCCGTCGTAGAAGAAGAGGAGCCGCTCGCGCAAGAAGAAGAGACTGCCCAATCGAAAGCCGACCCGCAGCAGTAGTCCCGCGATGCAAGCGACCCGCAGGCCCAGAGTCAAGATTTGTTGTATAGCCAGCCTTGAAGAAGCATGGACGGCTATACGAATGGGCGCGTCCGCGCTCGGGCTCGTCTCGGAGATGCCGAGCGGCCCCGGCCCCATCAAAGAGGAATTGATACGCGAGATAGCCGCGCACATTCCGCCCGGCGTCGCCTCTTTCCTTCTCACCTCTCTTCAGGACGCAGGTGCAATCATAGAGCAGCAGAGACGATGCGGCGTCAACACGGTTCAGATTGTCGATAGGTTAGAGCGGGGGAGCTACGCGGAGATGCGAGAGGCCATGCCGGGCGTCTCTCTCGTTCAGGTCGTACACGTCTCCGGCGAAGAGGCGCTGGACGAAGCCCTTCAAGTCGCGCCGCACGTACAGGCCATACTCCTCGATTCCGGCAACCCGCGCCTCGCCGTCAAAGAGCTTGGCGGCACGGGCCGCAGGCACGACTGGGCCACGAGCCGCAGGATTCGTGAGCAGTCGGGCGTGCCCGTCTTTCTGGCGGGCGGCCTGCGCGCAGAGAATGTCAGGGAAGCTGTCGAGACGGTCGGCCCCTTCGGCCTGGACGTGTGCAGCGGAGTCAGAACCGACGGACGCCTGGACGAGCAGAAGCTCTCCGCCTTCTTCTCTGAATTGGAGAGATGCTGAACAGGAAA
This sequence comes from Pyrinomonadaceae bacterium, assembly GCA_035276685.1. Classification (GTDB taxonomy): domain Bacteria; phylum Acidobacteriota; class Blastocatellia; order Pyrinomonadales; family Pyrinomonadaceae; genus JACVRN01. The sequence goes on along the minus strand of DATELK010000002.1, from coordinate 39,019 downwards.
TTAACAGGGATAGACAGGATAGACAGGATAAAAGAGAAAGCATTTATTCTTTATCCTGCTCATCCTGTCCATCCCTGTTTGAATCTGCCTTACGTATCTTCACGGCTATGAGCGCAACGTCGCCGTTGTCGTCCACGACTTCCGTCTCAAGCGGCGGGTAGGTGGTTAGCTGCGACGCGTACTCGGAAGGGACGATGACAAGCACAGCGCCGCTACTGCTCGTGCGTGCAGCCTCTTCCGCCTGCGTTGCGCCTTCAAAGCGAAGCGGCTCGCCGTCCGCGCCGTATTGCAGTCGTCCCGCTGCATAAAATTCCGCAGTCCTCTCTATCGTGTGCAGGTTGTAGACGGGCGCTGAGCCATAGCCTCGGGCGGAGGCTTGGCTTAAAGCGTGCGCGATTGAGACTCTTCTTGAAATCTTCTCTATGCCGCATTCGAGGCCCACGATTATCACCAGGAACATCGAGCACATAATCGACACGGTCGCCAGCCATCGCCTCTTTGCCAGCACAAGCGCGAGGAGTCCGGCCGCCACCAGAGGCAGCGCGGCTGCTGCGGCGCACACCATGACGGGATAGCCTTCGCGTTTGACGTAAAAGCCCAGACCAACGGCCAGCAGGATTAAGAGCACGCCGCAGGCTCGGATGGAAGCACTGCCGCCTTCACCCCTTAGCGTGCGCGCGAGCCTTTCTCCCACGAGCATCACAGCGCCGGGCAGTGCGGGCAGTATGTAGCCGGGCAGCTTCGACCCTGAGACAGAGAAAAAGAGGACGGGCATCAGGAGCCACGCGAGCCCGAAGGCTCTCCACTTATTCAGGGCGGAGGCTTCGCGCAACCGCCAGCGGCGTGCCGTGACCGCAGACTCTATCAGGTACGGCGTCCACGGCAAGAGCATCAGCAGCAATACCGGCAGGTAAAAGTAGAAGGGCTGCGGGTGGTGATACTTGTTCGAAGTGTAGCGCGCGAAGTGATGCTGTATGAAGAACTCGTCCACGAAGGCCCAGCCGTGACGATAGATGACGGGCGCGTACCACGTGGCGGCTACGAGAAGCGCAAGCGGCACGCCCCACGCGAGGCTCAGAAAAATCTCGCGTCGCGGCCACGCGCGTCTCAGCAGGTAATAAAGGGTGACGACGCCGAACGTGATGATGAAGCCTATGAGGCCTTTGGCTAGAAGAGAAGCGCCCGCGCCTGAGTAGAAGCCGGAGAGCAGCCACCGCCGCCTCGCTGTATCCTCTTCCACCTCCTGCGCGAAAAAGCAGGCGAGCGCGACGGTCGTCGTCAGCGTCAGCGGGATGTCGAAATTAACGCCGTGCGAAAATAGAAGAAGCCCCGCGCTCGAAGCCCCGACGACCGCGCACGAAAGCGAGAGCCAGTGAAGCTCTCCTTGAGCAGAACCAGTTCTTTCAGTGCGCGAAGCCAGGTAGTAAAGCGCGCACACAGTCAGCAGCCCCATCAACGCAAAGCTCAGCCGCGCAGAGCCCTCGCCGACGCCGAATAGTTTGTACGAGGCCATCATCGTCCAGTAGGGCAGCGCGGGTTTTTCAAACCAGTTCTGCCCGGCGAGCGTGGGCGTTACCATGTCGCCGCGCGCGAGCATCTCTCGCGCGACCTGCGCGTAACGCGGCTCGTCAGGCCCTACGAAGGGGAAATTTCCCAGACCGTAAAGGTAAGCGGCCAGAGCCAGCAGGAAGAAGACGAGCCACGCTCGCTTGGCAAGGACAAATCGTTGCAAGTATAGTCACCTGAAAAGCAATCAGTATTCAGTTAGCCACTTTATTGCGTAGGACGAGTATCATCGAAGATGCTCTGATGTTCAAATCTACATATGACTTTACGAACAGCCGTTATAGGCGTGGGCCATCTTGGCCGCCAGCACGCGCGCATACACGCCGCTCTCGCCCGTGAGGGAAAGAGCGAGCTGGTAAGCGTCTGCGACACGGATGAAGAGACTGCGCGCTCGGTCGCAGCCGAGAGAGAGACCGAATGGACTCCCGACTGGAAGACGCTCGTGGGCCGCGTGGATGCCGTCAGCCTCGCCACGCCCACGGAGTCTCACGCCGAGATAGCTTGCAGCCTTCTGGAAGCGGGCATACACGTCCTTGTCGAAAAGCCCATCGCGCGCAACCTCTCGGAAGCAGACCGCATGATTGAGGCTGCCGCGAGCGGGCGTGCATGCCTCATGGTGGGCCACATGGAGCGCTTTAACCCTGCGCTCACGGCCCTGCATCCCTTCGTTCGCAATCCCGTCTACTTCGAGATTCATCGCGTGGGCCAGTTCACAGCCCGCTCGCTCGACATAGACGTGGTGCTTGACCTGATGATTCACGACCTGGACATTGTTCAGTGGCTCGTGGGCGAAGAGGTGGAGGTGACTGACGTGCGCGCCGTAGGCATTCCAATCCTGACGAATCGAGTGGATGCGGCGAACGCGCGCCTTGAGTTTGCGACCGGAGCGGTTGCCAACATCACTGCCTCTCGCGTGGGCATGGAGAAGATTCGCAAGATGCGTTTCTTTCAGCCGCACGATTACGTGGCCGTGGACTACGCCACGCGCTACGCAGGCATCAGCGGCCTTGCGCCGCCCGAAGCGAGCGGCCTCTGGCCCGGCGTTCACACGCGCCACCTTGAGATTGCAGACGTTGAGCCTCTGAGGGCAGAGATAGAAGCGTTTCTTGAGGCAGCACAGCGAGGCGAGCCGTCTCCCGTCTCAGGCGCTGACGGCCGTCGCGCGCTCTCTCTGGCCATTCGCGTGCTTGAGCGCATAGAAGAGCATTTCACACAAGCGGGCCTTTCATCTTTTAAGCTTCCAACGTGAACAGGTCAGAACCGCCTGCGGTAGCGGGCGGGTTATATCCAGACTAGACTCGTGATTGATGTTAGAGAACCGCCCGCTACCGCAGGCGGTACTGACTAAGGGCCGCTGCTTGACCTCTTAAAATCATGATTGAAGGCGAGCGTAACGAAGAGATTTCCGCTTTTCTCGCGGAGAGGATAGCGGCGGGCGACTTCCCTTCCGCCGTTTACCTTGTGGCAGAGCGCGGGCGTGTGCGCTTTCGTGACGCGCTGGGCCACGCCGTCCGCGAGCCTCTTGAGCGACGGGCCGCGCTCGACACCATCTACGACCTTGCTTCCCTGACAAAGCCGCTCGTCACAGGGCTGCTCTCCGCGCGGTACGTGGAGAAGAACGCGCTTCAACTGGACGCGGAGGTTCGCAGCTACCTTCAGGAGTTTGATGCGGAGGACAAGCGTGCCTTAACCGTCAGGCATCTCCTGACGCACACGTCCGGTCTTCCCGCGTGGCGGCCTCTCTACATAACTACCGGCGGGCGCAAAAGTGAGACGCTGCGCGTGATTGCCTCCGAGCCGCTTGAGGCTGTGCCCGGCACGCGCGTTCGCTATAGCGACCTTGGCTTCATCACGCTCGGCCTACTGCTCGAAAAGATTTCCGGCGCTGAGCTTAAAGAGCTGGCGCGGCGTGAAATCTTCGAGCCGCTCGCGCTCGGCCGCACCTTCTTTAATCCAGAGCTGGCGCTGCAAACGGAGACGGCCGCGTGCGAGACCGGCAACCTGTACGAGCGAGGGATGTGCAGCGAGATGAAGCTGGGCGAGTCATACACGGGCTGGCGCGAGCAGTTAATCTGGGGCGAGGTGCATGACGGCAACGCTCATTTTCTGGGCGGCGCGGCGGGCCACGCGGGGCTCTTCTCGACCGCGCTTGAGACGCTCGCCATAGCGTCTCAGTTTCTGGCTAGCCACACGCGGCTTCTGAGGCCAGAGACCTGCGCGCTCTTTCACGCGAACATGACAGAGGGGCTGGAAGAGGCTCGCTCTTTCGCGTGGCAGCTGGCGGAGACGAAGGATTCCACGGCCGGGCCGGACTTGCCCCAAGAGAGCTTCGGCCACACGGGATTCACAGGCACTAGCTGCTGGATTGACCCAATCAACGAGCGCATCTTTCTACTCCTGACCAACCGCACGCACGCCGCGCGCTCTCTTCCCTTCGTCAACATCAACAGCGTGCGCCGCCGCTTTCATTCGATGGCCGCGCGCTCTCTCTCCTGATTATGAAAGCCGCCCGTGGGGACAAGTCTCAGCCCGCGCGCACGGTCTCTTTCCGCGAGGCGTTCAGGTTCTGGGTCAAGCTCGGCTTCATCTCCTTCGGCGGCCCCGCAGGCCAGATTGCCATCATGCACAGGGAGCTTGTCGAGCGCAGGCGCTGGATTTCCGAAGACCGTTTCCTTCACGCCCTGAACTACTGCATGCTGCTGCCCGGCCCCGAAGCCACACAGCTTGCGATTTACGTAGGCTGGCTGCTGCATCGCACCTGGGGAGGCATCGTAGCCGGAGCTTTCTTCGTCATCCCTTCCATACTGGTGCTGCTTCTGCTCTCTTACGTCTACGCGGCTTACGGCAACGTGCAGGCGGTCATGGGCGTGCTCTCAGGCTTCAAGCCAGTGGTCGTAGCCATAGTCGTCGAAGCAGTCCTGAAAATCGGCGGCCGCGCTCTCAAGGGCGCAGCGCATTTCATCATCGCCGCGCTCGCGTTTGTCGGCATATATTTTCTGCACGTTCCCTTTCCCCTGATAATCCTCGCGGCTGGCGTCATAGGTCTTCTCGGCGTAAGGCTTCGTCCAGAGACCTTCGCGCAAGAGGGGAAAGGTACAGGAAAGGCGCGCAAGGTTGATGAAGAGCAGGCTCTGCCGACCATAATAGACGACCACGCGCCTCCGCCGCCGCACACACGGCCCTCGCGATGGAGAAGCTTAAGAGTGCTGGTCGTGGGCCTTGGGCTTTGGGCGCTTCCCTTCCTGCTTATCATTGCATGGCGCGGGCGCGCGAGCCTTCACGCAGAAGAGTATCTCTTCTTCACTAAGGCGGCTTTAGTCACCTTCGGCGGAGCCTACGCCGTGCTGGCTTACGTGACGCAGGTAGTGACGGGCGCGCGAGGCTGGCTCACTCACGCGCAGGCCGTGGACGGCCTCGCGCTGGCCGAGACGACTCCGGGGCCTCTCATCATGGTGCTGCAATTCATAGGCTTCATGGCAGGGTGGAACAACCCGCAGGGCATGCAGCCTGTGACGAGCGCCGTGGCGGGCGCGCTCATCACTACCTACACCACTTTCCTGCCCTGCTTCCTCTTCATCTTCATAGGCGCGCCTTACATAGAGGTGCTGCGCGGGAACCGCCACCTGACGGGAGCGCTCTCAGGCATCACGGCTGCGGTCGTCGGAGTGATTCTTAACCTGGCGCTGGTCTTCGGCGCTGCCGTCATCTGGCCCACAGGCTTCCGTGGTGGGATAAACTGGTTCGCGGCCGCGCTCGGGCTCTTAAGCTTCACGGCGCTCTACCGCTTCAAGCTAGACGTGCTTTGGGTAGTCATAGCGGGCGGCCTCATAGGACTCCTGCGCGCCTTTCTATTCTCATAAGAAATTTAACAGGGATGGACAGGATGAACAGGATAAAGAAAAGACAATTCTTTCTTTTTCATCCTGTCTATCCTGTCCATCCCTGTTAATTCTCTTTCGCCCCTTCCACGGCCTTGTAGTAGTATGAGGCGCAGTCGTGGAATCCCGTGCCGGAAAGGATAATGGAAGTGCCCCTTTTCCCCCGCTCGAAGATAACCGCTCTCATCATCGCATACTCTCTTCTCTGTCCGGCGCTGCTCTTAGGCCAGGACACGCGCCCGCGCCGCGCTCAAGCCTCTACGGAGACGCGCCCGCCCGTCGCTCAAACAACTACGCGGCTTATGGCCGAGCCTACCGTCCGCATAGGTCTTGCCACTAACGCGCGCTCCGTGACCGTCTCTACAAACGGGCGATTGATGAAAATGACGGATGAAGCGGCTGCTCCTGAAGCACTGTCGGTTGCGCGCGTTCGCATAGAGCCGCGCGTGCTGGCTCCGCTTCCTCCGGCGCAGGGCTCGGACTTCGGCGTCGAGATTGCGGGCGCTGCCACACGCGTTGACGCAGAGCGCGCGGCCTCTGAGATAAAAGAGCAGACGGGCGAGAGCGCGCAGGTGTCTCCGGACGCGCAGACGAACACCTGGAAGCTTCGCATGGGCGGGAGTCTCACGCGCGCCGAGGCGGACGAGCTTCGAGCGAGACTGGAAGAAGCAGGCTTCGTCTCTGCCACCGTCACCAGCGCCCGCACGACCGCTTCGACAAGCTCTTCGAGCGCGAAGACAGGCTCGATGAGTCCGGCTGATGTGACGCGGCCCGTCTCACGCTCAAGCACGCCTACGCGCGCGGCGGTCGTCTACGCTTCAGGCGCGTCCATGCTCTTCACCTCATACGCACCCGTCGTCTTCGCTTCCGAAGACGAGCGCGCCTCGCCCGTGCGCTTCAACGAAAAGCCATATCGCGGTCGCTTGGAAGTTTTCGCCAACGCGCAGGGAGGCCTGACGGTCGTCAACGTGCTGGGGCTGGAAGACTACGTCCGAGGCGTCGTGCCGAACGAGCTTAACTACCCGGCCATAGAAGCCCTGAAGGCGCAGGCGGTGGCGGCGCGCACCTACGCCGTTAGAAACAGGAACCAGTTCGCCTCGCAAGGCTTTGACCTGCTGCCCACGACGCGCTCGCAGGTTTACGGCGGGCTCTCGACGGAACAGCCGCTAGCCTCCCGCGCCGTCGAAGAGACACGCGGAGTCATAGCGACTTACGCCAGCGCGCCCATCAACGCGCTCTACACTTCCACCTGCGGCGGCCGCACGGAAGATTCCGAGAACATCTTCCCGAACGCGGAGCCTTACCTTCGAGCGCGGGAATGCTCCGTAGAAGGCAGAGCCGCCTTCGCGCCCTTCGTCGTCAAGACCACGCGCGAGCCTGCGGAGATACGAGAGGAAGCAAACCTTCCGCTCGTGCGCGACATGGCACTGCTCGCCGTCAACGGCTTCGCCTTAGGCGCGTCACGCGTCACGGACTCTTGGCTCTCAACAGCAGCTTCCGCGTCGGAGGCTCGCAACTGGATTTCAGCCGTCGCGCGTCTCTCAAGAAACCCTCTGCCCGCAATCACGGATGACGTGACGCGCCCGCCAGCCTTCAGCACGGCCCTCTCAGCAGCCCTTTACGGCGAAGGCCGCGCCGACACGCTGCTCGATGCCGCAGACGTTGAGTACATACTCTCCTTCCGCGACGCTTCAGACATCCCCGAGCGCAACCGCGCCGACGTTGCTTATCTCTTGCGCGACGGCTATCTCTCGCTCTACCCGGACGTGACTCTACGCCCGCGCGAGGCCATGACGCGCGCACGCATGCTACACACCATCGCGAACCTTCTAGATGCGCGCGGCAAGCTGCTTCTACAGAAAGGTACTGCCCGGCCCGCATCGAGCGGCGCGCTCGTGCTTCGCTCGACTAAGAACAAAGACCTGACCGTGGCCGTGGCAAGCGACGCCTATCTCTTCCGCGCCTTCGGCTCAAGCGCCTACCAGATGCGCTCTCTGACGGTCATGGGCGGCGAGCCCGTACAGTTTCATCTCAACCCGCAGGGACAGGTTGATTATATGGAGGTGCGCCCCTCTGCGGACGGCGCTGCCGCAGAGCGCTTTTCGCCCTTCACCAATTGGACGGCCGAGCTTTCGCTGGGAGAGGCGCAAGGAAGGCTCTCTCGCTGGGCGCGAGGTGTGGGCTCGCTTACAGACCTCCGAGTCGCGGCCCGTGGCTCATCGCGCCGCGTCACAGACCTTGAGCTTGTAGGCACGCGCGGCACGGCGCACGTACGGGGCGGCCGCATACGCTCCGCCCTGGGCCTGCGCGAACAGCTCTTCGTCATAGAGCGCCGCTACGACGAAGAAGGCCGCGTCACAGGCTTCACCTTCATAGGCAGGGGCTGGGGCCACGGCGTAGGCATGTGCCAGGTAGGAGCCTACGGCATGGCCCGCGCAGGCCTCACCTACGACAAGATTCTGAAGAACTACTACACAGGCATCGAGCTGACCAAGCTGTATTAGAAGTAAGATTAGAAGTGAATTACGGGGCTACCTCATCTTCGTGCCCCGTAGGGGCGGTTGATAATAGCCCAGCGATTTATCGCTGGGAATAAAGGTAAAGTCATTTGCCTAAGTCCCGTAGGGACGACTGAAAGGAACGCTTATGCCTCACTCTTACGTCAGCAGCCTTGTTCATTGTGTCTTCAGCACCAAAGACCGAAGGAAAATTATCTCCCCGCAGCTACAGGAGCGTATCTGGCCTTTCCTGAGCGGCATCGCGCGGCAAAACGGTATGAAAGCGCTCGCCGTTGGCGGCACGGATGACCACGCACACATCTTGTTATCCCTTCCCGCAGTGATGCCTTTATCCAAGGCGATTCAGCTTATCAAAGGCGGCTCTTCAAAATGGATTCATGACAACTTTCCGGCTCAGAGAAGTTTCGCATGGCAGGAAGGGTACGGCGCATTCAGCATAAGCATCTCTCATGCTCAACAGACCGTTGCTTATATCCAGACTCAAAAAGAGCATCATCGGAGGAAGACCTTTGAAGAAGAGTTCCTGAGTTTTCTGGAAAAGCACGGCATTGAGTATGATGAAAATCATGTGCTGGGTTAGAATTCAGCCGTCCCTACGGGACTAAATTTTTATAGACACATCTCGCTCCCAGCACTGAAGTGCTGGGCTATTACCGGGCGAGTCCCTACGGGACTATAATGCTCAAAGATGCGCTTCTCTCGTATGCAAATTGTGGGGGCTCTGCTGCTGCTGGCGGTTGTGTGGTTGATAATCGTGTGGCGTCTCGTCTATTAATTCTCGCCTGTGACAACGGAAGGTTCATCTGAAAAGCCAATCGTAGCTATCGTCGGGCCGACCGCGTCCGGCAAGAGCGAGTTGGGGATTGCGCTCTCCTTACAGTTCGGCGGAGAGATTATCAACTGCGACTCGGTGCAGGTTTATCGTGACGTGGAGATTGCCACGGCCAAGGTTCCCTTTGCTGAGAGACGCGGCGTCGCGCATCACCTGATTGATTTTGTGCCGCTTGAGGTGAACTACACCGCGGGCGATTGGGCGCGCGACGCCGCGCTCAGGATTGACGAGATAGAAGCGAGAGGGAGAGTCGCTTTCATCGTCGGTGGCACGGGCTTTTACCTCAGAGCCCTGCGAGAGCCCTTTTTCCGGAGCGCGCCCACGGACGAGCAGCTTCGAGAGCGCCTGACTCGCCTGCGCGAAAGGCGCGGGGCAGAGCACCTGCACCGTATGCTACGAAGGGTCGACCCGGCTTCGGCCCGAAAACTTTTCCCTAACGACTGGCCGCGCGTGCAGCGTGCGCTGGAAGTTCGCTTTCAGACGGGCTTGAGGATGTCCGAGCAAGCGGGCGCACGCCCACAGCCTCCGGCCTCTGCCTCTCGCCTGCGCGTGCTTGCGCTCTCTCCGCCGCGCGCGGAGCTTTACAGGCGCATCAACGAGAGGACTGTGGCACACTTCCACGCGGGGCTCGTGGAGGAAGTTCGCGGGCTTCTAGAGCGCGGTGCCTCTCCGTCTTCGACCGCTCTGGGCGCGCACGGCTACCGCCGCGTGGTGGAGTATCTCGGCGGCGAGCGCACACTTGAGAGCGCCATAGAGCAGACGCAGATGGACGTTCGCCACTACGCCAAGCGCCAGTTGACATGGTTCCGGCGCGAGGCGGGCGTCGAATGGTTCGAGGGCTTCGGTGAAGAGCCGGAAACCCAGTCGAAGATTGCCGCCCGTGTTAAGGAATTATTGAATCTTGGTTAAAGGTTTGCTTTCGCTTTGTGCGTGGTGTAATCTTCCCTGACCACAGTTTTCCGTAGCAAACAGAAGAGCCCGACCGGAGGAGCTGGGTGGATTCGAAGCCGACACCTCAGAACATACAGGACGCGTTTCTAAACACGGCGCGCCGCGAGCGTAGCAACGTCACCATCTACCTGATGCACGGCGCTAAGCTGACGGGACGCATCAAGAGCTTCGACAAATTCTCCGTCCTGCTGGAAACGGGCTCGCAGGAGCAGCTTATTTTCAAGCACGCCATCTCGACCATCTCGCACGCGCGCCGGCAGTCTGGCGAGATGCGTGCGCCGCAGCCGCCCGCGTCCTCCGGCGACAGCGAGCAGGGTGAGTCACAGAGCCCTTCCGAAGCCTGACTCGACTTTCAGAAACTTCAACCTTTAGACCTAAGATTAAGAGAGTGGCTGGCCTATTTATCACCTTTGAAGGGATTGACGGGAGCGGCAAATCCACGCAGATGCGTATGCTCGCCAGCGCCCTGCGCCTGCGCGGCCTGGAAGTCGTGGCAACGCGAGAGCCGGGCGGCACTCCCTTCGGCAAACGATTGCGCGCCGCCATCCTTGACCTGCACGAGCACGTAGACCCACTGGCGGAGCTTCTACTCTTCGCGGCCGACCGCGCCCAGCACGTTCGCACGTTGCTCAAACCCGCTCTGGACTCTGGCCACATAGTCCTCTCAGATCGCTACGCCGACGCCACTCGCGCATATCAGGGAGCGGGGAGAGGATTTTCAAAAGAGCTGATACACGATGTGATAGAGCTTGCCACGGCTGGGCTCAAGCCCGACCTGACGCTCATCTTCGACCTCTCTGTGGCCGAGTGCGTCTCGCGCGCACGCCGCCGCACGCACGACGGTCACAAGGGAGACCGGCTCGATTCCGAGGACGCGGCTTTTCATACTCGCGTGCGCGAGGCGTACCTTGAGATTGCGCGCGAGGAGCCCGGGCGGGTGCGCGTCGTGGACGCGAGCGGCTCGATTGACGAAACGCACACGCGCGTCATGGAAGTGGTGATGCGATTTATTGAGTCCAGGGTTTAGGCTTTTATGTTCGATAAGCTGGCAGGAAACGAGCGGGTTAAGGATGTCCTCAGGCGCATGCTTGAAAAGGGGCGCGTCCCCGGCGCGCTGCTCTTCGTCGGTGAGGACGGCGTGGGCAAGCGACTGTTCGCGCTTGAGCTGGCGAAGGCCATGAACTGCCAGAAGTCGAAGGGTAAGGAAGGCTGCGACGAGTGCTCGTCGTGCCTGCGTATAGGCCGCTCTACCTTCCCGCTCTATGACAACGATGACGACAATAAAGAGCGCATCGTCTGGAGCGAGCATACTGATGTCGGCATGGTTCGCCCGTATAAAAGAAGTATCCGCGTTGACCCCATGCGCGAGCTTGAGAGGGAAGCTAATTACCGTCCTGTAGAAGGCCGCGCACGCTTCTTCATCATAGAGGACGCAGACCGCCTGAACGAGTCTTCGTCGAACGCTCTCCTGAAGACGCTGGAAGAGCCGCCCGAAACGTCGCATCTAATACTTTTGACTTCGCGCCCGTCTGCGCTTTTGCCCACGATTCGCTCGCGCTGCCAGGTGATACGCTTTGCGCCGCTTCAGGCGGAAGAGGTGGAGAAGCACCTCACGGCGGAGCGCCGCATCCCTAAGCGCGAGGCGAGCCTTCTGGCCCACGTTGCGCGCGGGAGCATTGGGCGTGCGCTCTCCACAGACCTCGCCTCTTATCGTGAGCGGCGCGACGCTATGCTTGAGGTGCTCAAGTCGCTTGCGCTGACGGGAGACCGAGCGCGGCTCCTTCGCATTGCCGAAGAGATGAACGACGCCAAGCGAAAGGACGAGTACGAGCCCAGGCTCGAAGCGCTTGAGATGCTCGTGCATGACGTGTGGACTCTGGGTCTGGGCGCGCCCGCAGAGCAGATAGTCAACAGGGACTTGGACGAGCAGCTTAAACAGATAAGCGTGCGCGTCCCTTCCCGGCGTGCCGCGCGTTGGATTACAGAGATAGAGACGCTTCGCGGGCAGCTCTTAGTCAACGTCAACCGAAAGGTTGCGACCGACGCGCTCTTTCTCTCTATGGCGGAAGAATAGAGACAGGCTGAAAGGAAGAACCCGACTGTTATGGCAAAGAAGATTCTGGTGGTGGACGACGACCCGGAGCTGCACAATCTGATTGGCTTCGCTCTCAGAAAGGAGGGCTACGACGTTCTGGACGCGCGCGACGCTTTCGAGGGGCTGGAGATGATAAAGGCGCAGCAGGTAGACCTGGCGCTTCTGGACATCATGATGCCTAAGATGGACGGCCTTGAGATGCTTTCACGCCTGCGCGAGAATAACAAGGAGTTGCGCGTCATCATCATGACGGCGCTCTCTACGCCGGAAGCCGCGCTGAGCGCCATGCGCGACCAGGCTTCGGACTTTCTCTCAAAGCCCTTCGACGTTAACCAGCTTCTCTCCGTGGTCGAGAACGCCTTCCGCCTTGAGCCAGAGCAGATAAACATAGAGGTGCTGTCGGCGCGGCCCGAGTGGATTGAGCTGAGGGTTCCTTGCGACCCTGCGGCGATTGAGCCGCTTGACCGGTTGATGTCGCAACTGAAGACAGACCTGCCGACTATCACACGCGAGAGCGTCACCTACGCCTTCCGCGAGATGCTCAGGAACGCCATAGAGCATGGCGGCAAGAACGACCCGACGCAGTTTGTAGAGGTAGGCTACCTGCGCTCGCCGCGCATGATTCTCTACCGCATCAAAGACCCGGGCGAAGGCTTCAGCATAGAATCGCTCTACCAGCCTTCGGGGCCAATAGCGGCCTTTCTCAACCCTGAAGGCGACCCCATGCTGCACGAGCGTGCAAGAGAAGACCAGGGCCTCAGGCCCGGCGGCTTCGGCATACTCATAGCGCGCGACATGGTGGACGAGATGATTTACAACGAGCGGCACAACGAAGTCGTGTTGATTAAATACCTCGACGGCGAGAGCAAGCAGGCTTGATTGTCGCTCCGGTTAAATGTCATTATTGGCGACGCTCGGGAGACTAAAGATTTTATGCAGGTGATTGAGACGACATATTTTGAAGGACGCGAGACGGAGGCGAGCCTGCGCGAGCGTCTCTTCGCGGCCGGAGTCGTCCTGCTGACTATGGCGGGTCTAGTTTACCTGCGGCTTTTCAACCCTTCCGCGCCAGGAAGCCTTTACCCGTCCTGCCCGTTCAACAGCCTGACGGGGCTCTACTGTCCGGGGTGCGGGATGACGCGCGGGCTGCATCAACTGACGCACGGCCACTTCCTTGAAGCACTGCACTTCAACGCGCTGATGCTGATGCTGCTTCCCTTTGCGGCCTACGCCTTCGTCTCTTACGCGCTCGTAGCTGCCAGAGGACGCGGCTTGCCCATGCCGTTCACGCGTCCCCCTTACGTCAAAGCCCTCTTCTGGATAATGATGGTCTTCTGGATACTCAGGAACATCCCCGTTTACCCTCTGACACTTCTCGCACCGTAAACCGTCGAAAGATTATCTGTGAAGTCAAAAAAGGCCGCCCTCATTGGAAGGCGGCCTTTTTGAATAAGAGCTCTTCTCTCTTTCAGGTGATTGAGACAAGCTCTGTCTGCGGCTTTTCTTCTTCGTCTTTGGCGCTTGAGACTTCCGAGACGAGCTTCTCGGTCTCGCGGACGAAGGCTTCCACGATGTCCGCGCCCGCGACCTTTCGCATGGGCACGCCGTTCTTGTAAATCATGCCTACGTTGCGGCCGAAGGTGATGCCCAGTTGCGAGTCATGCGCCTCGCCGGGGCCGTTGACGGCGCAGCCCATGATTGAAAGATGAAGCGGCTCTTCTATGTGAGCGAGGCGTCGCTCAATCTCCGTGACGATGCCCACGAAGTCGTCAACGTCGAGCCTGCCGCATGTCGGGCATGCAACTACAGTCACGCCGCGCTTGCGAAGCTCAAGCGATTTCAGAATCTCCCAGCCGACCCTCACCTCTTCCTGCGGCTCTGCGGCCAGAGAGACGCGAATCGTGTCGCCTATGCCTTCGTGCAGCAGTATGCCTAAGCCTATGGCGGATTTGACCGTGCCGGAAAAGGCCGTGCCCGCCTCCGTCACGCCAAGGTGAAGCGGGTAATCAACCTTTTCGGCGAGCAGGCGGTAGGCAGCGACCGTGCGATGCACGTCCGAAGCCTTGAGCGAGATGATGATGTCCGTGAAGTCGAGGTCTTCTAGGATGCGTATGTGTCGCATAGCCGACTCGACCATGGCTTCCGGCGTGGCCGTGCCGTACTTCTTCAGCAAATCTTTTTCGAGCGAGCCGCCGTTGACGCCTATGCGAATCGGAACCTTCTGCGCCTGAGTTGCGCGCACGACCTCTCGCACGCGGTCAATCGAGCCTATGTTGCCGGGATTAAGCCTGAGCTTATCAATGCCCGCCTCAAGCGCCATCAGGGCGAGCTTGTAATGAAAGTGTATGTCGGCGACGAGCGGAACATCCGGCACACGCTTGCGAATCTCTTTAAGCGCGATGGCCGCGTCGTTGTCCGGCACGGCGACCCTGACAATCTCGCAGCCCGCGCGCATCATCTCTTCAATCTGCGCGACCGTTTCGTCCACGTTGGCCGTGTCCGTCTTCGTCATGGACTGCACGCGCACGGGCGCGCCGCCGCCAATCACAAGGTCTTTGACTCTTACCGCTTTAGACTTTCGCATCATTCGTAGCTTCTCAAATTAGAAGAGGAATTTAACAGGATGGACAGGATAAGCAGGATAAAGAATAAATAGTTTCTTTCTTATCCTGTGCATCCTGTCCATCCCTGTTAATTCCATAGTCTTTTACTTCTGCGGCGCGGGCGCTTGCTGCGCGGGCTTATTAGAGCCGCCGCGCCAGATGGACGCTTCCTTTATCAGGTCGTTCGAGATGACGAAGACCATCAGCAGCAGCAGCATCACGAAGCCCACCTGCTGTATGCGCTCGCGTATCGCCATCGAAAGCCTTATGCCCACGACGCCCAGCACCGCCTCCAAGAGCAGTATAAAGATTGCGCCGCCGTCCAGCACAGGAATCGGCAGCAGGTTGAAGACGCCGAGGCTCAAGGAAAGGAAGCCGAGCATGCCGAAGACGCCGCCCCAGCCAAGCTCGTTCGCGGAGGTCGAAGCCGCGCGAGCGATTCCAATCGGGCCCGAGATGGTGTTGCGCGCAGAGCGCTGACCCGTGAAGAACTGCGAGAGGGCGCGGCCCGTCAGTCGCAGGATTTCCAGGTTGAAGCTGACGGCGTAGTTCGTAGCCGTGACCGGGCCTACGCGCTGGCGCGGCGGGTCGTCAATGAGTCCCACGCCGAGCCTGACTCTCTCGTTTCCTTTATCGTCGCGCTCGCGGTCAACGCCCGAAGCAATCTCCACCTGCTGTCCTTCGCGCTCGACCGTCAGGCGAAGCTGCTCGCCCTTGAACTCGCGTATGTACTGAGTGGCCTGCTCGCTGTTGCGAATCTGCTCGCCGTCTATGGCAAGGAGCCTATCGCCGGGCTTGACCTGCGCGCGGTCTGCCGCAGCGCCCTGCTGCACGCGGTCTATGATGACAGGCACCACGCCGTAGTCAGGCAGAAAGCCTAAGTCTCCGACCGTCTCGGTTCCCTCTTTGCGAACCTTCGGGACGATGCTCAGCTGCTGGCGCGCTCCACTTCGCTCTATCGCCATGGGAATCGGCTGCGGCTGGTCGGGCACCACCAGCGCGTCGCCGCGTATCCTGTCCCAAGTAGGATTCTCTACGCCGTTGAAAGAGACTATGCGGTCGCCCGGCTGAAGCCCCGCGGCTTCGGCGGCGCTGCCGGGAGCTATGCGCGCGACTACAGGGGAAGTCGGCGTGATGGGAATGCCGAAGAGCATGGCCGCGCCGAGCGGGATTGCCAGCGCCGTCAAAATGTTCATGACAGGCCCCGCGACCGCCACGGCTATGCGCTGCCACTTGGGCCGCAGGTTGAATTGCTCTTCGGGCGGGATGTCTGAGTCGCCAGCGCCTTCAATCGGCGCGTTGGATTCGTCGCCGCCCAGCTTGACGTAGCCGCCGAGCGGAATGGCCGACACTCTATAGTCCGTGTGGCCCCACTTGCGCCCGAAAAGGCGCGGGCCGAAGCCCACGGAGAAGGTCTCTACGCGAATCTTCAGGAGCTTGGCGACGGCGAAATGGCCGAACTCGTGTATCACCACGGCCGCGCCCAGAATAAAGATAAAAGCCAGACCACCGATAATATAAGTCATGTCAGAAATTCTCTCGTCCGTTTGAGTCCATGCAAAACCCCACCCGACAACGGGTTTAGAATCGAGCGCACAAGCACGGGTTGCATATAAACTGAGAGTTTAAGCGGCAAAGCAGCTAAGGTAAAGGGCAGAAGGAGGGATTTCGACGCTCACCTGGCGTGAAGCGCGCCCAGTCTCTCCATGACCCTGAGAGCCTGCGAGCGTGCCGCCGAGTCCGTCCTCAGCACCACGCCGAGGTCAGTGACAGCTTCCACTTCATGCTCGTCCATCACGGCCTCTATGACGCGCGGAATGTCGTTGAAGGAGATGTGGCCGTTTATGAAAGCCTCGACGGCCATTTCGTTGGCGGCGTTCATGGCGGCTGGCAAGGTGCCTCCCGTTCGGAGCGCTCTATAGGCCAGAGAGATTGCCGGAAAGCGCTCCACGTCCGGCTCTTCAAAGTGGAGCGCCTGAAGCTTGGTCAGGTCAAGCGGCGGCAATTCCGACGTGTGCCTTTCGGGGTAAGTCAAAGCGTACTGTATGGCGTGGCGCATGTCCGTGACTCCCAGCTGGGCTATGATTGAGCCGTCAACAAGCTCAATCATGGAATGCACCACGGACTCCGGGTGAACCACTATGCTGATTTCGTCCGCCTCAAACCCGAAGAGCCAGCGCGCCTCTATCACCTCAAGCCCCTTGTTCATAAGGGTGGCGGAATCAATCGTTATCTTCGCTCCCATGTTCCAGGTAGGGTGGCGCATGGCCTCGGCCACGGTCGCCGCTTCCATCTCTTCGCGCCTGCGCGTGCGGAAGGGGCCGCCCGAAGCCGTCAGCACGAGGCGGCGCACCTCGCTGCGCTTCTCTCCGCGCAGGCATTGATGAAGCGCATTGTGCTCGGAGTCCACGGGCAGCAGCTCCGCGCCCGAAGCCTTAGCGGCCTTCGTCATCAGCTCGCCCGCCATGACAAGCGTCTCCTTGTTGGCCAGAGCGACGCGCTTTCCCGATTCTAGGGCGCGCAGGGTCGGGACGAAGCCGACCGCGCCGACAGTGGCAGAGACTACGCAGTCCGCCTCGGCGTGCGTGGCAACCTCGACCAAGCCTTCCGTGCCCACGACTATGCGCGGCAGGTCAACGTCTCTCTCAAAGAGCGCCGCGCGAAGCCTTGTCGCGTGCTCTTCCGTCTCGACCGATACAAGCTCCGGCAGGTGACGCGCGACCTGTTCGGAGAGCTTCTCGACGTTGCGGCCCGCGCCGAGCGCCACTACGCGGAACTGCTCGCTCAGGGACTCGACCACGCGCAGCGTGTTGCAGCCGATTGAGCCCGTTGAGCCCAGAATGCTTATGCCTTTAACCTTCATGCTCTCCTACTCTAAGGCGGCGAATTGTTGTACCTGTCCAGAAGATAGACGGTCTGCCCGGCCTCGTTCACGTAAGACGCCCCGGTCACGCGCCACTGGCCGCGCTCTGTAAAGACCATGTCCACGGTCGCCTTCACGGTGCGGCGCGAGCCTATGACTTTAAGATAGAGAGTCGCCGTGCCGTCGGAGCCCTGGGTGTTGATGCTGCCCGTGACAAAGCTGCCGAACTCCCGCACCTCGCCTACGTCTTCCCTGAGCTTCTCGTTCTGCTTCAGAAACGCTTTGGCCGTCGAAGCCGCCTCGCTGTTGCCTATACTGTAGAAGGCTATCCCGACTATCGCGGCCGCGAAAAGCGCCACCAGCAGGGCAAGCCCCCCGATGATGCCGACGATGATGATGACAAGCCTTTTCGTAGTCATGGTCTGAAGTAGAACAGGCCGAAATAGTAGATGACGGGCGCGTTGAAGAGCAAGCTGTCCAGCCTGTCGAGCAGCCCGCCGTGGCCGGGAAGAATCTGCGCCGCGTCTTTAGCGCCCGCGCCTCTCTTCAAAGCGCTCTCTGTCAAATCCCCAATCACGCCCAAGATATTCATCGCGGCCGCGAGCGGAAGCGCCGCCTTCAGGCTCAATTCAGGGAAGAACCAGTAGTGAGCCACCACGGCCATCAAAAGACTCGCCAGCATCCCGCCAACGGCTCCTTCCCATGTCTTTCCGGGGCTGATGCTCGGCGCGAGCTTGCGACGCCCGAAGGTGCGGCCAGTGTAGTACGCGCCCGTGTCCGAGCCCATGATGACCAGAAAGAAGAAGGCCAGCAGGTCTGAGGCGTGCGGCTGTACGAAGGGGTCAGTCACGACGCGCAGCGCCACCAGATGGCCCCCTAGCAGCACCACGTAAAGCACGCCGCACAGGGTCGCGCCCACGGACGCAATCATCTTATCGAAGGGCGCGCCCCTCAGCATGCTCGCGGCCAGCGCGGCCATAGTAAAGAGAATCAGTATGAGAATAATCCACGCCAGCTCGTTGAAGTAGAAGGTGATGAAGAGCGCGGCGGCAGCCGCAAAGCCCACGACCACGTCCGGCTTCATCTCGCGCTTGCGCGCCAGCCACCAGAACTCGTAGAGCCCCGCCGTCATAGCAAAAAGCGCCAGCGCCACAAACAGCGGCCACAGCCACGGAACCAGAATGGATGCGATGAGAAGCGGAAGGGCTACGAGTGCGGTGATGACACGTTTCATTTAAGCTTTTGATTTCCCCGCCTAAAAATCGAGCTCTGTGAACAGCTCCGACACCGGCATGGAAAATCCCGGAACGACATCTTCTCCGTCAAGCAGGTCGTCTGCGCGCAGGAGCTTGTCCGGTTGCGGCGTGTGATAGACGAGAACAGTCTGGTCTTCAGGATTCAAGACCCAGATTAATTTTGCGCCGTTGTCGAAATACTCGACAATCTTTTCGTGCAGCCTGTCTATAGTGTCGCTCGGAGAAAGAACCTCCACGGTTAAATCCGGCGCGCCGTTAAAGAATTTCTTCGGCGCTCGCTTTGCGCCCTGCAAGCGCTCCTTTGCTATGAAGGAGACATCAGGCGAAAGAAAAGTCGTCCTGCCCTTCATCCAGTAGCCCGCGCTTGAGCCGCAAACAATTCCCAGCTTGTGTTTGCGTACATAAGTGCCCAGCGCAATTATCAAACGCACACCAATCTCTTCATGCTCGATGCCGGCAGGACTCACGACGAGCTCTCCTCTTATAATCTCGCACTTTTTGCTGTCGTCTGGGAGCGACAGCAACTCCTCGTCCGTCCAGACCTTGTTTTGAATAGCAGTGTCCATTTGCTTTTCCGGGCCTATTTAGCGTTGGCCTGCGTGGCCATCTTCTCCGTGCTCTGTTCTCTCGACCATGTTAGAACTTTAGCACTCCGGCGTCCAGAGATGTGTTTGATTTATCTCTCCATAAAGGACAAAACCCGGAGCGGTGCCAGACAGTAGCACCGCGTCCAGGTTTTGGTTCCCCTTACTTTCTCTATTGTCGCGCCCTGCTTATTTAGAAGAGACAGCAGGCGCATGAGTAGGCGGCATTGCCCCGGCGGGGGTGATGAATAACTCGACCGAGCGCTTCTCTCTATAGCCGCCATTCACTAATACTACCTGCGCTTCCTGAAAGCCATACTCTTTGACCAAGTAGTTTCTGGCCTTCTCCCCACGCTCGTATGCCTGAGACCGAAGAATATCCGTCCGGTCGTAGACAAGTATATAGCCTTTTGCGCCCGGTTCCTTCCGTAACTCAGTCGCAAACTGGTCTAAGCGCAGCCTCTCTTCGTTGAACTTCAGATTGCCATATTCATCATATTTACGAGGCGCGGGCCTATCAACAACCCAGCCATAGGATGCTTTATTAGGACAGGAAGCGGAATAACCAATCACCTCGACTGTGACGGTAAGTGAGTTGCTTCCCTCAGCGTCAACTGATACTTCGGCTGTGCCTTGGCCACCGGTGATCTTCCCTACCGAAACTGTCCAGTTAAAAGTTGGAGTTACTGATGAGTCACCGCCTTGAATGTTCGCCCTGTAGATTAGCGTGCGACCTGTTGAATTCAGCTCGGGAGCAGCGACGTTGATTACAGGACAACGGCTCGTGCGGCCCTCCTGAGCCGGAGCAGCCTGGTGTGAGCAGGCCAGAAGGATTAAGGCTACGGTGAAAAAGATGTGCAGCTTCATACGTAATCCTTTTTAGGTGAATTTAAGAGAGCCGGTCAATTGAGGTGCTAAAGGCTCTCTCTTCAGAAATTCTGACGCGCAAAATTCTAATGCTATTTCGCGTTGGCTACAAGTTGGAGGCCGCCGAAGCGGCGGTCGCGGCGCTGGAAGTCGACTATGGCTTCCAGCAGATGCACGCGGCGGAAATCGGGCCAGAGCGTTTCCGTGACGTAGATTTCGCTGTAGGCCGCCTGCCAGAGTAGAAAATTCGAGATGCGCATCTCGCCGCTCGTGCGAACCAGCAGGTCAAGCTCCGGCAAGCCAGAGGTGTAAAGCTCTCGCTCGATTCTCTCTTCCGTGAGAGCTTCGGGGCTTTCGCCTTCTTCCATGAGGCGGCGCACGGCGCGGCGCGTGGCGTCCAGAATCTCCGCGCGGCCTCCGTAATTCAGCGCGACGCTCAGAGTCATGCCTGTGTTTTGTGACGTGCGCTCTCGTGCGCGTGCAATCTCTCGCTGCACGTTCTGGTTCAGGCCTTCTATGCGTCCTATGGCTTGAAAGCGTATGTTCTGCCGGTCAATCTCATCAAGCTCAATCCTCAGGTAGCGGCGAAGCATACGCATCAGGGCGTCAACTTCGAGGCGCGGGCGTTTCCAGTTCTCGGTCGAGAAGGCGTAGAGCGTGAGCGCTCCAAGTCCCAGACGCGCGCCCGTGTCGACTGCGGCGCGCACGGCTTCCACGCCTGCGCGGTGGCCTGCGATGCGCGGCTGGCCGCGACCCGCTGCCCAGCGGCCGTTGCCGTCCATGATGACGGCGACGTGGCGCGGCAGGCGCTCCCAGTCAATGCTCGCCAGCAGCATCTCATCGCGCGTCCCCTTCTGCACGACCTCTGCGAAATCCGCGAGCATTCCCTTTAGCGTTCTCCTTCTCTGAATAAGATTTTAAGATAGAGCCTTCAAAGCCGGTTCACATTCTCGACTCTAAGAATGGCTCGTGTCAATCATAGTGGACTCTGAGAAGCGTCAGCCCGTGAGCGGGCGCGGTGGAGTAGGCGGAGCTTCTACGGCCTGAGCGTATGGCGCGCTCGACCTCTTCCAAAGACATCTCGCCACGGCCCACGGCCAGCAGACAGCCCGCAATGGAGCGCACCATGTAGCGCAGGAAGCCGTTGGCAGACGCGCGTATCTCAATCAATCGTCCCTGCCCGCGCTCGTCCCAACGCGACACAACCTCCAGCTCCGTCACGCGACGCACTAGCGATTCCGCCTCCGCCTGAACGGCAAAGGCCGTCCAGTCATGCTCGCCTATGAAGAGGCGCGCGGCCTCCTGCATGAGAGTGAGGTCAAGCGTGCGCGCTTCCGCGAGCGCGTAGCGATGCCAGAAGGGAGATGTGACCGGCTCGTTGAAGGTGCGGTAAACGTAGGTCTTGCCCCGCGCCGAATAGCGAGCATGAAAATCGTCCTCGACCGCTTCAACCTTTATCACACGCACGTCGCGCTCAAGGTTTCCGTTAATCGCGACGCGCCATTTTTCCGGCTCGAACTCGCGCTCAAGACGGCAGCTTGCCACCTGTCCCTCCGCATGCACGCCCGCGTCCGTGCGACCCGAGCCGTGAACCGCGACCGCTCTCCCCTCAATCATAGAGAGGACGCGCACTAGCTCTCCCTGCACGGTGCGCCCTTCGCTCTGCATCTGCCAGCCGTGAAAATCCGTCCCGTCGTATTGAAGAGTCAGCTTGAAATTCATAAAAGACAGCACTGAGTAAAAGCAGTTCTTCTCTCAGTACTCATCACTTCTCTTCTTTTCTGCTGCCGGGCTTGACGGCCTGTATGCCCTGAGCGCAGAGGTCGCAGGCAGAAGGGGCTACGGAGGGAACGTCCAGCGTGGCGAGGGCGAAACGCGGGACGCCTACATCGGCGCGGCCCGACGAGCGGTCAATGATAGAAGCTGCTCCGAGGACGCGAGCGCCCGCCGCGCGCAAAGCCTCTACGGTCTCACGCGTAGAGCCGCCGGTTGTGACGACATCCTCTATGACAATCACGCTCTCGCCAGGGCGAACCGTGAAGCCGCGCCTTAAAGTCATGCGGCCTTCTTCGCGCTCCGTCCAGATGAAGCGAGCGCCCAGCGAGCGCGCCACCTCGTAGCCTATGACAATGCCGCCTATGGCGGGCGCGGCCACCGTCTCGACCCTCTGGCTGCGGTAGTGGTCTGCGAGGGCCTGACCGAAGGCTATGGCTTCGGCCGGGTGCTGAAGGAGGAGCGCGCATTGAAGATAGAGGGTGCTGTGCAGGCCGCTCGTCAGGATGAAGTGCCCCTCAAGAAGCGCGCCCGTGCGCCTGAATCTCTCCATGACCTCTTCGGTTTGCAAATCCTTTACGGCTCCTCTCTCTTCAATGTCGAAAACTCTCAAGCCATCTTAATCGGGCGCGGGTCAAAGAAGGCGCGAGCCTCCTTTACTTTGCCGTCTTCGACGCGGAAAAGCTCAAGTATGGGGATGACGCCCCAGACGGTGTCCGCTTCCCAGAGCGTGGCTACGCGGTCGCCTTCAGAGACGTGCTGCTCGACGCGCACGCCGCTGATAGCGGGCAGCACCTGCGAGAGGAACCCGCGCCATGCTTCCGCGCCCGTCAGTTCTCCGACGAGCGGGTCTGTGAAAAATATGTCCGTCGCAATGGGAGCGCTCGTCAAATCCTTTGACCTGATTGCGCCAAGATATCCTTCGACTGCTTCGATGTTAGATTCTCTCATAGTTGACCTCGGAAGAATTATTGAAAATCATCATAAGCAGCTACGCTACATCCAACCATAACGGATTCAAAAGGCAAGGCAGAAGGCAGAGTGCAGATTGATGAATGAATTGCTGATTCAGGCTTGAATGCTCTTTCTTTACTTCTGCATTCTGCACTCTGCCTTCTGCCTTGTTTTCTTATCCTTCTTCCCGGCGCGTGCTACAATGCGGGCCGATGCAGAGGCACCGTAATCTAATCTCTGATTCGCCACTGGTACAGGAGACAGTAGACTTGCTGCGCGTGTGCGGCGGCTGCGCCACAGCCGCAGAGGTCGCAAGCCTTGTGCTCAACCTGCCCGAGGTCGAGCCGGAGCTTGCCTCTATCCTCGTGGCAGACCTTATCAAAGAAGACCTGCGCCTGCGCCTCAGAGACGACCACTGCGTTGAGCTTACCTGCGACGACGCCGAGCAAAGGCTTCTCAGCGAGTCGGACTTCGTGGTCGTAGACCTTGAGACTACGGGAGCGAAAACGCCGCCGGGCCGCATTATGGAGATTGGCGCTTACCGCGTGCGCGAGGGCCGCGTCCACGCGGAGTTCCAGACGCTCGTCAACCCGGAAGCGCCTATCCCGCCCTTCATCTCAAGGCTCACGGGCATCACGGAAGAGATGGTGCGCTCGGCCCCGCTCTTCTCTGAAATCGTGGCCGACTGGCTGGACTTCGCCGGCGACGCCGTGCTCGTGGCCCACAATTCTCACTTCGACGTGCGCGTTTTGAATCACGAGATAGGGCGCGTCTTTCCGGGCCGCCGCATGATTAACTCGCATCTCTGCACGGTCAAGCTCTCGCGCTCGTGCGTGCCGGGGCTCGTCAATTACCAGCTCTCCACTCTGGCCGAGCATTTTTCGATTCCGCATCCGAACCGCCACCGCGCTCACGCAGACGCCTTAGCCACGGCAGAGCTTTTCATACGCATGCTCAAGAGGCTGAGCGATAACGGCGTGCGCGACATAGCTTCCGCCAGAAGGTTCCGCTTCGACGAGCAGAAGATGGTGGAAGCGCGCGGCTCAACCTAAGGCTCTTCCACCAGCCTCTGCTCCGTGCCCGCCGTCTTCTTCCTGCGCAGAAGATTCCGCGCGACGAAGCCCACCACGATAAGCACGGCCAGACCGATGCCAATCACAGGGTAATAATGTGCGAGCCATTCCTTGGCGTGCTCTCCGTAACGGGCCGCGAGGTAGCCTTCGAGAAGATAACGAAAGGCGCGGCCGATGGCTACGGCCACGGCGAAGCGCAGGACGTTTAAGCGAAAGACGCCAGCCGAGACTACGAAGAGCTTGAAGGGAAAGGGCGGCGGCAGTATTGAAGCCACGAGCACCGAAAGCACGTCGTAGCGGTCGAGCAAATCCTTCACGCGCTTCTGCTTCTTTTCAGAGAAGCGCTTCAGGGCGCTGCGGCCCGCCCGCGCGCTCAGGTAATAAAGGATGACGCAGCCTGCCGTGGAGCCTAGTGTGGCCGCCGCAGCATAGAAGGGCCAGTAGGAGGGGAACTTGGCCGCGAGCAGCAGCAGCACGGCATCCGGCCCTCCGGCCATAGGAATGAGCGCCGAATCCAGCAGCGCTATAGCGAAGAGCCCGAACGCCCCGAACGTGACGAGGTACTGCGAGACCGCCGTAAGAGTGTCCGTGATTTTATGTATGAACGACTTCAAACCTGTAAATAATCCCTTTCTTCAATAGCAGATTCAAACAGGATGGACAGGATAAGCAGGATAAAAGCAGAAGTATTCTCTTTTCTTTATCCTGTTCATCCTGTCCATCCCTGTTAATTCTCTTTCTCACATATCAGTAGTTGCCGCTTTTTCCGTCGCAGGCTTTCTTCTGTTCTGGATTAGGTAGACGATGAAGATGACTACGAAGACGGCGGCGACGATTGAGAGCACCAGCGCGCCGTTCTCCTTAATCCATGAGAGCACGTGTTGGCCGTAAAAGACGGCCAGCATGCCTTCCACGTAGTAGCGTATAGAGCGCGCAATCATGACCGTCATCATGAAGCGCCAGCGCGGGTATTCGAGCGCGCCCGCGGTCGCCACGAAAATCTTGAAAGGCATAGGCGGCGGCAGAAGCGCTGGCACGGCGAGCGCCATAAAGCCCCAGCGCGCGTAGGCTCGCTCCACCCGCTCTATGTGCTCTGCGCGAAAGCGGCGGCGAAGCACCGCCTGACCTCCGCTCCTGACTATCGTGTAAAGCAGCAGGCACCCAATGACGGAACCTGCGGCGGCGAAGAGCGGAAAGTAGAAGACCGCGGAAGGCTGCTTGGCGCAGCGCATGACCACCAGATAATCGTTGATTTCGGGAATCGAGAGGAGCGAAGAATCCAGCGCGCCTATGATAATCATGGAAGGCGCGGCGACGTACATGGGCACGCTGATGATGAACTGCTCAAGCCATGTGACCGTGCTTGCAAACGCGTGCTGCACCCACCTAGCTGTCTCGCTTAACCAGTTGAACATAAAAAGCAGTTTTCAGTTTTCAGTTTTCAGTTTTCAGTTCTCAGAAAAAGCTCAACCTGTCTTTGCTGAAAACTGAAAACTAAAAACTGAAAACTGTTCTTCTCATTTTACGGGGACGAAGACGGGGGGCGTGTCGTAGGTGACGCCGAAGGTGACGCCGGAACGTGGGCTGAAATCGGTCAGGCCCGCGATGCCCGCGAAGTCGAAGCGCAAGCCCGATGCCCTGACCTGAACGCCGAGGCGCGCTTCCGAGATGGATTCCGTTCCGAGCGGCGCAGCGCCCGAGCGAGTGTTGGCGCGACCGTTTATCTCGCCCGCGAAGTTAATCTGGCGGTTCAGGCGCACGATGCCGCCGATGCCGTAAGTCAGCACGTCGTTCTGTATGTAGGGGTCAGTCGTGCCGAGGATTGCTATGCCGAGATTGCCGAAGAGATTCACGCGTCGCACGCCGCCGTCGAACTGCCCGCCGAACTTCTTGCCCACTAGAATCATGCCGTAGGCGTTGGTCTGATTGGAGCCTATGCCGCGCTTCTGATTCGAGTTGGGAAGCTGAACGCCGAAGCGGAAGCCTAGACTTGGGCCGCGCTTCGTCTCGTTGCGGAACTTGATTTTAGTCGAGAGCGTGAAGTCGCCCGCGTCGTTCGTGGAGTTCGCGCCAAGCGGAACCTCAAGCGGTATGGGCGACGGCACGCTCATGGAATTGATGCTCAGGAAATTCTGCGCCACGCCGTCAATCTGCACTTCCACGTTCGGCGAGAGTCCTATGTTGACGCCAATGACGCCCACACGCGTCAGGTCTCCTGTCAATCCGGAGAGCGGGAACTTTGCGTTCTGATAGAAATCTATCCCGGCCTCTATGCGCAGCGTGCCCGGCGGGATGATGTCCACGTCCTCTGTGATGAGCGGCCGCTGCTGTGCCTGCGCCGTCAGAGCGCAGAAGACCAGCAGCAAAGCTGCGCCGAAAATGTTAGCCCGAATCCTGTTCATCTCGCTCTATCCCTGTTAACTCTTTCCTGCCGTCACAAGCTCGAATGAGTTTAAGAACTTGTCCGCTTCCAGATTACCGGGCAGGTTCGCGTTCGTAATCGCTATCACCTGATAGTAACGCGAGCCCACCAGAAAGATGCGGCTGCGTATGCTCAAGCGGTCGCGTGCGGCCCGGATTTCGCGGCCCGGATTTTCACCGAGCTTTATATCAGATTCCGAAACCAAAGTCGCCTTCATTCCTCTGAGGAAGCTGTCGCGGTTGGCGTCCAGCTCCTGCTTCACGCCAGCCATGCGGTAATCCGCGTAGGCGACTATGAAGACGCCTTTGTCGGAGCCTGCTGTGAAAAAGCGCATCACCACCTTTTCGGTGGGCGTCTGTTTAGCCTGCTCTTCGCGCAGAGGGCTCGCAGGCATCAGCACGGAAAAGCGGCCTTCCGGCGAAGAGAATTTCGTCCACGGAGGCGTCTGTGCAAGAGCCTCCGAGGCGTACGCGGCGCAAAGTAGAATCGTGATGATGAAAAACCTGCTGAGCATTTTCAGATTGTAATGGCTTCGATTAGAAGAAGCAATTAGCAGGGATGGACAGGATACACAGGATAAGGAAGAAGCAACACCTTCTCTTTTATCCTGCTTATCCTGTCTATCCTGTTTGAATTTCCACTTGTGCTACTATCTCCGCGAGCAAGCTATGCAAACCAGACCTCTTCTAATAGGCGGCAGGTGGCGCACGACCGCTCAACTGTTCGAGGTGCGCTCGCCCTACACGGGCGAGGCGGTGGCGCGCGTCTCTAACGCTTCGCGTGAGGAGGCGGAAGAGTCGATAGCGGCGGCGGCCGGTGCTGCGATTGAGCTGCGGGGCCTCGCGCGCTACGAGCTTGCCGAAGGCCTGCGCCGCATGAGCGATTACATAAAGGCACGGCGAGATGATTTCGCGCGCACGATTGCGATGGAAGCCGGCAAGCCGCTTGCAGCGGCGCGCGGCGAGACGGACAGGGGCGTTCACACCTTTCTGTTTGCATCCGAAGAAGCGCGCCGCTTCACGGGCGAAACTGTTCCGATTGACACGCAGGCCATAGGTCGCGGGCGCTTCGGCTGGACAGAGCGCGTGCCGCGCGGCGTCATCTACGGCATCACGCCTTTTAACTTTCCGCTTAACCTTGTGGCTCACAAGGTAGCGCCCGCGCTCGCAAGCCGCAACTCCATCATCATCAAGCCAAGCCCGCGCACGCCTCTGACGGCGCTCATGCTCGGCGAAGCTTTCCTTGAGAGCGGGTTGCCAGCCTCTGCGCTGCAAGTCGTGCCCGTGGAGATTCCCGTCATAGAGACTTATCTGAAAGACGAGCGCGTCGCGATGATTTCCTTCACGGGAAGCGCGGAGGTCGGTTGGCGTCTTCGCTCGCAGGCCCCACGCAAGCAGGTCACGCTTGAGCTTGGAGGCAATGCGCCCGTCATAGTTGACGAGACCGCAGACCTCAACTATTCGGTAGAGCGGACGGCGATGGCGGCCTTCAGTTACGCAGGGCAGGTCTGCATCTCCGCGCAGCGCGTCTTCGTGCATGAAGGCATAAGCCGGAAATGGACGGAGAAGTTTGTGGCACGCGCCGAAGCTTTGCGAACAGGCGACCCTTCGGACGAATCGACAGAGCTTTCCGTGATGATTGACGAGGCGGCGGCGCGTCGTGCCGAAGGCTGGATTAACGAAGCCTTGGCGGGCGGTGCTCGACTGCTTTGCGGAGGCAGGCGACGTGGCTCGCTGCTCGAAGCTACGGTGCTGACGGACGTGCATAGCGAGATGCGCGTCTGCACGGAAGAGATTTTCGCGCCCGTCGCAACCGTTTCGACCTTTCATGATTTTGAAGCGGCGATAGCCGAGGCCAACAACACGCGTTACGGGCTACAGGCGGGCGTCTTCACGCGCAACATGGAGCGGGCATACGCGGCCGCGCAGAGGCTTGAGACGGGCGGCGTGATGATTAACGACGCGCCCGCGTTTCGAGTGGACAACATGCCTTATGGCGGCGTGAAGATGTCCGGCGCGGGGCGCGAGGGCGTGCGCTCCGCCATGCTCGACATGACTGAAGAGCGCATCATAGTCATAGACCCTACACATTAAAATTAACAGGGATAGACAGGATGCACAGGATAAAGATAAAGACAACGCTTTCTCTTTTTTATCCTGTATATCCTGTCCATCCCTGTTAGAATTTGCTTCTGGCTTTCAGGCTCATAAAATTTCAATCGAGGCGCTAGACGGATGAGAAAAAGTCGTTTCCTTGCCTGCTTGATTCTTTCGCTCTGTTTATTTGTCTCTCTCTCTTTTGTTCCGAATGCCGCGCGGCCGGTCGAGGCCCGGTCGCAGCAGTCCGCCATGCGCTTCGCGGGCCTGCGCGAGCAGGTGACAGTGCGGCGGGACGAGCGCGGCATCCCTTACATAGAGGCGGCGAATCTAGTTGACCTCTGCTTCGCGCAAGGCTACGTGACGGCGAGCGACCGCTTGTGGCAGATGGAGCTGCTGCGCCGCTCCATGCGCGGCGAGGCGGCCGAGGTCTTAGGGAGCGCGGTGCTTGAGCAGGACAAGATGTTCCGCACTTACGGCTTCGCGCAGGTGGCAGAGGCGGAGGTGGCCGCAGCATCGAAGGAGGCGCGGGAGCAGTTGGAGGCTTACGCGCGCGGCGTCAACGCCTACATGGAGTCGCTCGACGCGAAGACTTTGCCGCCGGAGTTTCAGATTCTACAGTTCCGCCCGCGACCCTGGACGCCCGCAGACTCTCTCTTAATCGTCAAGCTCTTCTTCGAATTTCTCTCTGACACGTGGCAGACGGACTTGATGAGAGCAGCGCTGATGACTCTCCCGGCTGATAAGCGCGAGGCGCTGCTGGTAGAGACCTCGCCGCTCGATGTCGTTGTCGTGGGAAGCGATAAGCCGAAGACGAAAGCCGGTGCGTCAAAGGGCTCGGACGTGCGCGTGGACGTGGAGACGCTGCGGGCTCTGAACGAGGCGAGAGCGAAGGTTAAGCTTGTCGCAGAGCGGCTAGGAGTTTTTGATTTGAACCGCGAGGCCAGCAACAACTGGGTCGTGTCGGGCAGGCGTACCGTGACGGGCAAGCCGCTTCTGGCGAACGACCCGCACCTGCTGCCTTCTGCCCCTTCCATCTGGTACATGGTTCACCTGAGCGCGCCGGGGCTTAGAGTAGCGGGCGTGACTTCGCCCGGTTTGCCCGGCGTAGTTATAGGCCACAACGACCGCATCGCGTGGGGCTTCACCAACGTAGGCCCGGACGTGTCAGACCTCTACCTTGAGAAGTTCGACCCGCAGAATCCTAAGCGCTATCAAACGCCTGCGGGCTGGCGCGACGCCACCGTGCGCCGCGAAGAGATACGCGTGCGAAAAGGCTTCACGAGCACGGAGACGGAGACGCAAGTGTTGGATGTCACCGTCACGCGACACGGCCCGGTGGTCTTTGAGCGCGCGGGCAAGCGCTACGCGCTTCAGTGGACGGCGCTTGACCCAAAGCTCGGCGCGGCCGAAGGCTTCTTTGCGCTCAACACCGCGCGCAACTGGACGGAGTTTCAGGCGGCTTTAGCCAAGTACACAGCGCCCATGCAGAACATGGTCTACGCCGACGTGGACGGTCACATAGGCTACACGGCTGCGGGCCGCGTGCCCTTGAGAAAGTCTGGCGACGGAAGCCTTCCCTACGACGGCTCTTCAGACGCGGGCGAGTGGACGGGTTACATTCCCTTTGAAAAGCTGCCCCGCCTCTTTGACCCGCCCTCGGGCATCATCGTCACAGCAAACCAGCGCGTAGTCGGCACAGACTATCCATACTTTCTGACGCACGAGTGGGCCGCGCCCTATCGCGCACGCCGCATCCTTGAGCTGCTGGAAGCAAAGCCGAAACTGACCATAGAAGACTTTCGAGCCATACAGGGCGACACCTTCTCCATCCCCGGCGACATCTTTTATCGCCAGACGGTGAAGACTCTCAAGGACGTGAACTTTCCTCTGGACAGCAGGGACGCAGAAGGCGACAGGCTCCTGAAGCTTGCGCTCGCTTCTTTTCAGAACTGGGACGGACGCGCCAACCCTGATTCAGGGGTCGCGCCGCTCGTGGCAGAGATGCGCGTGGCCTTCCGCAACCGCGTGCTCAACGCAGCCATAGGCGAAGAGCTGGCGAAGGAGTATGGCTGGGGCAACTCGGGCACGCTCATAGACAGGCTCATCACGGAGCAGCCGCGCTCATGGCTTCCCAAAGAGTTCACGATGTACGCAGACCTTCTGCTCGCCTGTTACAAGGACGCTCGGGAGGCTTTGACGAAGAGGCTCGGCGAGGACGAGACGAAGTGGACGTGGGGACGCTACGCGCAGGTCAGCTTCTCTCATCCTCTGGCGCGCGTTCCCCTGATAGGCCAGCAGTTCCTGATTCCGCCCTTCCCGCAGAGCGGAGCGGGCCCGAACATAACGACCGTCAACGTGGGCCGCAGCGTCTCCATGCGCTTCATAGCAGACACGTCCGACTGGGACAGGACGCAGCACGGCATCACGCTGGGCCAGTCGGGCCTGCCCACCAGCCCGCACTGGAAAGACCAGTTGGAAGACTGGCGAAACGTCACGCCTCGCGCCTTCCCCTTCACCCGAGGGGCCGTAGAGCGCGCGACGCGCGAGACCATTGTGCTGCTTCCTGCGGGCTGAGAGAGATGTCAGGGCTTAGACTCTTCTGCGCCATAGAGCTGCCGCAAGACATACGTGCCCTTGCGGCAGACTTCATCACGCGCCTGCGCGAAGCAGCGCCCGACGTTCGCGCCAGTTGGGAGCGCGAAGAGAAGCTGCACCTGACGCTAAAGTTTTTCGGCGACACGGAAGAGAGCAGGGTCGAGCCTCTCACGGGCGCTTTGGAGCGCGCGGCCTCGGGTCTGAATCCCTTCGAGCTTGGCTTTCAAGGCACGGGCGCGTTCCCGCCTTCGGGGCTCCCGCGCGTGCTGTGGCTCGGAGTCAGAGACCCCTTGGGAAATCTCATTGCGCTTCACAGGCAGATGGAGGACGCGTGCGCCGCCGCAGGCTTTGAGCGCGAGCGAAAGCGATTTCACCCTCACCTGACAATCGCGCGCCTGCGCTCGCCCGAAGGCGCAAAGCGGCTGGCGGGCCTCCATAAAGCCGCCGAGTTCGAGACCGAAAGCTTCACGGTCACGGAAATCGTCCTGATAAAAAGCGAGCTTCTTCCCCAAGGCTCTCGCTACACCAAGCTCTCAAGCCACAGGCTCAGAGCGACGAGCTAAAAGAGACGAGCAGCCAGCCCCTGAAAGGGGCGTAATAACAGTAGCCCACGACGCCAGTCGTGGGATTCAATGCGAGAAAGAATCAACAAGCCCCGAGAGGGGCGACATAAGCTAACATTCTTTATGTCGCCCCTCTCGGGGCTTGCTAATCTTTTTCGCTTACTGTCCCATGACTTACGTCGTGGGCTACTGTTATTACGCCCCTTTCAGGGGCTTGTATTTATCCCTGTCCGGGGAGCTGGCGCGGGCGTGTGGGCGGCTGTGGCTGGCGCTCGCCGTCCTGTCGTCTCTCGCCTGTTTCCGCGAAGACTTCCTTGAGCGCGCCGACGCTGGCCAGCATGCTTGAGGTCTCGACGGGCATGAAGATGACCTTGGAGTTGTTGGTGCGCGTCATGTCGCGCAACGACTCTATGTAGCGCGCCGTTATAAGGTACTGCGCGGGGTTGCCGTGGCCTTCCATAGCCTGAGCTATGCGGCCTATGGACTCGGCCTCGGCCGTGGCATTACGCAGTCGAGCCTGAGCAGCGCCCTCTGCGGCGAGGATGGCCGACTGGCTCTCGCCTTCGGCCCGTGTGATGGCGGCCTGCTTTTCGCCTTCGGCTCGCGCAATCGCGGCCTGCTTTTCGCCTTCGGCCTGAAGCACTAGCGCGCGGCGGTTGCGCTCTGCCGTCATCTGCTTCTCCATGGTGACGCGCACGTCTTCGGGCGGGGTAATATTTTTAACGTCCACGCGCGTCACTTTCACGCCCCACTTGTCCGTGGCCTCGTCCAGTATGAGGCGCAGCTTAGAGTTAATCTGGTCGCGCGAAGAGAGCGTATGGTCCAAATCCATCTCACCGACGACGGCGCGCATGCCCGTGATAGTCAATTGCACTATCGCGCCCACAAGGTCTGCGACTTCGTAAACCGCCTTGATGGGGTCTGTCACTTGCCAGTAGACAACTGAGTCAACGTGAATCGTCACGTTGTCTCGCGTAATGACGGGCTGCGGCGGCAGGTCTATGAAAAGCTCGCGCAGGTCTATGCTGCTCATGCCGGGACGGGTGTTCGTCCAGTAGACGCTGCGCGGCTTGTCCAGGAAAGGGACTATGACGTTGAGGCCGCTCGTCGCCACGCGGCTGAAGCGCCCGAGCCGCTCAATCAGCATGACGGTCGCCTGCGGCACAATCTTGATGGTCTTGACCGCGACAATCAGAAGAGCAATGGCTATGAAGATGAAGAAGAAGAGCAGCAACGCCGCCCCGGCTTCGGCCTGAAGAAGAATCACTGTTGCTGACAGCATGACACGCCTCCGTAAGAGATGGGGGACGAGACGCTATTTTGTTTCCATCGGCGTCTCTCGGATGATTTCGTGCCGAGAACTATAACGAATTGAGGAAGAAATTAACAGGGATGGACAGGATACACAGGATAAAGAAAAGTCAACTCCTCTTCTTCTTTTATCCTGTCTATCCTGTTCATCCCTGTTTGAATCCGCCCGACGCTTCTTCCAGAATGCGCGCTATCTTAAGCAGGCTTCTTTCGCTGTGTGGGCGGCCGATTAGCTGCACTCCGAGGGGAAGCTCTTCCGTGGTGCGTGCTACGGGCACGGAGACGACGGGCATGTCCAAGGTGTTGAAGCTTTGCGCGTAGCTGAAGGCGCTGAAGACGCTCATCTCGCGGCCGTCGACGTAGACCTTTCGCGCCCCGTGCTCGAAGGCTGGGACTGCGCCCACGGGAGCGAGCAGGAAAGGATGCTCCGCCATCCACTCTATCAGGGCATGACGAAGACGCGCGCACTCTTCATCAATCATGAGCCGCTCGGCCTCCGTCTTTACAGGAGCGCCTGAGCCTCGCTCAAGCAGAGCGCGCACGGCCCGTCCAGCTTTCTCTTCATCTTCCGCCGTGCGGTAGACCTCTCGCATAGCCTCCAACACATCCGGCGAGAACCTTTCAGTCCAGAGCGCGGGCGCACGCTCGACGCCCGGCGGCCGCGCCTCCGCGACTTCAAAGCCTGCTTCCGAAAGTGCGCGAGCGGCGCTCTCAACCGCCCTTTCTGTCTCTGCCGTGACCTTCGTCAAGCCGTCGTGCGTGTAGAAGGCCACGCGGGCAGGTGGCGCTTCTTCGCTCTCTTTATCGACGATGAAAGCTTCGCCCGCGAGCGCTTCAAACATCAGCGAGAGGTCTTGGGCGGAGCGGGCCAGTGGGCCGAAGGCTGCGGCTTCCCTGAGTCGCCCGACCATGCGCGGGCAGTGGCCCACGCCCGAGACGGCCGAAGCCGTGGGCTTCAGACCGAAGACGCCGCAGAAGTGCGCGGGGATGCGTATGGAGCCTACGAGGTCGCTCCCCAATCCTGCTGCCGAAAGAGAGGCGGCGACAGACGCTGCCTCGCCTCCGCTTGAGCCGCCCGGCGTGCGCGAGTAATCGTGCGGGTTCATGGTGCGGCCGAAGACAAGGTTATCCGAATCATAGGTGAGCGCCATCTCAGGCACGTTCGTCTTGCCGAGGATGATTGCGCCCGCAGAGCGCAGACGCCTTACAGCCTCAGCATCTCTCTGCGCGATGCGTCCCGCTCTCAGGCGCGAGCCGCTCGTGGAGCGAAGCCCCGCGACATCGAACGTATCCTTGACCGTCACGGGCACGCCGTGAAGAGCGCCCGTTTCATCGCCGCGCATCACGGCTGCCTCCATCTCCCTTGCGCGCTCCAAAGCATCCGGCGCGAGCGTGACAATCGCGTTGAGCGCACCGTTCAGGCTCTCTATGCGCGCCAGGTAAGCCTCGACCGCTTCGACCGGCGACACCTCGCGGGCGCGTATAAGCCCTGCAAGCCCTGTGGCCGATAAGCTGGTCAGCTCAGACATAAAAGACTCTGCGTTATTCCGTCAACAGTTCTATGAATTTTCGCGCGGCGATGGAGAGCGTGCGGTCGCTTCTGTGTATGACGCCGACCGTGCGCGTCCATTCGGGCTCAGCGAGCGCAACGACCGCCAGTTGCCCGCTTCTCTGCTCGTCCAGCACGCTCGGGCGAGGGACAATCGCGCAGCCCATGCCTACTTCCACCGCTCGCTTGATAGTCTCTATGTTATCGAACTCGGCCACGCGCGAGACCGTGACGTTGTGCGACTTCAGAATCTTGTCCGTAGCCCTGCGAGTAGGAATGTCACGCTCAAAAAGCACGAAGCCCTGCCCCTGAAGCTCCGTCGCCCTGACCTTCCTGCGCGAAGCAAGAGGGTGCGCGGGCGGGCAGATGAGCACCAGCCTGTCGCCGGAAAGCGGGATGACGGAGAGGCCGCGTCTCTTCTCAGGGAAAGCCACCACGCCAAGCTCCACCGCGCCCGAAAGCACGTCGCGCACTATGCGAGTGGTGCGGCTGTACTCAAGGTCAATCTTGGCCGAAGGATAAAGCTCCATGAAGCGGCGCACCACGGGCGGCAGCTCGTGCAGGCCCACGCTGTACACGGTGGCGACGCGCACAGTGCCTGAGACCGTGCCGGAGAGTTCCCGCATGCTCTCCTGCAAGAGAGCGTAAGCCGCCAGCACGTTCCGGCTCTCGCGGTAAAAGACCTCGCCCGCGTTCGTCAGCTTCACCTCGCGTCGTCCGCGCACGCGCTCCAGGAGGCGTCGCCTGAACTTCTCTTCGAGGGAGCGCACCTGCTGGCTCACGGCCGATTGGGTGACGAAGTTCCTCTCCGCCGCCTGCGAAAAGCTCTCCGTCTCGACCAGGTCACAAAAGATTTTCAGCGTCTCAATCTGCATAAGAAGAGTCCGGGCTTAATTATAAGTTTGGCTGAACAGGTTAGGCAATATTTTTCATTTTACCTTATAAGCGTGGAGAGCGTATCATTCAGTGTTCAGGTGGATAACGAGATGCGGCGCGGAGAGTTGCGGGGCTTGCCAGTTGCGCTTGTTTGCTTAGGCGGGCGCGGCGGGATTATAATCCCGAGCGTTCGGACTTAAAATTAAATACATCCCGCCAAGGAAGCTGTCTGAAGGTCTTACTAGAGAAGCGCCTTCCGGCGAACGAGGAGTGTTTTCCTGACCTATGGCTATTCGTTTGAGCAGGACGTTCATCTTGCGCAAGCTCCACCAGTTGTCGGGCATCGTCCCGCTCGGCGCGTTCCTGCTGGAGCATTTCTACACCAACTCAAAGGCCATGACGGGCCCGGGGGATTTCAACAAGGCCGTCGCAGACCTGCAAAGCATCCCCTACATTCTCTTCGTGGAGATTGGCTTTATCTTCATCCCGCTCGTCTATCACGCGGTTTACGGGCTGGTGATTACGGTCGAAGCGCGCCCCAATAACCTCTATTACCCGTACCCGCGCAACTGGTTCTATCTGGTGCAGAGAATTACGGGCGTGATTCTCTTCTTCTTCATACTCTTTCACGTCCTGAACTTCCGCTTCGGACTGATACCGGGGCTGAACGATACTTCCGTGGCGCACGCGCCCAATCAGGCCTTCGACATCGTCGCGCGCGAGTTCAGGATGATTCCGATTCTGATAATTTACATCATCGGCATCACCGCGACTGTCTGGCACTTCGCCAACGGCTTGTGGCTCTTCATGGTTGACTGGGGAATCGCCATAGGCGCTCGCGCTCAGCGCCTGACGGGCTACGCCTGCATAGCCTTCGGGCTGCTGCTCCTGGCCGTGGGCATCAACGCCATGATTTCTTTCATTCGTCCGGGAGGATTGCTCGGAGGTATTCTTTACTGATGGCAACAGGAATCAAGATAGCGATTGTCGGCGGAGGACTGGCGGGGCTTGCCGCCGCCATGAAGATTGCCGAGGCGGGCCACGAGGTTGACCTGCTGTCGGTCGTGCCGGTCAAGCGCTCGCATTCGGTCTGCGCGCAGGGCGGCATCAACGGCGCAGTCAACACCAAGGGCGAAGGCGACTCGCCCTTTAAGCACTTCGACGACACGGTCTACGGCGGAGACTTTCTGGCGAACCAGCCGCCCGTCAAGGCCATGTGCGAGATGGCTCCTGCAATCATCTACCTCTTCGACCGCATGGGCGTTCCCTTCTCGCGCACCACGGAAGGCCTGCTCGATTTTCGTCGCTTCGGCGGCACGCTTCATCACCGCACGGCCTTCGCGGGAGCCTCCACGGGGCAGCAGCTTCTATACGCTCTGGACGAGCAGGTGCGCCGCTACGAGACGGACGGCAAGGTGAAGAAGTACGAAGGCTGGGAGATGATGTCTCTCATCATGGACGACCACCAGGTCTGTCGCGGCCTCGTGGCCATGGACTTGAAGACGCTTGAGCTGAAAGCCTTCAAGGCGGACGCGGTGATTATGGCGACGGGCGGGCCGGGGCTTATTTTCGGCAAGTCCACGAACTCAATGGTCTGCACAGGCTCGGCCGTCTCTGCCTGCTACCAGCAGGGCGCGCGTTACGCCAACGGAGAGTTCATACAGGTTCATCCGACCTCCATTCCGGGCGAAGATAAGCTGAGGCTGATGTCGGAGTCTGCGCGCGGCGAGGGCGGGCGCGTCTGGGTTCCGCGCGCGAAGGGAGACGTGCGCTCGCCCTCTTCCATTCCTGAAAAAGAGCGCTGGTACTTTCTGGAAGAGAAGTATCCGGCCTACGGCAACCTAGTGCCGCGCGACATTGCGACGCGCGAAATCTTTCAGGTCTGCCTGGACGGCTACGGCATAGGCGGGCAGAATCAGGTCTACCTCGACCTGACGCACATCCCCGCGGAGACTCTGGACAGAAAGCTCGGCGCGATTCTTGAAATCTACGAGATGTTCGTGGGCGACGACCCGCGCCACGTGCCCATGAGAATCTTTCCCGGCGTGCATTACTCGATGGGAGGGCTCTGGGTGGACTTTGACCAGCGCACGAACATTCCGGGCCTTCTGGCCGCGGGCGAGTGCGACTATTCCATACACGGCGCGAATCGGCTGGGCGCGAACTCGCTGGTCAGCTGCGTCTACGGCGGCTTCGTGGCCGCGCCCGCAGCCATTGAATACGCTAAGAACGTAGAGCGAAACGGCGCTGACGGCTCTCGCCTTTACGAGCAGGAGTTGCAGCGACAGCAGGAGATAAACGACGCGCTCATCAAGCAGCCGGGCACGGAGAACCAGTACCTGATTCACGACGAGATGGGCAAGTGGATGACGGACAACGTGACGGTCGTGCGCTACAACGACCGCCTACAGGAGACAGACCGCAAGCTGCTTGAGCTGATAGACCGCTACAGCCGCATCTCGATTAACGACTCTAACCTGTGGGCGACGATGGCTCTGCCGCACGCGCGGCAGCTCTGGAACATGCTTCAATTAGCGCGCGTCATCACCTTAGGCGCTCTCAATCGCAACGAGTCGCGCGGCGCGCACTACAAGCCGGACTTCCCTGACCGCGACGACGAGAACTTCCTGAAGACCACGATTGCCGAGTACTCCGGCGAAGGCCCGGTCTTCTCATACGAAGCGGTTGACATCTCGCTCATAACTCCGCGCAAGCGCGACTACAGCAAGGGCAAGGCCAAAGAGACGGCTGCCGGAGCGAAAGCTGCGGCTCCAACCGATGACTTGCAGACCAAGCCCAAAGACATAACGGGCGCTGCCGTCTGGGCCCAGAACAAAGAGGAAATCAGGGACGTGAATCACGGCGAGGCAGAGACGCGCCGCGAGCAGGGGAAATCAATTGAGGACGCAGGGGGTAAATCCGACAAGCTATGAGCGCACAGGCTACACACGCAGGCGGCGCGAAGGTTCACCGCACGCCGCCCAAATCCGTAGAGATAAGGATACGCAGGCGCGAGAACCCGGACTCGCCCCAGTACTGGGAGACCTTTGAGATTCCCTACCGCCCGAATCTCAACATCATCTCCTGCCTGATGGAGATTCAGAAGAACCCCGTCACGAAGGAAGGCAAGCGAACGACGCCTCCCACGTGGGACATGAACTGTCTCGAACAGGTCTGCGGCATCTGCACGATGGTCATTAACGGTCGCGTGCGTCAATCTTGCTCCGCGCTCGTAGACCAGCTTGAGCAGCCTATAACTCTGGAGCCCATGTCCAAGTTCCCGAACGTGCGTGACCTCAGAGTTGACCGCTCGCGCATGTTCGAGTACCTCAAGCGCGTGCACGCGTGGATAGAGATTGACGGCTCTTACGATCTGGGGCCGGGCCCGCGCATGGATCAGGAGGACGTGGCCGAGCGCTACGCTTATTCACGCTGCATGACCTGCGGCTGCTGCCTAGAAGCCTGCCCGCAGTACGACGACGACCAGTACATAGGCCCGCAGGCCATAGCGCAGGTGCGCTACCTGAACATGCACCCGACCGGCAAGATGACGCGAGACGAGAGACTGGAAGCCATCATGGGCGACGACGGCATCACCAACTGCGGCAACGCGCAGAACTGCGTGCAGGTCTGCCCCATGTCCATCCCCTTGACCAAGGCTATCTACGAAGAGAACCGCGAGACAATCATCTACGGCCTCTTCGGCTGGCTAAAGAGATAAAGAGCAGGACAGAACCGCCTGCGGTAGCGGGCGGGTATTACTTAAGCCAGAGTCATGCTTAAGTAATAC
>DATELK010000001.1:0-7835 GCA_035276685.1 Pyrinomonadaceae bacterium | reverse complement strand
GGCAGCGAGCGGCACCGGCATGATGCGATTCGTCATCATGGCGGCTCTCGCTCTGTGCGCTTTCGCCACCGGGGCTTCGGCGCAGCAGGCGGGACGCCGCGCCACGCCGTCGCTCACGAGCGAAGACCTGCTTGACCGTCCTTCCTACAACCCCGTGCCTGTTTCGCCAGCGCGCGTCTCATCTTCCATCAATGCCACTTCAAGATTGTCGTCAGTCGGAGCGCTTTACCGCGACCCGTCGGGCGCATTCTCTCTTAATCTTCCTTCCGCGAACTGGCGGCTCAACACCAAGTCGGAAGGTAAAGGAAAGCTCTCAGACCTGCGAGTTTTCCGAAAGCTGGACGCGGACGGATTCGCATCTGCCACGGCCAGCGTCTACGTGCTCTCTTCGACCGCAGCTCTCTCCCTGGGGCGCGTTGCAGAGGCCGATGCAGTGGGCCAGCGAGCACTGGCCGAGGCACTGGCCGCACGCTTCCTGAGCAGCAGCTCGGAGGTCGTTTCGGCCTCTCTTGACCGAAAGGTTTTTCAGGTGGTAGCCGACCAGATGGTCTCGCGCCGCGCAGTTGTTCGCGCCAGCATACACGCCTTCGAGCAGGCGGGCCGCCTCTACGTCATAGTCTGCCGCGCTCCGCTTGAGTCATTCGACTCGCAGGCGCGCGAGTTCTCTGCCATCACACAGTCTCTAGCTTCATCCGTCGCCCGTCCCTCTTAGGGCGGCGGCGCTCATGTTTATCCAGGAGTCTTCCACTTATGCCCACATACGTTTTCAAAGGCCGTAACCGCTTGAACGAGACAGTAGGCGGCGAGCGCGTCGCAGACAATCGTGAAGCACTGCGCCAGATTCTTCGCAAAGAGCAGATAACGCTCACCTCCGTCAAGGAGAAGGGGCGAGAGATGAGCATCCCTAAGCTCGGCGGGCGCAAGAAGGTCAAGGCCAAAGAGCTTTCCATCTTCACGCGCCAGTTCTCAGTCATGATTGACGCCGGTCTCCCGCTCGTGCAGTGCCTGGACATTCTGGCCCAGCAGCAGGAGAACAAGCACTTCCAGCAGGTGCTGCTTCAGGTGAGGCAGGATGTAGAAGAAGGCTCCACGCTGGCCGCAGCGATGGCCCGCCATCCTAAGGTCTTCGACCAGCTCTACTCGAACATGGTGGAGGCTGGCGAGACGGGCGGTATCCTTGACATCATCCTTCAGCGCCTGTCCACCTTCATTGAAAAGATAGTCAAGCTCAAGCGCGACGTTATCTCCGCTATGATTTACCCGGCGGCGGTCGTGGTCATAGCCGTGGCCGTCATAGCGGTCATCATGATTTTCGTCATCCCGCAGTTTCAGAACATCTTCCAGGGGCTGCTAGGGCCCGGCGAACAACTGCCGCTCCCCACCCGAATCGTCGTCGGCATAAGCGACTTGATAGCGGGATGGGGCGGCCTCGTGGCCCTCGTCGCCATCATAGGCTCCGGCATAGGGCTTCGCGCATATTACAGAACGCCCAACGGCCGCAAAGTAATTGACAGGACTTCCTTGAAGGTGCCGCTCTTCGGCAGCATCCTGCGCAAGATAGCCGTCGCGCGTTTCTCGCGCACTCTCTCCACGCTGCTCTCTTCCGGCGTGCCGATTCTGCAATCGCTGGACATCACGGCCAGAACCGCAGGCAACGTCGTCATAGAAGAAGCAATCCTGAAAGTGCGCGCAGGAGTAGAGCGCGGCGAAAGCTTCGTAGACCCCCTGAAAGCCACGGAGGTCTTCCCGCACATGGTCGCGCAGATGATAGGCATAGGCGAGCAGACCGGCGCGCTCGACGCCATGCTCGGCAAGATAGCGGACTTCTATGAACAGGAAGTTGACTCAGCCATCGCCAACCTCCTGACCCTCATAGAGCCCATCATGATAGGCTTCCTCGGAGTCACCATCGGCAGCATAGTCATAGCCATGTACCTCCCCCTCTTCACCCTCATAGGCAAGCTCGCCGGTTCGCACTAACCACCGGCAGCGTTTGTTAGGGTTGAATAATAAAGTCGTAAACTGAGAGCGGCGTTGTTGAAGGACAAAACAACGCCGCTTTGCTTTGTGCATTTGTTCAGTTGAGATGAATGAGAGGTCGTATTGGCAGAGTGTATGCGCTAATCAAATAAAATCTGCGGGCCCCTGATTATTTCTTGTAGAGGTTAACGGCCCCGGCGGGTGCACTGGCAGGTCTGCTGGCCTACGCTGAAGTAGTCGCGTACGCTCACTCTTCTTTTAGTCTGCCGGAAGGCGCGCGTCATGTGGTAGGCTCTGGTTGATGACCGGGCAGGGACAAAAGTCATACGGCGGGACTGAGCTGCGAAGGAAAATCGGCTGGCTGATTGTGGGAAGGATGGTGGCCGCCGTTCTGTTCCTGATTGGCGCGGCCCTCTGGACGCACGGAGGCATCAGCGCTCTCGCACGAGTGGCCCTGAGCGGCACGCTCCCCATCTTCATCACGGTCGTGGCTCTCTCGCTCTGCTACGTGGTGGCGCTGCGCTTCTTCAGGAGGTGGCAGGCGCAGGCAGGCATTCAGTTGTTGATTGACGTGCTGCTGGTGACGTGGCTCGTGTGGGCCACGGGCGACATCAGCTCGCCCTACGCGGCCGCATACATTCTGGTCATCTCTGCGGCCAGCATCTTCTTAGGCCCGCGCGGTGCGCTTGTAACGTCCGTAGGCTGCGTCACGGCCTTCACCTTCATCACGCTGGCGACGGGCATGGGTTGGGTTCCGCCTTTCGCTCACGACCCCGAGAACGCGCTGACGGCCAAGGCCGTGCAGGCCATAGGCATTAACGACGTGGCCTTTCTGGTCGTCGGCCTTCTGGCAGCGCGCCTCGCAGACCGTCAGGCCCGCTCGGACGTTCAGCTGATAGAGGCCACACAATCCCTTGCCTCGCTCCGGGCGCTTCACGAGCGCATCGTCGAATCGATACGCTCGGGCGTCGTCACGACGGATTTTCAGGGACGCATCTACACCTTCAACGCCGCGGCAGAAGAGATTACGGGCTACAGGGCATCGGAGGTGCTTGGGCAGGATGCCTCCATCTTCTTCGGAGAGCTGAAAGAGCGCATCAAGCAGTCGATGAGCGCGTCTCAGGCCGCAGAGCCGAGCCCGCGTTTCGAGTCGTATTGCCTGACGCCGGAGGGCCTCAGGTGTCGGCTGGGCTTCAGCATCTCACCACTCTTCTCGGAGACAGGAGAGACCACGGGCCTCGTCATCACCTTTCAGGATTTGACGGAAGTACGCGCGCTGGAAGAGGCTGCGCGGCGGCAGGACAGGCTGGCTGCCGTGGGGCGCGTGGCCGCAGGCATAGCGCACGAGATAAGAAATCCTCTGGCCTCCATGCGCGGCTCGATTCAAGTCCTGCGCTCTGACCTGGACGGCGACTCTTCGCAGGCTCAGTTGATGGAGATTATCCTGCGCGAGTCAGACCGCCTGAACCAGATAATCGCGGACTTTCTGGCTTACGCGCGCCCGCGCAACACGCAGCTAGCCTTGATAGACCTGCGCGAGCCGCTCAGAGAGACCTTCACGCTGCTGCGCCACAGCCCGGAGATACGCGACGGCCACATGCTGG
Source organism: Pyrinomonadaceae bacterium (assembly GCA_035276685.1). Taxonomy (GTDB): domain Bacteria; phylum Acidobacteriota; class Blastocatellia; order Pyrinomonadales; family Pyrinomonadaceae; genus JACVRN01. The sequence goes on along the minus strand of DATELK010000001.1, from coordinate 4,251 downwards.
AAGAAGAGCTTCCCATGGAGCCCGTGATGGTCTCTGCCGACGCCTCGCAGCTCAAGCAGGTCTTCTGGAACCTGTCGCGCAACGCCCTGCAAGCCATGCCCGAAGGCGGCACACTGCGCGCGGAGATGAGCCGCGCCGCATCCGGACGCCTTCGCATCACCTTCAAGGACACAGGGCGCGGCATGACGCAGGAGCAGGTAGAGCATCTCTTCGAGCCCTTCTCATCTTCGACCACGGGCGGCACAGGTCTGGGGCTTTCAATCGTCTACCAGATAATACGAGACCACGGCGGCACGATTAACGTGCGCAGCCGCGAAGGACAGGGCACGACCATCACCGTCGAGCTGCCGGGAGCCAATTAAGCGCAGCCGGAGCCAGCCTCTATTTCCCCGCGAAAAAATTTTCCCAGAACAGCTAACCTTTCGCGCCCGTAATGTCTCAATAGTAGTAGAGGCATTGATGAGCGGGCTCGCGCGGGACTGTGGATGTCGAAAGAGAGGGATGATACGCCTGATGAGGTGCTGGTGGTGGCGGCCATACTCGGAGACCTTGAGGCTTTCAACGAGTTGGCCGGTCGCTATCGTGCGGCGGCCGTGCGCGCGGCTCAGTCAATCGTAGGCGTGGACTACGCGGAGGACGTGGCGCAGGACGCGCTGCTGCTGGCCTTCAAGGCGCTGCCCTCTATCGAGCAGCCTTCAAAGTTTGCGCCGTGGCTGGGCGCGATTACTCGCAACCGCGCGCTGCGCTTTAATAAGCGCGAAGTGGAACTTGATAGGCGGCGCGTGGAGTTTGACGAAGCCCTGCTCGCGGAGATTGACGCGCTCGCCCGGCCCTTCCTCGTAGAAGGTGAGGCGAACGAAGAGCTGAGGCTGGCGCTTGAAAAAATCGCTGACGATTACGCGATGGTGCTGAGGATGCACTTTCTCGACGAGATGCCCTTAAAGCGCATAGCGGCTTTCCTCGGCGTGCCGCTTTCTACAGTCAAGTGGCGCGTGCACAAGGGCAAGCAGCTACTGCGCGAGCAGGTGGAACTTTTAGGTAAATCGGAGGTTAAAAGTGGAAAGAGAACAGGAGATAGCCAAGCTGGTCAACGTGCTTAATCGAATAGGCCGCGCCGCAGCCTTCTCTTCGTGGATTAAGAGAGAGGACGACGCCGTCAAATTCTGCGTGGCCCAGTACAACCGCGTGCTTAAGCGACTCAAGGAGCTTGAACCGGCAATCGTCTCGCTCTTCAGCGAGCTTGATACGGACGCCTCGCCGCACGTGACGCGCATGGCCGCGCACGACCTCGCGGCCTACTTCGAGGACGAGATGCCTGAGGGCGCTCGTGGTCACGGCAGACGCAGGCATTGCCGCCCGCGCGTAGCCTTCGCCTGGTCGCCGATGCACGGGAGGCACTGCTAAAAGGGGGATTATGGAGAGAGAAAAAGAGATAGCAAAGCTGGTCAACGTGCTTAGACGCACGTCGCGCATGGCGCTTCATTCGGAGTGGACTGGCGGCAAGGAAGACGCCGCGCGCTACTGCGCCGAGCAGTACAACCGCGTGCTCGCGCGACTCAAAGAGATAGACCCACCGGCCGGAACGGTCTTCGAGCCTCTGCCCGTGGGAAGCTCTCTCATGGTGGCGGCCATGGCCTGCCGACAGCTCGCAGCCTACTACGAGGACGAAGTAGGCACGCGCGGCCCCGGCGGCCCGAGGGCTTACGCGTTCCAGTTCGACCGCGAGAGCTTCAAGGAGTTCTGGCAGAAGAGCGCGCGTGAGATAGAAGACCTCGGCGAGTACATACGCGAGAGCATAGAAGAGTGGGTGCGGCAGCGAAAGCATAAACCCGAAGCTGGCGGTGCGACCGGGCAGCAGTCCGCCGGTGAAAAGAGCTAGCCTGAGAGTCATTAGCGCCGTTAGCTCTTTTAAGCTGGCAGGCGTTAAGATAAGGGCATGACTAAGAAGCGAGCCCTTATCATCGTTGACGTGCAGAACGATTTTTGTCCGGGCGGCGCGCTCGGCGTTGAAGGAGGCGACCAGGTAGTCGCGCCTCTCAACAGCCTTGCGCGCCGCTTTTTATCTGGCGGCGACGTGGTGGTGAAAAGCCGCGACTGGCATCCGGCCACGACTAAACACTTCGCCGACTACGGCGGCACGTGGCCCGTTCACTGCGTTCAGGAGACCTCGGGCGCGGAGTTTCACAGAGAGCTGATTGACGACCCGCGCATCATAATCATCTCCAAGGGCACGGGCGACGAAGACAGCTACTCCGCCTTTGACGGCACGGATTTGGCGGAGCAACTGCGTCGTCAGAACGTGGAAGAGGTCTGGGTCGGAGGGCTCGCCACGGATTACTGCGTGAAGCAGACGGCGCTGGACGCCCTGCGCGAAGGCTTTCGCGTCAAGGCCGTCGCGGACGCCATGCGCGCAGTCAACCTCAAGCCCGGCGACGACCAGAGAGCCATAGAAGAGATGCGCTCGGCCGGAGCGGAAATCGTCCAATCCAGTTAAATTAAAAGATTAGCAATACTCTTTAGTGCTTAAAATTTTAATGGTCTGATTTTACCTAACAGACTTTTGTTGACAGCTCTTGCCGCCTATTAGCAGGATTAACGACTCGTTGATTCGGACGTTGATGTAAGCGTCTCCTTCCATCAGCCTCACTTTTATCAAGTACTGAGATGACTTTGTACGATAATCAGGTAGGGCTAATTTCTATCTACTATAAGCATCTCAACTCACAGCCAACAGCAGGAGAGTTCTTATGAAGCTATATAGAAAAGGTATGTGGCTATTAACTATAGTACTGATAATAACTGTAGTTACTTCAGTAGTCGCATTAAATTCTGGCAGGTTTAGCAAATCAACCTCTATACAAGACAATAAAGATGAAATGCCAATTGCAGATTACTCTGCGCCAGAACCACCAGACGCTGGAGAAGCGACTAAGAGAACAGCCAAAAATAAGCGCTATGACAAATTAAGTTCATATCCTATTAAGGAAGAACGAGGTAAGTTTACAAGGGTATTGTCAAGTCATTGGGCAACAGGCTTACCAGCAATACCAGTAGAACAGAGTGACATTGTTGTAATAGGTGAAGTTACAGCAGCTCGGGCTTATCTTTCAAACGATAAAACTGGCGTTTACTCGGAATTCATTCTTCGCGTTGGAGAAGTGCTTAAAAACGACGATGGCGCGTCTTTCTACGCTGGAAGCATAATTACTGCTCAACGTGGGGGTGGGGCAGTAAGATTCCCTTCAGGGCAAATCCAAAAATATAAAACTGGTGGTCAAAGTATGCCCCGCATTGGCCGGCAATATATGCTGTTCCTGAAGCGCATTGATGAAAGTCGAGATTTTTCTATCATAACAGGATATGAATTTCGTGATGAGCGAATTGTTCCTTTAGATGGCAAAAGCTCGGGAGGCAAAAGGTTACAATTTGACGACTACTTAGGATTTACTGCATCCACTTTCTTGACCGTTGTGCGAGACGCAATTGGTCGCACAACGCAAAATTCATTAAGAGGAGATAAATAGAGCGGATGCAGGTAAATTTCTCTAAATTACGAAGAAGCTTAGTCATATTTTTTGTAGTATGTCTTTCAACTATAATTCTAACTTCGCTCGTTGTTTATGTCTCTGCACAGGGTACTCCGCCTCCAAATTGCCCTCCAATGAATTCAGTTCCATGTGAGAACACTGGCGTAGATAAGGATACGAGCGGAGTGACATGGCCGAAAGGTGCAAAGGTAATAGTTAACATAGACCCTTCTTTCAGCCCGGAAAAAATAGCCGCCATAAAGAGTTCTTATAATAATTGGCAGACAGCAGGAAGCGCTCTTGGCAATGGCTCAGGCGTGACGTTTACGTTCACGACACTTGCTAACCCTTCGACTGCATCCTTGCCAGCCGGTACTTATCGGGCACAAGTAAATAATTTTAGCAATCCACGCCCAGACCTTGTTGGTAAGGCCAGTTCTAATGGAGTGGATGTCTTGAACGGAGAGGTAGTTGGTCAGGAAATCTGGGTAAATCGCAGCGTTACGGATGAATGCGCCGTGGCGCAAACAGTCGCACATGAAACGGGACATGGTTTCGGCTTAGGGGACTGTTCTAACTGTTCTAGAAGCAGTCTCATAAATAGCACCTCAGCAGAATCTTGATGCAGCCGAGGTGAACGAAGCCGAGAAAGTTCTCGACATGATAATCAAAACGCGTTGCCACTCGACGGAAGTTCTGCAACCAAGCCCACAGCCGCTCTACC